>NZ_JBIBAK010000028.1:0-118684 GCF_042899865.1 Streptomyces sp. NPDC013157 | reverse complement strand
CCTGACCGAAGCCGGTCACACGGATCTCTCCGGGTACGGCGGGGGCCGGGAACCGGAACTCGACATCTTCGTGGATCCGCCGCAGGCGGGATGACGGTTGGGATGTGAGGGCGGGACCGGGGCACCGGTAACGAGGTGTGCGGACTGGTGCAAGCACTGTTCCGGAGCGCGCGCTGCCGCGCCAGGAGCCAGGGCGCTGCCCGCGACGCCTGTGCCGGACGGTGCTCGATGACCTGCCGATGGTGATCATCGGCAGGTCATCGGCCTGTGCGGGTCGCCTTGCCGGGGCTCTCGCCGGGGGACGGGGCAACCGCGTCGCGCCGGTCGTCGGTGGCGAAGAGGGCACCGTCGCCCTCGTACCGGATGCGGACCGGCGAGGTCATCGGTGTCGCCTCTTCAGAACCATGTGCCATCAGAACCAGGTGTCATCGGTGCCCAGCGTCGTCGTGTCCAGGCGCGCGAGGAGGTCGAACTGCACTGCGGTACGGGGCAGTTCACAGCGGTAGAAGTAACGGCAGGCCTGCCGCTTGCCCTGCCGGAGGGCATCGTCGCCGTCGCCGGTGGCGAGGAACTGCTCCAGCCAGATCCAGGCCACGACGACATGCCCGGCGGCCTCCAGATACACCGACGCGTTGGCCAGGCGAACGCCGACGGGCACGTCGGCGGTGTGGATCGTCCGGGTCACCTCGACGAGCCGGGTGAAGGCACGATCGAGAGCGGCCGCGAGATCACCTGCCTCCCCTCCGACGGCTCGGGCCCGCTCGACCGTGGCCCGGACGAGCGCCTCGAGAGCGGCAAGGCCGGCCCCGTCGTCCATGACCACCTTGCGGCCCAGCAGATCGAGGGCCTGAATTCCGTGGGTTCCCTCGTGGATGGGGTTGAGCCGGTTGTCCCGGTAGTGCTGCTCCACGTCGTACTCGCGGGTGTATCCGTATCCGCCGTGGATCTGGATCGCCAGGTCGTTCGCGCTCAGGCACCACTGGGAAGGCCAGCTCTTCGCGATGGGGGTGAGGATCTCCAACAGCAGGCGGGCCCGGGCCCGCTCTGTCCCGTCGGTCGCGCTGCGCTCCTCGTCGAGCAGCCTGCCGCAGTACAGGACGAGCCCCAGCGCCCCTTCCACATAGGACTTCTGGGCCAGGAGCATCCGCCGCACGTCGGCGTGCTCGATGAGGGGCACCGGCGGTGCGGTGGGGTCCTTCGCCCCCGCCGGCCGTCCCTGAGCGCGGGTACGGGCGTACGTCAGGGACTTCAGGTAGCCGGTGTATCCCAGCGCCGTCGCCCCCGCTCCGACGCCGGTCCGCGCCTCGTTCATCATGTGGAACATGGCGACGAGCCCCTGGTGCGGTGCGCCGACCAGGTGGCCGACGGCGCCCGGCTCCC
Organism: Streptomyces sp. NPDC013157; assembly: GCF_042899865.1. Taxonomy (NCBI): domain Bacteria; kingdom Bacillati; phylum Actinomycetota; class Actinomycetes; order Kitasatosporales; family Streptomycetaceae; genus Streptomyces; species Streptomyces sp. NPDC013157. The sequence continues at coordinate 117,304 of NZ_JBIBAK010000028.1, read as the reverse complement.
CGCCGGGCCGGTACCCGCCCTCACCGAAGTTCAGCAGCGTGTTCGTCGTGCCGCGGTACCCCATCTTGTGGTTCAGCCCGGCGAGGGCCACGTCGTTGCGCTCGCCGAGCGAGCCGTCCGCTTTCACCAGGTACTTGGGTACGACGAGGAGGGAGAGGCCCTTAACCCCGGGCGGCCCACCCGGAATCCTCGCCAGGACCAGGTGGACGATGTTCTCGCCCAACTCGTGGTCGCCTCCGGAGATCCACATCTTGTTGCCGAAGATCCGGAAAGTGCCGTCGTCGCGGGGCTCGGCGCGGCAGGTGAGGTCGGCTAGCGAGGATCCCGCCTGCGGCTCGGACAGACACATGGTGCCGTGGTAACGGCCCTCGATCATGGGGCGGACGTAGGTGGCGACCTGCTCGTCGGTGCCGTGGGCGAGCAGCAGGTTGGCGCCTGCGACCGTCAGCATGGCGTACGCCCACGTGCTGATGTTCGCCGCCTGGAACCAGAGAAAGCAGGCGGTCTGGACCACCTGCGGGAGTTGCAGACCCCCGACACGGGCATCCATGCCGCCGCCGAGGAGTCCGGCGTCCGCGACCGTTTCCAGGGCGGTCTTGACGTCGGGCTGCACCACCGCCCGGCCATCGACGATCTGCGGTTCCTGCTGGTCGTTCAGCCTGTTGTGCGGAGCGAAGCGTTCCTCGGCGATCTCCGCACAGAGGTCCAGCACGGCGTCGAACGTCTCCCGGGTGTGATCGGCGTACCGCTCGCGCTTGGCGAGCGTTTCGACGTCGAGCCAGTCGTACAGCAGGAACTCCAGGTCACGGCGGGACAGCAGAAGTGAGCGGGGGGCAGAGGATGAAACCGTCATGGAGCGCTCCCGAGGACAGGGCTGATGGCAATGGAACCGCGCCACATGTGAACCGCCGTCGTCGAAGACGGCGGCACCGCTTCGGAATGACGATCGACGTCCACTACGGCGGTCCTCGCTCGTTGACGGGAGGCACTCGCTCCTGTTGAGCGCCGCCAACCCGGAAGTAGAGGCGGTCCGCCACTCGGACCACTGAACCAAAATACGGTCCAAAGCAAAGCTATGTTCCTTTCCGTGGGCGGTCAAGAAGCGAAGGGACGCAGGAAGCCGACCGATGAGGGCTCGCGCGCAGCCGAAGATCGATCGCCTCACTTGTCCCTGGCCGGCGGGATGTCGGCCGCTCGGTGCCCGACCGGACGGGACCCGGGGCGACAAGGGACGGCGATGCTGACCACGGCCGCGCGGACGCTGGTGGAGCGCCTGCGCGGCGGTGGTCCTCGCTGCGGTGCCGGGGGTTGCGCACCGGGCGGGCAGGAGGGCTCGCCCTGTCGCCGTTCAGCGGCCGGTGACCTCGATGTAGGTGGAACCGGTGAGGGGGCGGTGTCCGTAGGCGCCGGTGACGGCGGCGCTGCCTTCCAGGCGGCCCGTCACCAGTTCCCGGATCTTGGCGTAGACCTCGACGTTCAGCTCGGCGTGCTCGCCCGGGATGGCGGCCTTCCAGCGCGTGGGGTACCTCTTGCCGGAGTCCGGGCTGGTCCACAGGGTGGACTCGTCAGGCGTGACGATCGCCTCGGCGACGGTCTCCGACCCGTCGGGCTTCAGGACGGTCGCCCAGGTGTTCTCCTTGTCGCCCTGCGTCTTCCAGAGGCTGATCTTCTCGCCGTTGGACAGGTTGAGGTTCATCCAGGTCCACGAGGCCTTGACCGCGGCAAAGTTGGGAAGGGCACTCGAAGTCCTGTCCGCGGTGGCCCGGGGGCAGAGCAACAAGCAGATCGCCCGTGCCCTGCGTCTGTCCGAGGCCACGGTCAAGACGCACCTGTTGCACATCTACGCCAAGCTCGACGTCGGCGACCGGACTGCCGCCGTCACCGCGGCGCTGGTACCGGGAATCATCCGCATGGACTGAGCGTCGGCGACGTCGTCGTGCCGGTCGCCGGCGCCGCTCCGCGAACGTCGCCTGCCGACAGGCGTGTTCGCGCATCGGAACCGCCGGACCTGTGACTCGGTCAGCACCGCGCCGTCGGCGAGCGGATGTGCGTACCACTGCACCCGAGCCGACAGCGTCCCGCACGCGGACGCACACTGCCGTGCCGCGGCATTCCGGGCCCGGACTGCCACCAAATCGCCTTCGGACACGACGTTTTCACCGCGACACCGGCGGTCGTTCATGACCGCGGTGTGTCGTTCAGCCGTACGGTGACGAGGACGCGGCCCTTGTCGCCTCGCTGGGCGACGGCGTGGCCTTCCCGATCCGTCGCTTCCAGCTGGAGCGATATCGGGCCACCGTCTCCGGTGAAGTTGCGCCACCATTTCTTGGCGTCGGGGAAGGCCACGGCGATCGTGACGATGTCGCCCTTGCGCCGGTAGGCCACCGGAGTGCTGAACGTTCGCCCCGACCGCCGCCCCGTGTACGTCACGACGGTGAGATGGCGACGGATCCACCTCCCCCACCGATCCGACGAACGGAGTCTCACGACCAAGGAGTTGAAACCGCTGACCCCTCGTCCCCTCAGTGCACCACTGCGCCGCACGATGCCTCCCAGGCTTGATTGCCGATCGTGAGACCACCTGGACCAACTCAGCCAAACAGTGTTTGAAATGCAAATCAAGTGCCGGCGTGCGGTTGTCCAATTTTGAACAGCTGCTGCGCTGTCGGTTGTCTTGTGCCGGGCCGTTCCTACGACCGTCCCATCGGCTCCTATCGCTGTCGGCGCATCGGCGTTCCCGTCGCCTTGGGGTCCTCGTGAACGTGCTGTTGCGGGTTTTCCAGGCCTATCTGGCCGCCTCCTTCGTTCTGTTCAGGGGCATGAAGATCCTGCGAGACAGAGAAGAACTCGCCAAGACCGCCTCGGCCGGGTCGAAGAGTACTCCGGCACCTCCGTGAAGCTCATCGGGCTGCTCGATGCGTTCGTGGGCGTCGGCCAATCCTCCCGGGTGCCACCGACATCGCACCGGTACTGACCCCCTTGGCCGCTCTCGGCGGCATCGTGCCGGCCGGGGGCGGGTCCGTCGTCCACCTCCGTCGCTCCGAAGCCGCGAAGGCCGCTGCGAACCTTCACTTCACAGCCTTGCCGGCCATGGTCGCGTGGGGCCGTTTCGGGCCGTACCAGTTCTGACCGCATCCGCACGGATTCCATGGCCGACACTCAGCAGCACTCCGGCCGCACCGACCACGAGGCGGCTTCGTCGAGAAGACCTCACGAGACCCGCACAGTTGACGAATTCCGGGGCTTACGCCGACCGCCCCCGGCCAGCCGGCCCCCCGCATCTCACGCACCCCCACGCCGCACCCCGGTGACCTGCTCAGCACCGGCACCCCCTCCGGCTACGCCCGCCGGCCTCCCCGGCTGCTGCGGCCCGGCGATGCAGTGCAGACCGAGGGCAGGCGCCTCGGGATCCGCGCAACATGATCGCGGGCGGGGAGAACCGTCGAAATCCCCTCGGGAACCGCTCGGCCTGGACGCCGTTGTTCCTGCGGTCTTCTCCCGGCAGGAGTAGTCGCCTTCCCCTGCCGAGCCGAGTTCGGCGGACTCCATTGTCGCTGTCATTGCGCCCTTCATTTCAACCTTCGGTCCACAAAATGGACCAGTGGACCATCGAGAGGACCTGTGGCAAAGTGGGGCCCGCCGTTCCGGGAGCGTCACGCGGGTGGGCCGGATGCTCCTGGGCGCGAGCCGGTGCTGTCTCGCACCCCCACTCCCGGAGGCGACATGTCCAGCGACTTCCGCGACCACCTCTTCCCTCTCGAGCATCCACGGCTGAGCGCGTTCCGGTCGTGTGATCCGTACACCTATCTCGACGCCGTGAGGCAGAACCCGGTGGCCGATGAAGTCGCCTCGGCGTGGACGGCGCTGTTCGAGAACACGGAATTCCGTGGGATCACCACAGACGGCCGGACCGTGCCGGAGCTCTTCGGCACAGAAGGCGACGAGGGCGCGGACAACGACGCGGCGGTCGACGCCGCCGTCGCACTCCTCGGCACGCTCAGCGCCGACGAACGGAGCCGCGTCCTGCACCTCCTCCACAGCCGGGTGTGGCGGGCTTGGCTGAACCCGGAGTTCTGCCTCAACCCCTTCGGCATCCGGCTGGAGGAGGTCGACGAGGAGATTCGCGATCAGGTTTTCCGGCTCGTCGCGGCGTGTCTGAGCCCCGCGGGTTACCGGAAGGTCCGGGACATCATGAGGGTCAACGGGTTCCTGGGCGAGCTCGTTGGTCTGCCCCGGATCCTCAACGAGCACAGCTACAACATCAACATCTTCGGCACCCCGTCCGTGACCGAGCCGTGGGGCTGGAACCTCTGGGGACACCACCTGGCCGTCAACTGCCTGCTGATCGGCGGCCGGCAAGTGCTCACGCCGGTGTTCTTCGGTTCCGAGCCGAACCTCGTCGACCGCGGCGAGCACGAGGGACTGTCACTCTTCGACGAACAGGAACGGGCAGGGCTCGCTTTCGTCAGGACCCTGACGCCCGGCCAGGCCGAACAGGCAGTGCTGTTCCACCAGAAGCGGGACCCGGACATGCCCCCAGGGCGGCTGCACCCCGCCGACGAACTCCACCTGGCCGGAGCGTTCCAGGACAACCGGGTCATCCCCTACGAAGGGGTCCCCGGCACAGAACTCCACCCGGCTCAGCGGGATGCGCTCATCGATCTGGTGGCCCTTTTCCTCGACTACCAGCCCGACGGGCCCAGGAAGGCACGGATGGCGGACGTCCGCCGCCATCTCGACGAGACCTACTTCTGCTGGATCGGCGGACGCGGTGACCAGGACACGTTCTACTACCGCGTACAGAGCCCGGTCGTCCTCGTCGAGTTCGACCATCACGCGGGCGTGTTCCTCGCGAACACGGAGCCTGAGAAGTTCCACACCCACACCGTCGTCCGAACGCCGAACGGCAATGACTACGGAGCCGAACTCGTCCGGCGCGCGACGGGGACGCCGCACCATCTCCAAGGACCCGCCTAGGGAAGGAAGTTCGCGATCCACCGCCCGATGGCGTCCCGCCGTGGTGTAGCCGATCAAGGCACCGGAATACGCAGGTCAGCGACGACGCTCCCGCCGGACCAGGGGTCCAACTCGTCTCAGCGGGCCACATGTCCCGTGACGAGGGGGAGAGCGATGAAGAAGTCGAGGAGGGCGTCGTCTGTGTCGGCGCCGCCATCCGCCCCGGACACGGCTGACCGATCGCCTCGCTGTCGGTCGCGGGCCCGAAAAGCCGTATGACAACTTCGCGTCAACCCGCCGCAGGCAGCCGCTGAGCGTGCAATAGAGAGGACAGACGGAACAGCCATGGATTTCACGGAGACTGAGAAGATCCGGGATCTCAAGCTACGAGCCACCGAGTTCCTGGACGAGTTCGTCATCCCCGCGGAACCGGTCTATGCGCAGCAGAAGACCGAGATCGGGCCGTGGGACACCCCGCCGGTCATGGCGGAGCTCAAGAAGGCCGCCCGTGACCGTGGCCTGTGGAACCTCTTCCTTCCCGGAGAGCGGGGCGCGGGCCTGACCAACCTCGAATACGCACATGTCGCCGAGATAACCGGTCGAAGCCCGTGGATCATGCCGGAAGCGCTGAACTGCTCCGCGCCCGACACGGGCAACATGGAAATCCTCGCGCACTTCGCCACGCCGTCGGTTCAGAAGCGGTGGCTCAAGCCCTTGCTCGATGGTGAGATCCGCTCCGTCTACTCGATGACCGAGCCCCTGGTCGCCAGCTCGGACGCGAACAACATCGACACCCTGATCACCGAGGACGCGGACGGCTTCCGGATCAATGGCCGCAAGTGGTGGTCCAGCGGCGCGATGAGCCCGGCGTGCAAGGTGGCCATCGTGATGGGCCGCTCGGATCCGGGCGGAGAACGCCACCGCACCCACAGCATGGTCGTGGTCCCGCTCGACACCCCCGGGGTGAACGTCCTGCGATCGACCAGTGTGTTCGGCTACTCCGACAGCGGTCACGGCGGCCACGCCGAGATCCTGTACGACGAGGTCTGGGTCCCTCGGGAGAACCTCCTGGGCGAGTTGCACGGCGGTTTCGCGATCGCTCAGGCCCGCCTCGGCCCCGGCCGGATCCACCACGCCATGCGCCTGATCGGCATGGCCGAACGCGCCTTCGACCTGATGTGCACCCGAGCCCACGAGCGCACCCCCTTCGGCAGACCGCTCGCCGAGCAGGGCGTCTTCCAGGACTGGGTGGCGGAAGCACGCATCCGCATCGAGACGACCCGTCTGCTGGTGCTGAAGACCGCATGGCTGATGGACACCGTCGGCAACCGCGGCGCGGCGATCGAGGTCTCGGGTATCAAGGTGGCCGCACCGCGGATGGCCACGTGGGTCATCGACCATGCGATCCAAGCGCACGGCGGCGGTGGCGTGAGCCAGGACTTTCCCCTGGCCGAGCTGTACGCCCAGGCCCGCATGCTACGTATCGCCGACGGGCCGGACGAAGTCCACAAGATGTCCCTCGCGCGCCGCGAGCTCCGCCGGTTCCCATAAAACATTCCTGACTCGCACTATGACACTTCAGAGAGGCCGTCGTAGCATGACCGTTCGGTAGGCCACGCCGGTGTGGCACGCTGCACCGGTCGCGCAACGTTCGGCCGAAAGGCGGGACCATGACGGAGAGACGTGCGTTGGCGACGGATGCCCGGTCGTCCGTGGCCGTGTACCACATGCTGCGGACCCGGATCATGACCTGCGAACTGGTTCCCGGCCAGCCGCTCACCGAGCGCGCCAGTGCCGTCGAGTTCGGACTGGGGCTGTCCCCGGTCCGTGACGCGTTGACGCGCCTCGTGGGTGACGGTCTGGTCCAGGTGGTGTCCCCCAACGTGTACCGGATCACCCCACTCACCCTGAAGTCGGTCAACGATCTGTTCACCGTCTGGGCACTGCTCGGCCCGGAGATGGCCGCGCTGGGTGCCAGCCGGGCCGACCCGGCGCAGACCGCCCAACTGCGACAGCTGATGGTGGACGGGAACGCCGTGCTCGCCGGCCCACTGGACCGGGATCGGGTCGTGCGGTTCATCGACATCACCGAACGGAGCTTCGACCTGATCGCGAGCGCCTCCCGCAACGGCCGGCTCATCGAGGCCTACCGGTCGCTCTCGTGCGAGCTGTGGCGTGTCCTGACCTTGATCCTCCTCTCGGCAGACTGCGTCGACACCCTCCAGGCCGCAGGCGTGACATGGCACTCGTTGATCGACCGTCGCGACGCGCTCGGGGTCACGCGGCTGACCCGCCAGGTCACGGCGGCAACCCACGCGTCGGCTGTGCGCTTGCTGACTGACGGGACAAAGACCGACGACGGCGCGGTGCTTCCGCTGTGGCGCTGACGCACGCCACACCACGCCGTCGGATGAGGCACGGACCCGCTCGGTGTTCGCCAGTGAGCGCTATCATCGGTTCGCTGGGATATCACAGAGTTTCTCGATCGCGGGAGCGAGCAGCGTGTCAGTGCCCTCGTCCGAACCCCTGTCCCTAGGCGACGCCGCCTACCGACAGCTACGGGCCGACATCGTGTCCTGCCGGTTCGTCCCAGGCCAGCGCCTCACCGAACGCTCGCTCGCCGAGACCACCGGCTTCGGCATCTCGCCGATCCGCGACGCGCTCACCCGCCTCAGCCACGAGGGCCTCGTCCGGACGGTGCCCCGCAAGGGCTATCAGGTGACCCCGCTCACCCTGAAGTCCGTCGACGATCTGTTCACGCTCTGGCGGATCGTAGGACCCGAGACCGTCCGGCTCGGTGTGCAGGACGCCACCGCCGAACAGCGCCGGCAGATCGTCGACGCGCTCTCCCCGGCGATAATACCCGGCAGCGACGGGGCCGACGAGGCCGACGAGCAGCCCATGCGACGGGTCGAGGCGGTCGCCGCGGGCTTCGCCTGTCTTGCCGCGGCGACCGACAACGACTACCTGATCAGGATCCACGACCGGCTGCAGAACGACATCACCCGCGTCCTGGGGCTCATCATCGCCGAGTCCGACACCTCGATGACCGGTCCCTCGATCGACGCGAAATGGGTCGAGTTCATCGAATGCCGCGACGGCGATGCCGCCGCCGCGCGTGCCCGCGACTACATCGGCGACTTGCACGCACGTGTCCTGCGAATCCTGACCCGCTGGCCGTCCGTCGTCACCAGCGAGATCACCTCGATGCGCGACTGATCCACAGTCAGGCGCTGGAGAGGGAGCCACGGTTCCGGATCGCTGGGTGCTCGCAGCGGCGGCTCGTCAGGCAACTGGCTCGGCCGTGGCGGTCATGGGACCGTTCGGCCGAGCCAGTTGCCTGACGAGCCAGTTGCCTTACACAGCCAGCGCGGTTTCCTCGACGGGTGCCATCGCCTGCTTCTCGGCCACGCCTCCGTCGTGGGGGCGCAGGAAGAGCACACCGATGAGCAGGGTCACGAACGCGACACCGGCGACGGCCAGCAAGGCGGTCGTGATACCGGAGTCGCCGTAGATGAGCACACCGGGCGCCGGGGATGTCGCGGTGGGCGTCATGATGGCGAACACCGTTGTGGTCATGACGGCGCCGACGAGGCCCGAGCTGAGCCCGCCGGCCGAGGACATCGCCCCCTGCTCTGACGCCGACGTGCCCGCGATCACCAGGTTCGGCATGGAGGCAATCGCCGCACCGGACCCGAGACCCGCGATCACACACGCAACGAGCATCTTCCCGAGCGTGTCGTGCGCGGACATCAGCACCAGCGAGCCGACGGTGAGCAGGCCCAGGCCCAGATACATCAGCAGCCGGGGACCGACCCGCCGGACCAGCACGCCGACCACGACTCCGGCCACCACGCTGGCGAGGGTGAACGGCACCGTCACAAGGGCGAAGTGGGTCGCCGAGAAGCCCAGGCCGTAGGTGCCGCCCAACGTCCGCGGTGTCATGGCCAGCAACGCCAGCACGGTCGTCAGCACCAGCGCGAGGCTGTTGCCCAGACCCCCGCCCAGCACGCCGAACAGGACGGTCCTGCGGAACAGAACCCGCAGGTTCAGCACCGGTTCCTGGGTCCGAAGCGAGACGAGGACATAGACCGCGAGCACAGCCGCTCCGCCGACCAGCAGTCCGATGACGCGGGCCGAACTCCACCCCCAGTCCGCGCCCTTGCTCACCGCCAGCAAGATCAAGGTGACACCGCCGGCCAACAGCAGCGTACCGAGTACATCCATGCGCACGGGACGGCGCACGCTCGTCTCCGGCGTGGTCAGCACCAGGAGCACGCCCATCACGACCAGCCACGCGAGGTTGAACACGTATATCGAACGGAACCCGAAGTGATCGATCAGCGCGCCGATCAGGAACGGCGCACCGACGAGCAGCAGCCCCATGCCCGTCACCGACACGCTCGCCGCGAAGGGAACGAGCTTCTTCGGATAGACGTCACGGATCAGCGAGTAGCACAGGAACAGCAGGGCGGTGAGCGCGCCGAGCAGAACATGGCCGACGATCATCACCCAGAACGCGGGAGCGGCCGCCGCGAGGATCTCGCCGAGCCCGGCCACGACCAGCGACATCAGGATCATCCGGCGCTTGCCGTACAGGTCGGCCAGCCTGCCGAACAGTGGGGAGGAAGCGGCCCCGGCCAGCGCGCTGACCGTTACCAGCCAACCACCCTGGGTGGTGTTGAAGTGTCCGATGATCCGCGGAATCGCGGTGTTGGTGGCTATGTTGGCGAACGCCGCCGACTCGACGAGGCAGACCAGGGAGATCAGGGACAGGACAAGCCGCGGAGTCCATCCGGCACTGCGGATGGAGCCCGCAGCGGCGGGGACGGGAGTGGACGAACTCAAGGGGTCCTCCGAACGCGTCTTCATTGAAACGTCGTGAGTTCCTTGAAATATCAGTGCATCTTTCCGCGATGTCAACTAGTCCGGTTGGTCTCTTGTCATGCAGGATTTGACATCTCAGAATGGCCTCGCTGCCGAGAGAACCCTGCGCGAGCGTGGGGTGGCGCGGCTGGGCCTGGTGACCGGCGGCTTTCTCCATCGCGACCAGAACTCCGTGGCCCTCGGCGGCCTCTCCGGCTTCGATGACACCCTAGGGAGGGTACGTTCCCGGCCACCCCCTGCGCCGAGCCACCGTGCCAGCGGCCGGTGGTGATGTGGCAGTGCGTCCAGGATCAGGTGCGAGACCCGTTCGTGTTGGGATTCGGCGCGGGCGACGGCGGCGAGGCAAGGTGCCCACACCCAAGACGGTGATCGGAGGACATGTTTGTCCTCCGATCACCGCAGAGATGACGTGCGCAGGGTGGTCAGCCTTGCGTGTTCCAGACGACCGGCGCCTTGTGGATCCACGTGCCCTGCTCGACGGTGTCCAGGAGGAAGCCGGCGAGGTCACCGCGGTTGATCCGGGTGCCCGGCTTCTCGGTCCCGGCCTCGGCGGCCCGTACCGGGGTGACGACGGGCTTGTCGGCGAGCAGGACCGCCCGCACGAGGGTCCAGTCGGTGTCGGAGGCGCGCACGACCTCGTCCACCCCGTCGTGGTCGTCGAAGGCGGCCTTGAGATTGGAGAGTTTGACGAGGGCCTTGAAAGCCGGGTTGAACCGGTCCCTGCCGTCTCCGGAGTTCTGGGTGGAGGTGAGGACGATCCGGCGGATGTTCTGCTCACCCATCACGGTCAGGGCGTTGCGGATGGCGTCGGTCATGAACATGGGCGGGCTGACGGGCTTGGCCCAGGGGTTGTCGGAGGCGCGGGAGTTGTTGAGCGCGCTGATCACCGCCTCGCTGCCCTGGGCTGCCTTGCGGAGGTCGTCGATGTTCGAGGGCGTGCCCTGGATCAGCTCGACACCGACCGGGGCCCGGACGGCGTCGGGGTTGCGCGCCAGCGCGCGGACCCGGTGGCCGCGAGCCACGGCATGAACGAGCACATGGATTCCGGTGCGGCCACTGCCGCCGAGAACCAGCAGATTGGTCATGGAGGTCACCTGGCTAGGTGGGGACGGACGACGTACGTGGCTTGGGCGGTCGCGGGACGGGAGCGGTGGCGCTGCGGCCCGGTGGAGGAGGCGATGAACTTAAGGCGCCGTGTCCACCGGGTTGTGCAGGACGGTCTTCAGGGGTGGGTGGACGGCTCGGGTTCCGTCGCCGGGCTGCCCGGCGACGGGGCCGGGAGGGGCTCGTCGGGCGGGTCGACGGAGAGGTGGGGCATCCTGCGGTCCAGCCAGGCCGGGAGCCACCAGTTGGCCTTGCCGAACAGGTGCATGGACGCGGGGACCAGGATGGTGCGCAGGATGAAGGCATCCAGGGCGACCGCGGAGGCCAGGCCGATGCCGAACTCGGCGATCGTGCGCTCGCCGCCGAAGACGAAGGCGATGAAGACGCAGACCATGATGGCGGCGGCAGCGGTGATGACCCGCGCGGTCTCCACCTGGCCGACCCGCACCGCTCGGGCGTTGTCCTTGGTGTGCACCCATTCCTCGTGCATCCGGCTGACCAGGAACACCTGGTAGTCCATGGACAGACCGAACAGGATGGAGATCATCATCACGGGGAGGAAGGCTTCCACCGGACCTGCCCGGCCGAGCCCCATGGCGTCCGAGCCCCAGCCCCACTGGAACACCGCGATCAGGACCCCGAAAGAGGCTCCGGCGGCCAGCAGGTTCATCACCGCCGCGACGGCCGGAATCAGCAGGCTGCGGAAGGCGAGCAGGAGCAGCAGCCCGCCGAGGACCACGATCACCGCGATGAACAGCGGCAGCTTGCCGGTGAGCACGGTCGCGAAGTCATTGAATATCGCGGTCGTTCCGCCGACGTAGACCTTGAGGGTGGTGCCCTTTTCGGCCGCGGGGATCACCTCGTCACGCAGGTGATCGATCAGGTCGGAGGTCTGCTTGTCCTGGGGGGAGGTGGTGGGAACGACCTGGACGATGCCCACAGTGGAGCCCTGCCGGATGGGTGGCGCGGCGACGCTCGCGACCCCTTCGACGTTCTCCAACTGGGCCGACAGTTTCGTCAGGGCGGCCTTGTCCGCGGCCGTGGGGGCCTGGGCGACCAGTTGCAGCGGCCCGTTGAAGCCGGGGCCGAATCCGTCGGCCAACAGGTCGTAGGCCTTGCGCGTGGTGGTGGACGCCGGGTTGTTGCCCGCGTCGGACGACCCCAGGCGCAGGGAGAACACGGGAAGGGTGAGGACGACCATCACCACCAGTGCGACCAGGGACAGCACCCGCGGGCGCCGTTGCACCAGAGCGGCCCAGCGGGCCCAGGGGCCGGATGTGGCGTTCTCGGGCAGTGGCTCGCCCGCGGCCAGCCGGCGCCGTGCCCGCCGGCCGAGGACCCGGGCGCCGAGCAGTGCCAGCAGGGCCGGAAGCAGGGTGACCGAGGCGAGCACGGTCAGCGCCACCGTCAGCGCCGAGGCGACGGCGACTCCGTTGAGGAACTTGGTCTGGAGGACGAACATGCCGAGCAGGGCGATGCAGACGGTGCCGCCGGCGAACAGTACGGCGCGTCCCGAGGTGTTCACCGCCCTGACCAGGGATTCCTGGACGTCGAGCCCGGACTGCAGGCCCTTGCGGTGTCGGGTGACGATGAACAGGGCGTAGTCGATGCCCACACCGAGGCCGATGAGGGCGGACAGGGTCGGGGCGATCTCACCGATGGTCGTCGCATGACTGAGCAGGCCGGTGGCGAGGATGGCGGTGCCGACCCCGGCTACCGCGGTCAGGATCGGCAAGAGCATGGCGAACAGCGAGCCGAAGGCGAGGAAGAGCACCACGGCGGCCGCCAGGACGCCGACGAGTTCGCTGGTGGCCGGCGGTGTCTGCTCGGTGCTCTGGATCGCCTGGCCGCCCAGTTCGACCTGCAGGCCGTCGGTCCTGGCCGCCTCGGCGGTGTCGATCACCCGCTGGATGTCCGACTTGTCGAGGTCCTGCTGGACCTTGGCGAAGTTCACCTGTGCGTAGGCCGTGCGGCCGTCCTTGCTGATCTGGGCCGCGCCCTGCGGGTCGTAGGGGCTGGTGACATCGCTGACCTCGGACAGCTTGGAGATCTTGTCCAGCGTGCCCGTCATCCGCGCCTTCGTCGCGCTGTCGCGCACCGAGCCGGTCTCGACATACCAGACCACGGTGTCCGAGTCACCTGCCTGCGCCGGGAAGGACGACTTCAGCAGGTCCAGGGCCCGGGTGGACTCGGTGTTGGGCAGCGAGAAGCTGTTGTTGTACGCACTCCCGGCGCCCTGCGACACCGCGGCGAGTCCGATGAGTGCGCCGAGCCAGAGCAGGACGACGACGAGCCGGTGTTGATAGCACCAGCGTGCGAGAGTGGACAATTCGGGCTCCACGTTCAGGGGGTGGGCAGTTCGGCGGGTGCCGACAAACGGAAGCGGCCGGTTCGCCGCCGGCAGGGACGCTCCTGCTCTGTGCGGGGGTCGTGATACTCCGCACGGAGCCGGAGCCGGTCATCGCGCGCGGGCGATGGCGAGGTCATTGGGTGGCACTCGTCGACAGGGCGGCGGGACACCGGGCCTTCTCCTCGGCCAGGAGAGCTTCGACGCCTCGGCTGCTTCTCGCGTGTGGTGCGGCTTGGAGGCGCCTGGTCGGGTGTCGGCGGTGTCGCCGTGCCAGGCGTTCCGGCAGACCCTGAGACCGGGGTCAGGTCCTGGAACTCGGGAGCGACCGCTGCGACCTGGGTGACAGGCGTGTGACGTGATGCCCGTACGCCCGCGAGGCGGCTGGCGACGGCACCGCCGACGGGCCCGGGTGGCGCCGGTCGAGAAGGCCTCCCCGGCGGTTTCCTCACACCGGCAGCCGGCTGGTCTCGCCGCCGTCGGCGAAGAGGATCGCGCCGTTGATGTAGCTGCTCGCGGGGCCGGCGAGGAAGGCGACGATCTCGGCGATCTCGCGCGGCTCGCCCGCCCGGCCTCTGGCGCTGGCCTGGTCCAGTACGGCGATCTGGTCCCCGAGCGCGGCGGAGAGGCCTTCGGTCACCACCGGACCGGGTGAGACGGTGTTGACCCGTACCCCGCTGCCACCGAACTCGGTGGCCCAGTACCGGGTGAGGATTTCCACGCCGGCCTTGGAGGCCCCGTAGGCCGCGCCGATCGGCGCGGGGGTCCTGACAGAGCTCGACCCGATCGTGATGATCGAGCCGTGCCCCCGGGCGGCCATGGCCGGGGCAAGGGCGCCGACCAGCAGGAACGGGGCCCGGGTGTTGACCGCGATGTGCAGGTCGAAGGCGGCCGCGTCGGTCTGCGCGGTCGGCGTGAAGGCGGTGAAGACACCCGCGTTGTTCACGAGGATGTCGATGTCGCCCGCCTCCGAGGCCAACCGCAGCGTGTCCTCGGCGTCGGCCAGGTCCGCGGCGACGAAACGGGCGGATCCGCCCGCCTGCTCGATGGTCTTGGCCAGGGCCTCGCCGCGGGTGCGGTCCCTCCCGTGAAGGACGACCTCCGCGCCCTGCTCGGCCAGTCGCTGAGCCACGGCACGACCGATGCCCGCGGTGGCTCCGGTCACCAGAGCGGTGCTGCCCTGCAGCGGGGCACTGGCACTCATCACGTTCTCACTTCCTGTCCGCGCAGGTTGGGTCAGGCCAGAAACTATGCATCACAGATGTTCTATTGACAAGAGCATCTGGCGGGCTGTGCAAGTGCGGTACATTTACCGAATGACCGCATCCCCTTCCTCTGCCAACGGAGCCGGGCTCGAATCGGAGCTGGGGTGGGCGATCCGCATGGTCTCCTCGACCTTCGGCCGCATGGCCACCAGTTCGGTGGCGGACCTGCCGGGCGGGCCGCGGGGCTACCTCGTCCTGGTCGCCCTGGCCCACGGCGAGCCCCCGTCCCAGCTCGCCCTCGCGCAACAGGTGAACCTCGACCGCACCGTCGTGACCTATCTGCTCGACGATCTCGAGGCTCGTCAGATGATCACGCGCAAGCCCGACCCGCGCGACCGACGGGCCCGCCAGGTTCTGATCACAGAAGAGGGACGCGCCCACCTCGAACGCGCCCAACACGGCCTCTCCCTCGCCGAGGCACGCCTGCTCGCCGACCTCGACGAGGACGAAGCCCACCACCTCCGCCGTCTCCTCATGCGGGTGGCCCAGACGGCTCAGCGCGAGGCGCTCGCCCCCGACACCGACTGCTGAGCAGCGCCGGGGCCCCGCGCCGAGTGTCGTCTTGTCACGAGGTTTCGGCAGTTCTCGCCGAAAAGGCGACGTCAGGACTTGGTGCGGGGTCGGCGCGTGGGTTCCGGCGCGGCCGTCCGTTCGTCGTGCTCGCGCAGCATGCGCATGACGGTGGCCGGGGCTGGGCGGGCCGGCCGCGCTTCTTGCCCACGCGGATGACGAGCAGCAGGCGATCTCGCGCATGGAGAGGCGTTCGTCATCGCGCAGGCGCGGGCGGTGACGGTGATGTCGTGGTCGGAGAGCTTGACGCCGCCGACCGCTTTGTCGTAGGGGCAGTCTCCCGGCCTTCGAGGATCTTGTCACGGATGTAGTCGCGTGCGGACTCCGCCCTGGCGGCGAAGCAGGCGAACAGGGCTGCCCCGGTCGGGCGGGCAGCGCGCGCACCCTCGCGGCCTTCCGCACCTGGGTCGCCCGTCCCGCCCTGGACTACCAGCCTTTCTTCCAAGGCGGCGAGCTCATTCTCTTGAACCCTGTCGCTGTGGAGCACCCATTGGCTCAACGGATATAGAGTCATCGCAGGCGCGCCGGGATAATTTTCAACATGCGTTGAGTGAATGGGTGATGTGATGTCTGGTACCTCGATCAACACCAGAGTGCAGCGCCGCGCCCGTACACGTTCGGCCATCCTGGATGCCGCCCGGCAGGAGTTCTCCAGGTCTGGCTACCAGAAGGCGACGATCAGGGCGGTGGCCGATCGGGCGGGGTGCGATCCTTCGCTGGTAATGCAGCACTTCGGCAGCAAGCAGGAGCTGTTCCGGGCCGCGGTGCAGCTGGATCTGGACATGGCGGCGGTGGCGGCAGGACCGGCCGAGGAACTGAGCGAGCGGCTGATCCGGGCGGTGTTGGAGCGCATGGACGAACGGCCGGAGGCGACCGCCTCCACCTTTCGCTCCATGCTCACCCACGACGAGAGCGCCGAGGAGGCGTTGAAACTCTTCAACGTAGCGGCCATCGCCGAGCACAGCGGCGTTTCGGGCGCGTTCGACGACGACTCGAGCGAGCTGCGTGGCCAGCTGGTCGGTGCGCTGACGCTGGGTGTCGCCATCACGCGCTACGTACTGAAGGCCTCCGCCGTCGAGCAGGCCAGCGTCGATGATCTCGTCGCCCATCTGCGACCGGCCGTCGAGGCACTCTTGCCGGAATCAGCGCTGAAGGGCCATCAGAAAGCTGACTGAGGCTTCGCCCAGCCACGCCTGCAGCCGTGACGGGGGCGACCAGCGCCGCCCCGAGACACCAGAGGTGGGGCCGACTGTGCTGTGTGCGGCCGGCGCATGTCGCCCTGCGGCTGGCCATCTGATCCGCCGCCCGCATCGGGCGTGAACGAACACACCGCCGGACGGACCGGCGACCGGAGGCCTGCTGAACAGCCGGCGTGGCCTTCGGGCCGGGCCAGAGAAGCCCAGCACGGCCAGGCCCGGCATGGTCGGAGGCGATGAACAACTCGGGCCGCCGCCGCGGACCGACCGGGACCGCCGCCGCGGACCGACCGGGACCCGCCGGAGTGCACCCGACGGGGAGCTCGATCGAGATGAGCCGGCGGGGACCCAGCCACCCCTGCTCGCCGGACGCCGCACACCACCGCGGCCACCGGCGAGCAAGAGCGTTCCCGCGGGTCAAGCGCGGCGTCCGGATGTTCAGTTGTCACCGGAAGCCCGCGCGGTCAACGGCATCGCTGAGCCGTACCGTCCCAGGATGGTCCCACCGTCGTCCGGCCGCCGCCAACCCGCGGCGGCCACCAGCGTCGAACCGGCGTCCCCCTCCCACAGCCGGCCCGCGGCAGGCCGGGCAATGGCCCCCTCCTCGGCCAGAACCATGCGGTGCCGCCTCTGATCGCGCACCACCAGACGACGAGACCCGGGGTTTCGCGCGAGGGGGCCGAGGTGTTCCACGTCACCCCTCCATTTTGCTCAACAAATATTGAGCGAACTGCCCACGCATACCTATGATCACTCTACGAGCGTTGAGTGAATGGCTCGACAGTCATCCCCCGCATCCCAGGGAGAACACTCATGAAGATGAACAAGCGGGCGAAATTGGGCATCGTCTCCGCCGCCACCGCAGCCATGGTCGGCCTGGCGGCGCTGCCCGCCGCCCAGGCCGCGCCCCAATCGCCCAGGGCGGCCGACGTCACCACCGACAAGGGGATACCGGCAGCGTTCGACCCCGCGACCGGCCTCGCCGCCCAACCCGCCACCAGCGGCAAGACCTGGACCGACTCGATCTACGTCAACAGCGAGGTGAAGGCCGGCGGTCACGACTTCGGCATTCACGTCATCACGCTGCGTCAGCCCAACATCGATCAGTACTCGCTCTCGGTCGTCGTGACGGACGAGACGAGCGGGTGGTACAAGAGGTACGGCGTCCCGATCGCCAAGAACGACTACCACTGGAGCACCAGCGGGCTGGACATCAAGATGCCTGGCCTGACCTGGAAGGGCAACGCGCAGCGCATGTCGCTGAAGGCCACCACCCCGTGGGGCGGCCTCGACATCAAGCTCGCCCCCAAGGGCCCGGCCCTGAACTATGCGGGGACCGGCACCTGGTCGATGCTGGGTGACACACAGTACGAATTCGCCTTGCCGTCGATGCGGACCAGCGGCACCCTCACGCTGAACGGAAAGACCCAGAAGATCTCCGGAGAGAGCTGGCTGGACCGGCAGTGGGGCGAGACCCCCGTGGACGATCCCTCCATGCGATGGACCTGGATGAGCGTCCGCCTGCCGAACAACGACACGCTCGCCCTCTGGGACACCGTGAACAGCAAGAGCGAGAACTCCTGGGCCACCGTCCTGCATCCGGACGGCTCCTACGACCTGGCGGCGGTCAAGCCCCTGGCCGACGGCGTGGACAGGACCTGGACCAGCACCAAGACCGGCAAGACCTATGCCACCCGCTGGCATGTCGGGATCCCCTCGCTGAAGACCCGTCTCACCGTCCGCGTCAACGGCCCCGAGGACCAGGAGGCCGCGGACAAGGCCGGCAACGGCGTATACGAGGCACCGGCTGTCTACACCGGTGTCTACGAGGGCAAGAAGGTCACCGGCAAGAACTACACCGAGCAGGTGGGCGACTGGAGGCGCTGACCACGTCCTGGACGGCTAGAAGCAGTAGTCCTCCCACGCGGAACATGCCAGTTCACACCTCGCTACCGGTGCTTTGCGTCACCCGGGGCCAGTAGGCCGTCCATCACCAGTGCGGCCAGGGCCTCCGCCTTGGCGAGACGGTCCGCCTGCGTCATGTGCTCGTAGCCGCCCACGCGCCGGGCGAGCGGCTCCTGCACCAGTCCTGACACCGGAGCGATGATGGCGAAGAACACGATGTCGATCGAGACCCGCGCCACGCGCCCGGATGCCATCAGCCTCTCGATGCTGGGCGCGACGAGGGCGAGCGTCGGTTCGATGTAGCTCTGGTAGAGGTAGTCCAGCCGCTCGGTGTCCCGCGCGGATTCATCCGCCATCAACATGGCCAGGTACGGCTCACCGATGGTGGTGCGGTAGAACTCCCTGACGAACTGCCGCACCACGTCCTCGTCGTCGCTCCCCGGGGCGGCCGGCACCATGCGGGTGAGCTGAGCCCCCAGGGCGGCATCCACCACCGCGCGCCAGTAGGCCGCCTTGGAACCGTAGCGGTCGTTGATGAAGGTGGGGCCGACCCCGAGACGGCGTGCGAACTCCCGCGCGGACGCCCGGTCGTATCCCAGCTCCGCGAACGCCTCCAGGCCCCGCAGCAGCACGTCCGGCGCCGAGGGCACCTCGGCGGAATCCGCGCCGGGACGCCCCGGGCGTCGCGTGGTGGTCGGCTTGCCTCCCACGTGTCCTCCTCAGTCGGCCGTGCGGGCGTGTGCCCGTCAATCGCACCAGCGTAGCCGCCCCTGTCGGCACAGCTGAGCACCGTCCCAGGTCAGCGCCTGCCCCGGATCCGACGCAGTGGCCCCTGCCCGGACACCGGCTTGACACGGGCCACCATATCAATAATCCTACAGGTGTTGGATATTTCTTCGGGTGGCCGATGCGGGCGCCCGAGGACAGGCGCCGCCCGCCGACGAGCCGGCGCGGCGCCCATCCGGCGCCCGCGGGTTTTCCTTCCGCCCACAACTGCATTCATCGATAGTACGAAACCGTTTCGTACATTCATGTAATCCGTGCAGGACATCTGCACAAGGAGTCATCATGCGCAAGACCACTGTCGGCGCGACCGCCGTCACCGCCGCACTCATCGCCTCGCTCGCCCTCGCCTCGGGCGGAACGGCCACCGCGACCACAGCCTCCGGCACGGCCGCGGCGCACAGCACCTCCTCCGGGAAGGGGCTGAACCAGACCAGCCTCCCGGTCGCCGTCGACCCCGCCGCCGACCTCACCGCCAACCCCGACCGGGTCAACGAGTCCTGGTACGTGACCGCCCACGTGACCGCCGGAGGCCACCACTACGGATTCCTGGCCCACTACCTGAGCGCCGGTGACGCCAAGCAGGGGCGAGCCTCCTCAGCTGTGTCGATCACCGACGAGGACACCGGCTGGTACACCAGGTCGGAGGCCACCCTCCCGGCCCGGGCGGGCCTGTCCGACAAGCAGGGCGTGGACATCCACACCGACAACATCAGCTGGACCGGCGACGCCAAGGAGCAGAAGCTGCGCGCCAAGGTCCCCGAGGGGACCATCGACGTCACCTTCCGCCCGCAGGGCAACGTCCTCTACAACATGGGCACGGGCTACTTCCCCATGTTCGGCGACGCCAAGTACCCGAACTACGAGTACGCGCTCCCCACCATGGACACTTCCGGCACGCTGACGCTCAACGGTCGCACCGACAAGGTTCGCGGGCAGTCCTGGCTGGACCGCCAGTGGGGCCCCCTCCCCGACATCGCCGCGGGCGAAGCCTCATGGGGCTGGATGAACCTCAACCTGTCCAACGGTGACAAGGTCAGCCTCTGGAAGACGGAGGACAGCAAGGAGAACACCTGGGCGACCGTCCTGAAGCCCGACGGCACGCAGACCGTCGCCGAGGCGACCCTCACGCCCGACAACTCCACCCTCTGGACCAGCCCGACCACCGGCAAGAACTACCCCACCCGCTGGAAGGTCACCATCCCGGGCGAGCACGCCAAGCTGAACGTCAAGACCTACGCCAAGGACCAGGAACTGGTGATCACCGGGCCCCGCTACGAAGGCGGCGCCGCCATCACCGGCACCTACGACCACCGCCCGGTCACCGGCACCACCTACATCGAGGTCGCCCCCTCGAAGTAACCGTGACCTCGGTCTGACCGCACGAGGCCTCGCCGGTGTTCTCGGCGCCGCCCCCCCCAGGGGCGGCGCCGAGCCTCATCAGGTGGGCCACGCGGGTGTGGGCCTCCTGCTCGGCAGCGGTACGGGCGGTGGCGCCCTTCTCCAGAATCGAGACGGAGATCAGGGGTCGCCCCACGGCCCGGCGTTGTCTTTCAGCGAGAACCACAGGGACCCCTGGTCGGTGACCAGGCCCGCGCAAGGGGCCGGCGTCGAGATCGAGCGGCAGCCCGCATGCGCGCTCGCCGAGATCACGATCCCCTGGTTCGCCTGACGCGTGGTCCGTGTGCGAAGAGTCGGGTCTGGATGTGGCCGACCGCGCGTCCCACGGCGTCGGCCACGTCCCGGACCCGGGCCGGCGGCATGCGACTGATCGGTGCCGCGACTCCGACGCTGCCGATCGGCTGCCCGAACAGGTCGCGGATCGGCACGCCCACCCCGGCGACACCGACCGTGATCTGGTCCTCGATGTGGGCGAAGCCCTGGCGTCGGGTCCGGGCGACGAGCTCGTCGAGAGTCTGTTCGGTGATCCCCCAGTCGTGCTCGATCTGCTCCACGACGTCGCGCAGCACGTCGTCGCGTTCCGGTTGCTCGATGGCCGCGAAGATGGCGAGTCCGGCGGCGCCCACACCGAGCGGACGGCGGCTGCCGATGCGCAGGGTGACGACCTGAATGGGCGCCGGGCCGCTTTCGACTTCCAGACAGACGGCTTCCGACCCGCTGCGCATCATGAGGAAGACGGTGTCACCCAGTTCGGTCGCGAGCGTGATCAGCGCGGGACGACTCCGGCCCCGGATGTCGAACTGCTGGGCGGCGGCGACACCGAGCTCGAAGGCGAGCGGTCCGAGTGAGTACATGCCGTCGGGTGAGTCCTGGTGCACCAGATGAGTTTCGCGGAGCTGGCTCAGCACTCGGTGGGCGGACGAGTGGGGCAGGCCGCATCGCTCGGCGATCTGGGTCAGCGCGAGACCGCCGGGCCCGGCGCTCGCGAGAGCCTTCAGTACGACGACTCCACGCTTGAGCGAGCCCACGGCTCCTGTCTGCGGCATGGTCCGGATAGTGGATCGCCAGAACATCCGAAGTCAAGAGCAGCGATGCGACAGGGCAGCAACCACGCGAAAGAGGCGGAGAAACCGCCTTTCCGATAAACGGAAACTGCTCCTGACAGCTGCGCGACCGGTCTCTTCAATGGGGCGCGAAGCCGAACGACTGGGGAAGGACCGCACAGTGAAGCTGGGCAGTTTGGTTGAAGGAGGTCGTGACGGCACTCTCGTCGTCCTCGATCGCACACTGACCCGTGCCGTACCGGCGACCGGGATCGCGTCGACGCTCCAGGCCGCGCTCGAGAACTGGACCGAGGTGGAGGAGCCGCTGCGGAAGCTGAGCGAGGCCCTCGACGGGGACGGCGTCACCGGCGCCCTGCTCGTCGCCGACCTCGAGATGGCAAGTCCGCTTCCCAGGAGCCACCAGTTCCTCGACGGCTCGGGCTACCTCGACCACATGCGCAAGGCGCGGGCCGCCCGAGGCGCGGAAATGCCGCCGAACTGGGAGACGGAGCCCCTGATGTACCAGGGCCTGTCCGACCGTTTCCTCAAGGCCCGGGACGAGATGGTGATCCCCGAGGAGGAGCTCGGTCTCGACTACGAGGCCGAGATCGCGGTGGTGCTCGACGACGTCCCGATGGGCACCACCGTCGATGAGGCGGCGGCCCACATCAAGCTGTTCGTCCTGCTCAACGACTACACGCTGCGGACCCTGACGCAGAGCGAGCTTCCCAAGGGCTTCGGGTTCCTCCAGGCGAAGCCGACCAACGGGTTCGCCGTCGCGGCGGTGACCCCCGACGAGCTCGGCAGCCGGTGGGACGGTGAGCGCGTCCACCTGCGGGTGCGGACCAGCCGCAACGGATCGATCGTCGGCGAACCCGACTCGGGCACCGGCATGTACTTCACGTACCCGCAGTTCATCGCCCATGCCGCTCGTACGCGTGACCTCGCCGCCGGCACCGTCCTCGGCGCGGGAGCGGTCTCCAACGAGGGCGCCGAGAGCGGGCACGGATGTCTCGCCGAGGTGCGCATCTGGGAGACGGCGACCTACGGCGCCGTACGCACCCCCTGGCTCCTTCATGGCGACGTGCTCGAAATGGAGGCCTTCGCCGACGGAGAGTCGGTCTTCGGCCCGCTCGAGCACCGCATCACGGCGCTGAACAAGACGGGCGAGCCCGCGGGCGAGCGGCGATGAAGCGGTACGACGCGGTGATCGCGGGCATGGGCCCGACCGGGATCACTCTCGCCAACCTCCTCGCGCGCAGGGGGTGGAGGGTCCTGATCGCGGACCCCGCGCACGAGGTCTACCCGCTGCCCCGGGCCATCACCGCCGACCACGAGGTGATGAGAACCTTCCAGGCCATCGGCGTCGCCGACGAGGTCGCACAGGAGTGCATCCCTCATCCGGGATCGGACTACCTCGGCGTCGACGGCGGGCTCATCAAGACGTTCTACCCGGCTCCGCCTCCGCACCCGCTGGGCTGGGAAGCCAACTTCCTCTTCTACCAGCCGAGGCTCGAAGCCCGGTTGAGGCGGGAGCTGGAGCGCTACCCGAACGTCGAACAACGACCGGGGACCTCGCTGGTCGACGCGGCCGAGAACGCGGACTCCGTCGTGGTCGTCCTGGAGCGCGACGGAGAGACGGAACGCGTCGAGGCGGAGTTCCTGGTCGGCTGCGACGGCGCGAGGAGCCGGACCCGCTCACTCGTCGAGCCCACGATCACCGATCTCGATTTCGACGAGTGGTGGGTGATCGTCGACGCCAACCTCGTCGCCGACACCGACCTTCCCCCCAGGGCCACGCAGTACTGCCGGCCCTCCCGGCCGGGCTCCTTCATCATCGGACCGGGCTCGCTCCGGCGCTGGGAGATCAAGGTGCTTCCGTCGGAGGACCCCCAGGACTTCAAAGACCATGCCGTGCTGAGAAGGGTCCTGTCCCGTTTCGTGGATGTCGACGCTCTCGAGATCGCACGGGTCGCCGTCTACAGGTTCCACGCTCTGGTCGCCGACAACTGGCGACGCGGACGCATCCTGCTCGCCGGCGACGCGGCTCATCAGATGCCGCCCTTTCTCGGGCAGGGCATGTGCTCCGGAATCCGGGATGCGGCCGGGCTCGCCTGGAAACTCGACGCCGTCGCCAAGCGCGGCTGGCCCGAACACGTGCTGGACACCTACGAGGCCGAGATGCGTCCGCACGTGGCCGAGGTCGTCGGGCTCGCGAAGTCGTTCGGCGAGATCATCGGCGAACTCGATCCGGACCGCGCGAGGGCTCGGGACGCCCGGCTCCGTGAGGCACGCCGGCTGCGTCCGGACCCCACACGGCAGCAGGTCATACCGCCGCTGTCGGCAGGGCTGATCGCGTCGCCGCCGAACGTGGCGGCCGGCACCCAGTTCCCCCAGCCGTGGGTGAGGGACGCGAGCGGTGACCGGGTCCGCCTCGACGAGGTACTGGGCGACTGGTTCGCCGTCGTGAGCATCGGCAACGACGACACCCCCGGGGCCGGCGCGGGCGACGACTCCGGGCGGTTCTTCGAGAGCGCGTGCCGAGCACTCGGTGCCCGGCACGTGGCCGTCAGGAGATCGTCCGGTGGCGAGAACGGCCGTACGGCGGCGAGGGCGGAGGACGCGGCGGTGACGGAGGTGGTCGACCTCGACGGCACCCTCGTGGACTGGGCCTCCCGGCTGGGAATCTCCTGGGCGGTCGTCCGGCCCGACCGTTACGTCTACGGCACGGCCACCTCCCAAGGCGCGGCCCTCGGGCTCGTGGAGGAACTGTGCCTGCGGGGAGAGGTGCTCGCGTCCGAGCCGGTCGTCGAACGGCACTGAGCGCTCCGCTGGAAGAACGGTGACAAACCTGCGGGCCGGTGGGGGCTGGTCGCTCCCACGCGGCGGAGCCGCATATCGTGAAAGGAACCGACATGGCTGTCATTCACCCCACCGCCACCGAGGCGCTGCACGATCTGCTGTCCGACGGGATGACCCTGGCCGTAGGCGGGTTCGGCCTGAGCGGCATCCCGGACGACCTGATCGCGGCGGTCCGCGCGTCGGGCGTCCGGGATCTCACCGTCATCTCCAACAACATGGGAGTGGACGGGATCGGCCTCGGCGTCCTCATCGAGGGCGGTCAGGTCCGCAAGGTCATCGCCTCCTACGTGGGTGAGAACAAGCTCTTCGCGCAGCAGTACCTCGACGGAGTGCTCGAGGTGGAGTTCAACCCGCAGGGCACCCTGGCCGAACGGCTCCGTGCGGGCGGCGCCGGGATCCCCGCCTTCTACACCCGCACGGGGGTGGGCACCGAGGTCGCGGCGGGCAAGAAGACCGAGGCCTTCGACGGAGTCGAGTACGTGCTCGAACGGGGCCTGGTCGCCGACCTCGCGCTGGTGCGCGCCCACCGCGCGGACACCGCCGGCAACCTCGTCTACCGCTACACCGCCCGCAACTTCAACCCGGTCGTCGCGACGGCCGGCCGGGTCACCGTGGCCGAGGTCGACGAGGTGGTCGAGGAGGGCGAGATCCATCCCGACCACGTGGTCACGCCGAGCATCTACGTGCAGCGCGTCGTACGGACGTCGAGCCGGGTCAAGCACATCGAACAACGCACCACGCGGCAGCGGACCGAGACGTCCGCGTGAGCGTGTACCGCGCAAGCCGCGCAAGAAGAAGAGCCGCGTGCGAAGAAGAGGAGCTGTCATGACATGGTCCCGCGACGAGATGGCCGCCATCGCCGCCTCCGAACTGAGAGACGGTGCCTACGTCAACCTCGGCATCGGCATCCCCACCCTGGTCGCCAACCACCTCCCCGAGGGCGTGAAGGTCACCCTCCAGAGTGAGAACGGTCTCCTGGGCATGGGCCCGTTCCCCTACGAGGGGGACGAGGACGCCGACTTGATCAACGCGGGCAAGCAGACGGTCACCGTGCTGCCCGGCGGCAGCGTCTTCGACTCGGCCGCCTCCTTCGCGATGATCCGCGGCGGGCACGTCGACCTGACGATCCTCGGAGCCATGCAGGTGTCGGGCTCCGGAGACCTCGCCAACTGGAGCATCCCGGGATCCGTCGTCAAGGGCATGGGCGGGGCCATGGACCTGGTCGCGGGAGCGCGCCGCGTGATCGCCCTGACGACCCACCGCGCCAAGGACGGATCCTCCAAGATCGTCCGCGAGTGCACCCTCCCGCTGACCGGTGTCGGCGTCGTGGACCGTGTCATCACCGACCTCGCCGTCTTCGACGTCGTCGAGGGCGGCCTGCTGCTGGCCCGGACCGCCCCGGGGGTGACGGTCGACGAGGTCCGTGCCACCACCGAGGCCGAGTTCACCGTCGGCTCCGCGTACGAGGCGGCTGCCCGATGACTCTCGCCCAGACCTTCGGAACCGACATCGTCATCTCCGGTTGGGGGCACACGCGCTTCGGCTCACTGCGTGACCAGTCCCTCGAAGACCTCGTCGTCGCAGCCGCCCGCGACGCGGTCGCCGCCGCGGGGATCGACGCCGGGGACGTCGACGAGATCTGGTTCGGCCAGTTCAACTCGGGCCTGTGGCCACTGGCCTTCGCCTCGTCCCTGGCCCTGCAGATCTCCGACGACCTGTTCGGCGTACCCGCGACCCGGGTCGAGAACGCCTGCGCATCCGGCTCGGCGGCCGTCCACGGCGGTATCAAGTCCCTCCTCGCGGGCACCGCCCGGACCGTCCTGGTGATCGGCGCCGAGAAGATGTCCCACGCCCCGGCGGAGCAGGTCGGCGCCGCCCTGCTCGGGGCCGACTACGAGCTGGCCGGCCAGGAGTCACGCACCGGTTTCGCCGGGCTGTTCGCGAAGGTCGCCGAGGCCTATCGGCAGCGGTACGGCGCTACGGACGATGTTCTCGGGCAGATCGCGGCGAAGAACCACCGCAACGGCCTGGCCAATCCGTGGGCCCACCTCCACAAGGAGCTCACCCCCGAGTTCTGCGCCACGACGTCACCCAAGAACCCCGTCGTCGCCGGTCCCTTGCGGCGCACCGACTGCTCGCCGGTCTCCGACGGCGCGGCGGCCCTCGTCCTCACGACCAGGCCGAGCGGCAGTGCGGCCCAGAGCCCGGTCCGGCTGATCGGCTTCGGCCAGGCGAACGACTTCCTGCCCGCAGGCAAACGCGACCCGGTCGAGTTCGCCGGCAGCGCCGCCGCCTGGAACCGCGCGAAAGGCATGGCCGGCGTGGAACTCGGTGACCTGGACCTGATCGAGCTGCACGACTGCTTCACGATCGCCGAGCTGGTGATGTACGAGGTGCTCGGGATCGCACCCCGCGGCAAGGGACGCGTCGCGCTCGACGAGGGCACCGTCTTCCGGGGCGGCAGCCTGCCGGTGAACCTCTCCGGAGGGTTGAAGAGCAAGGGCCACCCGGTCGGCGCCACCGGGGTCTCCCAGCACGTGATGGCCGCGATGCAACTGTCCGGCACCGCCGGTGACATGCAACTGCCGGGAGCGCGTCGCGCCGCCGTGCACAACATGGGCGGGCTCGCGGTGGCCAACTACGTCAGCGTCCTGGAGGCGACCTGAGCCGTCCCGGGCCCCGAACACCTAACGGAGGTACTCATGACCACAGTTGACAGGTCACTCACCGACATCACCGGACCGGCTTCCGCACGCGACCTCGCGTATCTCTCGGGTTTCGGCAACCAGCACGTCACCGAAGCCGTCCCGGGGGCTCTCCCGCAGGGCCGCAACAGCCCGCAGAAGGCGCCTCTGGGACTCTACGCCGAGCAGCTGAGCGGCACCTCGTTCACCGCGCCACGCCAGGACAACCTGCGTACGTGGGTCTACCGCATCCGACCGTCCGCGAAGCACTCCCCGTTCCGGCAGGTCGATGCCGGCGGCCTGACCGCGAGCCCGATCGCGAACGCCGCTCCCTCCCCCAACCGCCTGCGGTGGGACCCCTACGAATTCCCCGCCGAGCCGAAGACGTTCGTCGAGTCGCTGTTCACCATCGGCGGCAACGGCGATGTACGCGCGCAGTCGGGTGTCGCCATCCACATGTACGCCGCGGCCAGGTCGATGGACCGCGAGTACTTCGTCAACAGTGACGGCGAAATGCTGATCGTCCCGCAGCAGGGCGGTCTGCGCGTCGCCACGGAACTCGGCATCCTCGCCGTCTCCCCCGGCGAGATCCTCGTCCTCCCCCGCGGCCTCCGCTTCAAGGTGGAGCTGCCCGACGGCGTGGCCCGCGGATACGTCCTGGAGAACTACGGGCAGATCTTCAGGCTGCCCGAACTCGGCCCGATCGGTGCCAACGGCCTGGCCAACCACCGGGACTTCCTCTACCCGACGGCGGCCTTCGAGGACCGGGACGAGGAGGTGCGGGTCTTCAACAAGTACCTCGGCAACCTGTGGGTCTCCGAATACGACCACTCCCCCCTCGACGTCGTCGGCTGGCACGGCAGCCTCGCGCCCTACAAGTACGACCTGAACAACTACATGGTGATCGGCACGATCTCGTTCGACCATCCGGACCCGTCGATCTACACCGTGCTGACCTCGCCCAGCGGAATCCCCGGGACGGCGAACGCCGACTTCGCGATCTTCCCGGACCGCTGGCTCGTCGCCGAGAACACCTTCCGTCCGCCGTGGTTCCACCGCAATGTCATGAGCGAGTTCGTGGGGCTCGTGCACGGCACCTACGACGCCAAGGCCGAAGGCTTCCTCCCCGGCGGCGCCAGCCTGCACAACTGCTTCGCCTCGCACGGCCCCGACCGTGAGACCTACGAGACCGCCAGCACGGCAGAGCTCAAGCCGCGCAAGATCGACAACGGGCTCACGTTCCTGTTCGAGACCCGGCTGCCCCTCATCCCGACCTCTGCCGCCCTCGCGTTGCCGACCCTTCAGGGGGACTACGACGCGGTCTGGGACGGCCTCCAGCGCCAGTTCGAGGGCTGACACCGTCGTACGACTCATCTTCCGGCCCGCGTCCCATGGCGGGCCGGAAGTGTTTGTGAAGTGACCAGCTCGGGACGGACAGTCAGCGTCGCCGGCTGCCCGGCGTCGTCAGAGACTCTCGCGCCACTTGTCGAACTCCTGCTTCCAGCGACCAGGAGGAGGGAACAGCCCCTCGGCCGGATTCCCCTCCGCGATCCACGACGAGGTACTCCGGGATGACGACGACACCATCGTCGTCTCCGACCACGATGTCCCCGGGCTGGACCGTCACTCCACCACACGTGATCGTCGTGTCCGCCTCCCAGTGCCGAGCACCTTGGCGCGCAGGGCGAGAACATCGCCGCGTGGACATGGAGGCGGGCATGGCCAAGCTCTTCGCACCCGAGACCGCGATGCAGATCGCGCTCAACGCCGTTCGCATCCACGGCGGTTACGGCTACTCCACCGAATTCGACGTCGAACGGTACTTCCGCGACGCCCCGCTGATGATCGTCGGCGAGGGCACGAACGAGATCCAGCGCAACGTCATCGCGAGCCACCCGTCAGACGCTTGACACTTTAGAACCCAATTGAAATATTTACGTAAGGTCATTTAAACATGTCTCAATGCTCCTCTGGAGCCTCTGAGACCGCCTACTCCACGGAAGCCGTCGTCGGGAACGGGCGGCTCCAAGGATTCACGAGCAGGATCACCCAGCTTCCACGTGATCGAAAGTTGGCCCCAAATGACATCCGCGTCCGCAAAGTACGGTTCCGCCTTCACCGAAGGCGTCGCCCAAGCCGACGGTCACCCCATCCGGTACTTCCGCGCCGGCTCCGGCGACACCCTCGTCGTCATCCACAGCGCCGTCGGCATCCGCTTCACCCCCATGCTTGACCGCCTCGCCGAGCAGTACGACGTCATCCTCTTCGCACTGCCCGGCTGGGGCGACGAGCCCGACGGCGGCCGCGACCTGACACTCACGGAACTGGCCGACACCGTCCACCAGGCGACCCAGGGCCTCGGGCTCAAGAGCTTCCATCTGCTCGGAAGCACGCTGGGCGGCGACGTCGCCCTCAACATCGCCCTCGATCACCCGGAACGGGTGGCCTCTCTTGTCCTCGACACACCGGGCACGTTCCACGAAGGGGCCGACCCCTCACCGGGGAACGGCACACCTGAGGAAGCCCTTGCCAAGGTTCGCGTCCACCCCGAGCGGGAGCCGGTCTTCGTACCGCCTCACCCCGACTCCCAGGCTCGGATGTTCGCGTTGATCTCCAGGCTCCAGGGAGCGAACCCCGACTACTCGAAGCAGATCGCCGAACGTCTGCCTGAACTTTCTGTTCGCACGCTGGTGGTGTTCGGCGAGAAGGACGGCTTGATCCCACCCCAGAACGGACGCACTTTCGCCCGTCTCATGCCCGACTGCAGCTTCGTCCTCCTTCACGATGCCGCACACGACGTGCAGGGCGACCGCGCCGAGGATCTGGGCGCCCTCGTAGCGGACTTCCTCGCTCACGGATCGGACTTCCAGCTTCCCCCGGACGCCACCCTCGTCACCCCGTGAGTCACGCCATAGCGCCATGAAAGTGGGCGGTTGGTTCGGGATCTCGAACCAACCGCCCACTTCAGTGCACAGCCCCGGGTGGATCAGAGAAGGCGACGCCCGCACGTCGAGTGCGGAACGTCGCCAGTCCTGTCACTGATCAGGCCGCCACTTCATGAACCGGCGCGGTCACAGGCCGGGAGGCACAACAAGTGCCGTTCCCATCCACTGCAGCTCCGGCGGCGCGCCGATGAGTTCATGACCGATGTCCGCCAGCTGGCTGCGGCTGATCACCGCGTGCTGACAACCGGAGATGGCGTCGCGGATGACGCGCTGAAGAGTTCCGGCGCGCAGTGCGGTGCCTCCGCCCTTGTTGAACGCCCACAGGGCGACATCCCGACAGATGTCGTGCATGTGCACGCTGGCGCCGGCGAGCAGACTGGTCTGCCGACGGCTGAGGGGCTCCCCACGTGCCGCCGAGGCGTCCACCTCGGCGAAGACTTCGGCCCCGAGCGCGCGAGCGGAGCGGTAGGCCAGTTCGAAGTCCGCGTATTCGGTGCGGAAGACCGGGTTGTCCCCGAGCCGGGTCGCTCCGGGCTTGGGATCACGGCTCGCGAAGGCGGCGATCTCGTCGAGGAGTCGACGGGTGGTGCCGGACGCCCACGTCTGGCGTCCGAGATGAACCACTGCCAGCAGGCCGGCGGCGGTGTCGGGAAACAGCGGGACCGCGTGGTGATCCGGAACGAAGTAGTCAGTCACGGTGAAGTCGACGGAGCCGGTGCCGCGGAGCCCGATCGTGTCCCAGTTGCCCCGGAGGGTGGTCGCCGAGGCCGGTACGAGAAACATGAACGGCGGGCCGGGGACGGGCTGGTCGCCGTCGAAGACCAGGGAGTTGCACAGCACATAGTCCGCGTTCGGAAGCCCGCTGCAGTACGAGTAGGACGCGGTGAGCCGGTAGCCGCCCTCGACCCGGACGGCACGTCCACTGGGGTAGGCGGTCGCGGAGAAGTTCGGCACCCCGTCGGCCAGAAGTGATTTCTCGACGGCTTTGTCGAAGAACGCCGTGAGGTAGCCGACGCCCGCGAAGATTCCTCCTGTCCAGCTGATCGACCCGTCGATGTAGGCGAAGCGTTCGAGGACCTGAGCCGAGTCGCTGGGAGTCACCGCCAAGCCACCCAGGTCCTTGCTGACATACATCCAGCTGAGGCCGCTGTCTCGCAGCAACTCCATCGTGCGTTCCGTGAGCTTGCCTGCGTCGTCACAGGCCGGGCCTTCCGCCTGGAGGTCGTCGGCAATCGCGTCCAGGGTGGCGAGCAGCCGGTCGCGGCCGGCGGCGGAGTCGGTGCCTGCCACGTCGGCCAGGTCAGTAGTGGTGGTCATGGGAACCTCGATCCGTGAGAACGGTGCTGTCAGGGCGAGGGCCGCGGGAGCGGCCCTCCCGTGTTCGGCTCGGCCGAACCTTTCTGTGATGCGGTCTGAAACACGTGCCCGGCCGTTGTCACGGCGGGCGCATTCGCGGCAGGCAGGAGATCCGCCAGGCCGTCAAGGGTGCGCAGGACCAAGCGTTACGAGGGCAGCAGCACCAACCGCCCCCGCACCCCGCCCTCCGCGAACCGGGCGTGCGCCTTGGCCGCGTCCTCCAGGGCGTAGGTCCCGGCCACCCGCGGGGTCAGCGCCCCTTCGTCCGCGAGCCGGACCAGCTCGGCCAGGCTCGCCCCGTCGGCGTTCACCTCGATGGCACGGGTCCGCACGCCACGCTCCGCCGGCGGCACCAAGGGCGGCAGGAGGCCGACGTAGGCGCCGCCGTCCCGCACCCATGCGAGGGCCTGCTCACCGAGGACCGCCGCGTCGAGGACCGCGTCGACGCTCTTCGGCTCCCCGCTCGTGACGTGCACCGCCCCCAGCGAACGTACGAACTCCTCGTCGCCCTCCCGAGCCTGGCCCGTCACCACGAGCCCGCGGCGGGCGGCGAGCTGCACGGCGTACGCGCCGACGGCACCCGCGGCGCCGGTCACCAGGACCGACTGTCCCTCCGTCAACTCCAGGAGGTCCAGGGCCTGGAGCGCGGTCAGCGTGTTCAGCGGCAGAGCCGCGGCGTGCGCCGAGTCCATCGTCGTGGGCGCCTCGGCGACGGCGCCCGCGGGTACGACGACGTATTCGGCATGGGTGCCCAGCGGCTTGACCAGGCCGAAGAGGAGCGCAACGACGTTGTCTCCGACCTTCCAGTCACTCTGCTCGCCGACCGCGTCGATCGTCCCGGCGACGTCCCAGCCGAGCCCTATCCGCTGTCCCTCTCCCCCGTAGACCCCGGACCGCGCCGCGACGTCGCACGGGTTCAGCGCGGCCGCGGCCACCTTGATCCGCACTTCCCGCGCCCCCGGCTCGGGCACCTCTGTGTCCACGACCTCCACGACCTCGGGTCCGCCGAAGCTGTTCACTACTGCAGCACGCATGGCATGTCTCCTGAAATCATTGATCACTCGTCTGAAGCGGCGGTGGTTGTGGGGTGCTGCCAGGCCCGGAGTTCGGGCATGACGTGTTCGGCGAACAGGTCCATGGAGTGGCGGACCGCGGCCGTGTCCATGAACACCTGGCGGAAGGACAGGGCGAGGTTCGTGTTGCGTGCCGACCGGACCCGCCGGAGCAGCGACTCGGCCACCTGGTCCGGTGTGCCGACGTGGTACGGGATCGGTGAGTCGGCGGCCCAGTCGCGCAGTCGGTCGGGTGCGGGCACGTCGAGTCTGCCGCCGGTGAATTCCAGCCCGACCCATTCGTGGCCGGCGAGGAAGGTGAGCCAGTGGTGGACTCCGCGGGCGGCCTCGGCCCACGCCCGGTCCTCGTCGTCGGCGACGTGCACCATGGACAGGAGCCCCGACCCATGGTCGGCGGGGTTGTGCCCGTGGGCGCGCAACTCGCTGTCGAACAGCTCCATGAGCTGCGGACCGAACGCGGAGGCGCCGGCGACGTTCAGTCCTCGGCGCGCGACGCGCTTCACTCCTACGGGACCGCTGGCGGCGACCCAGACCGGCAGCCTCTCCTGCAGCGGTTTGGTGGTCATCCGCACGCCGGGGAAGGTGAAGTACTTGCCCGCATGGCTGAACTCGTCCTCGGTGAAACACTTGAGGATGACGTCGAGCCCTTCGAAGAGCCGCCCGAAGCGTTCGGCGGCGTCGACGTCGTAGGAGCGGAACTCCTCGTAGAACGACCCGGCGCCCACGGTGAGTTCGAACCGGCCCCCGGAGAGGATGTCGAGCACCGCGGCGTCCTCGGCCACCCGGAGCGGATGGTGGTAGGGCAGCACGGTCACATGGGTGCCGATACGGATCCTGCTGGTCCGTTGCGCCACCGCGGCCAGTACCGGGAAGAGTCCGGGCGTCGCCTGGTCCCAGGCGAAGTGGTGTTCGCCGGCCCAGGCGTGGGTGAACCCGAGCCGCTCGGCGTGTACGACGTCGTCGATGTGGTCCTGGTAGACCTGCCGCAGGCTGCGCTGCTCCTCGGGGTGACGGCGGATGTTGAACAGGAAACCGACGTCCATGGCGGTTCTCCTTCCGTGACGCGTTACTCCGTCACGTGTGTGGGTGCTGGTGTGCGTAGTGCTGACGCAGCAGGTCCTTGCCGTAGTCACCGCCGTTGGGGGTGCGCACGATGGTGTGCACGTGGTACGGCTCCGGTTCGTCGTTGTCGAGGAAGATGCCGGCGTGGTTGTCGTACTCGATCAGCACGACCGGACTGTGCACCCGGTAGTAGAAGGGCGCGTGGGGTTCCCACGTCCCGATCCACCCCAGGTGGGTGTCGTCGAGGAAGCGCTCGATCTGGTTGCGGCGGTGCGCACGAGGCTCTGGGGGCAGGTTCTCCAGGTAGGGGTCGGTGAGCGACAGCAGCAGCTCTCGCTGGCCCGGCGTCAGCCGGTCGCCCGCCAGACCGACGTAGGGGAGCACACGGTTGTCCCGGCCCGCTGCCGCGCGGTGGCGGCCGTCGACGATGCCGGACAGCTCGGGCGGAAGGTCCGCGGACAGCATCGAGCCGTACAGCAGGGCCCGGTCGCGCTGCGCCGCGCTCAGGGACTCCATGAACTCCCGGGCGCGCTCGCGATGGTCGGAGAACACGGCCTCACCGCCGAACTCCACGCCGAGGAAGGTCGGTGTGAGCACCAACTGGCCGCCGATGAAGACCGCGTGGAGATCGATGTGGTGCCCCGCGAGCTGCCAGCCCCACGGCTTCTGGAGCGAGGGCTCGCCGAACAGGGTGAACCGGTAGCAGTACTCGGTGAGTGTGTCCGGGTACTTGCCGACAAACGTGCCCAGTTCGGCGTTGAGACGCATCGCCTCGCGCAGCAGCTCGTAGCCCTCGGGGCTGACGGTGGCTTCGATCACCGACAGCGCCGCCTCACGCGCGCGCCCGGGCAACTCCTGCAACAGCAGGCCGTGTTCGGGGAACGTCAGAAACGCGTTGGACCACACCCGCCATTCGGTGGCGTCGACCGGCAGCACGCCGAGCGCCTGTTGCTCTGCCGTGAGCTGATCCAGATAACCCCGTGCGTTGTGCACCGCCTGCTCTGTCGGTGCACCTTCGTCGGTCAGGGTGAAGAGGTCGGTCAGGGGCTGCCCGTCGGTCGTGATCCCCACGAAGGGATCGCCGGCGGTCTCCCCCACTGGCGGCAGCTCCGCGCCCGCGACGAGCTTCATGATCGCCGCCACACCGGCGTCGTCGGAGAAGTCCACCGCGCCCCGCTTCAGCGCCAGGCGCTCCGGGCGCGGCCGGTACCCACCGCGCAGATCGGTCATGACCGCCCCGCTCCGACCTGCTCGAAGACGGACTGAGGGCCGGTGGCATCGTGGCCGTTGGCGCTGAAGTCGACACCGCTGTCCCAGGGCTTCACCGGCTCCGGCGCGGGCGAGAGAACCGAGATGTGCTTCTCTGCCACCGTGCCCGCGTTGTACTGCCGGTGCGGTACGCCCGCGGGCAGCACCACCAGCGTGCGGGGGCCGACGACATGCTTCTCCAGAGCGATCTCGACGGTCAGTTCCCCCTCCAGCACCAGGTAGTACTGGTCGAAGGCGTGGATATGAGTGCCCGGCCCGGCCCCGCCGGGAGCGACTTCCATGTAGTTGACGACGGTGTGCCGCGCGCCGGTCGCAGGACCGGCCAGAGCGACCATCTTGAGGCCCGGCATCGGCTCGTCCAGGGCGTCGGGATCGACGCGCCGGGTGTATCCGGGGTGGTCGGTGCGGTGGGTGGCCGGTACATCGTCGGGAGAGTCCACCATGTACGCCAGCTGGGCCATCGGCCCGGGAGCGGGGATCAGCATCTCGAAGTGGGTCTCGGCTCCCGGCCCGTCGTTCCAGTTGCGGTGTGCCAGCCCCGCCGGGATGAACACGAGGGTGCCGGCACTGATGTGCTGGACCTCGTGCCCCAGTTGCACGTTCATGGTGCCCTCGACCAGGTAGTACAGCTGGTCGACGTGGTGGTAGTGCAGACCGGGGCCACAACCTCCTTCCTCGATGTGGCTGTTGATCAGGATCGCGCTCTCCAGATGGGAGAGGAACTGCGCGCGGTAGCCGGGGAACCCCGTGTCGATGGCCTGGTCCGGGTCGAAGGGGCGGACGTACTGCATGCGGGTCGGCGGTGTGATGGGCGGCATCGGCCTACTCCTGCGTCGTCGTGTGGGTCTCGTGGTGTGCGCGGCTCAGCGGGAGAAGGCGGCCTCGACGTCCTGGGTGGTGACGATCTCGCCCAGCAGCGTGAAGGTGTCCAGGGCGGCCTGGTGCGACTCGTCGCTGGCCGCCGAGCACGCGTCGGAGACGATGAGGGTGCGGTAGCCGTGGTTGGCAGCCTCGCGGGCGGTGCCCTGGACGGCGTGGTCGGTGGCGACCCCGGAGAGGACGACGGTGTCGATGCCCTTCCCGCGCAGGATGCCGTTGAGGTCGGTGCCGTGGAAGCCGGTGAGGCGGGTGTGGGTGATGACCAACTCGCCGGGCTCGGGGCTGAGTTCGTCGATGTGATCAGCGCCGCGCGTTCCGTCGACGAGGGCCTTGCGCTCTTCCACCAGGGCCAGCAGAGGGCAGTTGATGATCAGATCGCCATAGCCGGGCCGGAAGGCCGTCCGGATGTGGATGACGGAGGCTCCCGCGGCTCGGGCCGCGCGGGTGAGCAGCTGGTTCTTGGCGATGACACCGTGCCGCTGCACGCCCTCGGCGAAGAACGGTCCGAAAGCACCCTCGGGTTTCACGATGTCGTACTGCCAGTGGATGTTGATCACGGCGGTACGGGCTGGATCGAACTCGGTCATGTGTCCTCCGACTGGCAGGCCCGCGGGCGTCCGGTTGACCGCTGAGCAACCATGTTTCAGATCGCAACATGACAGTCCACCACTGTCAATAGAAATGTTTGTTTTCAAGACAGACATGTCTGTGTTACGTTCATATTGGCTCCTCAAGGGCGTCGCCGGATGGTTCGCGCGCGCCCCGGTATCTGATCCACCTGGCCGGGATCGGCCAGGTGGACCCAAGTCTCAGCGCGTTGTGACTTCGCTCGAATCGGTCCGCCGCAGCTTCGAGCTGTCAGCCGCCCGGGGATCTGCCCGCCGCGCGTGCCTGCGGCGGCGACATGGTCCCCGCCTGACCGGAAAAGGACTGCAACAATGGCATGGACATCACTACCGGCCTCACCGAGCGGCTCTGCCGGGAGTGGGGCGACCCTGGAAGCCGCCCGTTTCCGCGACGTCCTCTCCGCGGTGCCCACCAGTGTTGTCGTGGTGACCGCCCTGGACCGCGGCGAGCCGGTCGGGCTGGCCGTCGGCACCTTCCTCTCGGTGTCGATGAATCCACCACTGGTCGGGTTTCTGCCCGCGGCGACGTCGAGCAGCTTCCCCCGGATACGACAGGCCGGCGCCTTC
Source organism: Streptomyces sp. NPDC013157 (assembly GCF_042899865.1). NCBI lineage: Bacteria > Bacillati > Actinomycetota > Actinomycetes > Kitasatosporales > Streptomycetaceae > Streptomyces > Streptomyces sp. NPDC013157. The sequence goes on along the minus strand of NZ_JBIBAK010000028.1, from coordinate 80,524 downwards.
TGCGCGAACGTGCTGACCGTGAACCAGCAGCACGTTTCCCAGGCGTTCGCCACCAGTGGCGCCGACAAGTTCGCCGGCCTGTCCTGGCGTCCGGCACCGGTGACCGGCTCGCCGGTGCTGGAGGGAGTGGCGGCGTGGATCGACTGCCGGATCACGACCCTGCACGAGGCCGGGGACCACTTCATCGTCATCGGTGAGGTCGCCGACCTCGATGCCGCGCCGGAGGAGACACCGCTGGTGTTCCACCGTCGCCGCTACACGGGCGCCGTCGGGCCGACCGCGGCCTGAACGCCGTACGTCCCGCCGGAGGTTCACGGGGCGTAGGCCGCTGCTGGCGGAGCTTCGCCGCTCACACCGCAAGAAGGATCGCAGGTGGTCGTCCGCACCGCCGATGCCCCCGACCGGCCGGTCTCGACGGAGGACCCCGACGAACGGGCGGTCCCCCGTCGAAGGCGTCGGCCTCGACACGGCGCAACCGCGCGCCGGAATCCATGAGGAGAAGCACCGATGAAGCTGCTCACGTACCGCATCGGCGACAAGGTGTCGTTCGGCGTTCTCTCGGCCGAGGGCGTCATCGACGGCGCCGAGACGCTCGGCGGGGAGGCCACCTCGATCCGAGAGCTCCTGGAACGCGATCTCACGGGGCGGCTGGAGCGGCTCAGCGCGGGCCGCGAGGCCACCCACTCCCTGGCCGAGATCGAGTTCCTCCCGCCTGTCCCGGACCCGGCGAAGATCCTGTGCGTGGGCGTCAACTACGTCGACCACCGCGACGAGACCGGCCACGTCGACAAGCCCGAACACCCCACCGTCTTCAGCCGGTTCGCCGACACCCAGGTCGGACACGAACAGCCCGTCGTCCATCCGCCGAACACGAGGCAGCTGGACTACGAGGGAGAGGTCGCGATCGTCATCGGCCGTCATGTGTCGGTGATCGAGACGGACGCCGACGCCCGGGCGGCGATCGCGGGACTGTCGGCCTACAACGACCTGAGCGCACGGGACTGGCAGTTGCACAACAGCCAGTGGCTGCCCGGCAAGAACTTCCGCGGCGTCGGTTCCTTCGGTCCGTACCTGGTCACGCTGGACGAGTTCGACGACCTCGGATCGGTGCGGCTCACCACCCGGGTCAACGGCGAGCTGCGGCAGGACGCCACGCTGGACCAGCTCGTCTTCGATTTCACGGCGATTCTGGGGTACGTCACCGGGTTCACCTCCCTGACCCCCGGCGACGTGATCGCCACCGGAACGCCTGGCGGTGTCGGACTGGCGGCGAAGCCGCCGCGTTTCCTCGCCCCCGGCGACGTGACCGAGATCGAAGTGTCGGGCGTCGGGGTCCTCCGGAACGAAGTCGTGGCGGCACCGGAGGACGCGCGGTGAACCGGCGTCCCTGGCTGAACACGTATCCCGGTGATCTCCCGAGGCAGATCACTCCCGAGTCCGAGTCGATGCTCGAACTGTTCGCGACCACCGTCTCCAGGTTCCCCGACAGAACCGCGATCGCCTATTTCGACGGCGCTGTGTCCTTCCGAGACCTCGACCAGCGCTCGGACGCCCTGGCGATGGCCCTGGCGGAGGGCGGCTTCGTCGCCGGCGACCGGTTCGCGCTCTACACCCAGAACAACCCGGCGTTCGTGGTCGGCCTCCTCGCCGCCTGGAAAGCCGGTGGTATCGCGGTTCTCATCAACCCCATGAACAAGGCGCGCGAGCTGTCCCACCTGCTCAGGGACTCGGGCGCGACGGCCCTGCTGAGCCTTGACGATCTGTACGTATCGGTTGCCCGTGAGGTGCTCGACGGCGGGCAGACCGAGGTACGGCAGGTCTTCGTGGCCTCCGCACGCGACGACCAGAAACGTGACGACGAGCGCGTCATCCCCGTCGCGGAGCAGCCGGCGGTCTCCGGGGCCTTCCGGCTGACGGACGTGTTCGCCCGACACGGTGACCGCAAGCCGGAACCAGTCAGCGTGAACGCCGAGAAGGCGGCGGTCCTGACCTACACCTCCGGCACGACCGGAGTACCGAAGGGGGCGATCAACGCTCACGGCAACCTGGCCTTCAACACCCACACCTACCGCGAGTGGATGAAGCTGAGCCAGGGCGACGTCGTCCTCGGTATCGCTCCGCTGTTCCACATCACCGGGCTCGTCGGGCACGTCTGCGTCTCGTTGGTGATCGGCTCGAAACTCGTGCTCGCTCACCGTTTCGACGGTAGGGTCGTCCTGGACGCGATCCGCGAGCACCGGCCGACGTTCACCGTCGGCGCCATCACCGCCTTCAACCATCTCTCCGGACTGCCCGGAGCGACAAAGGACGACTTCGCGTCGCTGCGGGTGGTCTACTCCGGCGGCGCACCGATCGCACCTCAGCTGCGCGAGAAAATCCTGGCCCGCACCGGGATGGACATCCACAACTGTTACGGGATGACCGAGACCACCTCGCCGACACACGCCGTGCCGCTGGGTGTGTCGGCGCCCGTCGATCCCGACACGCGAGCTCTGTCGGTCGGCGTGCCCGTCTTCAACACGTCCGTGCGCATCATCGACGACAACGGCACGGAGCTGCCGCCGGGAGAGACCGGCGAACTCGTCGTCTCCGGTCCGCAGGTCACCCCCGGCTACTGGAACAAGCCGGCGGAGACGGCGGACAAGCTCGTCGACGGCGAGCTCCACACCGGTGACCTAGGCATGATGGACGAGGACGGCTGGTTCTACCTGGTCGGGCGGAAGAGCGACATGATCATCGCTTCCGGCTACAAGGTGTGGCCCCGGGAGGTGGAGGACGTCCTCCTCGGCCACCCCGCCGTCCGTGAGGCCGCGGTGATCGGCGTCCCGGACGAATACCGCGGCCAGACGGTCAAGGCGTTCGTGTCCCTGCAGTCCGGGCGAACGACCAGTCCGGACGCCCTCATCGTGTTCTGCAAGGAGCGTTTGGCGGCCTACAAGTACCCCCGTGTCGTCGAGATCGTCGACGAACTGCCCAGGAGCCCGGCCGGCAAGATCCTGCGGCGCGAGCTGCGGTGAGGACCGAGAAGGAATGAGCAGATCATGAACGACGCCGTCATCGTCGCCGCCGTGCGCACCCCGGTGGGGAAGCGCGGCGGTGCGCTGTCGTCCATCCACCCGGCCGACCTGTCCGCCCACGTCCTCGAAGCTCTCGTCGAACGCACGGGAATCCACCCGGCGCTCGTCGACGACGTGGTGTGGGGATGTGTCAGCCAGGTCGGGGAGCAGACCTTCGACATCGCCCGCACCGCGGTTCTGTCAGCGGGTTGGCCCGAGTCCGTACCGGGGACCACGGTCGACCGTCAGTGCGGCTCCTCGCAGCAGGCCGTGCACTTCGGAGCCGCGGGACTCATAGCCGGCTACTACAACGTGGTCGTCGTCGGTGGTGTGGAGAACATGTCCCGGGTTCCCATGGGGTCCGCGGCCGCGACCGGCAATCCGTTGGGTGAGCGATATACCAAGCGCTACGGTGCCGAGTTCCCGAACCAGGGCATCGGCGCCGAGATGATCGCCGACGCGTGGGGGCTGTCACGGACCCAGCTCGACGAGTTTGCGCTGACCTCGCACGAGCGCGCGGCCATCGCCACGGATGCCGGACTGTTCACCACAGAGATCGAACCCATCGTGGCGGCCGACACGATGGTCACGACGGACGAGGGCATACGACGCGGCGGGACCCTCGACAAGCTGAGCACGCTCCGCCCGGCCTTCCGCGAGGACGGCCGCGTCACCGCCGCCAACTCCTCGCAGATCTCGGACGGAGCGGCCGCGTTGCTGATGATGACGAGCGAGGCGGCGGCCGCTCTGGGGCTGACGCCTCTCGCCCGCATCCACACGGCGGTCGTCACCGGTTCCGCGCCGATGCCGATGCTGACCGGCCCGATCCCGGCGACACACAAGGTACTGGCCAAGTCGGGAGTCAGCCTCGACGAGATCGGCGTCTTCGAGGTCAACGAGGCCTTCGCCTCGGTGGTGCTGGCCTGGGCGGCGGAGTTCGACGTGGACATGGCCCGCGTGAACCCTCGCGGCGGCGCCATCGCACTCGGCCATCCTCTGGGCGGATCGGGGGCCCGGCTGATGACCACCATGCTTCACCACATGCGCGCCGAGAACATCCGGTACGGCCTGCAGACGATGTGCGAGGGCGGGGGCCAGGCCAACGCGACGCTTCTCGAACTTGTCTGACGGCGTGAACCCCTACGGACTGCAGGAACCACACGAACAGCACGAAGCCCCCCTTCTCAGGAGAGAACTCGCGATGAACCTGTCCTTCGACTTCACCGGCCAGTCCGTGATCGTGACCGGCGGCGCGCGAGGTATCGGTCTCGAACTCGGCCGGTTCTTCGCGGACTCCGGTGCCGACGTCTTCCTCATCGACTACGACGGCGAGGAGGTCCGCAAGGCCGCGGCCGAGGTCGGAGCACGGGCCGTTCCCGGTGACGTCAGCAGCACCGAGGACATCGACAAGGCCGTGGAGCGGATCATCGCCGAGACCGGCCGGATCGACGTCGTCGTCAACAACGCCGGAATCCTGCGCGACAAGGTCCTGTGGAAGCTCACGGACGACGACTGGGAGAGCGTCCTGGCCATCCACGCCGGCGGCACCTTCCGGCTGACCCGCGCCTGCGTTCCGCACTTCCGAGCCCGGGGCTACGGCCGCGTCGTCAACGTCACTTCCTACACGGGCCTGCACGGCAACACCGGTCAGGCGAACTACGCCACCGCCAAGGCGGGGATCATCGGATTCACCAAGACGGCGGCCAAGGAACTGGCCCGGTTCGGGGTCACCGTCAACGCGATCTCCCCCAACGCCGAGACCCGGATGGTCGCCTCCATCCCGGAGGACAAGAAGGCCGAACTGGCGGCGGGCATCCCGCTGGGCAGGTTCGGTGACGCTTCCGAGATGTGCGCCGCCGTGGGCTTCCTCGCCTCCCGTGAAGCGGGGTACGTCACCGGCGTCGTCCTGCCCGTCGACGGCGGGATCTCGATCTGATCAGGAGGCACGTTCGATGTGCAGGGGAACCGACCGGATGGACTCCGCGCCCTGAAGAATCCGGTTGATCTCCGTCGCGCCGACGTGGATCACTTTGAGGACCGCCTCGCGTGCACGTTTCTCGTCGCGGGCCGCCATAGCGTCCAAAAGGACGTTGCGCCAGCGGACGTAAGTGGGGTCCAAAAGATTATCATCATGCAGCAGTCCGAAACTGAGAACTCGTTCCATATGCGTCGCCAAGGGCAGCACCATTTCCGTCATTACCGGATTGCCGCAAATCTGCACGAGATAACGGACCGGGGCTGCCTTCAAGTCAGGCTTGACTTCAATCGCGGGACGCCCCGGTGCCGACCTGATCACCTTTTCACCCAACGCGGCGATCTGCTCGTCAGTAGCATTGCGGATGATCAACACCACCAGCGAAGGGGCGGTCAGTTCGAAGGCTTCGACAATGTCGTGGACTCTCTGCAGCGTCATCGGCGTGACCTGCCAGCCCTTGCGCTTCACCGGACGGACGAACCCGGCCGCCTCCAGGCGCTGCAGCGCCTGCATCGTCGGCGTCCGGCCCAGGCCGAGCGACTCCGAAAGCTCGGCCGCCTTGATCCATGTCCCCGGCGCCAGCTCGCAGCTCACGATGGCCTCGCGGAGCGTCTCATAGGCCTTGTCGCTCATCGACCGTGCCTTGCTCTGCCTGCCGTCCCCCATCATCGTCATGGCTGTATTATAAACGAAGATCCGTGCATACCGGACGGCTCCGCAGCCAACTTTTCGGCACTGTAATTCGTTCGAACTATTCGGCTTTTTTCCCGCCGACCACACTGTGATCTCGCTCCGCGTTTCCATGTGGCACTACCGGTCTCTTCGGGCCCACGTGGCGACGATATGGCACGGTCGGCCGGCGGTGGCCGCATTCACCGAACTCGCCGCCGCCCACACCGCGGGCGCAGAGACGGCGACGCACCCGCCGCTTCCTCTGCCGCGTGCCCGCGTTCACCACCCGCGGCCTTGCGGCACAGGAACTTGGCCGGATCTCCGTATCGCGCACCGGGAACACCGGGCAGCCTCCGGGCGGGTCGGCGCCCCGCCATAGCGCTTCGGCACGAAGAGCTTGAACAGTCCGGCGCCCTCGATCGCCTTGATGTTCCACGCGGTCAGCCGAGTCCGTCGGCCCCCACCTGGACGGCGGACTCGTCCAGCAGGGAGCTGCTCACCGGCTGCTGCCGCCCGTCGAGGTCGAGGACCGGGGTCGCCTCCTTGAACCAGGACTCGATCACCGCGTTGCCCCAGAAGTCACGGCGGCGGTCGTCGTGGACGTTCCACCGGTACGTCTCGTGGTCCGGGTCGCCGGTGTAGTAGTCGGAGGTGTAGATCTCCACCCGGTGGCCGTCGGGATCGCGCAGGTAGACGTAGAAGGCGTTGGAGACACCGTGCAGGCCGGGCCCGCGCTCGATGTGCTTCTCCGCGTGCAGCGCGCCGAAGATGTCCGCGGTGCGCAGCACCTGGTGGGACTCGTGGGTGGCCACCCCGAGGTGGTGCAGGCGGGGGCCCGCGCCACCGGTGAAGGCCACGTCGTGGACGGTCTGCTTGCGGTACATCCAGGCGGCGTACAGCTCGTGCTCGTCACCCTCGATGGTCTCCGAGCAGCCGAAGCCGAGGGACCTGTAGTGGGCGTATGCGGCGGGGATGTCAGGGGTGCAGATGTTGAAGTGGTCGAGGCGGGCGATCTGGGCGCCGCGGTGGAGGTCGTACCGCTGGATCAGGCGCTCACCACGCTCGATCTCATGGAAGAACTCGACCGGGAAGCCGAGCGGGTCGACGACGCGTACGGCCTCCCCGACTCCGACCGTGCCCTCGCCCTTCTTCAACCGCTTGACGGGACGGCCGAGTTGGCGGAAGAACTTCTCCGCCTTGTCGACGTCCTCGGGGGTGCTGACGCGGTAGGAGATGTGGTCGAGAGCGGCGATCTCACCCTTGCGCAGCACGAGCGAGTGATGAGTGAGCTCGTCGGTCCCGCGCAGGTAGAGGGAGTCGGCATCCTCGTACTGGACGTGGAATCCGAGCATGTCCACCCAGAACCAGCGGGCCCTGGCCAGGTCGGTGACGGCCAGCTGGGCGTAGGCGGAGCGGACGACGTCGGGTGCCGGGGTGCTCATGAGGCGGCTCCGAATCGAGGGGTGTGGACGTCACCGAGCGCGACGTGGACGATCTTGGACTCGGTGTAGAAGTCGATGCTGTGGGCGCCCCCCTCGCGGCCCACACCGGAGGCCTTGACTCCCCCGAAGGGGGTGCGCAGATCGCGTACGTTGCGCGAGTTGATCCAGACCATGCCGGACTCGACGGCGTGCGCGATGCGGTGGCCGCGCTTGAGGTCCGAGGTCCAGATGTACGCGGCCAGGCCGAACTGGGTGGCATTGGCCAGCCCGATCGCCTCGGTCTCGTCGTCGAAGGGCGCGACGGCCACGACGGGGCCGAAGATCTCCTCCTGGAGGATACGGGCGTCACGGGACACGTCGGCGAACACGGTCGGCTGGAGATAGTTGCCCTCGGTGAGGTGGTCCGGGCGTACGCCGCCCGCCACCAGCCGGGCCTCCTTCCGGCCGATCTCGACGTAGTTCAGGACGCGCTCGTAGTGCTCCGTGTGGACCAGTGCCCCCACCTCGGTGGCGGGGTCGGACGGCAGGCCCACCTTGACCCGCTCGGCGCGCTCGGCGAGGCGGCGGGTGAACTCCTCGTACAGCGGGCGCTCGACGAGCACCCGGGAACCCGCCGTGCAGCGCTCGCCGTTGAGCGAGAACACGCCGAAGACCACGGAGTCCAGGGCCGCCTCGATGTCGGCGTCGGCGAAGACGACGACCGGGGACTTGCCGCCCAGCTCCATCGACGTGGTCTTCAGGTGCTCGGCCGAGGAACGGATGATGTGGCGCCCCGTGTCGGTCGAGCCCGTGAAGGAGACCAGGGGTACGTCCGGGTGGTCGACGAGGGCCTGCCCGGCCTCCTCACCGATGCCGTGGACGATGTTCACGACTCCGGCCGGCACACCCCCTCGGCGAAGATCTCCGGCCAGAGCGAAGCCGAAAGCGGCGTCCACTCGGGGGGCTTGAGGACGAGCGTGCAACCGGCGGCGAGGGCCGGCGCGAGCTTCCAGCTCTCCAGCATGAACGGGGTGTTCCACGGGGTGATCAGGCCGGCGACCCCTACCGGGGTGCGGACCACGTAGCTGAACTGCTCCTCTCCCTGCCGGAAGGCCTCCCCTCCGAGCGCGACGATGACGTCGGCGAAGTAGCGGAAGTTCTCCGCGGCGCGCCGGGCCTGGCCCTTGGCCTGGGTGATCGGCAGACCCGAGTCGTACGAGAACGTGGCGGGCCTCCGCGGAATCAGCCGTCAGGAGCAGGATCGCTACGCCCTGCGCAGCCAGCAGCCGTACGCCGAGGCCGTCGAGTCCGGGTTCCACGCCCGCGAGATCACCCCTGTCCGGCTGGCCGACGGCACGGTGATCGCGACCGACGACAGCCCGCGCCCCGGCACGACGTACGAGGCCCTCGCAGGTCTTGCGCCGGCCTTCCGGCCGGGCGGCACGGTCACCGCCGGAAACTCCTGCCCGCTGAACGACGGAGCCGCCGCCGTGGTCATCATGAGCGATGTCAGGGCGCGGGAGCTCGGCGTCACTCCCCTGGCCAGGATCGTGGCCACCGGTGTGTCCGGCCTGTCCCCCGAGATCATGGGCCTGGGGCCGGTCGAGGCCACCCGACGGGCTCTCGCGCACGCCGGCCTGTCGGTCGGGGACATCGACCTGTTCGAGATGAACGAGGCGTTCGCCGTTCAGGTCATCGCCTCTCAGCGCGAACTCCGCATACCGCTGGACAGGCTCAACGTGCACGGTGGGGCCATCGCGCTGGGACATCCGTTCGGTGCGACCGGCGCGCGCATCATGACCACCTTGATCAACGGGCTGCGGACGCGCGACGCACAGTGGGGCGTGGAGACCATGTGCGTCGGAGGCGGGCAGGGCATGGCCATGGTGCTGGAACGCCTCAGCTGAGTGGCCCGTAGCCTGCGTGGGGTCGCCTGTCGGCCCGACCGGCCTCGGACGGACGCGAGGAGGAAGTCGGTCGGGTCCTGGCCGTCGTGGCCGACGCGACCGGTCCGCCGCAGCAGGCCGGTCGCTTCGGCAACCGGGTCCCCTCTCAGTCGAGGGGCCCGTCGTCGTTCTCGGCAGCTGCGCCGACGGATTGCGCGGGCTGCTGCTCGCCGGGCTGTTCGGCTTCCCACAGAGGGTGATGGCGCCTGGCCCAGGAGCGGGACACCAGGCCGGTGCGCAGGCCGGTGCGCGCCTCGGGGTCGTTGGACGCCATCCAGATATGACCGCAGACCAGGGCACCGATGAGCAGGGCCAGCCAGTCGTGGACGAACGTCGCCCCCGTGCGCAGGAACAGCGGGGTGAGACGCGGGAACCACATGATGAGGCCGGTGCCGATCATCACCAACACGGCTCCGGAGATCACTGCCGCGTACAGCTTCTGACCCGCGTTGAACTTCCCCGACCGGTGAGGACGCCGGCGCAGCGTCGCCCGCAGCCAGCCGCGGTCGTGTGGGCCGAACCGGTTCAGGCGGACGAGGTCGGCGCGGAAGGCCCGGGAGACCAGCCCGGCCAGCAGCGGAACGGGCACGATGACGCCCGCCCACTCGTGCACGGTCACCAGCAGGCTTCGCCGGCCGATGAGCTCCGCCAGTGCGGGCAGGTAGAGGAAGGCGGCGGTGACCAGGGCGGTGCCCATCAGCGCGGCCGTGGTGCGGTGGATCCAGCGCTCCGCGGCGGTGAAGCGCCGTATCAGCTCGGACGGTTCAGCCGGTCGAGTCATCGTCGCGTCCGTTCGACCTGCCGACCCACGCGTCGATGTCGTAGCCGCGCGGCTCCCAGTAGCCGGGTATGACCCGGTCGGTGACCGTGATCCCGGCGAGCCACTTCGCCGACTTGTAGAAGTACATCGGCGCGGCATACAGCCGTACGGGACCGCCGTGCGCGGCGGTGACCGCCTTGTCCTGCATCTCGTAGGCGACGAGCATGTCGGGGCGCCGCGCCTGCTCCAGGGTGAGGCTTTCGGTGTACACGCCGTCGAAGCAGGTGAAGTGCACGGCTTTCGCCTGCGGTTTCACCCCGGCCGTCGCCAGCAGGTGGGACAGCCGCACCCCGGCGAAAGGCGTCTGCGGCACCCGCCAGCCGGTGACGCACTGGACGTCCCGGACCAGACGGGTGCGCGGCATGGCTTTCAGCTGCTCCAGTGTGTAGGTCGCCGGGCGGTCGACGAGGCCGTTCACCGTGAGCCGGTAGTCGGCGGAAGAGCGATGCGGGATGCTGTCGGCCACGGAGTAGAAGCGGAAACCCCCGCCGCCCGGCAGCAGCCCGGTCAGGCCGGTGGGGTCCTTGCTGCTCACCGTGGCGAGCAGGCCGTCCGTCACATCCTGCAGGCGCCCGCCGACGGGCACCGCGACGGCGCCGAGTCCGAGGATGCCGAGGATGACCCGTCGCCCGACCGGCCTGCCCTCGCGGTCCGCGTTCTCGGTCAAGCCCTCTCTCCCGCCCGCAGCTTCCTGACTCCGCCGACGAGGAGGATCGCGCCGACGACGGCCACGAACACCCCGATCACCAGCCACTGGGCCTGCCCGGACATGCCGCTGCCGCCGACCGCCCCGGATCCCTGCAGGCTCCACACCACACCGAAGAAGAGCAGCAGAACCCCGACGACCAACCGTATCCAGATCTTCATACCGTGTGCTCCCAGGAAGCTGTCGAAGACTCACGCGGGTCAGTACGCCGGACCCGACCCCGCCGGCACCGGGCCGGTGTGTCTGGAGCGTGGGCCATGAGGATGTTGATCATCCGCTCACAGTCACGCTATACCGGAAGACGGAGCTCAATAAGTACAACGCTCAACTTCATACGCCAAACTCACCGGTAGCACTGGTCGGCCCACCCCGGGGACGACAACGGCTCAGCACATCAGGTCCGCCTTGGAGATGCGGCCGTGGACGCCCTTGACGATGTCGACCACCTGGGAGACGTGGAAGTCGGCGGCCGCGCTGAGGTACGCGAGGCCGACGGGGCCGGGGATGCCGAACCGGTCGGTGAGGAGGGTGAGTGCGTCGCGTACGGCGTTGCGCAGGGCCTCGTCGAGGTCGCGGTCGAGGCCCAGCACGATGTGCTCGGACGGCGTTTCCGCGAAGGGTGCGCGCAGCCGGGCGGCCAGGGAGCGGGTCGCCGGGTCCGTGTGGACGGTGAGGCGGAGGGTGGCGCGCAGGGGGGCCTCGAAGGCGGTGAGGGCGACTTCGCCATCGCCCTGGGAGAAGTGCGGGTCGCCGACGTAGAAGAGGGCCTCGGGGACCTGGACGGGGAGGAAGAGCCGGGCGCCGGTGCCGAGGTGGCGGACGTCGATGTTGCCGCCGTGCGGGCCCGGCGGGACGGAGTGGACGGGGGATTCGGTGGCCGGGGCGACGCCCATGATGCCCAGGAACGGGCGTAGCGGGAAGGCGAGTTGGCGGCCGTCGCCCACCGGGAGCCGCCCCCGGCCGTCCTCGCCCACGGTGGCGACCAGGCTGACCGGCTCGCCCAGAGGTGTCTGCGGGTATTCGCCGGGTAGGGCGCCCTTGCCGTGCCGGTTGCTGATCACTCCGTAGGGAGCGCGGCGGAGCAGGGTCAGGACCTCGACCTCCAGTACGTCGCCGGGCCGGGCGCCGATCAGTGCCACGGGCCCGGTGACGACGTGCGGGCCGTGCATGAGCGGCAGGTGTTCGCGTGCGGAGGCGGCCAGTTCGACGGCGTCGTGCAGCAGGCCGTTCGCGGCGATGCCGGACGACCCGAAGAAGGCGGCCGGATCGCGGCCCTGGTCCTCGAGGATGCCCTCGTGGCTGATGGTGTCGAAGGTGACGGTCTCGCCCGAGCGGACGGTCAGCGCCGGTTTCGCGGTGGCGTTGGGCAGCAGGCCCCAGTGCACGCGGGTCGGGTCGGCGGCGAGGTAGTGGTCACCGTCCAGGAGGCCGAGTCCGGGTTGGAGGAGGTTCACTTCAGGGCCTCCCGCAGGGCTCCGGCGGTGAGGGTGAACCCGAAGCACTGGCGGACGTTGTAGAGGGTGGCGTCCATGCAGTACGCGGGCGAGGTGGTGGCCACCGCGTCCTCCACCATGACGACGTCGTAGCCGAGGTTCGCGGCGTCCATGAGGGTGGCCAGGACGCACTGGTCGGCGTTGACGCCGGCGAACAGCAGCGTGTCGACCCGCAGGTTGCGCAGCACGCTGTCCAGCTCGGTGTCCTGGAAGCCGCTCATCCGGTACTTGGCGACGTGGAGGTCGCCGTCCGCGGTCTCCAGCCCGGCGACGATCGCGGCCGAGGGGCTGCCCCGCTCCAGTACCCGGCCGCCCGGGAGCGGGGCGCCGATGCCGCCGCCGATGCCGTCCGGGTCGTAGACGTGCAGTACGCCGGGCGGGAGGTTGGCCCGGTCGGGGCGGTTGCCCCAGTTGAGCCAGATGACGGGGACGCCGGCGCCGCGCAGCGGGGGCAGCAGGCCCGCGATGACGGGGATGGGGGCACGCGCGGCGGTCACGTCCACGCCGATGGAGGCGAGCCAGCCGTCGGGCGAGCAGAAGTCGTTCTGCATGTCGACGACGATCAGCGCGGTCGCGGCGAGGTCGGCGGTCACCGTCTGTGGCAGGGCCTCGACGGTGACCGGGTGCGGGTCACGGTGAGGGCGGGCCAGTACGACGGTCTTGCCGTCCGACCGCCAGACGTTGCGGGAGTTGGGCCCGATCAGGCCGTGGGCCTCAGGCATGCGCGGGGTTCCTCGAATCGGTGATGAAGTCCAGCAGGGCTCGGTCGGTGCCCCGGGCGCCCAGCGCGCACAGCCCCACGGGCAACGAGCGCACCCGCAGCAGCGGGGCGACGACCGCCGGGAGTCCGGCCAGGGAGGCGAGGCAGGTCAGCCGGAGGGTGGCGGCACGGACGGCCTCCACCTCCTCGGGCGGCGCGTCGGCGAGCGGGGCGGGGCCACTCGTGGCGGGCAGCAGCAGGACGGTCCCGGGCGGAAGTACGGCGTCCAGCGCCTTCCGCGCGTCGGACAGGACCTGTTCCGCCTGCGCCCGCTCGGCCGCGCTCACCCGGCGTCCGTTCTCGAAGCGCGCCGCGACGTCCGGGGCGAGCGCGCCCGGGTGACGGGTGATCCACGCGCCGTGCTGCTCCCAGGCCTCAGCGGCCTGGACGGTGCGGAAGGCGGCGAACCACTCCTGCAGGTGCTCGGCGGCTCCGGTGCGGGCATGCGCCAGGGGCAGCGCCGTACGCAGGGTCAGTGCCCGGCAGGCGGCCTCGAAGGAGGCGCGGACCTCGGGTTCCGCGAGCGAGACCAGTTCCTCGTCCACCCTGCACTGGGTGATCGGCGCGGTGGTGTCACCCGGTGTCAGCAGCGCCTCCGCCGCCGTCCGCAGCAGGACGGGGTCGCGGGCCAGGAGTCCGGCGGTGTCGAACGAGGGGGCCAGCGCCAGCAGGCCCCCGTCGGGGGTGGCGCCGTGGGTGGGCCGCCAGCCGTACAGGCCGCAGTAGGAGGCGGGAACGCGGATCGATCCGGCGGTGTCGGTGGCCAGCCCCAGGTCCGCCCAGCCGCGGGCCACGGCGGCGGCCGGGCCGCTGCTGGAGCCGCCGGTGATCCGGCCGGGTGCGGCGGGGTTGGCGGGGGTGCCGTAGTGCGGATTGGTGCCGGCGAGGCTGAAGGCGAGTTCGTCGGTCTGGGCGATGCCGGTGAGTTCGGCACCCGCGTCGAGCAACTGCCGCACGGCATCTGCGTTTTCGGGCTCTGTGCGGGCCTCGGCCAGCCAGGCGGGGTTGCCCGCGCCGACGCGCTGTCCCGCCACCGCGAACAGGTCCTTCACCGCGAGGCGGACATGGGCGACCGGGCCCTGTCCGGTGGACGCCACGAGCGGCCCGTCGGCGACCCGCCACACCGCCGGGTCCGGGCGGTCGTCCGGCGTCGGCGCGGATACGGCGCTCACGTGCGCGGCGGCGATCCGCCACCCGGCGCCGGTGTGCTGCCACACCTGCGTCTGGAGCCCGCGTGTACCGTCCTGCCGCCGTGTCTCGGCGGTCACGACCGCGACCTCGGCCGCCGGACGGACCACGTGCACCCGCTCGACCACCCGGGCGGGAGCCCCTCCCCTCCCCCGCCGGAAGTCGGCGATGGCGGTGTGGCCCACCAGGACGTTGTCGCCCTCGGCGCGCAGGGTGTCGGGCGCGTCGAGGAACCAGTGGTCCAGCCCGGTCAGGTCGTTGGCGGCGAGCGCCTGTTCGTAGGCCCAGAAGGCGGCGAGGAGATCCATGCTCACGGCGTTCCCGCTCGCAGGACGGCCAGATCCTGCTCGTCCAGGGCGGCGACCGGTCCACGCTCGATGAGATCCGCGAAGCCCTCGTCGGGGGCCATCACAGTAAGGGTGTAGAGGCGTTCGGTGGCGGACGTGTTCACGATGCGGTGCTTGGAGCCGACGGGCAGGACCAGGACGTCACCGGGGGCGAGGTCGCGTTCGTGCTCGTCGCTGGCGGCGCGGCCCTGGCCGGCGAGCACGACGAACGTCTCGACGGACTCGGGGTGCCAGTTGAGGGGCTGGGCGCCGCCCGGTTCCCAGACCTCGAAGACGACCGTCGTGGGCGAGCCGTCCCGGGGGCCGGTGAGCACGGCGAGCTTGACGGTGTCGCCGGCGGTGATGTGGTGGGCGGTGACGTTGCGCAGGGGAGTGTGGAGCGGGGGGGTGGCCATGGAGGGCTCCCTCAGGAGGTCAAGGGGCGGTCGGGCAGGAAGCGCGCGCATTCCCGCAACGCGGCGGCGGCCGCGGAGACGGACGCGTCGAGGAGCTTGCGGCCCAGTTCGGGCGTGGCTCCCGTGGGATCGCCGATGAGGCCGTTGCCGGTGGCGAAGTCGTCGCTCGTCCAACCGAAGGACACCGGCTTGCCGAAGCCGATGTGCTCGTACGCGGTGAGGTGTTCGGGGACGCTGCGGCGCGCCTGTGTCATGTCCACCAGGTCCGGGTGGAGGTGGAGCATGGCGGCGGTTTCCTTGTGTCCGCCGTGCACGCCCATGCCGAACTCCGCGGCCGGGGACGTGCCGCCCTGGTCGGCGGGGAGGGAGGCGTGCAGCAGGAAGGTGCGCAGGCCGTGGCGGGTGCGCAGTTCGCGCAGGGCGACACCGAGCAGGGCGCTGTTGCCGCCGTGCGCGTTGAGGAAGGCGAGTCTGCGTACGGGGCCTGCGGCCAGGGAGCGGCCGAGGTCGTCGAGGACGGACAGCAGGGTGCGGGCACTGAGCCACAGCGTGCCCGGGGACCAGGCGTGCTCGTCGGACTTGGTGTAGGCGAGGCCCGGCAGCAGCGTGATGTCGCAGCTCTCCCCCGCGAGCCGGGCGGCGCCCTCGGCGACGGCTTCGGCCATGTAGTAGTCGGTGGCGACAGGCAGATGGGGCCCGTGCTGCTCGATCGCGCCGACCGGCAGCACGGCGACGGTCTCCTCGCCGAACCGCTCGATCTCCGGGCCGCTGAGGTCGATGAAACGGGTGAAGGTCACGGCGTCTCCTGCGAAGTGGCGGGAATCTTGCCGGGGTTGAGCAGGCCCAGCGGGTCGGTGGTAAGAGCCGTCTCCCGGACCATGTCCAGACGGCGGTCGACGTACCAGTTGTGCGGGCTGTGCACCCGGACGCCCAGGGCTTCCAGGGCGGCTGTGCCGTCGTAGACGGTCTGTTCGTCCTGGTAGCGGGCCATGAGCATGCCGACCGTGCCGGAGCGCATGCCCTCCAGGTGGAGCAGGGTGTCCGGGAAGACTTTCCGGATCTCGGTGGTGTCACCGAGGAGGACGTCACCGCCGATCTCCAGATGGAACCAGCCGTCCTCGGCCGTCATGAGGTGGTACGTGGGGTGGTTGAAGGACATCGAGCTGATCAGCGCCGGGCCGTCCGGTGCGGGCCGGATGTCGAGGACGCTGCCGCCGTGCGACCGGACGATCGCCCGTGCCTGGTCTACGGCCTCCTCCTCGATGATCGCGCGCACACTCAGGGCCGTGGGGTCCAGCGCCGGGTCGGGCCGGTAGACCCCCACGAGGCCGGCCTCGTCCAGCGAGGCCAGGCGCGGTGCCGGTTCGAGGCGTACGAGTGCCGACAGCGCGGCGGTGGCGGACGCCCAGTCGGCGAAGGCCGCGAACAGGCCCGTCCAGGTGCGGGCGCGCTGGAGCCGTACGGTCGCGGTGGCGATGATCCCGGTGGTGCCGTAGGCGTGGATGTACGGCAGTGCCTCCGCGTCCCGGACGGTGCAGGGCTCGGCGTTCGCCGTGCAGGGCACGACCGTCAGCTCCTGCACGAAACCATCGCTGTTGGTCTTGTGCACGAGGGACCCGGTGCCGCCGCTTCCGCCGGAGAGGAAGCCGCCGACCGTGGTGCCGAAGGTGGACGGGAACATCCACAGCTCCTGGCCCAGGGTGCGGGCGTGGCCTTCGAGGTCTGACATCCTCGCCCCGGCCTCGGCGCGGATCCAGCCGTCGCCGGCGTCGAGGATCCGGCCGCAGCCGGTGAGGTCGAGGACTGCGCCGTCGTACAGGGGGATCGCCTGGCCGTAGTTGCCGGTGCCCTTGCCGCGCGGGGTGAGGGGGATGCGGTGGCGGTGGGCCAGGGCCAGGATGCCCGGGATCTGCTCGTGCGCGGTGGGGCGCAGGACGGCCTCGGCGTGTCCGGCGGGAAGTCGCGCGGACAGGATGGGCGACATGTGCGCCCAGTCGCAGGAGGCCTTCTCCCGTGCCGCCGGGTCGCGGATCACCCCGGCGGTGCCGAGGAGTTCGGTGGCCTCGGCGCAGAACTCCTCGATCCCCGGCGTGGGCCGGCGTTCCGTCATGCCCGGAGCCGGTACGTCGTGGGCGGGTTCGGTGAGTGCGGACAGGTTCGCGGTCGTCATCACTTCAGTCCGATCGAGTGGTCGATGAACTCGTCGGTCGCCAGGTCCTGCGCGGTCAGTCCCGCCTTGACCTTGGCGCCGCTCTGCTCGACGAGGGGGGTGAAGGTCTTCAGGGCGGAGGCGACGCGCTTCGTGTCGAAGCTCCCGACGCTTCCGTCGGCCTCGTTTCCGAGGATGCCGAGCTTGACCATCTGCTTCGCGGCGAAGGTGCCGGTGCCCTCGGAGTAGACCCAGCCGGTGTTGTACTGCTGGACCAGGTCGGCGATGAGCTTGACGGTCGCCGACGGCTTGGCCGCGAAGTCGGCGGCCGACTGCTGCAGGACGGGAACGAGCTTCTTCAGGCAGGGGCTGAGCGACTTCAGCTCGCCGCTGCGCACCGAGAGGGCTTCCGGGTAGACGTTGTAGCCGACGTCCGCGAGCAGCTGGTACCTGATCGGCTTCTTCCAGGCCGACACCTCGTGCTGGTAGATGTACGGCTCGGCGGTGGCGAAGCCCTGCTGGGCAATGCTCGGGTTGGACACGAAGCGGGCGGGCGCACCGTCGTAACTCCCGTCCAGCTGACTCTTCTTGATCAGGCCTTTGGAGACCAGCAGCGAGGCGTAGGTACTGCCGTCCACGTAGACGACCTTCGCGTTCGACTTTCCGATGTCGGCGATCGTCTTCCAGTCGGGGTGGGTGGCGGGGTCCCACATCAGGACCTGCGGGCTCTTCTTCATCAGTGCGGCGACGGCCGTGACCGGCTGCTTGGCGGACGCCGTGATCGCCACGTCGGTGGTGACCGTGCCGAGGGTGATGCTCTTGTCGACGTACATCTGCGAGGGGACGGTCTGGTAGCCGATGGCGGAGCCGCCGGCCCGGATCTGGATGTCGACGCCGGTGTCCTTGCCGCCGATGACCAGGGGTCCGGTGATCCGCTTCTTGGCGGTGTCGACGGTGTACCCGGGGCCGACGAGGTTGTAGAGGGGGCCGTGTTCGGCCTCGGGCTCCCAGTCGACCTGGACGACGACCGTCTTGGGGCAGACGCCGGCCAGGTTCTGCGCGGCGGGAGCCGCCTGGAGCTTGTCGGCGGAGCCGGTGGAGGCCGTGGAGCCACCGCCGCAGGCGGTGACCGATACCAGGGCGATCACGGAGGAAGCGGATACGACGGCGACGCGTCTGGCGGAAGAGGGCATGACTGAACTCCCTGAGGGACGGGCGAGGAGGAGGGAGAGGCGGGAGCGGGCTACGGCCGGTCGGCTGAGGCGTGCCAGGAGCCCACGGCGAGCCGGGCCACGAGGGTGAAGACGGCGAAGACCGCGACGCCGAAGAGCGAGGCGAGGATGATCGCGGCGAACAGGTCCTCGGACTGCAACCGGGAGCGGTAGACGTCGAGCAGGGTCCCGATGCCGGGTTCACCCTGCTTGAAGAACATGTCACCGACGATCGCGCCGATCACGGACAGGCCGGAGGAGGTGCGCAGACCGGTGAAGACCGAGGGGAGGGCGGCGGGCAGTTCGAGCTTGCGCAGCCGGGCCCAGCGGCTCGCCCGCTGGAGGGTGAACAGGTCGTGGTGGGCACGGTCGACCGACTGGATGCCGAACAAGGTGTTGGCGATCATCGGGAAGAGGGCGATCAGAACACAGACGACCACCCGGCTGGTGAAGCCGAAGCCGAACCAGAGGCCGATCAGCGGCACGATCGCGAGGATCGGCACGGTCTGCAGAATGACCGCGTAGGGGTACAGGGAGCGCTCCAGCCAGCGGGCCCTGCTCATCAGCACCGCCGCCGTCACCCCCAGCAGGGAGGCGATGAGCAGCCCGACGAGCGCGACCTGCGCCGTGAGCCACAGAGCCTGGAGCATCGGCTGCAGATGGGTCCAGTCGAGGAAGGACACGGTCAGGACCTGCTGCGGGGGCGGGACGAGGAAGCGACGGTCGGGGCTGAGCAGCAGGTAGCTCGCGGCGTACCAGACGCCGATGGCCGCGCCGAGCGAGCCGAGCGGGGTGAGCACGGTGGCGGGCCGGATCCGGCGCCGACGGGCCTGCCGCGCGGTCTTCGTCAACTCCGGTGCCATTACGGCCACTTCGGCCGGGGCGGTGACGTCGGCGCTCACTGGAACCCTCCACGCAGTGCGACGGAGACCTCGCCGGCGATACGGCCGAACTCGGGGTCGTAGCGCAGCCCGGCCGGGCGGGGATGAGAGAAGGGGACGTCGAAGGAGGCGGTGATCCGCCCGGGGCGTGCCGACATCACCACGACCCGGCCGGCCAGGAAGACGGCCTCGGTCACCGAGTGGGTGATGAACAGGGCGGCGAAGCCGGTCTCGGCGTAGATGCGCTGGAGTTCCTCCTGCATACGCAGGCGGGTCATCTCGTCGAGGGCGCCGAACGGTTCGTCGAGGAGGAACAGCGAGGGCCGCGCCATGAGGGCGCGGGCCAGGGACACACGCATCCGCATGCCTCCGGACAACTGCCCCGGCAACTGCTTCTCGAAGCCCTCCAGACCCACCAGCCGAAGGGCGTCCAGCGCCCGCTCGCGCCGTTCGGACTTGGGGGTCCCGGTGAGTTCGGCGGGGAGTTCGACGTTGGCGAGGACGGTGCGCCAGGGCAGCAGGGTCGGGTCCTGGAACACGTAGCCGACCGAGTCGGTGGGGGCGTGGACCGTGCCGCCGGAAGCGGTGTCCAGGCCGGAGGCGAGGCGGAGCAGGGTGGACTTGCCGCAGCCCGAGGGGCCGACGACGGCGACGAACTCACCTGGGGCGATGGAGAGTTCGAGGCCGGTCAGGGCGGTGGTCCCGTTGGCGAAGTGTTTGTCGACGCTCTCGAATCGCAGCGTCGCGTCGAGCGTCTCTTCAGCGATGGTCGGCACATCAGCTCCCTTCAGTGCCACAGTGCGGAATGTTGATAGCATGAACATTGATTGTTTCCGGCCAGTGTCACGGCCGTATCCATTCGTCAGGACCCGGCGTTGGCCGGCCTCAGTAGAGTTCGCGGACCACCGACGTACGGCTGACCAGCCGCCCGCCGGCGAAGACGAGCCGCTCGGGACAGGACGCGCCGAGAGCCTCCGACACGGTCTGCGCACGCACCGCCAGAAGATCGGCGACAGCACCCTCGTGCGGTCCCGCCGCAGGCAGGCCGAGGACGGTGCGGGCGCCCGCGGTGACCGCGTACAGCGCTTCGTCCGGGGCGAGATGACCGGCCGTGACCAGCAGGGACGCCGTCTCCAGAGGATCCGCCCGGCCCACGGGGTTGAACGGGTCCCTTATGTTGTCACCACCGGCCGCGACCCTCACGCCCGCGTCCAGCAGCGCGCGTACGGCGGTGAGCCCGCGCGGGGTGGACGACGGGCGGCCGCGGCCCTGGAGGTAGAGGTTCGTCAGCGGGAGGGCGACCACGCCGATCCCGGCAGCCGCGACCTCCTTGGCCGTACGGGCCGCCTCGTCCGGCTCCACCACGCCCAGGCTGACGCAGTGACTCGCGGTGACGCCCGGGACGAAGCCACGCTCCCGCACGGCACGGGCGAGCAAGCGCAGGTCCCCCGCGCCCGGGTCGAGGGTCTCGTCCGCGTGCAGGTCGACCCCGACATGGTGCTCGGCGGCGATGCGCAGGGTGCGTTCCACGGACGCGGTCGGGTCGGCGGACAGGTGGGGGCAGCCGCCCAGCAGGTCCGCGCCGAGGTCGAGCGCCTGGTGCAGCAACTCGTCGGGGGCGTCGATGTGCAGGACGGCGATCTGGAGCCGTACCCGCCCCCGGAGCTGTCGGCGCAGCCGAAGCAGGGCGCGCAGTCCGCGAAGCGGATCACCGGTGGTGTGGCCGCCGTCGTTCGTCAGGAGATCCACGTGGGTCCTGACGGCCGTCACGCCGTTCGCACACAGCTCGTCGACGGCCCGCCCGGCGCGCTGGAACACGTCCTCCTCGGTGACCCGCTCGGCGTACGCGCGCCAGGCGGTGACGGCCGAGGGCAGGTCTCCGGGCAGGGCACCCGCCAGGTCCCAGGTCAGGGCCTTGTCCAGGTGGGCATGCGGTTCCGCGGGGGCGGGCAGGAGCAGATACCCGGTCAGATCGAGTTCCTGGGGGCCGGGGGGAAGCAGGCCGGGTGGGGCGACCCGGGCGACGAGACCGCTGTCCGGGTCGAGCAGGAGGTCACGGACGTCTCCGTCGGGCAGCCGCGCGCCGCGCAGCAGCAGAGGCGGCATGTCAGCGGTCCGTTCCGTGCGGCGCGGTGAGCACCGCGAAACCGTCGAAGTCATGACGGCGTACAGGGACGCCGAACATGTCGGTGGAGGCGTACGGGCGGGTCCGGCCGTCCCGTACGGCCGCGAACGCCTCGGCGACCCGGCCCACGAAGTCCGCCGACTCCCGGTGCCGCAGGTTGTGGCCGAGCAGCGCGGTGGTGACCGGCAACTCCGCGAGGCGGCGCGTCGAGTCGGCGAAGGCGGCCACGTCGGCGCCCGGCACATGGGCGAAGAAGGTACCGCTGATCAGCGTGTCCCCGGCCAGCAGCAGCCCGGTCTCCGGCTCCCAGAGGCAGATGCCGTCCGGGGAGTGCCCGGGGGTGTGGAGGACCTGTAGGCGCCGACCGCCCAGGTCGAGGACGTCTCCTTCGCGCAGCAGGCGGGTCGGGCGTACGGCCTCGATGCGCCAGTCGGCCAGGTCGGGGACCGGCCGTACCTCGACGCGGGAGTCCGTCAGGAAGAAACCGCCGGTGTCCAGGGCGTGGAACTCCGCGTACCGCTTGCGCAGGTCGTGCGCGAGGTGCGCGTACGCCTCCAGCCACTCGTACGGAGCCGGAGCCGTGTGCAGGGCGGCTCCGTCGGCGTGCACGGCGATGTCCTCGGCGTACGCGGCCAGGGAGGCGTTGCCGCCGCGGTGGTCGAAGTGATGGTGCGAGTTGACGACCAGCATCGGCAGCCCGGTCAGCCGCCGCACCTGCTCGCCGATGTCGGCGATGCCCATGCCCGTGTCGTAGAGCAGGGCCGTCTCGTCGCCGAGCAGAAGGTAGCTGTTGACGTGGCCGGGCTCGCCGATCACGAAGGCGCCCGGGCCGGTCTCGGCGACCCGGAACCACTCGGGGCCGCTCACGCGGCACCGAGCGCGTGGTAGCGGCGGTCGTGGTGCACGAGTGCGGTCGGTCCGCCGGTTCCGGTCACCACGTCCTCGACGGCCGCGACGATCAGGTGGTGGTCCCCGGCCGGGAGGTCGCGTACGACGCGGCACAGCACCGCGTACGAGCTGTGCGCGAGCAGCAGCGGCAGCCCGCCGCGCGCCTCGGCCGACCACTCCAGGTCCGCGAACCGGTCGGCGGTGCGGTCGGCGAAGCGCCGGGAGACATGCTCGCCGCCGGAGTGCAGGATGTTCAGCGCGAACCGGCCGCCGGCGAGCAGCGTGGGCAGCGAACGGCCGCCGCGGCCCACCCCGATGGCCAGCAGTTGCGGTTCGCGGCTCAGACTCATCACCGCGGTGCTGGTGAAGCCGACCGGGCGCCCCTCGGAGGTCAGGGCGGTGACGACACAGACGCCCCCGGCCAGGGCGGACATGGCGTCGAGGAAGGCGGAGTCCGGCGGGCAGGCGACGGAACGGTCGGAGGTGGCCGCGGCCATGGAGGGCTCCCTAGGGACTGGGCGGGACGAGGAGGCACGTACGACCCGTGCGACTCGATGGACTCGACGACATCTAGAATGTTCGTGTCATCAACATTGAGCGTAGAGCCCCGGTGTTTCACCGGCGTAAAACCTCTCCCTGGCCGCTTCCGGGACCTCAACGGCCCGCCGACCTCGCCCCTTAGGATTCCTGCCATGCCCGCCCAACCCGCCCACAGCACGTCGCCCGCCGCCGGGGACACGGACGCACCTCTGCGCGCCGAACTCGGCAGCGCGATCCGCAAGTTGCGCAAGGAGCGGGGCCTGACCCTCGTCCAACTGGCCGAGCGCGCCGCGCTCTCCCACCCGTTCCTCAGCCAGCTGGAGCGGGGGCTGACCCGCCCGAGCATGTCATCCCTGCACCGCATCGCCCGCGCCCTCGGTACCACCCAGCAGGCACTCATGACCGTGGCGGCGGTGCCGCATCCCGGCACCTCGGCCGACTCCGTTCACCTGGTGCGCTCGGGCGAGGGGCTGCCCGTGGCCAACCGCGGCGGCGGAACGGCGCGCATGCTCGGGGCCCCCGCCTACTCCGTCCACCCCGTGGAGTACACCGGGGTCGGAGAGCGGTTCGACGAGTACTTCGACCACCCCGGTGACGAGTTCGTCTACGTCGTGGCCGGCGAGATCGAGATCGACCTGCAGACCGCGGACGGGCCCCGCCTCCACGTGCTCGGGCCGGGAGACAGCATCTACTACCGCGGAGGGACTCCCCACCGTTGGCGCGCCGTCGGTGACGGTTCACGGGTACGGCTCCTCACCGTCCAGAACGCGACGGGCGAAGCCGACCGCCATCCCTGACGCAGACATGGCCGGACGCGTTCACAGGCGTCCGACCGCAGGGCATCCGGCTGAGGGAAGGGACGCCCGCGTCGTCCCGGTTCGGCTCGCCTCAGCGGGGCGTGGAGGGTTCCGTGCGCAGGAACTCCGCGAGGCCGCGGGTAGCCGTGTTGTGGTCTGTCGCGGCGAACAGCGGGTCCAGGTGGTTCATGCCGTTGTCCGACTCGTAGACGCCGTACGGCACCCGGGAGCCGGCCGCGACCTTGCGGGCGCCCTCCAGGACCGTGCCCTTGGAGTAGCTGGTCGCGAAGGCGTAGAGCGGTACGTCGATGCCGGCGCCGTGGTGCAACCGCAGGTCCAGGGAGCGGGTGAGGTCGGTGTCGGCGTAGACGTCGGTGACGTCGAGGTCCACGGAGAGCCGGGCGGGCCAGTACCACTCCCAGACACCGGGCACCGGACCGGCGTACGCCTCGGCGACGCGCGAGAGGGGCGTGATCCCGTCATCGACCCACCCCCGTACGCCATCGCTGTCCGCGCTCTCGGCGAAGTGGCCGGAGTGGACGGTGATGTCGTTGGGCCAGCCGAACCCCGCGTCGACGAGCAGGCCGAGCAGGGCCGCGTTGCTCACCGGGAACGAGGGCCGCAGCGCGTCCGGCAGCCGGGGCTGGAGCACGGAACGGCCGCCCGGGTCCTTGCGGGCGTACCACCCGGCGAGTTGGTACCAGATCTGGGTGCTCTCGGCCCGGCTGCCCAGCCCGACCCCGCTCAGGGTCATGTCGAACACGGCCCCGCCCTTGATCGCCGCGAGCCGCTGCCGGACCTCCTCCGGCGAGTCCTGCACGGGTGTACCGGTCCCGTCGAACGCCCCGAGCACCCCGCCGTCGATCACGGCGAGCCCGGCCAGGTCCCGGAACCCGGGGCTCCCCGCGAAGTCCCAGGCGGCGTACGCCAGTGCGGTGGTCGCACCCCAGGAGTGCCCACCGAGCACCACCCGTCGGGTACCGCCGGCCCGGGCGGCCAGCACGACCGTGCGCAGGTCGCGCAGGGTGAGCGAGAGCCCCCACCCGGCGGCGAAGGCGGAGGCCGCCGGGTCCTGGGATCGGTAGTGACCGTCGAGGTAGTAGGCGGCGGGGTCGGAGCCGCCGAACCCGGCCCGATCGGCCAGGCTCTCCTCCCGACGGTCGAACGCCCACACCTGCACCCCGGGCACGGACGCGACCAGATCCCTCGCCATCAGCCGGAAGTCATTGGCGGCCCCGAACATCCCCGGCACCAGGACCAGCACGGTGGCCGCGCCCCGGGGGCCGATCCTGAGCACGTGCACACGGTCGGTGGGGGCGGGGCCGCCACCAGGGGCGACGGGTATCGCGGTGTACGACTCGGGAGCTGCCGCCCGGCCGGTGGGGGCCTGCTCGTCGGCGGACACCGCCCGCGCGGTCCCGGTGGTGCCCGCGGCCAGGGCGAGACCGCTCAGCACAGTCGCGCTCATCAGAGTCCTGCGGGACGGATTCCCTCGCGTCGGACGGTTCGTCATCTTCGGTTCTCTCCTTTGGCGTTGGGGGGTGTGAGACACCGTTGATCCCCAGCTTCTCCCGAGTCCCGTGCGGGCCCGGCGCCGGGGTACCGCCGTGACGCGGCACGTTGACCCAGCCGTACGAAGGCGAGAGTGGCGGGAGTGCGGGCCGCGGGGTGTCGACGAGCCGTGGATGTCGGGGGCGGTGGGGACGGCGAGCCGGGTGATGGTCTCCTGACGGCCTGTCACCCGTTCGGCAGCCAGGGAGCCAGGGCGCTGTCGACCTCGCCCGCCACGATGCCGTCGTCGAGCCGTTCGCCGTGCAGGAAGCGCTCGAAGAACAAGGGTCCGATGATGCGGGCGACGAGATCCCTGGCGTGGTCCTGGGCGCCGGGGCGGAGTTCGCCGCGTTCGACGGCGGTGGCCAGCGCGCGGGTGAGGTCTTCGTCGGTCCGGCCGAACATCTCCTCGCGGAGGCGCCGCACACCCTCGTCCCGCTCGGCCCGCTGGATGACCGTGGCGAGGATCGACACGGCGCTTGGCTGGTTGAGACGGTGGGCCATCTGTCCCGCCTGGGTCACCAGCTGGTCACGGACGGGGCCGTCGTCGAAGGAGAGCAGGGGGCGGATGTCGCCCGCGAGTGCGTCGAGGAGGAGGGCCTGCTGGTCGGGCCAGTGCCGGTAGACGGTGGCGCGGCCGATTCCGGCTCGTTTGGCGACGGTGGCGTGGGTGACGTTCTCGGGGCCGCCTTCGACGAGGAGTTCGGTGGCGGCGGCCAGGGCGGCGGCGCGGCTGCGCAGAGCGCGGGGGTCGTCGTTGGTCCGGAGCATCGGAACACCTCTTCCTCGGGCAACTTGTGAGACGCATTGACTCACAACCTCTCTTCGATACATACTGTCTCACAGCCGGGCGGGCAACCGCCTTGCCGATCGAGCACCGTCAGTCGCAGGTCCGCCGTGGGTCTGCCGCCGGGTCCGAGGAAACGGTTCACGCCCATGAACGAGAACGTCATCGCTCTTCGCTTCGCCGACCGCGCCACCGCCTACCAGGCACTGAGCGGTTTGACGAACCTCAGCGCCGCCGACACCGAGGTCCTTGGTGCCGTACTGATCGAGAGCCTGGAGGACGGCGCGGTGCGCGTCACCGAAGGCGTGAACGGTGCGGCCGGGCGGGCGGCGGCAGCCGACACCTGCATCGCCCACGCCCCGGCTGACAGCACGGTCATCCTCGCCGAGGTCAGGGAAACCGGCACCGACACCCTGGACATGCTGGCACTGTGGTACGGCGCAACCCTCAAGCGTCTCCCGGCCGACTCCCTGCGCGGCGGTCTGCACGCGACGGAAGGTGCCGACGACGGCACCGGGGAGGAAGCGGCGACGCACTGGTTCGACGGCGAGCGCGCCGAAGCCGCACGGAGGCCCTCGGACAGCGCGACGGCGCCGAGGCGGATGAGCGCCGCGTAGCCGGGGCGGGGGGCCACAGACGCGGGGCACCTCCCCCACCCCGCATGGTGAGGGTGAACCCGATACGGGTCACCCTCACCGCGCTTTCACCCCGCGTGTTCCCACGGCACCCGCTCACCTTCCGGACCGTGATCGTTGACGGGCCTGCTCCGTGCGGCCCCGGTGGTCACGCGGACCGTGCACGTCACCGCGGACGCCGCCAACGTGCGGCCGGCGTCGTCGAGAGTGACCCGCGACGACTCTGCACGGCAGGCGCCCACGACGCCGGCCGACAGGTCGCCACAGAAGCGGCGGCACCGGTCGTGCAGTCGGTCAACCGGCCACCGAGCACGGTCCGGCGAAACGACCAAGGGGCCGAGGACGGCACGGTGCCGATCGGCGCCTTGTGCCCGGGGCGCCGCCCCCCGCGCCGAGCATGCGCGGACACCATACGGAGTCCGGCCCGCGGCTCGGGCGAGGTGGCCGAAGCGAACATGAGCGGCGTGGACGAGTCGGCAGCCGCTCCGGTGAGCGTCCGGCGTCGGACCATGCCGGACGCGGTCACGCGTTCGGCAGCCAGGGCGCGAGCGCGGCGTCGACCAGACCGACCACCAGGTCCTCTTCAAGGTGCACGCCGTGCAGGAAGCGCTCGAAGAACAAGGGTCCGATGATGCGGGCGACGAGATCCCTGGCGTGGTCCTGGGCGCCGGGGCGGAGTTCGCCGCGTTCGACGGCGGTGGCCAGCGCGCGGGTGAGGTCTTCGTCGGCCCGGCCGAACATCTCCTCGCGGAGGCGCCGCACACCCTCGTCCCGCTCGGCCCGCTGGATGACCGTGGCGAGGATCGACACGGCGCTTGGCTGGTTGAGACGGTGGGCCATCTGTCCCGCCTGGGTCACCAGCTGGTCACGGACGGGGCCGTCGTCGAAGGAGAGCAGGGGGCGGATGTCGCCCGCGAGTGCGTCGAGGAGGAGGGCCTGCTGGTCCGGCCAGTGCCGGTACACGGTGGCGCGGCCGATTCCGGCTCGTTTGGCGACGGTGGCGTGGGTGACGTTCTCGGGGCCGCCTTCGACGAGGAGTTCGGTGGCGGCGGCCAGGGCGGCGGCGCGGCTGCGCAGAGCGCGGGGGTCGTCGTTGGTCCGGAGCATCGGAACACCTCTTCCTCGGGCGACTTGTGAGACGCATTGACTCACAACCTCTCTTCGATACATACTGTCTCACAGATGGCCACGGAAGTCCCGCCGAAGCAGGCGCCGTGGCCCTCCCCTGCCAGACCTGGTCCCTTTGCGGGTCCGCCGACCGAAGGAGAGCTCATGTCCGTGAACGAGAACGCCGTCACCCTGCGTTTCGCCGATCGTGCGACCGCCTACCAGGCGCTCAGCGACCTGAAGTACCTCAGCCCGGCCACGACGGAGGTCCGTGCCGCCGTGCTGATCGAGCGCCTCGAGGACGGCGCGGTGCGTGTCCCGGAGGGACTGGACACCGAGGAGGGACGCAACACGGCGGTCGGCGGGCTGGTCGGCTCGCTGGTCGGCATCCTCGGCGGACCTCTCGGCGTCCTGATGGGTGTAGGCGTCGGCGCGCTGATCGGCGGAGGCTACGACTACAAGCGGGCCGAGGAGGCCACCACCGCCGTCGGCACCTTCGTCCAGCACGTCCCGCCCGGCGGCACGGCCCTCATGGCCGAGGTCAGGGAGAGCGACACCCAGGCCCTGGACCTGCTGGCCATGCGCTACGACGCCGTCCTCGAGCGCCGCCCCACCGACTCCGTACGAGCTGAGCTGAAGGCCATGGAGGAGGCCGCCGAGCGGATCCGCAAGGAAGAGGCGAAGGCCAGGCGCGCCCACAAGCGCGCCGAGATCGCGCAGAAGCTCGGCCGACGCGGCGGACGCAAGGAGGACGACGCGGCCCCGAGGGACACGCTCGCCGTGTGACCGGCGCGAGCGCCAGCGACGCGGGGCACGGACCGCACCGCGGTGCGTCTCCCCTGTGCCCCGCTGGTCGGGGCGGGCCGATACCCCCCCGGTCCGCCCCGACCGCTTCACCGCGTCATCCGACACCGGGCACGGTCCCCGGCGCTCCAGGCCCTGCCGACCTGCGAAGGGAAAGACCCTCACCATGAAGCGCCGCGCAGCAGTCCGCGCCCACCGCCTCTTCGACGGACACACCGTGCACGACGGCCCCGTCATGATCCTCGTCGCGGACGGGACGATCACCGGCGTCGACCTTTCGGGCGCCGCCCCGCCCGAGGGGGTGCCGCTGACCGATCTGGGCGACGTCACCCTGCTGCCCGGACTGGTCGACGCCCACAGCCATCTGGCGTTCGACCCCCTGGGCCACACCGAGAAGCAGATGCTCGGCGACGACGACGCGACGGTCCTGGCCCGCATGCGCACCCATGCCGCCCAGGCCCTGCGCGCCGGCATCACCACCGTGCGTGACCTGGGCGATCGCGGGTATCTGGCGCTGCGCCTGCGGCAGGAGTACGTGGAGGGCCCGCACATCCTCGCCGCGGGACCGCCCATCACCCGCACCGGCGGGCACTGCTGGTATCTCGGCGGCGAGACGGACGGCGCCGAGCAGGCCGCCCGCGCGGTGACGCAACGCGCCCGGCACGGAGTCGACCTCATCAAGGTGATGGCCACCGGCGGCATGACCACGGCCGGCTCGGACCCCGGCAGCGCGCAGTACACCCTGGCCGAGTTGCGGGCCATCACCCGTACCGCGCACGAACTCGGCCTGCGCGTCACGGCGCACGCCCACGGTGCGGCCGGAATCGCCGACGCGGTCACGGCCGGCGTGGACGGGATCGAACACTGCACCTTCATCACCCGCTCCGGGGTGCGCCCCGATCCGCGAACCGTCGACGCCATGGCCGAGGCGGGCGTGTTCGTCGGCTGCACCGTCGTCGAACCGATCGACGGGATGCCCGCCGAGGTGCTGGCGGTGCTCGAACCCATGTGGGAGAACATGGCGGCCATGCACGCGCGAGGCGTGCGCGTCGTCTGCTGCACAGACGCCGGGGTCGGCCCGTTCAAGCCGCACGACGTCCTGCCCAGGGACCTCGTCTACTTCGCCTCGCGGGTCGGCACCAACACCGCCGCACTCGCCTCCGTGACCTCACTGGCGGCCGACTCCTGCGGCCTGGGGCACCGCAAAGGACGGCTCGCACCCGGATACGACGCCGACCTGCTGGCCGTCGGCGCCAACCCGGCGCACGACATCACCGCGATACGGGACGTCCGGGCGGTGTACCGGGCGGGCCGTCGAGTGGACCGGTCGCAACCGGCCACCTGAACTGACCCGGGGGGCGGGCCCACCCGGACCGCAGGACGCGCCGTAGGGCCGCCGCTCGACACAGACCGACCTGCGCATCCCTTACGGCTGCCCCCTGTCGGTGTGCGCCGACCTTGCAGCCATGCCGATTCTCCTGCAGCGGATCAAGCCGTCTGAACACCGGCTACATGACCTGCACGTTCCTCAGCAGCAGTGCCGGATCATGGCAGCTCGGCCGGGGTGCCGTCTGCACCCTCATCACCCTCGCCACGTATCTGGTCCGCATCCGCTGGACAGGCTCAACGTGCACGGTGAGCCGTCGCACCGGGACATCTCTTCGGTGCTACCGGCGCGCGCATCATGGCCACCTTGATCAACGGGCTGCGCACGCGCGACGCACAGTGGGGCGGCAGGGGCAGGACAAGGCGGGCCGAGACGGAGGGCCTGGGGAACACACCAGCCAACTCCCTCTTGCCCGACGAAGCGGACCACTCCTGCCAACCCAACTGCTACGCCGAGCCAGGAGGCGCCGCATCTGTCGGCAAGGTCCGTACCGCCCGGGCGACGTCCACGCGGAGGTCGTCGAGGCTGTAGTCGGGGCCGAGAACCATCCGCCGCAGCTGGGGCATGGCGATGCTCCAGCCGGCCAGGGCGAGGGTGAAGAACACGCGGGTACGCGCGTCGCCGCCCGGACCGGCGGACTCGGCGGCGTCGATCTTGTCCTGGTAGTGGCGGGTGCGGGCCTCTTCCGCCGGGACGGGCTGCTCGCCGATCTCCAGGGCCTCCCACATCACCAGCCGCAGCGCCTCCGGGTGAGCGCGGTGGTAGTCGAAGAGGCGCTCGGCATAGCCGGGCAGGTCGTCGCTCGGGGGGACGGCCTCGGCAAGGTCGGCCAGCACGCGTTCGAGGACGACGGCGAAGAGCTTGTTCTTGTCCCCGAAGTAGTCATAGATCGCACGCTTGTTGGCCTTGGCCCCGGCGGCGATACGGTCCACCCGGGCACCGGCGACCCCATGGGCGGCGAACTCCGCCGTCGCCGCCGCGAGGATGCGTTCCTTGGTCGCCGTGGAGTCGTATGCCATGCATCAAGGGTAACGAACTGGTTCGTTTGACGAATCCAAGGCCGACATGTCAGCCTCGTAATCGAACCATCCAGTTCGTTCGGTTGAGAGGAACGATGTCTCGCAAGCTGCCCCTGCTGATGGCGCTGGCCTGTGGTGTCGGCGTCGCGAACGTCTACTTCCCCCAGGCCCTCACCCCGCTCATCGCCGACGGACTGGGGGTCGCCCCGGCCACTGCGGCGATCGTCGCGACGGTGACCCAGCTCGGCTACGCCGTCGGCATCTTCCTGCTGGTGCCGCTCGGCGACCGCCTCCCCCGCCGCCCGCTGGTCACCGGACTGCTCGCCACGACCGGCCTCGCCCTCCTGGTCGCCGGTCTAGCCCCGGCCACCGGCCCGCTTCTCGCGGCCGGCGCCGTGGTGGGCATCGCGACCGTGGTCCCGCAACTCCTGCTGCCCATGGCGGCCGGTCTGGTCGAGCCCGATCGACGGGGCAGTGTGATCGGCACCCTGCAGGCCGGCCTCATCGGCGGCATCCTGCTGGCCCGCACCTTCGGCGGCGTATTGGGCGAGCACCTGGGCTGGCGCGCTCCGTACCTCGTCGCCGCCGTGCTGACCGGGCTGCTCGCCGTCGTCCTCGGCCTCGCCCTGCCCAACGACGTCCCGGCCGTGCACGATCGCTATCCGACCCTGCTCGCCGACACTCTGCGGATGCTGCGCACCGAGAAGGAGCTTCAGCGCTCCGTGCTCTTCCAGTTCACCGTCTTCGGCGGGTTCAGCGCCGCCTGGACCGCCCTGGCCCTCCTGGTGACCGGCCCCCGGTACGGCATGGGGACACAGGCGGTGGGCCTGCTGGCCCTGATCGGGGCGGGCAGCATGTTCTGCGCGCCCGCGGCCGGGCGCTGGGTGGACCGGCTCGGTGCCGACCGGGTGAACCTGTGGTGCATCCTGGGCGCCCTCGCCGCGGCGGCGGTGCTCACCGGGGGCTCACTGGGCGGAGCGGCGGGACTCGTGGCCCTGGCCGCCGGACTGCTCCTGCTGGACGTGGCGGTGCAGTGCGGCCAGGTCGCCAACCAGGCCCGCATCTTCGCCCTGCGGCCAGAGGCCCGCAGCCGTCTGAACACCGGCTACATGACCTGCACGTTCCTCGGCGGCAGTGCCGGATCATGGCTCGGCACCCGTGCCTACGTCCAGTTCGGCTGGGGTGCCGTCTGCGGCCTCATCGCCCTCGCCGCACTCCTCGCCCTCGCCGCATATCCGGTCGGCCGTCCCGGTCGGCAGGACGACCGGGACGCCCAGCTCCAGCCGATCGGCACAACGCGGTGAACACCCTTGCTGCCGGGTTCCCTTCTGCGGGACCTACGCAGAAGGGAACCGGCCAGGTCACGCGTTGAAGCGGTACGAGCCCGCATGCGCCCGGTAGACCTTGTAGGGCGCGCCGCCCGAGGTGTCGTCACGGACGAAGGCGGCACCCCGGGGCGCGCTGACGGGCTTGCCCTGGGTGGGCACCCAGATCTCGGCCTCGGTGTTGTACGGGACGGTCACCGCGAGGTCGATCCGGCCGTCCGGGCGGCGTCCCCACTCCGAGGACACCGTGCCGCGCACGGTGTCGATCGAGGCACTGACGTGGTCGAGGGTCGCGGGAGACAGGTCGGTGTCGTCGGTGTTCTCCGGCACCCGGCTGTTGACCGGGGTCGAGGGGATGTACGGGCGGATCCGCAGCGTCCGGTAGGCGGTCGAGGTGGGCTTGATGCCGGCCAGGCTCTGGTAGAACCAGGTGGCCACGTTGGAGCGGTAGTGGTGGTCGACCGAGAGCCGGTCGGTCCACTGTTCCCACAGCGAGGTGGCGCCCTTGGCGATCTGGTAGACGTAGCCGGGGATGCCGGTCTGGGTGACCGCCTTCAACGCCACGTCCGTGTAGCCGTATTCGCTCAAGATGTTGAACTCGTAGCGCGAGCCGTACATGTCGTTCTGGAGATGGTGGTCCGCCGCCACGATGCGGTCGGCGAGGAGCTTCGCGAGGGCCTTGTTGTTCTCGGCGAGCGACTTGGTGCCGGACAGGTGGCGGGGGTCGTCGGTGTCCAGGTCGGAGCCGGGAACCAGGTCGAAGGCGATGGCCAGGGCGTTCTCGCTGGAGACACTGCCCTGGGTGAAGTGGCCCTGTGCCGTGTCCCAGTAGCTGGCGATGAACGCCTTGCGGAGCGTGTGCGCCAACTGGGCGTAGTGGGCGGCGCGTTCGGTGCGCCCGAGCCTGCGGCCCACCTCGTCCATGTAGTCGCAGAAGCGGATGTAGAAGGCGAGGCTGATGACGGCGTTGCTGCCGGGGCTCTCCGTACCGGAGTAGGCGCCGAGCGAGGCCTCGAACTTGTAGTCGTTCTCGGCGGTGAACAGCGTCTCGTAGTACGTCAGGAGCGTGTCCTGGTGGTCGTAGAGCTCGGCGAAGAGGCTGCTGTTGCCGTAGTACGTGTACAGCTCCCACGGGATGACGAAGTACGCCGAGTCCCAGGCCGGTACCGCCTTCCACGTGGCGTTCCAGCCGGGGGTGCGGTCGTAGCCGTAGCCGCCCTTGGCGACGGGGACGAACATGGGCAGCTGGCCGGTGGAGATCTGGTTGTCGGGGAAGTGGCGCAGGTAGGTGGTGAGGACGGCGTTGACGTCCCAGGTGAGGGACTCGGACTCGGAGCTGGCCATGGCGTCGCCGGTCCAGCCGTTCTTCTCGCGTGACGGGGTGTCGGTGGGCTTCTGGACGAGGTTGTTCTGCTCGGCCCACTCCAGGTTGCGCTGAAGGCGGTTGAGCAGGGCGTTGTCCGTGGTGAAGGTGCCGGTGCGGGCGAAACCGGTGCGCGCGACGCCTACGGTCAGCAGGTCCGCGTCCCGCTTCAGGTCGGGGGCCCGTCCCAGGACCGCCTCCAGGTTCATCACTTCCAGGTAGCGCAAGCCGAAGTGGCTGAACTGCTGCTCCCAGGTCTGCGTCGGTCGCTCGCCGAGGGTGTAGTAGTGCGTCTGGAGGTTGGCGTCGTGCTGGAAGTTCTCCTCCTCGACGGACAGCGGGGAGGCGGCCGTGCCGTCGCCCGCGCTGATCCGGTTGCCGCCGCGCATCCGCAGGGTGAGGCCCTCCTTGTCCTGGCGTATGCCGGTGAGCCGGAGGCGGACGAGGCCGGTGAGGATCTGGCCGTAGTCCAGGACCCAGGTCCCCGATCCGGGGGCCGTCTCGGTGAGGGAGACCGGGCGCAGCGTCTGGCCGACCAGCACCGGCTCCGCCTCGTGCGCCCTCATGACGGCGGATCTGAAGCCGTCGGGAATCGTCGTGGCGGGCAGCGCGCCGTGGTACTTCGGTGAGGGGCCCGAGCAACTGCCCGGCGGGATCAGCACGGTGGCCGGGCGCCACTCGCGACCGGCGCGGTAGCCGACCGAGCGCCACTCCCCCAGTTCCTCCGCACGCCGGGCGTCGTACTTCTCGCCCGAGTAGACGGAGTCGAACGTCGTGGGCCCGTCCGCGCCGAGCCAGTCCTTGTCCGTGATCAGCGTGGTGGCGGAACCGTCGGTGTAGGTCACGACGAGCTTCGCGCGCAGGCGCGGCTGGCCGGCGTAGGGCGCGAGCTGCCAGTACCACTCCTGGGGCGTCGTCAGGCCGTACCAGCCGCGCCCGAGTTCCGCGGCGACGACGTTCTCCCGTCCGGCGTGGAGCAGTTCGGTCACGTCGAAGGTGTCGTAGAGGACCGTGCGGTCGTAGGTGCTCTGGTCGGTGAGCAGTCTGGGCACGTTGGTCCGGCCCGTGGTCGCCCGCTCGCCGTCGACGGTGATCGGGTCGCCGTTGACGGTGAACGTGACGTTGCCTGCCGCACTCAGGTGCAGCCGGGCCTTGGCTATGCGGCGGCCTTCGGGAAGGGCGAACGCTCGGCGCAGGACGGGTGCCGGGTTGGCGATGGGCAGCACGCTGTTCTTGGACGGGATGAACGGGTTCTTCGGGGGGAAGGTGAGGCCGGCGAGAGTGCCGATGCCGTTCTCGAACGGGTTCGCGCCCGTGGTGAGGTCGACGGAGAAGTCGGAGGCTCCGGTACCGGTCACCTTGACGCTGCGGACGGTGGCGCTGGTGCCGCCGGCGAAGCCGAAGCTGCCGTGACGGCGGATCTGGTCGCCGGTGAGGGTGCGGCTGTCGACCTCGACGCCGTTCACGGTGGTGGTCACGGTGAGGCCGGTCACGGCGACCACCACCGTGTGGTCACGCGTGGCCCAGGTGTCCTTGGTCAGTCCGGTGGAGGCGGGGAGGGTGACCGTGCCGACCGGGACGCTGCGGGTGCCCGCGGTGGTGGGGTTGGTCTCGCTCTGCGGGTCGTAGTGGTCCACGCCCCAGTCCGGCTCCGAAGTGCCGTCGTCCACCCAGGTGTTGCCGGCGTAGTGGCTGGTCCTCATGACCAGCTGCATGTCGTCGCCGCTCTGCCGGACGGTCCAGTTGAGGCCCTCGCCCCAGGTCTTGCCGACGGGTTCGGCGCGCAGGAGCAGGGCCAGCCCGCCGGCGGTGTCGGGGCCGCCGCGGAAGACGACGGTTCCGGTCAGGTCCTTCCAGTCGTGGTCCCGTGTCTCGCGTCCGCCGATCCACCGCGCACCCGACCAGTCCTTCTCGCCCCTCAGCAGGCCGGTCTCCCACGTCGCCGGCTCACTCCACGGGCCGGTGGCTCCCGTCTCGTCCCAGGCCCGCACCCGCCAGAAGTAGGCTCGCCCAGAGTCCAGCGGCTCGCCCTGGTAGGCCACCTCGATGCTGTTCGAACTCGCCACCTTGCCGCTGCGCCAGACGTCGGCCCTGCCCGGCCCGGTACCGACCTGGATCTCGTACGCCGTCTGTCCGGCCACCGGAGGCAGCCAGCTGAACGCCGGTGGGGTCTCCGTTCCCACGGGGGCGACCCGCGAGTTGACCTGCAAGTCCGCCGGTGCGGCACGGTGCCCGCGCGATGCAGCCGTGCCCGCTCCCTCGGCGTTGGGCGCGGCGGCGAGCGGGAGCGAGGCCCCGGCCGCCGCGGCCGTCATGATGCCGAGCATGTGCCGGCGGCTCAGCGCACGTCTGTTCTCCTCGGTCACGGCTCAGATTCCCTTCGTAGGCACAGCGCCGGAAACAGGGGTGTCCCTCCCCCTCAAGGCATTGAAACGTTTCAATACCTTCCATGCGGAAAGCTTACGAACGGGTTCGGACAAAACACAATGGTCTGGAGCGACGGCTCACGGTGCGGAAGCCGGTCAGTGCGTCCGCCCGGCCAGGTCGGCCTTGGACGCCCACGCCGTCTCCACCGCGTCCGCGAGGGCCTCCCCCTTGGCGAAGCCGTAGTACGCGGCGAACTGCAGCACGATCTCGTCCATCTCCTCCTTGCCGAGGTCTCCGGAGTGGAGCGCGGCCCTGACATGCGTCTGGAGGGGGACGGGCGAGTCGTCGAGGGCGACGCTGGCGACCGTGACGATCCGGCGCTCGCGCCGGGTCAGCCCGGGGCGCTGCCAGACGTGCCCGAACACGAAGTTGAGAATGCCGGCGTGCCGGTACGGCGAGTTCGGGGGCGGTGCGGGCGTGAGGTTGACGTCGATGAACTCCTCCACGCCGCGTGCGAGCCGTTCGTCCCAGGCTGCGGGACCGAGGGTGTCGTCGCCCAACTGCGGCCAGGGAGGGGTCTGTTCGCCGCGTTCGCGGTGGATGCGGTCCCACTGCCGGGCGATGGCCCCCTCCACGTGGGACGCCTTGGGCCAGCCGCAGTACACCGCGAAGTGCAGGACGAACTCCAGCATGGCCTCGAGGCCGATGTCGCCGCTCGCGAGTGCCGCGTGGACGTGGTCCTCGATGGGCTGGGGCGAGTCGGCGGCGGCCACGCACGTGAGGGTGACCCAGCGGCGATCCCGGCGGCTCAGACCGGGGCGTGACCAGACCTCGCCGTAGAGGAAGTCCCGTGCGGCGCGGCCGAACGGGGTGGCAGCCGAGGGTGGTTCGTGGGCGGGCAGGACCTCTGCCAGGGTGCGGTCCGCCTGGGTGTCGTCCATGAGGCCTCCGTAGGTTGTGAGGTGGCCCTGGCGGGCCGGATGTGGCTCGGGAACACGGCACGCTGGGCGGAACGAGGAGGGGCGTGTGAGTCGCTGAGAGGCCGTTGCCGGAACGACGAGTCGGCGATCCAGGCCTCCTGCGGCCGGATGGCGCGCCGCCTTACGCGCGGATGAAGACGTTCTTGGTCTGGAGGAACTCGTAGAGGCCCTCCTTGCCGCCTTCACGCCCGTAGCCGCTCTGCTTGTAGCCCCCGAACGGGGCACCCGGCGGCTGGCCCGAGGCGCCGTTGACGAGGACGGTGCCCGACTCGAGGTGCGGGACGATGCGCTGGACGCGGGACACGTCGTGGGTGTGTACGGCGGTGCCGAGGCCGTAGGGCGTGGAGTTGGCCAGTTCGACCGCCTCGTCCTCGGTCGAGAAGGGGATCAGGGACAGCACGGGGCCGAAGACCTCGTGCCGGCCGACCTCGCTGTGCGGGTCGACGTCGGCGAGGACCGTCGGGTCGATGAAGTAGCCGTCGCGGTTGTCCGGGGGCAGCGTGGACGGGTCGGTGGCGTGGCCGCCGGCGATGACACGGCCGTCATTGGCGGCGCGTTCGATCATGCCGAGGACGCGTTCGTGGGCCGCCCTGCCGACGACCGGGCCGAGGGCGGTCGACTGGTCGAAGGGGTCTCCGACGCGCAGGGCGCCGGCCGCCTCAGCTGTGGCGGTGACCACCTGGTCGTACACCTCGCGGTGGACCAGCATGCGGGTGGTGAGGTTGCAGCCCTGGCCGGAGAGGGTGTAGCAGGAGCGGACGGTCTCGGCGACGGCCTCCTCGAGGTCGGCGTCGGGGAAGACGATGTCGGCTGTCTTGCCGCCGAGTTCGAGCAGGACGGGCTTGAGGGTGTGGCGGGCCGCGTCGAGGATCTTCTTCGCGGTCGGGATGCCGCCGGTGAAGGAGATCTTCGCGACGTCGGGGTGGCGGACCAGCCGCTCGCCGGCCTCCGGGCCGCCGGGCAGGACGTGCAGCACGCCCGGGGGCAGCCCGGCCTCCAGGGCGATCTCGGCGAACCGGGCCACGGTGAACGGGGCCAGGTCGGGGGACTTGACGACGACGCAGTTCCCGGCGGCGAGCGCGGGGGCGACCTTCATGCCGACCGACATGATCGGGCCGTTCCAGGTCAGGATGATCCCGATGACGCCGTACGGCTCGGGGACGGTGTAGTCGAGACCCGGCACCATGCGCGGGCTGGGCGGGATGGTGGCGCCCTCCAGCTTGTCGGCCCAGCCGGCGTAGTAGCCGAACCACCCTGCGGACAGGTGGGCCAGCCCCGCCGAGGTACGGAAGGGGACGCCGAGTTCGAGGGTGTTGAGCCGGCCGAGTTCGGGCACGCGCTCCAGCATCAGCTCCTCGACGCGCTGGAGGATGCGGCGGCGCCGGTCCGGGGACATCGCCCGCCACTCGGGGAAGGCGTTCTTCGCCGAAGCGACGGCCGTGTCGACCTCCTGTGGTCCGGCGAGCAGGACGGTGCCGTTGGCGCGGGCGGTCGCGGGGTTGATGTGGTCCTGCCGGCCGGCGGACGTGGTGTCGAGCCAGGTGCCGTCGACGAGGGGGCCGGTGGTGCCGAGGTCGTGGGACAGGGATGTGGTCATGTCGGTGCCGCCTTGGGGTCGTCCGGGTGGGGCGGTGGTCAGGGCGCCGGACTCCGGTCCAGCGTCGACAGGGTGTGTGTGGTGAGGTCCGCGAGCGTCCGGGGCCGGGGGGCGCGGGCCGTGTCGGCGACGTCGAGCAGGAGGCCGACGTCTTTGCGCAGCAGCGGCAGGGCCCGGCGCAGCCCGTCGGTGTTGAAGCCGGAAGCGGCGAGGACGGCCGCGGCGCGGCTGCCGCCGGTGCCGTGCGCGAGCACCTGTGCGACCGCGGCGCGGTCCATGCCGAGCCCGTCGGCGAGGGAGAAGGTGTCCAGCGCCAGGCCGACCTGGGCGGTGAACACGAAGTTGTTGAGCAGCTTGGCGAGTTGGCCGCTGCCCAGCGGTCCGAGGTGGATGACCGGGTCGGCGAAGGCGTCGAACACCGGACGGCAGCGGGCGACGTCCGCCTTCTGTCCGCCGGCCATGACCAGGAGCCTGCGTTCCGCGGCCGCTGCGCCTCCGCCGCTGACCGGAGCGTCCACCACGGCGATCTCCCGCTTGGCTGCCTCGTCGGCGACGCGTCGGCAGGTGTCGGGATGGATGGTGGAGTGGAGGACGACGACCCCGCCGGGAGCCATGCCGGTCAGTACGCCGTCGGGTCGCAGGAGGACGTCCTCGACGTCCGCGTCCGCCACGACGCACAGGCACACGATGTCGCTCGCCGCCCCCAGCTCGGCCGGTGTTGCCGCCACCGTGGCGGCCGTACCGGCGAAGGCTTCCGTGGACGTACGGCGACGCGCCCACAGCGTCAGGGGGAACGACTCCTCGGCGATACGGCGGGCCATCGGCGCGCCCTGGCTGCCCAGTCCGATGAAACCAACCCGTGTCCCGGCGCGCGTCATAGCCGGGTGACCCAGCCGCCGTCGACGCTGATGGCCTGGCCGTTGATCCACTCGCCTGCCGGGGAGGCGAGCAGCAGCAGCGTGCCGAGCAGGTCTTCGGCGGGCGCGGACTTCTTGCCCGGGATGGCGGCCGTGAGAGCGGCGCGTGCGGGGTGGTCGGCGGGGAGGCTGCGCAGGCCCGGTTCGTTCTCGACCAGGCCGGGTGCGATGGCGTTGACGTTGATGCCGAGTGGGCCGAGCGAGCGGGCGAGGCCGACGGTGATGTTGACCAGGGCGAGTTTACTGACGCCGTAGATGCCGCCGCCCATGAAGGCGCCTGCGGAGACCTGGTTGATGATGCGTCCGCCGCCTCGCTCGACCATGGAGGCCTTCACCGCGCCCGCGCAGATGACGGCGCCGAGGACGTTGACGCGCATGACGCGGTCGAACCAGTCCGTGGGCAGGTCCAGGATGTCGACCTGGGGGATCTCGGCCATCAACGCGGCGTTGTTCACCAGGATGTCGATGCCGCCGAAGGCGTCGGTGGTCTTCGCTGCCAGGTCGGCCGCGGAGTCGCGGTCGGTGATGTCGACCTGCACGCCGAGCGCGCGCAGTCCGTCGCCGGCCAGTGTCTTGGCGGCCTGCTCGGCTCCTTCGCCGTTGAGGTCCGCGAGGACGACGGCGGCGCCGGCCTCGGCGAGTGCCCGGCCGTAGACCTGGCCGATGGCGCCGGCACCGCCGGTGACGACGGCGACCTTGCCGTCCAGGCGGAGCCGGTCGAGTGTGCTGCTCATGGGGCATCCTTCGTCAGACGGGACAGATAGGCGTCGACATCGGCACCGTGCTCGCGCAGTTCGTCGGCGGCCTGCGGTGCGGTGAGGATGAGGAAGCGGTCGTGGGTGACGCCCTCGGCGACGAGTTCGCCGACCGAATCGGCGTCCAGGACCGGGAAGTCGGGGCCTCGGGGCGGTGCCGGTTCCCCGTAGAAACTGATCTGCTCGACGATGTTGGTGGCGACGCCGGCCGGGCACAGGCAGGAGACGCCGACGCCGCGCGGGCGCAGGTACAGGGCGAGCGCCTCGGACAGGCCGACGACGGCGTGCTTGGTCGCGGTGTACGGCAGGCGGTCGAATCCGTAGGGCAACAGGCCTGCCGTGGAAGCGGTGTTGACGACGTGACCCGATCCCTGCTCCAACAACACGGGCAGGAAGACGAGGTTGCTGCGGACGACGCCCAACAGGTTGACGTCCACGACGCGTTGCCACGCGTCCAGGGGAATGTCCTCGACGGGGCCGACGGCCAGGATGCCGACGTTGTTCATGACCAGGTCGATGCGGCCGAAGCGGTCGAGGGCCAGTTTCCGCACCGCCTGCAGGTCGTCGAGGCTGGTCACGTCGCACTCCGCGGCGGCGCCCCGGTCACCGAGTTCACCGGCCACGGTGTGCGCGCGCTCGCCGACGAGGTCGGTGACCACGACACGCGCGCCGCGCCGGGCGAAGGCGTGGGCGGCGGCACGGCCGATCCCGCTGCCGGCGCCGGTGATCACCGCCACGGCGTTGTGCAGATCGATACTCATCGCGACGTCGTTCCTCCGCTCGCGGGTGGGAGGGCGGCTGTTCAGGGATGAAGCGGCAGGGCCGGTTCACTCGCTCCGGCCCCGGTCCCGGTCCCGGTCTCGGTCTCGCCGATCACGGACGAGGTCGTCGAGGACACCGGGGCCTGGAGGAAGCCGACCAGGCCGTCCAGCAGGTCCCCGACATGGACGGCGAAGGACAGCACGTGCCCGCCGCGGGCCCGGGTGCGTTCACGTTCGGAGGCGGCATGCACGCCGAAGGCCAGGGCCTGCGAGATGCGGTGGCCGCGCAACGGCTCGGGGAGGTGCGGCAGCAGGGTGCCGATCCGCTCGACGAAGTCGTTGGTGGGCTTGCCGAGTTCGGCCGAAAGGCGTTCGAAGACGTCCCGGCGGCCGTGCTGCTGGAGCATCGCGACGAAGCTGAGGTAGTGACTGCCCTCCTGTTCGCCCTGTTCCAGGACGGGCAGGAGGTGGCACTCCACCCAGGTCCTGAGATCGTCCGGGCGCCGACGCGCGACCAGCAGCCTGCGTCGTTCGTTCAGCTCCGGCAGCCGGTACTCGAAGATCTCCTGGACGAGGTGTTCCTTCGTGCCGAAGTGGTACTGCACCGCCGTGTTGTTGCCGTTCCCGGCCGCCGCGCTGATCTGACGCAGAGACACCCCGTCGAGGCCGTGCTCGGCGAAGAGCCGCTCGGCGGCCAGGACGATCTGTTCCTTCACGGACGGTTGAACCACGACACCAGACCCCTTGGAGAGCTGTGTTACACAGATTCGAGAACATCATTTCCGCATGACAGGAATCTAGATTCGTCGTGGCGTGAAGTCAACTGCCTTAGCAGTCAGTCAGTTGGAGAAATGTTCAGGAGCCCGGCGGCGGGAAGACCCGCTCACCGGTGTCCGCACCCCGGATACCGATGGCCTCGATCGGGCACGACTCGGCCACCTCCAGCACCTCTTCGGATGCCGGAAGGGTGGCGGACCTCGCATGCCCCTGGCCGTTCTCGTCGAGTTCGAAGTGCTCGGGCGCGGAGGCGGCGCACAGCCCGGTGCGGACGCACATCCGCGTGTCGACGATGACGTTCCACCGCTCGGTCGTCATCGGACTCCTTCGACGACCAGCGGCAGGGTCTTCCAGCCGCGCACGGTCGAGGTCTGCGCCAGTTCGGCGTGGTCCCAGTCGACGTCCCAGCCGGGGAACCGCTCGAGGATCTCCTCCGCCGCGATCCGGCCCTCCAGCCGGGCCAGGGCCGCGCCCAGGCAGTAGTGGGCGCCGACGCCGAAGCTCATGTGCTGGGTGACGCGGTGGATGTCGAAACGGTCGGGGTCGTCGAAGCGGCGCGGGTCGCGGTTGGCGGCGGCCTGGATGAAGAGGACGGCGCTGCCGGCCGGCACCGTGCGGTCGTACAGCTCCACGTCCTTGGTGACGTACCGCCCGGTGAACGGCCCGGTCGGCTCGAAGCGCAGGATCTCCTCGATGGCGTTGGGGATGAGGGTGGGGTCGGCCGCCAACTCCCGGCGGGCTTCCGGGTATCGGGCCATCAGCGCGCCGAACCAGCCGATGAGCCGGCCCGTGGTCTCGTTGCCCGCGCCGGCGACCACGGAGCAGTAGGTCAGGACCTCCTCGTCGGTGAGTGTGCGCGTGACGCCGTTCTCGTCCTCGAACTCGGCGGTCATCAGCTCGGTCATGAGGTCGTCGGAGGGGTGCCGCTTGCGCCACTCGATGTAGTCCTTGAAGGCGTCCGTACTGAGGATGTCCTCGTGGTTGATCTTCCCGCCGCCGTCGGTTCCCAGCGTCTCGTCGGTGTAGTCACGGATGGCGGGCTGGTCCGCCTCCGGGATGCCCAGCAGCATGCCGATCACCCGCATCGGCATCTCGGCGCCGACGGCCTCGACGAGGTCGAACCGCTCGGCGCCGGTCACCGGCTCCAGTGCGCGCCGGCAGTAGGCCCGTACACGCGGCTCCAGGGTGGCGATGCGGCGGGGTGTGAACACCCGGGCGAGGAGCTTGCGGTGGATGTCATGGACGGGCGGATCCTCGAAGATGAGGGTGCCGGGCGGGAGTTCGATGTCCGCCTGGATGATCTCGAGGATGTCGCCGCGGGACGAGGAGTAGGTCTGCCAGTCCGCGAGGCCGCGCTGGACGTCGGCGTGACGGCTGAGGGCGTAGAACTTGTGCTGGTCGTTGTAGTAGAGCGGCGCCTCCTCGCGCATGCGTGCGTAGAGGGGGTAGGGGTCGCGGGCGAGGGCCGGGTCGTAGGGGTCCCAGTAGACGGTGTCGACAGTGGTCATGGACGCATCTCCCTGTGGTGTGCGGCTCACTTGAGC
Source organism: Streptomyces sp. NPDC013157 (assembly GCF_042899865.1). Classification (NCBI taxonomy): domain Bacteria; kingdom Bacillati; phylum Actinomycetota; class Actinomycetes; order Kitasatosporales; family Streptomycetaceae; genus Streptomyces; species Streptomyces sp. NPDC013157. The sequence goes on along the minus strand of NZ_JBIBAK010000028.1, from coordinate 37,478 downwards.
AGGGCGCCGGCGTCGATCGGCAGGGTCACGCCGGTGACGAAGCGGGCCTCGTCGGAGGCGAGGAAGAGCACGGCGTTGCTGATGTCCAGCGGCTCCACCCACGGGGTGGGGAGCATGTGCATGCCCTGGGACACCGCCGCGAAGTCGTCGACGGTGGGGTTCTCCAGGTCGGGGCGGAACATGCGGTAGGTGGCCTCGTGCATCACCATCGGGGTGTTGACCTGGGTGGGGTGCACGGTGTTGACGCGGATGTTGTGTGCCCCCAACTCTCCCGCCATCGTGCGCATCAGACCCACCACGCCGTGCTTGGCGGCGATGTAGTGGCCGATGTTCGCGTAGCCCTTGAGGCCGCCGACGGAGCTGGTCAGGATGATGGAGCCGCCTCGTCCGCCCGCGACGATGTGCGGGATGGAGACCTTGGCGGACAACCAGACGCCGGTCAGGTTGACGTCGATCATGTCGCGCCAGGTCTTCTCCTCCATGGCGTCGAGCGTGGCGCCGTCGCTGCCGAGGCCGGCGTTGGCCGCGACGATGTCCAGCCGGCCGAATTCGGCGACGCCGTCGTCCACGGCGGCCTTGAGCGCGTCGTGGTCGCGGACGTCCGCCTGTACGGCGTGGATCCGACGGCCCAGCTTCTGGACCTGGTTGACCGTCTCCTCCAGATCTTCGGGGGTCGACATCGGGAACGTGACGCCGTCGAGCTGCTTGCACACGTCGACGGCGATGATGTCGGCGCCTTCCTCAGCCAGCCGTACGGCATGGCTGCGGCCCTGACCGCGGGCGGCGCCGGTGATGAAGGCGACCTTGCCTTCTACTCGTCCGGGCATGAGTGACCTCGCTTCCTGAGTAAGGGACGGGTTGGGGCGGGGTGACGACGGCGGGGAGGCCTGGTCACCGGTCGGTGCGTCGGCGGCCGCGTACCAGGAGCACGAGAAGGAGCAGCGCGGCGAGTGCGGTGGCCGGCGGTGCGATGCGCTTGAGGGCGCTGGCGCCGGCGGCGTCGATGAGGTCGATGGGTTCGGCGACGACGGGACCGGAGGGACGTGCCACGGGATCCGGCTCGGTTACGGCGAGTTCGGCGGCCAGGTTCTCGGCGAACCGCCCGACGAGGGTGCCCGCGACCTCGGCGAGGGTGCCGCGGCCGAACTGGGCGGGCTTGCCCGTGATCGCGAGGTCGGTGTCCACGAGGACGTCGGTGGAGTGCGTGCCCGACGCGACCAGTCGGCACGTCACCCGCGCCCTGGCCGTCCCGTTGCCGCGGATCTCCCTTCCGCCGGCTTCCAGCACGACTGTCCTGTCCGCCTCGTTCCGCGAAAGGAACGTGATGGTGCCGTGATAGGTCAGGCTGACGGGGCCGAGCTTGACCTTGATCCGGCCCTGGAAGCTGTCGCCGTCGCGGGAGGTGAGCGTCGCACCGGGGACGCACGGAGTGACGCGTTCGATGTCGAGCAGGACCCGCCAGGCCTCCGCCACGGACGCGGGAACGGTGAGCCTGTTCTCCAGTTTCATACGGAGTCCTCGCGGTCGGCGGCGGCCCGGACGGCGGCCACGATCCCCTGGTAGCCCGTGCAGCGGCACAGATTGCCGGACAGGGCGGCGCGGATCTCCTCGTCGGTGGGTTTGGGGTTCTCGGCGAGAAAGGCGGTGACCGAGACGACGAAGCCCGGGGTGCAGAACCCGCACTGGAGCCCGTGGTGCTCACGGAACGCGGCCTGCACGACGGACAGTTCACCGTCGGGCGAGGCAATCCCCTCGACGGTGGTGACTTCGCTTCCGTCGGCCTGTACGGCGAACACCAGGCAGGCGCGCACGGCTTCGCCGTCCAGCAGCACCGTGCAGGCGCCGCAGACACCGTGCTCACAACCCAAGTGCGCGCCGGTGAGGCCGCAGTTGACGCGCAGGAAGTCGGCGAGGGTGAGCCGGGGCGGCACGATGGCACGGCGTGGGAGGCCGTTGACCCGTATCCGGATGTCGACGTCGTCAGCCATGGACCGCCTCCCGTACGGCGCGCCGCCAGGCGCGGGCCACCATGGCCGCGCCGACGCGCCTGCGATAGCCGGCCGATCCGTGCAGGTCGGACGGGATGGAGTCGAGGTCGGCCAGGGCTCGGTGTGCGATGTCGTCGGCCATGTCCTCGGCGGGTTGGCGACCCATGGTCCCGGCCTCCGCCGTGGGGGCCCGGCATGCGCTCGGACCGAGTCCGAACAGGCCGATGGCACACCGGTCGACCCGTCCGCCGGCGTCCAGGCCGACGGCGACGGCGGCACCGGCGAGTGCGAAGTCCCCGCTTCTGCGGGCGAATTCCTCGATCGCGAAGCCCCGGGGCCGCCGCCAGACCGGGAAGGTGACGGCCGTGAGCAGCTCGTCCTCGGCCAGGGCGGTGGTCCAGGTCCCGGTGAAGAAGCGTGCGGCGGGGATGGCCCGGCGCCCCCGCACCGACAGCACTTCGAACTCGGCGTCCAGGGTGAGGGCCACCGCCGGGTACTCGGCCGCGGCGTCGGCGTGGGCGAGCGAGCCGCCGACGGTGCCGCGGCTACGGATCTGGAAATGGCCGATCAGCGGGGTGGCCCGGGCGAGGAGCGGCACCAAGTCCCTTATTTCCTCGGAGCGTTGGAGAGTGGCCTGGGTGGTCGTGGCACCGATACGCACCGTCCCGTCACGGTGCTCGATGCCCCGGAGTCCGTCCACGTGGCGCAGATCGACGAGGTGCGCGAAGGCCGCGAGGCGCAGCGCCAGCATGGGGACCAGGCTCTGGCCGCCGGCGATGAGCTTCGCCTCGTCGCCCGACTCGGCGAGCAGCGCGACCGTTTCCTCGGTGGTGGTGGGGGCGTGATAGTCGAAGGCCGCCGGCTTCATGGGGTCACCGCCCCTGCCTCTTCCACGAGTTCGACGATCGATGCGGGTGTCAGCGGCAGCCGGCCGATCTCCACGCCCAGCGGTGCGAGGGCGTCGGCGACCGCGTTCACCACGGCCGGGGCGGATCCGATCGCGCCGCCCTCGCCAACTCCCTTGTGGCCGCCGGGTCCTGGGCCGGGTGTCTCGATGTGGCCGAGCTCGATGACGGGCACCTCGGTGGCCGTGGGGAGCAGGTAGTCCATGAAGGTGGTGGCGAGGGGGTTGCCGTCGCCGTCGTAGGCGAGGTGTTCGTAGAGGGCGCCGCCGATTCCCTGGACGGTGCCGCCGTAGATCTGTCCCTCGACCACGCCGGGGTTGATCATGGGTCCGCAGTCCTCGCTGACGATGTACCTCAGCAGCTTCACCGCGCCGGTCACCACGTCCACCTCGCAGGTGCACAGGTGGGTGGCGTTGGCCCAGATCATGAGGTGCGGGGTGCGGTAGCGGCCGCTGGCCTCCAGGCCGGGCGGGATGCCGGGTGGCAGGGCGTGGGGCTGGAAGTAGGCGAGGTCGGCGATGTCGGCGAGGGTGAGCGCCTTCTCGGGAGCGCCCTTCACTGATGCCCGGCCGCCGGTCAACTCCAGTTCTTCTACGGCGACTTCGAGCCTGTGTCCGGCGATCGCGAGGATGCGTTCCCGTAATCCGGCCGCTGTCTCGGCGATCGCGCCGGCGGTCATGGGACCCGACCGGCTGCCGCCGGTTCCGGCACCGTACGGGGTGAGTGCCGTGTCTCCCTGGATCGTGCTGACGTCCTCGATGGCCGCGCCGAGCGCGTCGGCGGTGAGCTGGACGACGGTCGTCTCCAGGCTGTTGCCGCACGATCCCCCGGCGACGTAGACGTTGACCTTGCCGGAGGGCTCGATGCGGATGGTCGCGCCCTCGGTGCCGTGGAACGGGGTGGCCCCGGCGGTCGGTTCGACGTAGGTGCAGGTGCCGACGCCCAGGTAGCGGCCCTGGGCGCGGGCCTGCTCCTGTTCGCACCGGAACGCCGCACAGTCGAGCATCTCCAGGGCCTGCTCGAAGGTCTCGTACGGGGTGATGTGGTCGTAGGGCATGCCGTTGAAGTTCGCCGTCGGCAGATCCTCGCGGCGCAGCATGTTGCGGCGGCGCAGCTCGATCGGGTCCATGCCGAGGCGGCGGGCGGCGGTGTCGAGGAGGACCTCGCGGGCCATCGACTCGAACTGCCAGGGGCCGCGATACGCCACTCGGCCGCTGGTGTTGGAGAACACGAACCGGGAGCGGAAGGTGCCCTGCGGGATGCGGTAGGGACCGGGGAAGAGCAGGCCGACAGCGAGGCCGCTCTGGACGGGGGACGGGGTCGGGTAGGCGCCGGCGTCCTGGACGTGGTCGAGGGTGGCGGCGAGGATCCGGCCTTCGTCGTCGAGGGCCAGTCTCGCCTCGCCGTGCTCGTGGCGGGCCTGGCCGGCCGCCATGAGATGTTCCTGACGGTCCTCGATCCATTTGAGCGCGGCGGGCAGCTTGGTGGCGGCGAGCATCACGCACATGTCCTCGCGCTGCGGCAGCACCTTCTGTCCGAACCCGCCGCCGGTGTCCCGCATCACCACCCGCACCCGGTGCTCGTCGACACCGAGCAGACGTGCGCAGAAGGAGCGGACCTCGTGCGGGGACTGGGTGGCCGCCCAGATCGTCATCTCCCCGGCGGGCGCGGACCACTCCGCGACAATGCCACGAGTCTCCAACGGCACCGGGCAGTACGCCTGTTGACGGATCGTCACGCCGACCACGTGCGGCGCGTCCTCGAAGACGGGGGCGAGTTCCTCCATCGGGCGTCCGGCGAGTTCGCCCACCAGGTTGCCGGGATGGGTGGCGTGGACCGACTCGGTCGATTCCAGGGCGGTGGCGTAGTCGACGACCGGCGGGAGCTCGTCGTAGTCCACGACCACCAACTCGGCGGCGTCCTCGGCCCTGTAACGGTCCACGGCGACGACCACGGCCACCGGGTCGCCGACGAACCGCACCTCGTCCTCGGCCAGCGGCGGGCGTGGTGTGTCGGGATCTTCGCGCCCGTTCAACGTGTACCACTGCTCGTGTACGCCGGGGTTGAGGTCCTGGGCGACGAACACGGCGTGCACGCCGTCCAGTTGGAGCGCCTCCGACACGTCGATCGCGGCGATGCGGGCCCGTGCGACGGGGCTGCGGACGAAACAGGCGTGCAGCATTCCGGGCCGTACGACGTCGTCGACGTAGGTGCCGGTGCCGGTCAGCAGCCGCGGATCCTCGACGCGCAGAGTGCGGGTGCCCGTATAGGGAGCCATCAGCCGTGCCCTCCGTTCATGCTGAACGAGTGTTTAACACGAGCGCTGAACAACTGTTTAACAGCACCCCGCGGAGCCGTCAAGGACAATGAGCGGCATGACTGCGCCTCGCCGTATGGGCACCGAGAACTCGAAGACGCGCCAGGTCCTGCTCGACGTCACCGAACGGCTGATGCTCGAGGAGGGGTACGCCTCCGTCGGCGTGCGCCGGGTGGCTCGCGAGGCCGAGGTCGCCCCGGCGCTGGTGCTGTACTACTTCCGCACCCTCGACGATCTCTTCCTGGCGGTGCTGCGACGACGGGGCGACGAGGAGTTGGAGCGGGTGGCCCGCCGACTGGACGGCCCCCAGCCGATACGCGCCCTGTGGCAGGTCACCCGTCACCCGGGGAACGCACTGACCACGGAGTTCACCGCGCTGGCCAATCACCGCAAGGCGATCCGCGCCGAACTCGCCGCCCGCGCCGAGCGCTACCGCGAGGTACAGCTGGAGGTACTCACGCGACGGCTCGCGGAGACAGGCGTCGAGCTGCCGCCGGGGGTGTCCCCCACCGTGCTGCTCATGCTGGCCAACGCCCTCGGCCGGATCCTCATGATGGAGAACACGATGGGCATGACCACCCGGCATGCCGAGGCCCTCGATTTCGTGGAAGAGTTCCTCCAACGCTACGAAAGCGCCCCCGCCGAGGACTGAAGGGCACGGCCGGCTCCCCGACCGACTCGGCGGCCAACTCTTACCGCACGGTTGGTTTCGGTTCAGACGTTAGACCCGCGCGGCAGACTGGGGAAGGGTGCGCAGACGCGAATCTTGACCATGTGGGAAGCTTTAAGGTCTCAGCAGCTGCGCAGGACCGTCCCGGACCGGGCTTCGTCGAGGAGAGTGAGCGCACCGTGGGCCAGGCCAAAGCGCGTGGACCGTACGCCAAGACACCTGCCCGCAGGACGGAGATCGTACGGGCGGCACGCGACAGTTTCGCCGAGAACGGCTACGCCAAAGCCTCCCTGCGCGACATCGCGGAACGAGCCGGCATCACCCACGCCGGCCTCCTGCACCACTTCCGGAACAAGGACGAACTCCTCGCCGAGGTGCTCGCCGAACGCGACGCGGAGGAATGGCAGCAGGGCCTGGAAGCAGTGGACAGCCTGGACCAGCTCGCCCCTTATCTCGGCGAGCTCATCCGCCACCACCAGAAGGCGCCCGAACTGATGCGCCTGTGGATCGAGCTCGCCGCCGCGGCCGCACGGCCCGATCATCCCGCCCACACCTACTTCGTCGAGCGCTACGAACGCGGGCGCACCCAGTTCGCCGAGGGACTCGACAGCGAGGCCGCGCGCAGCAGGCTGCGCGAAGGCGTCAGTCCGGAGAGCGCGGCGGTCCTCTTCCACGCCGTGCTCAATGGGCTCCAGCTGCAGTGGGTGCTGGACCAGGACCTCGACATCGCCGGGCCGGTCACCGACTTCGTACACCTGCTCTTCGAGAGCGACCGCGCCGACCAGTGAACGCGTCGCCGAGCAACGCATCCCACACCCTCTGAAGGCCCGCCCGCGCACGACCTCGCGGGCGGCCCGGGGGATCTCACTCACACCTGGCGGCCACGAACCGCGCTCCTCGCAGGAGCGGCGGTGCCGCCACGGGTTGGACGTGTACCGCTTCCGTCCGCCCCGCTCGGGCTGACGGCAGCCCTCACCGGCCGAGACGTCGCCACATAACGTTCTGATCACGAAGCCGAGCGGCAGCCTTCCCGCCCTTGCGATCCCGGTCTACCGTCCCAACGAAAACTAACCACACGGTAAGAGTTGGTTGGTCGCACCCCTGGCACCAACGAACCGACGGACCGGCAAGGTCGCAACCCGCTCTGCCGGAGAGCCCGCTCAACCCTCAGCACCCCTCCGTGCTCGGGCCGTTGCCCACCGCGCCCGAACGGCCGGACCGTGGCCCAGGTGTGCCACGAGGTCCGAACCACCGACACTCAGGAAAGCAGTCGACGATGACCGAATTCCCGCCCGCGTTCCTCTGGGGAGCCTCCACCGCACCGCACCAGATCGAGGGCAACAACCTCAACAGCGACTTCTGGGCGAACGAGGGGCGCGTTCCGGGCATGGAGCGCAGCGGCGACGCCTGCGACAGCTACCACCGGTACCGCGAGGACATGCAGTTGCTCGCGGACGCCGGGCTCAACGCCTACCGCTTCGGCATCGAATGGGCCCGTATCGAGCCGCTCCCCGGCCTGGTCTCGCGCGCCGAACTCGCCCACTACCGGCGCATGATCGAAACGGCCTTCGAACTCGGCCTGACACCGGTCGTCACCCTGCACCACTTCACCAGCCCGCTCTGGTTCGCGGAGGAAGGCGGCTGGCTCGGCGACCGTGCGGTGGACCGGTTCCGGACCTACGTCGAGACGGTCGCGCCGATCCTCGAAGGCGTCGAGTGGGTCGTCACCATGAACGAGCCGAACATGCTGGCCATCATGATCGGCATGGCGCGGGCCTTCCAGAACCCGCAGGCCGCCGGGGAGTGGCAGAGCCCCACCCTCGACAACGAGGGCCCGCGCCCGCAACTGCCCGCCCCCGACGTGGTGATCGGCCAGCGGCTCGTCGAGGCGCACCAGGCCGCGCGAACGGTGCTGCACGAGCGGACGGACGCCAAGGTCGGCTGGACGGTCGCCAACCGCGCCTTCGTGGCCCGTCCCGGAGCGGAGAACAACAAGCGGGATCTCGAATACGTGTGGGAGGACCTCTACCTGGCGGGCTCGCGCGGCGACGACTTCGTGGGCGTGCAGTCCTACTCGAGCCAGTGGGTCGATCTGGACGGCATCGAGCCCCACCCGCAGCACCCGGACAACACGCTCGTGGGCACCGCCTACCGCCCCGACGCCCTGGGTATCGCGGTGCGGCACACCGCCGAGGTCACCGGCGGCCTGCCGATCCTGATCACCGAGAACGGCATCGCCACCGGCGACGACACCCGTCGCATCGCGTACACGGGCGAGGCCCTGGAGCACCTCGGCAAGGCGATCGCCGACGGGGCGGACGTACGCGGCTATCTGCACTGGAGCCTGCTCGACAACTACGAGTGGGGCCACTGGGCGCCGACCTTCGGTCTGGTCGAGGTCGACCGCGAGACGTTCGAGCGCCGCCCCAAGCCCTCTCTCTTCTGGCTGGGCGAGACCGCCCGCCGCGGCCGGATCTGACCGCACTTCCACCGGAGGGACACACCGTGCAGATATCCGTACCCGACGTCTCGTCCAAGTCCCTGACCGAACTCGTCTCCCTGGCCGGGCGGCGCGCCGTCGTGACCGGCGCGGGCCAGGGGCTCGGCCGGGCCGTCGCCGAGCGGCTGGCCGAGGCGGGAGCCGATGTGCTCGTCGCGGACATCCATGACAACCTCGCCACCGCCGTCGCCGAGGAGCTCGGCGCCCGAGGCCCCGGCCGCGCCCTGGCCGCCTATCTGGACGTCACCGACCCCGACGGCGTGGTGGCCGCCGCCGACCTCGCGGTCCGGGAGCTCGGCGGCATCGACATCTGGGTGAACAACGCCGGGATCTTCCCCAGCGTGCCCGCGCTGGAGATGTCCGCCGAAGCCTTCGACGAGGTGTTCGCGGTCAACACCCGCGGCGTCTTCCTCGGCTCCCGGGAGGCCGCGCGCCGGATGAGCGAGGCCGGCGGCGGGGGCGTCATCGTCAACGTCGTCTCCACGGCCGGGTTCCGCGGGACGGCCCCCGGGCTCGCCGCGTACGTCGGCTCCAAGCACGCGGCACGCGGCCTCACCCGCCAACTGGCCCTGGAGTTCGCCCCGTTCGGCATCCGCGTACTGGGCGTCGCACCGACGTTCGTACCGACCGAGGGGAACATGGCAGCGGCCGCCGCGGCCGGAGTGGACGCCGACTCCTTCATGTCCGTGATGCAGCCGGGCCCGCTCGGCCGGCTCGGCGTGCCCGACGACATCGCCCGGGTGGTGCTGTTCTGCGCGAGCGACCTCTCGGCCTTCATGACGGGCAGCACGCTCCTCGCCGACGCCGGCGAGACCTCGTAACCGCGGCACCGCCCCCCACCGCCCCGACGACCCGGTAGGAACCCCATGCTCTCGCCCCGCACCACCCCCACCCGCGACCTCGTCGGCCTCGACGGCCTGTGGCGGTTCGCTCTCGGCACCCGGGCCGGCGCGACCCCGTGGGTGTCGCGTCTCGCCCCACCGCTCGAAGTCCCCGTGCCCGCCAGCTACAACGACCTGTTCGTGGACCCGGAGATCCGTGACCATGTCGGAGTCGTCTGGTACCAGCGCGACGTGCGCGTGCCGCGCGGCTGGACCGGCGAACGCGTGGTCCTGCGCTTCGGTTCCGTGACCCACGCCGCGCAGGTCTACGTCGACCAACGGCTCGTGGCCGAACACACCGGCGGCTACACACCGTTCGAGGCGGATCTCACCGGCGTCGTCGAACCCGGCGCCGAGTTCCGGCTGACGGTCGGCGTCGACAACCGGCTGACCAACGTGACGATCCCGCCCGGCACCGTCACGACCGGCCCCGACGGCCGCGAACGGCAGTCGTATCTGCACGACTTCTACAACTACGCGGGCATCGCGCGCCCGGTCCGCCTGTACAGCACGCCGACGACCTTCGTCGAGGACGTCACCGTCGTCACCGGACGGGACGGCGCGGCCGGCACCGTCGAGTACCGCGTGGAGACCGTCGGCGAGCACGCCGACACCGTCACCGTGCGGGTGCGTGCGGTGGACGAGGCCGGCCGGACCGTCGCGGAGGGCCACGGCCCCGAGGGCGTCCTGCGCATCGAGGACGCCACCCTCTGGCAGCCGGGCGCCGCCTATCTCTACGACCTCGTCGTGGAACTGGCCGTCGACGGCGAGACCGTGGACAGCTACACCCAGCCCTTCGGCGTCCGTACCGTCGAGGTACGGGGCACCGACTTCCTCATCAACGGCGAGCCGTTCTACTTCACCGGCTTCGGCAAACACGAGGACACACCGGTCCGTGGCAAGGGCCACGACGACGCCTACCTCGTCCACGACTTCCAGCTCATGGAGTGGACGGGCGCCAACTCCTTCCGCACCTCCCACTACCCCTACGCCGAAGAAGTCCTGGACTTCGCCGACCGGCACGGCATCGTCGTCATCGACGAGACCGCCGCCGTCGGCCTCAACTTGGGGGTCCAGGGCGGGCTCACCGGTGTTCCGCCGACCCCCACCTTCGCGCCGGAGAACTTCGGCGGGACGACACGGGACGTCCACGCCCAGCACCTGCGGGAGCTGATCGAGCGGGACAGGAACCACCCGAGCGTGGTGATGTGGTGTCTCGCCAACGAGCCGGCCTCCAACGAGGACGGCGCGCGCGACTACTTCGAGCCCCTGGTCGAACTGGCCCGCAAGCTCGATCCGACCCGGCCCCTCACCTACGCCGCCGTCATGTTCGCGACGCCGCAGAACGACCGGATCGGCGACCTGTTCGACGTGCTGAGCATCAACCGCTACTACGGCTGGTACCTCTTCACGGGCGACCTCGCGACCGCCGAGGGGTATCTGGAGCAGGACCTGCGCGGCTGGGTCCAGCGCTTCGGCAAGCCCGTCATGATGTCCGAGTACGGCGCCGACACCCAGCCCGGCCTGCACTCGGTCTGGGACACCCCCTGGAGCGAGGAGTACCAGAGCGACTTCCTCGCCATGTACCACCGCGTCTTCGACCGCATCCCCGAGTTCGTCGGCGAACACGTCTGGAACTTCGCCGACTTCCAGACCTCGCCCGGCATCCACCGCGTCGACGGCAACAAGAAGGGCGTGTTCACCCGCGACCGCAAGCCCAAGTCCGCCGCGTCCGCCCTGCGCCGGCGCTGGCACGGACTGGGCGGCCGCAAGCCCGGCGAGGCCACGGCCGGCTGACACCTACGGGGGGGGCGCGCGGCATCGCGCTTCCGTTGCTCAGCACTGGGCTGCCGCTGCGCCGCGCGACCGAGCAGGCGGCCCATGCCGCGACCCCGGCACCCGTCGGCGTAACGCCACAGCCACCACTGTTCTGCGTTCGCCGCGGCCCCTGCCCTCCCTCACCGGCGTCGCCCGAGCCGGGATCCCGGCGGTACGGCATCGACCGTGCCGCCGGCTGCCGCCACCCCTCGTGACCATGTGACAAAGGAGTCCTCATGCCTCACGCCGACCGAGACGTCAGCGTGGTGATGCCCCCTTTGACGGTGTCGCCGCAGGACGCCGCCGGGGCTCCCACCGAGCCGCCCGCCGAGCCCGAGATCGAGGCACCGCCGCTCCAGAAGGTCGGCAGGGACTACCTCCTCTGGCTGATGATCGCCAGTTTCGGCGCTTCCCTGGCCCTGATGGTGCCCCTCTCCTACTCGCTCGCGGTGCGGATCTCCGACCTGGCGCCCGGGCACGAGGAACAGCTCGGCTACGTCACCGGGTCCGCGCAGTTCGTCTACCTGGTCCTCAGCCCGCTGATCGGCCTCTGGAGCGACCGGACCCGTTCCCGGCTCGGCCGCCGGACCCCCTTCATGATCGGCGGCGCCCTGCTCGGCACCGTCGCGCTCGTCGGAGTGGCCCTCGCACCGTCGGTCCTCCTGCTGGGCCTGGCATGGGTCGTCGGCATGATCGGCTGGTCCACGACCGGGCAGGCCGTCCAGAACGTCCAGGCGGACCGGGTGCCCGAGGAGCAGCGCGGCCGGGTCTCGGCGCTGACCAGTGTCATGACCCAGATCGCCCCCGTGATCGGCATCGGTCTCGCGTACGGGGTGGCCTCCAGCACGTTCCTGGTGTTCCTGGTCCCGGGCGTACTGGGCGCCGCCCTGGTGGTCCTGTTCCCGGTGTTCAAGCCCGAGGGCGACTCCCGCGCGCTCGTGCGCACCGGCGGCGTGACGCTGCGGAACGTGGTCGCCAGCTACGGCTTCAACCCGCGCAAGTACCCGGATTTCGGCTGGAACTGGCTCGGCCGCTTCGTCTTCTTCATGGGCCTGTACTTCAACACCACCTTCGGCACCTTCTTCTACGCGCAGCGGCTCGACCTGCCGGTCAAGGACGTCGCCGGGATCGTGGCGGTCATCGGGACCGTGGGCGTGATGGCCGCCGCCGGCGGTGCCATCGGGGGCGGCTTCCTCTCCGACAAGCTCGGCCGGCGCAAGCTGTTCGCCCTGATCGGCTCCGCGGTGTTCGTCGCCGGGGCGGTCACCGAGGCGTTCGCCCACTCGCTGGCCCAACTGGTCGTCGGCGCGGTGCTGATGCAGTTCGCCATCGCGTTGTTCAGCGCCGTCGACCAGGCGATCGTGTTCGCCGTCCTGCCGGACCGGGCCGAGGCCGGCCGCTATCTCGCCGTCGTCGCCTTCGCGCAGAAGGTCCCCAGCGCCGTCGCCCCGCTGATCGCCCCGCTCGTCATCACCCTCGGCGTCGGCGACGGCGGCGAGAAGAACTACACCCAGCTCTACCTGATCGGCGCGGTCCTGGCCCTGGTCGGCGGCCTCGTCGTCAAGTTCAAGATCAAGTCTGTCCGGTAGCGCCGCCCCTGGGCCGGCCTCCCGAGAGACATCCTGTTCCACCGAGTTCGGAGAAGGCACAGCATGCACAACGCACCGTACGACCTGGGCATCGACAGCGGCGGTGACAGCTTCCCCGTGTCGGGGCCCGCGCCCCGGCTGTCGTGGAAGCCGCCATCGGACGCGGCACGCCCGGTGGCGTACGAGGTGGAGTGCACCGTCGACGGCGAGGCACGGCCCGCTGTGACCACTGCTGTGGGCGGGCACCGGTTCCTCGCCTGGCCGTGGGCGGCGCTGGACAGCGGCCGTCGGGTGGCCTGGCGGGTCCGGGCGCTCGGCGCCGACGGCGGTTCGCCGTGGTCGCGGTGGCACACGTTCGAGAGCGGTCTGCTGGCCGCCGACTGGCGGGCGCGCTGGATCAGTCCCGCCGAGTCCGGCGACCGCGGATACGGCAGGCAGCCCGCATACGCGCTGTCGGCCCGGTTCCCGGTGCGCGCCGGGGTGCGCTCGGCACGGCTGTACGCGACGGCACTCGGGCTGTACGAGGCGTACGTCAACGGCGAGCGGGCCGGCACCGCCGAACTCACGCCCGGGGCCACCTCCTACGACCGTACGCTCCACGCCCAGGCCTACGACGTCACGGACGCCGTCGTCACGGGCGACAACCGGATCGAGGTCCTGCTGTCCGACGGCTGGTACCGGGGCCAGGTGGGCGCCTTCCGCCAACCGGCCGGCTGGGGCACGGTGCCCGGCGCGCGGGCCGAACTCCACCTCGTGCACGAGGACGGCACACGGCAGGTCGTCCGCACCGACGGGACGTGGACGAGCGCGGAGTCGGCCATCACCCGGGCCGACCTCATGGACGGGCAGGCCACCGACTTCCGCGTCGGGCCCGGCACCGAACGGCCCGTCCTCGTGGACCGGGTCGAGGCACCCGCGATCACCTGGTCGCCGGCACCGCCGGTGCGGGTCGTGGAGTCGCGCCCCGCACAGTCGGTCCAGCGGATCGGGGACGGGCTCTGGATCGCCGACTTCGGTCAGAACGCCTCCGGCCGGATCACTCTGAGCGACCTCGGACCGGCCGGGACCCGTACCGTCATCGACCACGGCGAACACCTCGGCCCCGACGGCGACCTGACGACCGCTCACCTGGACGCCACCCGGCCGGGCCAGGCATCGATCCCCTTCGTCCAGCGCGACGAGGTGGTGTCCGCGGGCGGCGGTGAGACGTTCGAGCCGCGCCACACCGTGCACGGCTTCCGGTACGTCCGGGTCCGCCGCGAGGGCGCCCCGCTCGACCCGGCGAGCCTCGTCATGCGGGTAGTCCACACGGACCTGCGCCGCACCGGCACCTTCGCCTGCGGACACGAGGATCTCAACCGCCTCCACGAGATCGCCGAATGGAGCTTCCGCGGCAACGCCGTCGACGTGCCCACCGACTGTCCGACCCGTGAACGGCTCGCCTGGACCGGCGACTACCAGGTCTTCGCCCCCACCGCGACACGCCTGTACGACGTCCTGGGCTTCAGCCGCAAGTGGCTGCGCTCCGTCCGCGACGACCAGCTGCCCGACGGCCGGATCGCCAACTTCTCGCCCGACGGACGCCGTATCAAACACCACCTCGACGACCAGTTCGCCATGATGACCGGCTCGGCCGGCTGGGGCGACGCCGTCGTCGCCGTCCCGTGGGAGCTGTACGAGTCGTACGGCGACCGGGAGGTGCTGGCGGAGAACTGGGAGGCGATGGTCCGCTGGGTGGAGTGGGCGCTCATGACCGCCCGCACCGCCCGCCACGGGTCCCGGACCGAGCGCTCGGCCGAACCGCTGCCGCACGAGCGGTACTTGTGGGACGGCTCCTTCCACTGGGGTGAGTGGACCGAGCCCCGGGTGAGGGCGGCCGACGGGAGCCGTGTCGACCCGGTCAAGGACGATCCCGTCGCCTGGTTCCTGGCCGACAAGGGCGAGATCGGCACGGCCTTCCTGTACCGCTCGACGGTGACCCTGGCCCAGGTGGCACGGGTGCTGGACCGTACCGAGGACGCGGACCGCTACGCCGAGATCGGCGAGCGGGTACGTGACGCGTGGCGCACCGAGTTCCTCTCCCCCGACGGACGCACCGTCGGCGACACCCAGGCCGGTTACGTGCGCGCGCTGTCGCTCGACCTCGTCCCCGGTGCACTGCGCGAGGCCGCCGCCACGCGCCTGGTCGAGCTGATCCGCGCGGCCGGCACGCATCTCGGCACCGGCTTCCTCGCGACCGGCGACCTGCTCCCCGTCCTCGCCGACACCGGACACTCCGACGTCGCCTACGAGCTGCTCCTCCAGCGCACCGCGCCGTCCTGGCTGTACATGCTCGACCGCGGCGCGACGACCATCTGGGAGGACTGGGAGGGCGTCGACGACACCGGCACCGCGCACGAATCCCTCAACCACTACAGCAAGGGCGCGGTGGTCCGCTTCCTGCACACCCACGTCCTGGGCCTGCGGCAGTCGCCGGGGTCGGTCGCCTGGGAGTCCTTCGAGGTCGCGCCCGTCCCGCACCCGTCCGTGCCGTGGGCCCGGGGCACGCACGAGTCCCCGCAGGGCACGATCGCCGTCGAGTGGCGGACGGACGGCGACGAACTCACCGTCACGGTCGACGTCCCCCCGGCCACCACCGCACGCGTCGTCTTCCCCGACGGCACCACGGTGGAACCCCTGCCCTGCGGCAGGTTCAGCGCCTCCCGCCGCGTGGGGAAGGGAGGCTGAGCCGACCGGCGCGCGTTTCCCGCGGACGGCAGCCAAGGAGGGCGTGGCGTCCGGCAGAGCCTCGCGCATCGCCGCCACCCTGGCCCACCACGATTCCCCCGTGACGGGACGGTCGGGCGCAACCAGCAGGTCGATCTCCCCGACACGGGTCCACGCCCGCCGCGGCGAGTCAGCCGCCCGTGCTCTCGCCCCCGACGACGGCCCAGCGCGGGTCGATGCCGAGTTCCTCGGCGTGAGTGAGCAGCCATTTGCGGGCCGTGTCAGGGTGCGAGCCGGTAGTCCGGCACGACGACGGGCGCGCGCCCGACTCGGCGGCGAAGGCGGCCCATGAACCATCAGGGGTGAGATGGGGGGCGCTCCGGTACCGCTCGCCGGTCGGCGCCCAGTCCGGCACGAGCCTACGCCCGTCGGAGCGGTCGACGATGTCAGGGGACGGTCAGGCCGCCCCCCAGGAGCGCTTGCCGGTTGGCCGTGAGGAGTTCGAAGCGGTCGGCTTCGGTGCGGTCGATCTCCGTGATGTGCCAGCGCAGATGGGTCCCGGCGCGCAACGCGGCCGGGATGTCGACGTCCCCGGTACCGATGGGCGTCTGCGCTGTGTCCAATGTGGCGGGGCCGTCCTTGACGTGGGCGGCCATGGCGCGTTCTCCGAGACGTTCCAGGACCTCGGCCGGGTCCTGGCCGGCCACGGCGGCCCAGTAGACGTCGACCTCGGCGAGGACCTCGGGGTCGAGCAGATCCCACAGCACGTCGAAGGCGTGGGCGCCGCCCGGCAGCCGGGCCCACTCGAAGTGGTGGTTGTGGTAGCCGAGCCGGATCCCCGCCCCTGCCATCTCCCGTGCCGCCTCGTTGAGACGGCCGGCGAAGGCGCGCACTCCGTCGTGGCTCTCCAGGGACCGCTCGTCGAAACCGTCGACGAGCCACGGAATCGGCACGAAGGCGGTGTCCGTGCCGAGGATGCGGCAGATCTCGACCGCGGCTGCCTGGCCGTCGGCCGAGACGGCGATGTGCACCGAGCTGACACCGAGGCCGGCCTCGTCCAGGTCCGCGCGCAACGCACGTGCGGTGGCGGCCAGTTCGTCGGGAGGCGTGTTCCACAGGCCGAGCGCGAACGGCTCGACGTGACGGAAGCCGAGCGCGGCCAGGCGCGCGAGCGTGCCGGGGCGGTCGGCCTCCAGGGCATCGATCACGCTGTACAGCTGGACGGCGAGAGTGCCGGGTCTCATTCTTCGTCCTCTGGCGGTGCGGCCTGCGGGAAGGTCATCCTCATGAAGGCCCGGACCGGGCCGACGATGTCGAGATCCTGGTCGAGCAGCCATTGCAACTGCAGGCCGTTGAGCACGGCTTGGAGCAGGGTGGCGGCGTGTTCGGGGGCGAGCGCCTCATGCAGTTCTCCGCGGTCGGCCTTGCCGCGCATGCCCCGCGCGAACTGATCGCTTCCCCAGGCGTAGCGCTGCACGAAGTAGCCGTGCGCGGGATGCTCCGGACGTGAGGCGGCCGCCGCGAGCTCGATCCACAGCCGCATCAGCTCGGGGGCCTTCTGGTGGTGGCGCAGCAGGTCGCCGAGGTACGGCGCCAGATGGTCCATGTCCGGGACCTTCGACTCGGCGTACCGCCGTTCCTCGGTGTCGCGTTCGGCGAGCACGGCGGCGAGCAGGTCGTCCTTGGTGCGGAAGTGGTGCAGCAGCCCGGCGTGGGTGATGCCGGCCCGCTCGGCGATGTCCCGCAGCGAAGCCTTCGTGAACCCGTGTTCCGCGAAGCTCTCGCGCGCCGCCCGGACGATCTCCGCCCGCCTCGCCGGGGTCTTGGTGTACGGGCCGCGGGCCTTGGCCGGGGTCACGGTGCGCTTCCTCTTCCCGAATCCCGCATCACCATTCCAAAAACCTTCCAACCCTTAACATTTCGCGGCCTGCTCGGAGTGTGGGCGGCGGCGGCCCCGAGCGCAAGGGGCGGGACGTGGCGAGTTCCCGCCGGATAACGCTCTGGTTACGAACGCGGTCCCCACTCTTCCCGCGCTTCCCGCCGGGGCTTACCTTCCGAATGAAATTCGACCACGTGGTAACTGTTCGCGTGACAGGGTGCACCGGCGGATCAACGACCGGCGCAACGGGCCCTGTTCACCACCGCATGCCGACGTCACTCAGGGCTCCGCCGCACACCCCCACGCGTGTGTCGCCCCGCTCGTGCACCCGTGCATGACCGCACCGACCTACCGACGCACCGACAAAGGCCTCGGCTCTCCAGGTTCCAGGACGAAGGAATCCACCCATGCGCATCCGCTTCTCGCCTTCCCGGCCCGGGCCACGGCCGCGACAGCGCTCCCAGGCACTGGCCGCCGTCGCCGTCGCCGCCCTGCTGGCCACGGCCACCTCGGCGTGCGACAGCAGCCCGACCTCCGCGTCGGACTCCGGCGCAGGCCAGACCCTCGCGCTGTCCATCCTCGGCACACCCAACTCGTTCGACCCCGCCCAGCTCGTCGAGGGCCAGCAGACCTACGTCTGGGACTCGATCTTCGACACGCTCCTTCTCCAGGACAACAAGGGCGAACTCCACCCCGGCGCCGCGCAGAGCTGGTCGTACTCCAAGGACGGCCGCACGCTGACTCTGAAGATCCGCCCAAGCATGAAGTTCAGTTCGGGCGACCCGGTGGACGCGAACGCGGTGAAGGCCACCCTGGAGCGGATCCGCTCGACGCCGGGGCAGAGCCAGCTGTCGTTGGCCTCCGTCGCCTCGGTCGAGGCCGCCGACGCCTCGACGGTCGTCATCAAGCTCAAGCAGCCCGACGCCTCACTGCTCGCCGCGCTGTCGACGTCGCCCGGTGTGATCGGCGACCCGAAGACGATGGCGAACAAGAGCACCGCCCTGAACCCGGTCGGCTCGGGGCCGTACACCCTGGACCCGAAGACCACGGTCAACGGCTCGGTGTACGTCCTCAACCGGCGCGACGACTACTGGAACAAAAAGGCGTACCCCTTCAAGACGGTCAAGATCCGGGTGATCACCGATCCGACCGCGTCCGCCAACGCCCTCAAGGCGGGCGAGACCAACGCCGGCACCGCCGACGTCTCCCAGCTGCCCGCGCTCAAGGCGGCCGGGTTCCGGATCACGCATGTGCAGGCGACCGCGGGCGCCTTCCTGGTCCTGGCCGATAGGGCGGGCACCAAGCTGAAGCCGCTCGGCGATCTGCGCGTCCGCAAGGCCATCAACATGGCCTTCGACCGGCAGAAGATGGTCACGCAGGTGCTGCGCGGCTCCGGCAAGGCCACCGACCAGCTGTTCAACCCGAAGAGCAAGGCCTACGACGAGGCGCTCAACCAGCTGTACCCCTACGACGTCGCCGGGGCCAAGAAGCTGCTCGCCGAGGCCGGTTACCCGAACGGCTTCAAGGTCACCATGCCGAGCCTCGTCTTCACCAAGTCCTTCGAGCCGCTGTTCACCCAGGCGCTCGCCGACATCGGCATCAAGGTCACCTGGGAACCGGTGCCGGCCCAGCAGACCACCACCGCCGTCGCGTCCGGCAAGTACCCCATGTTCCTGCTCGTGGAGGGCCTCGCCTCCGACGCGGTCATGACCCGCAGCTTCTACACCCCCACCGGCTTCCGCAATGTGTTCCACACCACCGACCCGAAGCTGACCGAGCTCCTCGGACGGGCCGCCCGGGAACTCGACCCGGCGAAGGCAGCCGGGATCTACCGGGAGATCAACGAGTTCGGCGTCGACAACGCGTGGCTGGCGCCCGTCTTCTACCTGGGCAGCGACTGGGCCACCAAGAAGGGCATCACCTACCTGGGCGACGGCTCCTCCACGATGTCCACCGTCCGGCAGTTCGGCGTCGCCGACTCGTCGCGGTCCAGAGGGTGAGCGGCCACCCATGACGGTCTATGTGCTGCGTCGCCTGACCGCGGGCCTCGTGCTCGCGGTCCTGGTGACCATGATCACCTTCCTGCTGCTCAGCACGTCCTTCGACGAC
Organism: Streptomyces sp. NPDC013157; assembly: GCF_042899865.1. Classification (NCBI taxonomy): domain Bacteria; kingdom Bacillati; phylum Actinomycetota; class Actinomycetes; order Kitasatosporales; family Streptomycetaceae; genus Streptomyces; species Streptomyces sp. NPDC013157. The sequence continues at coordinate 18,116 of NZ_JBIBAK010000028.1, read as the reverse complement.
GTGGCGAGCAGTGTCCTCGGCAACGGCGCCACCCCGGGGCAGATCGCCGCCCAGAAGGCCCGGATGGGCCTCGACCGGCCCTTGGCGGTGCAGTACGGCGACTGGCTCTCGCACGCCGTCCGCGGAGATCTCGGCGCCTCGTACTTCACCAGCGAACCGGTCCGCTCCGCGGTCACCGCCCGGCTCGGCGTCACCCTGTCGATCGTCGTCGTCGCGCTGCTGGCCACCTCGGTCATCAGCGTCGCCCTGGGGGTGGCCGCAGCCGCACGCGGCGGCGCCGTCGACCGGTTCGCGCAGGGCGCCGCGATGACCGGCTACCTCGTCCCGAGCCTGCTCGTCGCCATCGCGCTGGTCTATGTGTTCGCCGTCAGGCTGCACGTGTTCCCGGCCACCGGATACACGGACTTCAGCGAGAACCCGGCCCGCTGGGCGAGTTCCATCGCCATTCCCGTGGTCGCCCTGATGATGGGCGGGGTCGCCAGTCTGACCTCCCAGATCCGCGGCGCCATGATCGGCGAACTGCGCAAGGACTACGTCCGCACCCTGCGCACCCGGGGCATCCCCACCCGCTCCATCGTGCTGCGGCACGCCCTGCGCAACGCCGCCGGACCGGCCCTCACGGTCCTGTCCCTGGAGTTCATCCAGATGCTCGGCGGGGCCCTGATCATCGAGCAGATCTTCGCCCTGCCGGGCTTCGGTCAGTACGCGTTCAACGCCTCTTTGCAGGGCGACGTACCGATCATCATGGGCATCAGCCTCTTCGGTGTGCTGCTCGTCGTGGCCGTCAACCTCGTCGTCGATCTCCTCAACGGATGGCTCAACCCGAAGGCGAGGATCGTCAGTTGACCACACCCAATGCGGACACGCGGCGCCGCTCCACCCTGCGGCGACTGATCGCCGACCCCCAGGCCGTCGTCAGCGCGAGCCTCCTCGTCGTCATCGTCCTGCTCGGACTGCTGGCCCCCGTCCTCAGCGACCACGGTGCCAACGAGGCGAACCTGGACGCGGTCAACGCCGGCGTCGGCGACCACGGCTATCTGCTCGGCGGCGACAAGAGCGGCCGCGACATCTTCGCCAGGCTCCTGTACTCCATCGACACGAGCGTGGTCTCGGCGCTCATCGGCACGAGCATCGCCCTCGCGATCGGGATCACGTCCGGTCTGGTCGGCGGCTACTTCGGGCGGCGTGTACGCGGAGTCGCCGAGTGGCTGTTCAGCCTGATCATGACCTTCCCCGGGCTGCTCCTGCTCATCGTGCTGATGCCGGTGACCAAGGGCGACTACAAGGCCACCATGGTCATCTTCGGCGTACTGCTCTCCCCGGGTGTCTACCGGCTCGTACGCAATCTCGTCCTCGGCGTGAAGAACGAGCTGTACGTGGACGCCGCCCGGGTCTCCGGACTCCCAGACCGGCGCATCCTGCGCCGGCATGTCCTCACCGTGGTGCGCGGGCCGGTGATCATCGGCACCGCGTTCCTCGCCGGCTCGTCCATCGCCGTCCAGTCGGGTCTCGCCTTCCTCGGCGTCGGCTCGAACACGGTGCCCAGCTTCGGCGCGATGATCTCCGAGGGGTTCAGCAACCTCTACGAGGAGCCGCTGCAGTTCCTGTGGCCGAGCCTCGCCCTCGGGATCGTCACCGCCTCGCTCGTGCTCCTCGGGAACGCGCTGCGGGACGCCCTGGAGGGCGGCCGCCCGAAGCCGGCCCGGATCGTCACCGCCACCGCGTACCGGCCGCCGGCCACCGAGAGCGCCGTCTCCGGACTGCTCACCGTCGACGGCCTGGCGATCGCCTACCCGACACCGGCCGGCGACCTGAAGGAGGTCGTCAGCGGCGTCACCCTGAGTGTGGCGGCCGGGGAGACCCTCGGTCTGGTCGGCGAATCCGGCTCCGGCAAGACCCAGACCGCGTTCGCCGCACTCGGCGTGCTGCCCGCGGAGGCGGTCGTCACCCGCGGCTCGATCCGCCTCGACGGCCGCGAACTGCTCGGCCTGAGCGAACGCGAACTGCGGGCGGTACGGGGAACGTCCATCGCCTACGTCCCCCAGGAACCGATGTCCAACCTGGACCCGTCCTGCACGGTCGGCGCCCAGCTCGTCGAGGGCGTGCGCGTGGCGACGCCCATGTCGAGGAGCGAGGCCCGCGACCGGGTCCTGGCACTCCTCGCCCGGGTCGGCATCCCCGACCCCGGACGCACGTTCCGCTCCTATCCGCACCAGATCTCCGGCGGCATGGCACAGCGTGTCCTCATCGCGGGCGCCGTCGCCAGCCGACCGCTGCTGCTCATCGCCGACGAACCGACCACCGCCCTCGACGTCACCGTTCAGGCGGAGATCCTCGACCTGCTGCGCGACCTGCGCAGGGAACTGAACATGGCCGTCCTGCTCGTGACGCACAACTTCGGTGTGGTCGCCGACATCTGCGACCGCGTGGCCGTGATGCGGGCTGGGACGGTCGTCGAGACCGGCACGACGGAAGAACTGTTCGGCGCACCGCAGCACCCCTACACGCGCACGCTCCTCGACTCGATCCTCGACGAGACCACGCTTCGCACCGACCCGCCGGCCACCCCGGCGGGCGCGCTCGAAACGGAGAAGCGATGACCACACTGCTGGAGGTGAGCGATCTGCGCGTCACCTACCCCGGGCGGGGCTTCAGAGCCCGCTCCCACGAGGTCCTCCACGGCGTGTCGCTCACCGTGGGGCAGAGCGAGACCCTCGGTGTCGTCGGCGAGTCGGGCTCCGGGAAGACGACCGTCGGGCGGGCCGTGCTCGGCCTGGTCGCGCCCAGCGGCGGCACGGTCCGCTTCCGGGGCAGCGACATCACCCGCGCCGGGCGCGCGGAGCGCCGTGCCCTGGCCCGGGACATCCAGGTCGTCTTCCAGGACCCGTACTCCTCCCTCAACCCGGCCCTCACCATCGGTGACATCCTCGGTGAACCGCTGATCGTGCAGGGCACCGAGACGAGTGAGGCCCGGCGCCGGGTGGCGGAGCTGCTCGACCAGGTGGGGCTGCCGAAGGACGCGTCGCAGCGACTGCCGCGGGAGTTCAGCGGCGGCCAGCGGCAGCGCGTGGCGATAGCCCGCGCCCTCGCACCCGCCCCCCGGCTCATCGTCTGTGACGAACCCGTCTCCGCACTCGACCTCACCACCCAGGCCCGCGTCCTCGACCTGCTCGTCGGCATCCAGCGCCGCACCGGCGTCGCGTACCTGTTCATCTCGCACGATCTGGCGGTCATCCGGCACGTCAGTCACCGCGTGAGCGTGATCCACCACGGCGACATCGTCGAGACCGGGACGGCGGCCCAGGTCACCACGGCCCCCGAACACCCCTACACAGAAAGGCTCTTGCTCGCGGCGCCGGTCGCGGACCCGGCCGAACAGCGTCGGCGGCGCGAGGCGCGACAACGCCTGTGACCTGTTCGCCGTACCGCATCAGTCGAACACGTCAGAACCCGTTGGCAGGAAGCCGCCTTGGGCCACGGCGCTTTCAGCAGGATTGTGTCGCGGGCCGCAAGGCGGCCTGATGCCGAGTCGCTCGGCGAGTTCGTCGGCGGTGACGCCGTACGTCTCCCGGATGCGTACGCCGTCGGGGCCGACGTCGAAGACGCCGTGGTCGGTGTAGACGCGGCTGACGCAGCCGAGGCCGGTGAGCGGATAGGTGCACTGGGGCACGAGCAGCGGCCGCTCAGAGGTGGCCGTCCAGGAACTTCCGTACCTCGGCGGTGGTCATGGGCCCCGTGCCGTGCGCCACCGCCTCTCCCTCCTTCAGCAGGACGTAGGACGGGGCTCCGGTGATCCCGTATCGCTCGGTTGCGGCCGGACAACGCGTGATGTCGGCGCGGACGGCCGTCAGGCGGCCCGTGTAGTCGTCGGCGATGCCGTCCACGACGAGGTCCATCACCCGGCAGGGCTCGATTGCCTTGGGCCATGTCCCGGTGAAGTATGCGAGGACCGGAACTCCGCTCATCCCGAGGATGAAATCGAACTCCGCGTCCTCACGGGGTCGGTGAACCCGCTTCGTCATGGATACTCCTGACCTCACGTTCCGTCATTCCATCCCCATCATCCCTCGTGCGGTGTGCCAGGCCGGCACGGTCGGTCGTCCGGTTGACCTGCCGGAAGGGAGGCACGGGGCCGTCGCAGAACCACGGTGGTCCCCGGCGGGAGCGGCCCGGCCCCCGCCCCTGGTGACCCGGCCTGGCCGCCCCGCCGGTCACCCGGCTGCAGCCCGCCGCGCGCCCGTGGGTCGGCTCGTGCCAGGACAGCGCCCTCCACGACGACATGAAAGCCGTCTTCCACGGCGTAGCGGCCCAGCTCATCGACCAGATGCTCGATGAGCGCGTCGACGAGCGGGCCGGAGCGCGTCGTCCACCGGATCCAGTCGAGCCGTATCTGTCACCGCGCTTCTCAGAGCCCCCCCCCCCCCCCGACGGGCTTCCCGAGGCCTTGTCTGGTCTTCACGTCAACCCCCGGTCTCAGCTGGCCAATACCGATCTTCCCGCGCCGCATGAGCCGGCTGACGGCACCGAGAACGAGGCACGATTCCTGGACCGCTCGCGGATGCGGTCGTGGCCGGTCGAAGTACGCGTCAGCTGACCCGGAGACCGACCGCCAGCGTCAGTTCGAGGACCCGGTGTGGCGATGCGAGATCCGGAAACAGCTCCCGCAGCTGCGACATCCGGTACCGGACTGTCTGGGGATGGACGAACAACGCCGCCGCCGCCTCGTCCCGTCTGCCCTGGTGCAGCAGCCATGCCCGCAACGTATCCTCCAGCCGCCGTGCGGTCGCGACGGGCAAGGTCCGCAACGGTGCGAGGGCTCGGGCACGCAGGTCTGCGAACGCGTCCGCGTCGGCGCTCAGCACCAGCTCGGGCAGGTGGTCCTCGGTGTCGCGAATATCAGAGGAGAGGGAGCGCGCGCGTGCGGCTCGTGCGTACGAGGCGGACGCACGAGCCCATGGCCGGGGCGGGCCGACCACGGCGGTGCGCTCGGTGAGCTGCCGCAGGAGATGTGGTCGGTCGGCATCGGGGACGAGCAGCACACCGGTGGCGTCCGGCAGATCGTCGAGGACGAGGGTGCTCGGGTCGAGCGTGCGGTAGGCAGGCCGGGCCTGGGCGGCGGGCAGCAGGACCGCGGTCAGCGAAACCGGAGGCTGCCACCCGGCCCGTTGAACGGAAGCCAGCAGCACGTCCGGGCTCGCGCCGGCGAGGAGGTCGCGGGCCAGGTGTTCCAGGTGGCGCTCGTGGGCTCTGCCCCGGGCGGCCAGTTCGTCGGCGTGGCCCGCGGCGCTCGCGGCGGAGAGCTCGTCGATGTAGGCGAAGGTCAGTTCGGCGAACTTGGCGACCTCGGCGGCGGGCAGACCTGCGGGTACGGCACCCGCTGCCAGGCATCGCCAGGCCACGCGGGCGCCGACGCGGTAGGCGCTGAGCAGGGCGTCCATCGAACGGCCGTCCCGGACCTCGCCGCGGCCGAGCTCGTAGGCAGCGTCACCGCCGTCGCCGCCCGTGGCGTTCCCGCTCGCGAGGTCCAGATAGTGCCCCAGGGCGGTACGGACGGCTCGGCGGATGATGGCGCCCATGTGGCCCGTAAGGGCGTTGGCGTAGGGAGGGACCTCATCGATGATCGCCTGGACGACCTCGTCGGCGGTGGCCTTCAGCCCAGCCCGAAGTACGGTGACCGTCGTCTCATCCAGGGCCAGTTCGCTGGCCCTCCGGATCACATGGTTCACTTCTTATTCCCTGCGAACAATTCTGCCGTCCAGATTTACGCCCTGCGGTTAGGACCTTACGCCCTGAGGCACAGCAAGCTGGAGCCATGACGAGTACAGCCCTCCGCAGCAGGGCGTGGAAACTGCTGGAGATGGTCACGACGCCGCTGCTGCCGTCGGACTACCTCGACCTGGTCAGCCCGCTGCGTGCGGGCGCCGACCTGCGCGGGCGCATCGAGGCCGTGCACCCCGAGACGGGTGACGCCGCGACCATCGTGATCAGACCGGGACGGGGATGGCGCGGCCACACAGCCGGTCAGTACGTGCGGATCGGGGTTGACGTCGACGGGGTGCGCCTGTGGCGTGCCTACTCCATCACCTCGCCGACAAACCGTCAGGACGGCCGCGTCACGATCACCGTGAAGGCGATCCCGGACGGCAAGGTCAGCAACCACCTGGTCCGCAGGGCGACTCCGGGCACGCTGATCCAGCTCGACCAGGCGACCGGTGACTTCGTGCTGCCGCAGACCAAGCCGGCCAAGGTGCTCTATCTGACGGCCGGCAGCGGCATCACGCCCGTGATGGCCATGCTGCGCGACACCGAGTTCGACGACGTCGTCATGGTCCACTGCGCGCCACAGCCGCAAGACGTGATCTTCCGCAACGAACTGCACGGCCTGGTCGCGGACAAGAAGCTGCGGCTCGCCGAGGTGCACACCGACACAGACGGCATGCTCGACATCGCCCGTCTCGACGAACTCGTGCCCGACTGGGCGGAGCGCGAGACCTGGGCTTGCGGGCCCGCGGGCCTGCTCGACGCCGCCGAAGAGCACTGGACCGAGCACGGCGTCCAAGAGCACCTGCACACCGAACGCTTCCGCCCCAGCATCGTCGTCGCCGGCGACGGCGGCGAGGTCACGTTCAGCGCCACCGGCAAGACCGTCGACGCGGACGGCGCCACGCCGTTGCTGGACATCGGCGAGGAGGCCGGCGTGCTCATGCCCTCCGGGTGCCGCATGGGCATCTGTTTCGGCTGCGTCACGCCGCTCAAGGCGGGCGCCGTCCGCGACCTGCGCACCGGCGAGATCACCGAGGCCGAGCCGGGCGTCCTCATCCAGACCTGCGTGTCCGCCGCGGCGGGCCCTTGCGACATCGAACGGTAGGAACACCTTGACCGCCATCGACCCCACCGCCCACCTGACCGCGGAGCAGATCGAGGAGCTCGGCCGCGAGCTGGACGCGATCCGCGACGAGGTGATCGCCGGCCGCGGCGAGAAAGACGCTGCCTACATCCGTAAGGTCATCTCGGCGCAGCGCAAGCTCGAGTTGGTCAGCAGGGGCGTGCTGCTGTTCTCGATCTTCCCGCCCGCGTGGCTGCTCGGCACCGCCGGGCTGTCCGTGGCGAAGATCATGGACAACATGGAGATCGGCCACAACGTCCTGCACGGCCAGTGGGACTGGATGCGAGACCCGAAGATTCACTCCACCACCTGGGAGTGGGATCACGTCTCGCCGTCCGAGCAGTGGAAGCACTCGCACAACGAGCTGCACCACACATACACCAACGTGATCGGCAAGGACAACGACCTCGGCTACGGCATCATGCGCGTCGACGAGGACCAGAAGTGGCACCCGTTCCACCTCGGCCAGCCGCTGTGGAACTTCATCAACGCCTGCTTCTTCGAGTACGGCATCGCAGCGTACGACCTGGAGCTCGGCAAGAACCTGCACAAGCGCCGCCGCAAGAACCCGGAGTTCCGCGCGCGGGCCAAGGCCGTGGGCCGCAAGATCCGCAAGCAGGTACTCAAGGACTACGTGATCCACCCGCTGCTGTCGGGCCCGTCGTTCCTCACCACGCTCGCCGCCACGTTCACCGCGAACCTGGTCCGCAACATCTGGTCCCACTCGGTGATCATGTGCGGGCACTTCCCCGAGGGCGTGCAGGTCTTCGAGCGCCGGTCGATCAAGGACGAGACACGCGGCCAGTGGTACCTGCGCCAGATGATGGGCTCGGCGAACATCAGCGGCAGCAGGGCCATGCACTTCATGACCGGCAACCTGTCGCACCAGATCGAGCACCACCTGTTCCCGGACCTGCCGAGCAACCGGTACGCCGAGGTCGCGGTGAAGGTGCGCGCGCTGTTCGAAAAGTACGAGCTGGAGTACGTCACCGGGCCGCTGCCCAAGCAGGTGTTCTCCGCGTGGCGCAAGGTCTTCCGGCTCTCGCTGCCGAACAAGAAGCCCAAGGTCAAGACGCCGGAGCGCGAGCAGGAGCTCGTCGCGGCCTGATTCCCGGTATGGGTTCAGATCTTTCGGCCGTACCGGCGGCACCACCGGGTTCGGTGAGATCCGTTGCGGACGGTGGGCGGCCGCGACATCAGACCGTACGCCACGGGATCCGGGCAGCCCGGTGTCCTGCTGCGCTGCCTGGACGTGCGCCAGGAGCTCAGCACACAGCCCCCGGCGAGGTGTTGTAGTGCGCTGACCTGCCGTGGTCGGGCCGGTGGTCGGGTCCGTACGCGCACTCGGGCATGGACTGTGACGTGGACACTGCCGGAACCGATGCTCGCCGCCCCTTGCGTCCGCTCCTGCGCTGCCGCCGGGGTGGACGGGTGAGCCGAAGTAGGACGGGGGCGGGCCCTGGCCGTTTCGATTCCCGGCCGCCCCGAAGGGGGTCCGCCACGCTGCAGCGCCTGTAGTCGGCGCCGCAGCGTGGCGGACGATGCGATCCTCGGCCGTCCCGAAGGACGACCGGGACGCGGGGACCACGGCTGATGGAGCGGCTCGGCACTGCCACCCGACGCGACCAGCGCGTGCGGGCCTGCGGCGGTCAGTGGGACGCGGGGAAGCCCAGGTCCACACCGGCCGCCGTCACAGCCGGGTCCGGCCAGCGGGTCGTGATGACCTTGCCGCGCGTGTAGAAGTGCACGGCTTCGCTGCCGTACATGCGGTGGTCGCCGAAGGCCGAGTCCTTCCAGCCGCCGAAGGAGTGGTAGCCCACCGGCACCGGCATCGGCACGTTCACGCCGACCATGCCGGCCTCGACCTCCAGCTGGAACCGGCGAGCCGCGCCGCCGTCCCGGGTGAAGATCGAGCTGGCGTTGCCGTACGGGGAACCGTTGATGATGGCCATGGCCTCCTCGTAGGTCTCCGCACGGAGCACGCACAGGACAGGACCGAAGATCTCGTTCCGGTAGGCGTCCGAGTACGTGCTGACCTTGTCGAGGAGCGAGACACCGATCCAGTGCCCGTTCTCCAGGCCCTCGACGGTGAAGTCCCTGCCATCGAGCACCACGTCGGCTCCCTGGGCGGCCGCGCCCGCGATGTAGTCCGCGACCTCGTCGCGGTGCGCCTTGGTGATGAGCGGACCCATCTCGGACGTCGGGTCGTTGCCCGGGCCGATCTTGATCTTCGTGGCCCGCTCGGCGATCCGGGACACCAGCGCGTCCCCGGCCGAGCCCACCGCGACCACCACGGAGACCGCCATGCAGCGCTGGCCCGCGGAGCCGTAGGCGGCGGTCACGGCGGCGTCGGCCGCCGCGTCGAGGTCGGCGTCGGGCAGTACCAGCATGTGGTTCTTCGCTTCGCCGAGGGCCTGGACACGCTTGCCGCCGGCGGACGCCCTGGTGTAGACGTGGCGGGCGACCGGCGTGGAGCCCACGAACGACACGGCCGCCACGTCCGGGTGGTCGAGCAGCGCGTTCACCGCGACCGCGTCGCCGTGCAGGATGTTGAGCACCCCGTCGGGCACGCCCGCCTCGGCCGCGAGTTCCGCGAGGAGCATGGACGCGGACGGGGCCTTGCTGCTCGGCTTGTGGACGAAGGTGTTTCCGCAGGCGATCGCCATGGGGAACATCCACATGCTGATCATCGCGGGGAAGTTGAACGGCGAGATGCCGACGATCACACCGAGCGGCTGGCGGACCGACGCCACGTCGATCTGGCTCGACACCCCTGTGGACGTCTCGCCCTTGAGCGCCATGCCGAGCCCGCAGGCCAGTTCGACGATCTCCAGGCCCCGGGCCACCTCGCCCAGCGCGTCCGCATGGACCTTGCCCTGCTCAGCGGTGATCAGCGCGGCGAGGTCGTCGCGGCGCGCGTTCAGCAGCTCGCGGTAGCGGAAGAGGATCGCGATCCGCTGCGCGAGCGAGGACGTGCGCCAGTCGGCGTAGGCCTCCTTCGCCGCGGCGACCGCGGCGTCGGCCTCGTCGACGCCGGCCATCGCGACCTGTCCGGTGACCTCTCCGGTCGCGGGGTCGGTGACGGGGCCCCAGGTGCCGAAGGCGCCTGAAGCGTCTCCGAACGGCTTGCCACCGATCTAGTGGGTGACGGTCTTCATCGGCGGAACTCCTTCAAAGAGGGACGGCGGCGGGCTGCACGGTTCTTGTCGCACACCACACGGGCCTCGACTGCGGTCGGCCGGGCCGGAGCCGCGGCCACGCGGACGCCCCACCACGCCCGTGCGGGTAGGGCTGCTGAGATCGAAACTACCGAGCCGATTTGCACGTGCAGGCGCTGCGGAGCCTCCCGGCCCGAAGTGCCTCCCTCAGGTCCCGTACGGTCGTGGCGTGGGTCACTCGCCTGCCGAGTGCCGCCCTGTTCGCCACATGCTCGAATACGGCCTGGGGACGCGGCGTGACGACGTCGCGGCGGACTGGGAGGATTCACCTCCCAGCAGGGAGCAAGCCGGTCGTGGTCCTGGTTCTGGTCGAAGGCGCAGAATGAACGCACGGAAACCCTGCGAACGGGGTCCGGGCCGGCGGTGATCGGCTCCCTGATCCCCCCTGGAACACTCGCCGCCCCCTACAGGTCGCCCGTGTCCGCACCGCGCCCGGCCCGGAGGCATCCGATGAACCACAAGCGCCCAGGAACGGGCCCGCTCACCGTGATCGTGTTCGTCTTCCCGGGCGTTCGGCTACTCGATGTGACCGGTCCCATCGAGGTGTTCGCGTCGGCCAACGAGTTCGGCGGGCGCTATGAGGTGCAGATCGCGTCCGAGGACGGGGCGGAGGTGGTCACCTCCGCCGGGACCCGCCTCATCGCTGACCTGCGTGTCGATGAGGTACGTGAGCCGTGCGACGTTCTGGTGATCCCGGGCGGTCCGGAATGGGAGACGCTGATCAAGGACGACGCCCTACTGGATGTCGTCCGACAGCTGAATGAGAAGGCCCTTTGTACGGCATCGGTGTGCACGGGAGCGTTTCTGCTGGCCGCGGCCGGACTTCTGGACGGCCGTCGTGCCGTGACGCACTGGCAGAACTCGCAGCAACTGGCTCTGCGGTTCCCGTCCGTGGAGGTCCAGCCGGACGCCATCTTCGTGCGGGACGGGCGGATGATGACATCGGCGGGTGTCAGCGCCGGTATCGACCTGTCCCTGGCGCTCGTCGAAGATCACTACGGCGCGGAGGTCGCTCGGGCGGTCGCCAAGGACATGGTCGTCTTCATGCAACGACCGGGTGGCCAGTCCCAGTTCAGCGTCCGCTCCCGGGCCCCGCACAGCCGCCAGGAGATACTCCGCCGGGTCCTGGACGCGGTCGCCGAGAAGCCCGGGGCCAACCACACAGTGTCGGCGATGGCCCGCGGGGCGGGCCTCAGCGTCCGTCATCTGACCCGGCTCTTCCACGAAGAGGTGGGAACCACTCCGGCCAGGTATGTGGAGCAGATCAGGTTGGAAGCGGCCCAGGTGCTGCTGGAGACCGGTGATGACCCCATGGCCGTGGTGGCGCGGCGCACCGGGTTCGGCTCGCCCGAGTCGCTACGCAGAGCCTTTGTGCGGCAGCTGGGTGTGACACCTGGCGCGTTCCGGGCCAGTTTCCGGACGACCGGCGTGGGCACGTCCGAGGCGGGCTCGGCGTAGTCCGTGACCGTTGCGCTGGTCGCCGGTGGAAGACCGCGGAAGCGGGAGGGCCCTGATCGACGGCGGCCCGAGAACGACGGTGCGACCCTTTCCAGGAGAAGCCGGGCTGTTGTCGCACCGGCCGTACCAGGGGTGTCGTACGGCTCGATGACATGGTCGAGGTCCAGGAGGCCGTAGCGCGCGGAGAGGACGAGCAGACGCTCGGGCTGCAGCGCTTCGGCTGCCTTGCGGCACGCACGGTGGTAACAGCCGAGGTACATGTCTGCCGCTCGCGCGGGCCATCCCGGTTTGCGGCTACCGCAGGGGATGACAACGAGTTCCGGTCGGAAACAGTCGACATGGCCGTTTGCGGCGATGGCTGCTCTCCTGGCTGTTTGTGGGTGGTGTTGCCGGCGGTCGCGGCGACAGCGGCGACCAAGCCGGGTACAAGGTGTCGGCGCACGGCCGGTTGTCGAGCGGCCCGTGAGAGGGGCGGGGTGCGGCTTGCGTTTCTCACAACCAGGCTTCACACAGCAGCGCTCTCAGGCCGAGTGGACTTGAAGCCCTCGGATCAGGACATGCCATGACCCTGCGCTTCGGCTGTGCGGCGGCAGCATTCCACGCGGACACCGGCCGCCCGGCCAGATGTCCCGATATGAGGCAGTTGCGGCCCGTCTGGCTCTCTGGCTCAGCTCTCCCGGCACCCTAGCGTCGTCAGTAGGGCGTGGGCGAACGGGTTGACCTCCGCAACGGATGCGAAGTCCTTGGACACGTAGGCGGATGACAGCTCGACCGCGTCCGGCACCGACGGCTCCGAATGAGGAAGAAGGCGTTCCAGCTGTGACGTCGCAATCACGCACCGATCGAACGATGGCCCACCGACTGGAATTCGGGCTCAATGAATGGGTCGTGGACGAGCAACGACAGCGGTACCTGCACGACCCGGGCTCGGTCGATCAGACGTGGAGGGACTTCTTCGCCTCCCCGGCCTCCTTGACAGGCCGACAGGGACGTACCGCCATGGCCACGGGGGGTGATGACGGGGATGAGGCGGCGTTCAAAGCGGTCCGGGTTGCGGCGCTGATCCACGGGTATCGAGTGCGCGGCCACTTGATGGCCGCCACCGACCCACTCATGTCCTCACTTACGTCGCAGACGGCCGCCGGACATCCAGAGCTCGACATCGCCGCCTTCGGACTCCACGACGTGGACCGGGAAGAGAAGTTCGTCGTGGACGGGTTCGCCGGGCACGTCGCGATGACTCTTCAAGACGTGCTGGACGGCCTGCAGGAGCTCTATTGCCGCACCGTCGGCTTTCAGTACATGCACATCCAGGACGCCCACGAACGTCGCTGGATCCAGCAGCGGATCGAGGGACCGCAGCGCCGGCCCGACCGCGCCGAACAGTTGCAGATCCTCTACCGGTTGGGTGCGGCAGAGGCCTTCGAGACGTTTCTGCAGACCAAGTACGTGGGCCATAAGCGGTACTCGCTCGAAGGCGGCGAGTCGGCGATCGTACTGCTCGATGCCCTGTTGCTCCGCGCCATCGAGGAAGGCGTGGGGGAAGCCGTCATCGGGATGGCCCACCGCGGCCGGCTCAATGTCCTGGCCAACATCATCGGCAAGTCCTACGCGCAGATCTTCCACGAGTTCGAGGACGCGGTGGACATCCGTTCGGTCCAGGGATCCGGGGATGTGAAGTACCACCTCGGCGCGGAGGGCACCTACCGTGCCCTGCAAGGCGGCACGATCGCCGTCTCGGTCGTGGCGAACCCGTCGCATCTGGAGATCGTGGGGCCGGTGGCGCAGGGAGTGGTGCGCGCAAAGCAGGACCTGGCCGGGGACCGCGGCCAGCGTTTCCCGGTACTGCCGGTCGTCATACACGGCGACGCGGCGTTCGCCGGCCAGGGCGTGGTCGCCGAGACCCTGAACATGTCGCAGCTGCCCGGCTACCGCACGGGTGGGACGGTCCACGTGATCATCAACAACCAGGTCGGCTTCACCACCACACCTGCCAACGGCCGTTCGAGCACGTACGCCACCGATGTCGCAAGGTCGGTGGAGGCCCCGATCTTCCACGTCAACGGTGACGACCCGGAGGCCGTCGCCCGGGTCGCGCAGCTGGCCTTCGACTACCGCCAGGCGTTCCACAAGGACGTCGTGATCGATCTCGTCTGCTACCGGCGGCACGGACACAGCGAGGTCGACGACCCGTCCATCACACAGCCGATGATGTACGACCGCATCGACGCCAAGGCTTCGGTGCGCCGGCTGTACGCCGAGGCGCTGGTCTGTCGAGGGGACGTCGGCGAGCAGCAGGTGGAAGGCGCACACCGGAACTACCAGGAGCATCTTGAGCGGGCCTTCGCCGAGACCCGAGCCCTGCCCGCCTCCGACGCCGTCGAGGACCTCCGTTCCGGCGACGCCGAGGAGCGGGCAGCCCACCGTCAGGCCGTGACCGCGATCGACGAAGCGACCGCCCGGCACGTCATCGCTTCGCAGACCGACCTGCCACGAGACTTCACCGTGCACCCGCGTGTCCTGCCACAGCTCCAGAGGCGTACGGCCATGCTCGACACCGGGGCGATCGACTGGGCCACCGCGGAGACACTGGCGATGGGCTCCCTGCTGCTGGAGGGGGTTCCGGTGCGACTGGCAGGGCAGGACTCGCGTCGCGGCACGTTCGGCCAACGCCACGCCGTACTCACCGACCGGCGCACCGGCGCGGAGCACACGCCGCTGAACACCCTCGGCCCGCGGGCCCAGGGCTTCGCACCGTACGACTCGATGTTGTCCGAACTGGCGGCGCTGGGGTTCGAGTACGGATACTCGCTGGCGCGCCCCGATGCTCTGGTGCTGTGGGAGGCCCAGTTCGGGGACTTCGCCAATGGCGCTCAGACGGTCGTCGACGAGTACATCTCGTCATCCGAACAGAAGTGGGGACAGCGCTCCGCGGTGACGCTGTTGCTGCCGCACGGCCTGGAGGGGCAGGGGCCGGACCATTCCTCCGCCAGAATCGAACGCTTCCTTCAGCTGTGTGCACAGGACAACATGACCGTCGCCCTGCCCTCCCTGCCGAGCAACTATTTTCATCTCCTCAGGCAGCAGGGGCTGCGCGACCACACCAGGCCGCTGATTGTCTTCACACCGAAGTCGATGCTGCGGACGAAGGCCGCGACCTCCACGCTGGCCGAGTTCACACATGGCGGCTTTCGTCCGGTGATACCGGATCACACGGTGGACCCGGCCCGGGTCAGGCGTGTGCTGTTGTGCTCGGGCAAGGTCTTCTACGACCTCGACGCCCACCGGCACAGCTCGGGCCTGTCGGACACGGCGATCGTCCGCGTGGAGCGCCTCTACCCGTTCCCCGAGGAAGAGCTCGCGGCGGAACTCAGCCGCTTTCCTGCCGGTGTGGACGTACGTTGGGTGCAGGAGGAGCCCGAAAACCAAGGAGCGTGGTTCTTCGTCGGGCCGCGCCTGCACCGGCTGGGAGACCGCGTCCTTGGGTGTGTCAGCCGACCGGAGGCACCTGCCCCCGCCGTCGGCTCCGCCCGTCGGCATGCCATGGAGCAGAAGGCCCTGGTGACATCGGCCTTCCACTGAGCATCCACCGACGACAAAGGGACGGGGCGCCTCCGCATGTGAGCGCGCCCCGTCCGGCTATGCGTCCTCGACGGCTGTCATCAGCGAGGCCGGTTGTGCGGCCTGAGACGCAGTGACGGCTTCGCGAGCCGCGTCGGGTTCTTCCAGTTCCTTCGGGCTGTCCGGGTCCCCCGGGCCTTCCGGTCCACCCGTGTTGCCGGCGGCGTGGCGCAGTGAGTGCCAGACCACCACCGCCCACGCGGCGACGAGCACGGCGTAGAGGAAGACGGCGGTCCAGACGAACAGCTGTGAGCCGGTCCGGGTGGCGAGGACGCCAGTCGCGGTGACGCAGGCTCCGAGGGGAAAGATGAAGGACCACCAAGTGGGTGCGAAGGGCAGTCCCGTTCGGATCTCTCGTACGGTCAGCGCCGTGGCGAGTACCAGCCACAGTATGGCGAAGCCCCACACACCGAGCCCGCCCAGGAGCGCCACGACTGCGGCGCCCCGCGCGTACAACGCCGGCAGCGCGCCTGGCGCGGCCGTGGCGAGCGTACCCAGCGCGGTCACCGACTGGGCCAACGCCCCCACCCCGATCCACACGGTGGGCACCACCGCGCCGGCGGGCGCCTCATGGTGTATCAGGCGGCTGTACACCATGGCCAGCACCAGAAGCACGGCCACCGACCCAAGCCCGAGCATGGCGTAGCAGCCCAGCAGCATCGCCATCCGCGGCTGCCCGGCGGGTGTCCGAGGGATGAGCAGCGCGCCCGTCGCGGCTGAGACCAGCGGCGGCACCACGGGCAGCAACCAGCCGCCGAACGCCGCGTCGGGTGCGAAGCGGTGCCGCGTGACCATGAGGTACGGCACCGTGCAGGTAGTGGCAAGACCGAGCACGGTACCGAGCGACCACAGCACCCGGTCCACATCCAGCGCCGCCGACGCTCCGATCACCCGTCGGCCGAGCAGCAGCGCCCCGGCGCCCACCGTGAGCAGCGCTATCGGCGGCGCCCCGAAGAACTGGGCCTGTATCGGATCGGCGACGTGCACCCGCAGCGTCCTTTGCCGGACGTAGCCGACGGTCAGTACGACCAGCAGCAGTGCAGCCGCCGACCAGACCACCGTGGCGGCGTCCCGCAGGCCGGGGAAGGTTCGCGGCAGGGTGGCTGCCGCGTTGGCGACGATCCCGGTGCCCATGACGGCCGCGAACCAGCTCGGACCGAGCGGCGGACGTGCCCTCTTGCTCGCCTTCGCCTTCAGCTGCCGGGCACGGGCATGTCTGGGGCACCTCAGGCCCGAGTCGGCCTTGGACGGGACCGCTCGGGTACTGCGGGAGTGGGGTGTCACGGCGTAGAACGCCTTCTTTCCTCGTCTCGGGTCATCACCATCGGTGATCGGCCGGCCGGCCGGCCCACGCCCAGCAGCTCGCGGGTCGCGGCCGAGACCGTCGGCCCGTTCGGCACGAAGGTATGGCGGCTTCCCACTCCTGCCACAGAACAGCGTGTGCCACAGCGGCCTCACACCGGGACATGGCGGGCAGTGCCGTACTTCTGCTCCAGCGGTCCGGCCTGCGGCGTGCACGGCCACGTGCGTCCGTCCGGGCGCAGGGAACTGCTTCGATGTCCTTCTCCGAGCGTCGTGTGGCCGTTTGTGCGGCCATGACGAGGCGGTGGGCCACCGCTGAGGTGGGGTGAGGCGCCGAGGTCCGGCGGCCTGGTCCTTGGACGGGAGGCGGCAATGGCACACAGTCGGTCGGTGGGGAGCACGAACGGCACCGGTCACACGCAACTGGCGGTGTTCGAAGAGCCGTTGGGCGCCACGGCGTTGCCGCCTGTGTTGTCCAGGGAGTTCTTCGATCGGCCGGCCGTGGAGGTGGCTCCCGAACTGCTGGGGGCCTTGGTGGTGTCGCGTTCCGAGGGCGGTGTGACGGCGGTGCGCATCACTGAGGTAGAGGCGTACGAGGGGCCCGACGACCCCGCCTCGCATGCGTTCCGAGGTCCGAATGCGACCAACCGTGCGGAGTTCGGGGAGCCGGGGACCTTCTATGTCTACCGGACGCACGCGGTCCATCGATGCCTGAACGCGGTGTGCGGGCCGGGGCGGCGCCCCGCTTCGGTGCTGCTCCGGGCGGGCGCGGTCGAGGCCGGTGCGGCGCTGGCGCGGCAGCGTCGGCGTCCTGGTCTACGGGCGCGGGACCTGGCGCGTGGCCCTGCCAACCTCGCCCAGGCGCTGGGCGTCGTGGATCTGCGCCATGACGGGCAGTCGGCGTGCGACGTCACAGCCGACCTGTTCCTCGCGGGGCCGACGGGGGGCCTGTGCCGGGAGCATGTCGGTTCGGGGCCGCGGACCGGCG
Organism: Streptomyces sp. NPDC013157; assembly: GCF_042899865.1. NCBI lineage: Bacteria > Bacillati > Actinomycetota > Actinomycetes > Kitasatosporales > Streptomycetaceae > Streptomyces > Streptomyces sp. NPDC013157. The sequence goes on along the minus strand of NZ_JBIBAK010000028.1, from coordinate 643 downwards.
TCGGCGGCCCGGCCGCTGGGTATCCGTGGCGCTTTTGGACCCTGGGCGAGCCGAGCGTCAGCCCTTACCGGGCGCACCCCAGCGCCCGGCATCGACTCGGGGCGGACAGCTGAGGTTCAACGAAGCCCGCTTGACAAGCCGTGGTCACTGCCGGTTCATGAGGCCGGATTCCCATGCCCAGGCGGCGATCTCCACGCGGTTTCGGGCGGACGACTTGGTCTCACGTTGCCGAGGTGGGGTCTTGACCGTGCCCACCGGGATGGACAGTTCGGTGGTGGCTTCCGCATTGTTGGACTGCACAGCAGCAGTCGCCACCGTGCGAGGGCACGATGGACGTACTCGTCGTCGGGTAGTGGGCAGCACAAGATCTACCTTCGCGACGGTCCCGTCCACGAGATCCACTCCCTGAGGCGGCCATGGCCAAGGCCGCACAACCTGTTCCGATTCCCCCTGTCCTGGTCCGCATGCTGCGCGAACCCATAGAGCGCTTCGGGGTGGCGCCGGATGGGCGCGTCTTTCGAAAGGCGGCCGGGAACCAAATCGACGCCGGTCACGTCCGCTGGAGTGGTGTATCGACGGCCACTCGGTGATCTCGTTTTGAGGCTATGCGGTGAGTTCGGTGGGCAGGACGGTGTCGTCGGCT
>NZ_JBIBAK010000027.1:67721-119870 GCF_042899865.1 Streptomyces sp. NPDC013157 | reverse complement strand
GGCGGATCTTCCGCAGGTCCCGGTGCAGCCCGAATCGAATGACGTCAATCGCCAAAGCCGTCCTCACCCTGGAGCGGCAACGCTGAAAAGGCTCAATCACTGCCGGATCCGCGGCTTGTGTCCTTCGGGATGCAGATCCGGCGTCTTCGAGAAGAGCGCGGCTACAGCCTGGAGCAGCTCGCTGAACGCAGTGGATTGAGCTTTCGCGGACTGATTTACATCGAACACGGTCGGCGCAATCCGAGTGTGCTGACCATCCTGAGCATCGCGTCCGGCCTGAACGTCGCGCCAGCCCAGTTGTTCGAGGATGGGTTTGAGGCGCCCGACGAGACGAAGAGCGGAGAGTGAACGGCTCCTGCTACGTGGAACCGTCCGCAAGTTACATCCGGCTCTCGTCAACGGCCGACGGCTGTTCGTGGAGTGCCCGTCGTGGTGCACGGAGGTTTGGTTGACGCCACGTTCGGATGGTCCCGGTCGGCGTATGCCCAGGTGATTGCGGACGCCTACGGGAACGGAGAGGTACGTCGGCCTCAGGTGATGGTGGACATCGAGGTGCCCCGTCTTTGTCGATCTGGCTTCTGTTTCAGATGATCTGGTCTGATTGGTCTGTGGTCTCAGGTGACCTGGTTCGCCTGCGTGTCGTGGCTTCTCAGCTGCCCGATCCGCTGGACGAGCTCGCCCGACGCCTCCTCGCGCGGCTCCGCGGGCACACCACCATCGGCACCTGGGCATCTACTCCCGTCCGGACCGGACCTCTCCGCCTTGATGGGGCTCTCCAACCAGCTGCCGGCCGCGGTCCTCATGGATCTGCTGGGGATCAGCCCCGAGACCGCCGCCGCCTGGACTCAGTCCGGAGGCAACTGGGCCCGATACGCGACCGAACTCTCAGGTCCGAACGCACCCCGGGGACAAGCGCCGAAATCCAGGTTTGGCTGTTGTCTCAACAGCCCTATGGTCCACTCCATGCATGCCGAACAGCTCAAGGCCTCGTCGCAGAAGTGGATGACCGCGGCACTCACGGCGTTCGCGGAGGGGCCCGAGTCATACGACTTCGCGGTTCACCACGCTGGGATCGCCGCCGAACACCTCCTCAAGGCCTTCCTCGCAGGCCTCCACCCGGCCCTGATAGTCGAGGCCCGGGACTTCGATTCGCTCCTCCACCCCACCGGCCACGGCGCGCACGCCTCAGCCCCCGCGAGTCGGGCGAAGACGATCGGGCTGGTGGAAGCCCATGCCCGAGTCCACAAGATCCTTCGGAATCAGATCCCGATCAACAAGCAGGCACTGGAGCCCGTCGTGAACGCCCGCAACGGCGTTGCTCACAGCGGCGTTCATGACGTCGCGGAGGTCCAGACGGTCTTCACCACATGCCTGCGGCTGATCGACCCGTTGCTCGCAGAGCTGAAGATCGCTCCGGACGACTATTGGGGCAGCTACGTCCCTCTGCACGACAGGCTGATCTTGGAACGTGTTCAGGCCGCCCGCATCCGCCTGGAAGGCAAACTGGCCAAGGCGCGGGCCATCTTCGAGCAGCGTTACGGGCACTTGGCGTCTAAGGAGCGGGAGATCGTGCTCGCCACGATCACACAATATTCACCCCGCTACATGGAACACGACGTAGAGACGACTTGCCCTGCCTGTGGCTCACAAGGGTGGCTCATGGGCGACACCCACATCGAGGAGACGAACAGCCCCGTCGTGGTCTTCACTCCCTACGTCTTCGCCTGCTCCGCATGCGACCTCGACGTCGAGAACGAGGAGTTCTGGCAGCTGGGAGACCTCGGTGACGAAGTTGAACTCTCCGACTCGCCGGAAGACTTCTACGGGAACTGGCAGCCAGATCCCAAGTTCATCCCGGACGGCCCGGAGGACCCCACGATCGATGCGAACTGGGAGCCGGACGAAGACATCTATCGAGACAGATAACCCACCTCCGGCATCGCATTGCTCAAGTTCTGTTATCCGGAGTTACCAATATTCGAAACAGCGGAGCCGGACCAGATCAACCGAGACAACGTCAGGCAACCACCCGATCGGAACCACATCACCTGAGATTCCCGGCATCTCCACGTCTCAGGTGAGCTAGTCGCCGCAGGCCACGGGCCCGGCTCAAAGCCAGATCTTTGAGGCGGGACACGAAGAGATCACCGGGATTTACTCGGGCGCGGAGAGTGCGGAGAAGTTCACGGACGGCCTGGTGGAGCCTGCGAAGGAAGTACGGATGCTGGCACGTACGGCCTACAGCGAGTAGACGTGGCACTCCGACACAGCGAAAACAGCCGGACGAATCCCCGTCCGGCTGTTTTCGCTGGGCAGCCCCGGTGGTTGAAACGGCTGGGGAGTTGCGCTGCTGAGAAAACTGTGGAAGTCCCACTGTTTACAGGGCCAAAGGCGTCGACGGCTACGAGGACAGGGACAAGGGCGGTGGGCACTCACAGGGCTTCCACACCTCGCTCCTGCAAGGCTTGACCGTACTGCTGCAACACCCACACTTCGTTCTGCACGGCGGTCGAATGGGATGTTCTGATCGCTCTCGCGAGCCAGGACGGCCAGGAGGTCCCGCATCCGCCGGTCAACGGAGCGCCGCCTTACGGTGACGAGTTGGTCACCTGCGTAGGCTTCGTCAACGTTCCTGCGCATGATCGGCTCGGTAGCCAGCTCGGTAATCAGGGCACGGACAGCGTCGTCCGGAGCGGCTTCGCGGACCAAGGACAAGTACTCCCGCAGATCCTGAACACCATACTCTGCGCCGCCCGCGTCCTTGATCGTGCGGCGCACAGCTGCATAGGGCGGAGCGGTGAACTCCTCGATCCCATAGGCATCGAAGGCCGGGGAAACCAAGTCGGGCCGCTGCAGGGCGATCTTGAGTAGCTCGCGCTCCGTTGCATACACCGCGTTACGAAGATTGATCACGGGCTTGGGTGGGGACTCAACGTTCCCGTACGAGGGCGGGCGCTCCACAGCGGAGTGCAGGCCGGCCCTGCCGCGAGCTTCACGAGCCAGGTGCCTGATGTGCCTGACCACGAAGGTCTTGTCCAAGCCGCCGAGCATGCCGGCCAGCCTGAGCGCGACTTCGCGCTGAACCATGCTGTCAGTGATGCGTGCGACAGTCGGAGCGGCCTCTGCCAGGGCAGCATTCTGCCCAACAGCGCTCTCCAAATCGTGTCGAGCGATGATCTGACGCAAGGTGAACTCGAAAAGCGGGGTGCGCGGTTCAGCAAGCTCCGTGACGGCCGCGTCGCCTTTGGCGATGCGCAATGCGCTGGCGCTCATGCCGTCGGGGGCGACGGTGATGTAGGAGCAGGCGGCGAACTCCTGATCGTCCTTGAGTGTGCGCAGCGCAGACTGCTGGGCGTGTCCATCTTGAGTGAAAGCAAAGGTGATCTGGGCGCTTCCGTCGCTTCTGAGGAGGCGCCGCAGGGTCGTGATGTGGTCAGTGCCGAAGGGTGTGCCGCAGGTGGCGACGGCTGTGGGGATACCTGCCAGGTGGCAGGCCATGACGTCGCCGTAGCCCTCGACAACGACGGCACGGTTGGTCTTGGCAATGTTCTTCTTCGCAAGGTCGATGCCAAACAGCACCTGGGATTTCATGTAGATCGGGGTATTGGGGGTGTTGATGTATTTGGGGCCCGTATCGGCCGCGTAGAGCTTGCGGGCGCCGAAGCCGACGACCTCGCCACCGATGTTGCGGATGGGCCACATCAGGCGGCCGCGGAAGCGGTCGATGGGGCTGCGGCGGCCCTCCTGGGCAAGGCCGGAGAGCAGGAGTTCCTTGTCAGTGAATCCCTTGCCGCGTAGGTAGCGGGTGAGGTGGTCCCAGCCTTGGGGGCTGTAGCCGACGGAGAACTGCGCGGCGGCGGCCTGGTCGATACCGCGTTCAGCGAGGAAGGTGCGGCCGATGGCGGCCTCGGTGGTGGTGTTGAGCTGTGTGAAGTAGAACTGCGCGGCCGCTCTGTGTGCTTCGACCAGGCGGATGCGCTCAACGTGCTGGCGGTCACGGTGGCCCGCGTCAGTGCGCAGCGTGATACCGCCGCGTGAAGCCAGCCGGTCCACGGCTTCGCCGAAGGAGAGGTGTTCCATCCTCATGATGAAGTCCAGTGCGTCGCCGCCGACCTGGCACTCGAAGCAGTGGTAGACACCCATATCGCTGTTCACGCTGAACTGCCCGCTGCTTCCTTCGCAGAAAGGGCAACTTCCCCGGAATTCGCGTCCAGACTTGCGCAGCAGCACGTACTCAGTAATCACATCCTTCAGCGGCACTGCGGCCTTGAGCCCTTCAATGTCCCTTCTGCCTATGACAGGTTGTCCCTCAGCACGGGACGACGCTCGGGCCAGCCCCTTCCGGCCTGCCTGGCTTGACGCTTCGTAATGGACAGTGGCAGCTGGTCTGGCGGGTTTCCACGCGTTCCATGCAAAGAGAGCGCTACTGGCACTGTCGTCTACCCGACGGTTCGGCAGCGGCAGGCCGCCGGCCCGCATCCTCTGGCGTAGGGGTTCATACAGATCTCCGAGCGTCAGGGCCGTCGGCCCGTTCGGAATCCCTTCGCGAACAAGGCTGATGAGCTCACCTGTGAAAGAGGTACAGACGTCGGCCTGTTGCTCAAGGGGTACGACATGCGCGGGACCGTCTGCAGCCGTCCACACATATGTTCCGCGGACATCAGCCGCCAGAGTCAGGCTGTCTGCCTGCGCAGAGAGGGTTTGAACCGCTTTGCCTGAATGACAGCAATCAAGGATCGAAATCTTCACACGTGCTGGACTGTCGATCAGAGCGTCTCGAACGTGTGCGTAGGGCATGGCGGTCAGCTCGACGTGATCGGTGTTGGTTTCACTCAGCGGGAAGAACAGCTCACCACGCTCGGAAAGTGTGCCATGGCCGACGAAGTAGAAGAGAAACATGCCGTCGGTGCGCGCCGCAAGTTCGCGCAGCAGGACTGCAACCTCCGGCACGCGAGCCGCGTTATCGATCACGGTCACGTGCTCAGGAAGCCAGCCGCACAGCTTCGAGTCGGTCAGCAGTTGCCGCATTCCCCGAAGACTATTGGCGGCTGCTGGCACAGGGCGCTGCCTCGTATCGCGATAACTGGACATGCCGAGGAGGACAGCGCGTCGATCGAGCCGACCAGTACCGCCCTTACTGCTCATCGAGCGTCTGCCTGATCAGGCGCAGCAGTTCCGCCTCGTCGACGAGATCTGCTCCATTACGGACAATCTGTACGGACTTCCCGTCGACAGTGACACTGACGGTCTGTTCGGTGCGCCTGCTGCTGAGCCAGGATCCGAGCGACGTGACGAAGGCTGTGGCTATGCCACCAGAACCGACAGCCACACTGATCAGCTCGAATGCACTACCGAGTTCTTCCGCTTGTGTTGGCGGGCGCTGAGCCCTCACGAACCCTTGAAGATCTCGCTCGCGGCGCAGCCACTGGAGGAGCGATGTGAATTCTTCGGCGGGCGCCCCGGCCTCCAGGCGTATCTGAAGTTCCACCCGGCTTAAACCCCCTTGGCTTCTTCCGATCTTCCCTGGGTGAGAGCGGTGTGCATCCTCGACTTCGCGACCACGTTATGCGCTCACTTCCCCAGGGTCACTTTAACGTTGACAGCCGAGGCGGGCGGCAGCAGGAACCGTCAGCCGTGATGCCGCCACGCTGGCTGCTGCGGCATGCACACTCGTGTTTGTGACGTCAAGGGTGCACAGTGCCCGAGGCGAACCAGTCGTGGGCTGTCGACAGGGCGTCGTCAGGAATGTCGGTGAGAAAGACGACCGCGAGGCCACGGCGGGCTCGGGAGCACGAGACGTAGAACAGGTTGCGCGACCGCTCCAGTCGCTTCTCGATGTCCTGGCCAGCGAGCATCTTGCCCATGTTGTACTGGGTCCACGACGCGTCGTCGATGATCACGATGACGTTGTCGAACTCATCACCCTTCACCCCGTGCTGTGTGTGGAACGGGGTGCGCTGCTCGCGGTACTCGATGAAGCGTATGACTTCCGCGTAGGGGACCTTGCGCAGCGCGTTGGAGAAGTCGGCCAGCTTCTGGTCGTAGCCTTCGAGATCCTCCGACGTCCGTCGGCGTTCGAGGTCACTGAGCTTGCGGGGCACGGACAGAAGATGCTGCCGAGCCATGTGGTCGAGTACGTCTGCGATAGTTCCGGTCTCCCGTACTGCGGTCAGTTCTCTGATGTCGGCCGCGATCCGTTGTTTGTCGCGGTGGCTCGTGATGGTTGTCCTTCCGGCCACCAGAAGACCGATGAGCTCTGCGTAGTCGCGCGTGTGGAAGGCGCTGCAGAGAGCTTCGACCCTGCTGAGGTACTCGATATACGGCTCGTCGTTGTCCAGGAGTTTGTCGCGGCCCTGCGAGCCGAGAATCTGGTACTGCTGGAGCAGGGTGCCGTAGGAGAGTGCTCCTGCGATGCCCCGGTGGGTGAGCATCAGGTAGCTGGTGGTGTCGTCCGACCAGCCCAGCCCAGCAAGGTGCCGACGAGCTGCGTCCAGGCGTGTCTGTCCGGCGGGCAGGGCGGAGTTGAGGAAGAGATGCACTTCTCCCCCCGTGTTCTCGCCGACCGCCTCCTGCTGCAGTTTCGGACGGATCTTGTTGAGCACCTCGACCACTGGGCGAGAGCAGCGGTAGTTCTCGTGCTTGGTAATGGGCTCCAGCTTGGGGTGAACGACAGCGCCCTGCCCTGAGGTGAAGATCTTCTGCATGGAGTCGCCGAACAGCCCGACGACGCAGGGCTGGCGGCCGGCTCCGGCAAGGTGGTCGAGAAGGAGCCGGATCGTCTTGGGGGAGGTGTCCTGGTACTCGTCGACGAAGATGACCGGGTAGCAGTCGGCGATCAGGCGTGTGAGTTTGGGATATCGGGTTACCATGCGCAGCGCGAGGTCGATGACCTCGTCGTGGGATATCTCGCCACGGTGCAGACGTCGCCGCCGGTCAACGTACTGGATGGGCGCCGGCGGGCTGGCGAGTTCGCTGAGGTCCTCAGGTGTGCGCAGAGCGTCGTTGTACTCGATGATCTGCTGCCACAACTCGCGGCCGAAGCCTTTGATGACCTCCCAGAGAAATTCGTGGATGGTAGCGACGGTCACGAGCGGGTTGTCGTGGATCCGCTCGGTGATCTTGCGTTTGGCGACGTTGGTGAAGGTGATGCAGGCGATTCGGCGGCCCTTGCCGGCCAGCTCTGCTCCGTGGTTCTGGAGGCTGTGTTCCAGAGCTTCGACCAAGGTTGTCGTCTTGCCCGCGCCAGCACCGGCCTCGACCAGGAAGCTGCGCCCGGCTTCGAGCTCGTCGATGACTCGCTCGATGGTCGTCTTCACGGGAGCGTCAGCCACTGCAGGCCCTCGTCGATGTACCGGGGTACCTTCCAGCCGTCCAGGAGCATGGCGTCGAAGGCGAAGTCTGTCTTGTGGTCACGGAGACTCTCCGCAATCTCGTAGGCGTGCGTCTCGATGACCGCCGCGCCGGGGTCTTCGCCCACCGTGCGCTCGAAGTGCCCCTTCAGAGCGAGGCTGGACAGGTTGTCAGCTAATACCGGGGCGTTGGCAATGATGAAGGCGTCCTCGAAGCTACGGCCGAAAGGCCCGGCCGGATGCTCGGGCACCTGGTAGGCAACCCGGACCTTCTTGCTGGCCTTGTCCTTGGTTGCCGCGGCGAGCAGGTCGGTGACGGCTTCCTTGGCCGGAAGCCACTTCTTCAGGGTGGAGTTGGAGGTGCAGGCGCCCGGGGTGGCAGGGTGGCAGCTGATGCGCTTCTTCTGGGATGGGTCGACGGAGTCGAGGTCCGTGATGATGAGGGTCTTGACGTTGAGGAACTCCAGCAGGCTGCGGAAGCGGATCGCGTAGGCGTCACCAACCTCGATGACTGAGACGTACTGGCGCTGGAGACGGGCGGCGCAGCGGGCGATCATTTTGGGCAGGAGGAGCCGTTCGGCTGTCCCTTCAATGAGGATGATCTTGTCCGCGAAGAACATGTCGCATCGATGCAGTTCCATGTACTGCTCCAGGAACCGGAGAGTCTCCCTGCCGTCCTTCGTCTTCTTGACGTCGGCCTGGAAGGTGGACAAGTCCTTGATGGAGATGTGGTGTTCCGTGGAGTCGAAGTAGCGGATCTTCGCGAATCCGCTTCTGGCCACCATGTGTGAGGAGTGAGTAGTGATGACGACCTGCACGTTCCGGTCGGTCTTGCTCTTGATGTACTCCTCGATGTTCTTGATGAACGTCTCCTGCATCTGGGGATGCAAGTGGGCCTCGGGTTCCTCGATGAAAAGGATCTGCAGTGCAGGCTGAGGGCTGGCCTGGCTGCAGCTCTCGATGAAGCCTCGGATCTGCAGGATGGTGAAGATGAGCTTGCTGTATCCGAGGCCGTTGTGCCCTTCGGGCAGCGGGTACTGAGAGTCCCCGGAGGGGTACTGGATCCGGGTGCTCCCGCGCAGCACGGCGGCGCCCTCGATCAACGCAACGATCCGGGGCGGATGCAGTGGAGACATCAACTCCAAGCCGAAGGTGCTCAGGTCGTCGAGGAACGGCTCGAAGAGCTCGTCGTAGTTGGCGTCCAGCTCTTTCGACGCCAGTGCAAGCGCATCTTCGATCCGGTCGACGTTCTGCCCTCGCTTGTCGTCGGTGCTTGAGGCCCGGTAGTAGGCCTCGAACGTCTTCGACAGGGTCCGGGCCTTGTCTGCGGGAGTGTCGTCGAACTTGTTCTGCGCGTAGATGAACCGGACTGCGAGTATCGACCGTGCGGCACTCGGCTTGAGCTCGCGCGTGACCGAGTCATCGACGGGACTCACTGCACGGTACGTCGCCGTGAAGTACTCGTTGAACTTCCTGCGCAGCCACTTGTAGCTGTCGAACTGGCTCCCAGCGCGGCGGGCGGCTTCGCCGAAGTCTGCAAGGAGCTTCCCGGGGTCGCCAGCGGCAAGAGTGGCGACGATCCGGACGCTGTGGCAGGTCTCGTCAAGATCGAGGATCGCTGAACTGATGGGAGCGAGGTTGTCCTTCTCGTCGTACTCGATCGTGATCGCGAGACGGATGGCTGGTACGAGCTCTAGCGCTTTGCTTCGCAGTGCCTCGCCGGCCTCGTTGTCGCCGGCCGCTTCCAGCTGCGCTGCGTCAGTGAACTGTCGGCGAGCGTGCTCCAGGTCGGCAATGCGGCTTGTGGTGAAGTCTTCGAGGACGAACTTGACATCGTCGCTCGGACTGAAAAATTTTTCGAACACATTTACGAGAGAAGTCTTCCCGCTGTTGTTCCGACCCACGATCAGTGTCGTCGACCCATCGATCTGGATCTCCGCGTCGCGTAAGGCGCGGAAGTTGGTCACTTTGGCACGGGTGACGTGCATGATGCTCCCGGATCAGCCTGATGGAACCGCCCATTCGCTCGCGTCACACGAATCTGCGACGCGTGAGGCGACAAGTAGTATCTGATGCGAAAGGTGCTGCCGGGAGGCGTTTGGTCGAAACGCAGGGTTGATCTCGCTCGCCGTAGCCTCGGACATGAGTTCACGCCCAACTGCAGGCCTAAGGCCTGCTGCCTGAGTGCCCCGGTGCTCTCTGTCGTCAGCTGGGAGAGTTCGCTGGGGATCCCGATACGAGCGACCTCCAGGTACTGGTCGTCGTCGCATGACGGCCTTCGAAGGGGCGGCATCCCCCCGAACGCGCTGCTCTGCAACACCCCGCAGTGCCGTCCGATGGGCCATAGCGCAGCAGCCGAAGATCTCCAAAGTGCCCCGAGACGGACGGCGCGGGACCCGGGGTGAATGGCGAAGCAACCAGCCACCATGAAGTACGGGAATCCCGATCGCTTCTACTGTGAGGTGGCAGGTCACACGACTTCCATCCCTGACGGTTTGGGGTGAGGCGGGTAGCCCCTTACGCGGAGCCAGGTGTCGACGGCCAGAGCCACGATGTCTCCATGCGGTACGCCGGTGTCGGCGTGACAGCGGCGGATCCGGCGCTGGAGCTGGAGAACCTCGGGAACGGCGTAGTTGAGTTGTCCGCGTTTCGTGTGCCGGTTGCCGATGACCTCCAGAGTGTCCGGGTGCGGCGTAAGCGCGTCGTCGGTTGCTTGGATCTCAGCGTCGAGCGCGTCGGCGATTTCACGCAGTCGGCGGGCGTAGTGGGAGGGATCAGGCACGAGAGCTGCTCCGGTCGGTTTCGATTAGGCGACTAGTTAGCCGCCTAATGGGCTATTGGAATAGTCAGAAGGGGCGGCCGCGTCCCTGCGGAGGCGGCCGCCTGTGCACTGCCGTTGGGTTCAGAACCCGCGGGCGGTGAGCCACTCGTCCAGTGCGACCGAGACGATGTCGCCGATGGGCAGATGGTCGAGTTCGTTGTCCAGCGCGAAGCGCTTGAGTCGCTTCTTCAGCCTCAGTGCGGCGGGGACCGACGAATCAAGGCTCTCCCGCGCAATGATGCGCTGGTTGAGAACGACGGCGGCCTCGGGAATGTCCTTGGGACGGCCGGGACCATGAGGATACGGCGTTCCTTCACTGGGCGGCTCCTGAGATCGCACGTCCTGTTCCCGGTGAGCCCCTGGAGCATTAGTTCTCACTGGGAACGCCGTACCGCCTGCCGCAGGAGGAACTGTCGGGCGAACCGCAACCTCGCCGGCCGGGGCCGCACCAGAAGCCGTGGACGTTGCGTAGCCCAGATCGTGCTGTGCAACAGGTTCGGCTGACCGCACGGGCTGCACCGCAGGTACTGCAGGCAGTGCGGCCGAGATTGCTGACGGCGCCTGCTGCTCTACGGGCTCGCATGAGGCCGGGCGGGCCAGCGCGAACACTGCGCGGAGGCCTGTGGGACGCGCCGGGCTGCCGCAGTCGAGTCGTCATGAGGGCTCCTTGGGCTGGCGGGCGGGGCCATGACGGTGCTGGGGCCGCATGGGTGTACCGGCCTGACGCAGGAGTCGGTAGACGGTGGCGGTAGAGAAGTTGGAGTCCTTGGCCAGCGCGGGCACTGTCGCCCCGCCCTCGTATCGCACCCGCAACCAATGGGCGAGCTTGTGCTGTTTCGCCCGCGACGCCGCGGAACGGATCTGGATCGTCTGCCGGGTAGTGCGCACCTGCCCGCCTGCCTCGATCAGCAGCCGCCGCGCAGCCGGTTTGGACTTGCCCGCGGCCGCTGCGAGGTCGTCGAGGGTGGCGCCATGTTGGTCGTAGAGGGTGCGCAGCCGGGCAGCCAGACGGGCGCGAGCCTCCACGCCCTCACGCATCCGGCGGGTCTGCCACGACGTCCGCATCACCGTTCCGGCCGCACGCAGCCGGTTCAGGACCGTCCCATAAGGCAGGCCGCTGGTGGCCACGAGCTCCTGCACGGTGGCACCGGCCTCGTACTGCTTCCGCAGCGTCTGAGGGCTGGGCGGCTCACCCTTGGGCATTGTCGGGGGTGGTGGGTTCATGCTGCGGACTCCCATTCACGGAGGGCTTGGGCGTGGGCTGCGGCCAACTCGTCGTAGGTGCGCTGGTCGGCTGGACCGATGAGGATCAATCGGCCGTCCGTGGCCACCCGCCACCCCTCGGCGGGCCGGCCGGTGGCTGGGTCGAGGACGCGTCCGTCAGGGGCGTGCCAGGCCGGGGGTATCTCGTCCGCCCGTACCGCGGGCACCAGGACCTGGCGGCCGTCGTGCACGATCACCACGGCACGGCTGCGGTGCTCGGCCAGGTGTTCCAGCGCCTGGCGATAGGCCGCGCGTTGGTCCGCGTGCAGGGCCTTGCGCCGGGCTGCCGTGCCCGCTGTCCCGCTCTGCTGGGCGATCTCGTCCCAGCTCTGGGCGACCCGCAGGCCTGCAGCGGTCTGGGAGGCGGTAGGCGAGTGGCCGATGCCCGGCAACGCGTGGGGGCTGAGGGTCCAGGTCTCGCCGTGGTGCTGAACGAGACCGTGGCGGGCCAGGCGTTGCAGGGTGCGGTAAGTGGTGGCGCGGGAGACCGAGGAACTGGCGATCAGATCTGTGACGGTCTGGCTGGGACGGGCGCACAGAGCACTGATGATCATCAGTGCGGCGCTGCCGAGAGCGTGGTGGGCGAAGGCGTCGTGGCTCATCAGACGGGCCAGGACGGCGGAGTCGATGTCAGCGGTCGCGCCGGTCTCAGGGGTGGGCCACTCCTCAAGTGCCAGCCCGGGGGGGTACTGAGTGGTACGGGAACGGGACAGCACAGCGGTGCCCGCGTGCCGGTGGGGACTGCCCAGGGCCAGGTACCAGGTGGAGCCTTCACGGCCGTGTCCCACCCGCAGGCGCCGCAGCCAGCCCTGGGGCCTGAGGATGGTCTCGTAGACGGCCCGCAGGGTCGTCCGGGAGATCCCGGCCTCCTCGGCGGCTTGCCGCTCGCTGGCGTGGTGCAGCGGGCCGCCGGCGGTCTCGGCGAAGTTCAGATGTGCTCGCAGAACCCGCAGCGCGGTCCTGGCCCGCTCCCCGCACCACGGCGTGGTCTCGATACGGTCCCGCAGGGCTGCCAGCACCTCGTAGGCGTGATCCCGGGAACCGAGCACCATGCTGGTGCTCACGGTCTGCACAGCGCTGGCCCAGACCCTGTGGATGTAGTCCAGCGCACGCGCCTGCCCGGAGCGCAGGGCAATGTGCCGGGCGTGGCGTCCGCCCTCGTGGTCGGGGTGCAGCAGCAGTCGGGTCAGCTGGTCGACGCTTCCGCCGGCGCGGGCCACGTGGCAGGCGATTGCCGCGGTGATCCGGTGACCGTGCTCCGATATGCCCTGGCGGTCGCCGCGCAGGGTCACTGTGCGGCCGTCGGACCTGAGCCTGCTGTAGCGGCCGGTGAGGTCGCCGAGCAGGACCAGGTCGGCGGCGGGCCTGGGGAGGTGGGCGAGTCCCTGCAGCGTGGTGTGGCTGCCTGCGACTGCCTCTGGTGGGGGAAATTCCGGACGTGAAGCCGACAGAGAGTAGTGCGGGTGAGCTGTGGGGTGTGGCATTCTGGGGTCGTCCCAAGGACATGGACGCCACCAAGGCCCGCTAAAACCAGCGGTGGTGTCCGGAACCGACCTCCAATCGGTGCCAGCGAAGCCTCCAGGATTGCCGTCCTGGGGGCTTTCGTGCGCTCTGGCACCGGTCGGAGGCAGGCGTCCCCATCGCGGCTCGACCGGAGACGACCGAGAGGTCTGCCAGAGTCGCCACGCCGGATCCGAACCCGCCAACTCGGGTCATTCAGGTAGCAGTTCGGGAGGCTGATGCCTCTGACTGCCTCTGAGTGACCCGGGTCGAACCGGGGTCGAATCAGAGCGATTTCCTCTGACTGCCTCCGATCGCCTCTGCAACCCGACCTAGCAGGTCACAGCCGATTCGGCCTCAGTAAGCCCAGGTCAGAGGGGTGCGGCGGAATTACCGCTGGTACGAGGACGACCACTACTACGCGGGCGCGATGGCCATGCCCTGGATGTACGCGGGACGCCGCTGGGTCGCCACGCGCGACCTCCAGCTCCTGCGCTACCCGGAGAAGTCCGCCGTCGCCCAGCCGGTGACGGCGGGGTGCTACATCTCCACGTACTGGATCACCGACGGCCGGTACGCCGACCACATGAAGTGGACGGTCGCCATCAACCGGCGGCTGAACCGGGACGCCCGGGTCTACCAGGACCGGACCCATGTCTTCACGGCGTTCCAGGACCACGAGGCGACCGTGTACCGGGACGGGGCCGCCGGGCCGCGCGACTTCCACGCCCTCGACCATCCCTACGCGGGGCTGGTGGTCGAGATCGTCGACAGCGACTCGGCAGAGCAGCGGGCCGAGCTGGTGGAGTGGTTGCGCGGGCGGCACCTGCCGAGGAGGCTGACGGGTTCGCCGACCGCCATGGTGACCGTCTTCCGGCCGACCCCGCTCCCCGGTGACCGGATGACGTACGTGAAACAGGTGGAGGGCGTCGACACCCGGCTGACCCTGCTGTGGTTCCTGGAGACCGACCCGAGGGAATGCTGGGACGCCCACTTCACCGGCCTGGACACGGCGGTGGCGGAGTCCGGACTGGGCGAGGTGCAGTTCGTGGCGCCGTTCATCCCGACGGTGCCCGGAACGGACCGCTACGTGGACAGGCTGAGGTGAGCCCACCGGGTGCCGCGCCCCGGTGGGCCGGCGTTCAGTTCAGTGCGTCACCCGCCAGGGCGAGGTCCTCGATGGCCGCGAGACCGTACAGCGCCGTGGAGTTGGTGCTGACCCAGGTCGCGTCCGTCCCGGCGTTGAGCACGGTGGGGCCGTCGGTCCTCGTGGTCGTCCACGGGGTGCTCGCGGCCGGGTAGCCGTCGCTCGCGGCGAACTTGCTCCAGGCCCGGGTGGCCAGTGCGGCCTCGCCGGTCAGGCTCGCCGCGTACGCGTCCAGGCGGGAGTGGCCCTGGACCAGGCTCACCTTGAAACTCGCGCCGTAGCGGGCCTTCTGCTCGGCCGAGGTGGCGTTGAAGTAGCGGCAGTAGTCCAGCCAGGCAGCCTTGAAGCCCGGGATGTCGCTCTCGCCGAGGGTGTCGGGCAGCTCGGCGGCGAGTTCGGGCAGGCCGAAGCTCGCGGAGAGGTGGGAGACGGCGACGACCGGGGTGGACGCGAGCACCGGCAAGTACGGCGTCAAGGGCATCCTCCCCGGCACGTACACCCTCACCGTCTACAAGGGCGAGCTCGCCGTGCACACCCAGGACGTCACGGTCACCGCCGGCGCCGTCACCACCGTGCACACCATCACCATCACCGGCGACCCGTCCACGGCCAGCGCCGTCTGGCGCATCGGCGACTGGGACGGCACCCCGGCCGGCTTCCGGAACTCCTCCCTCGTCACCTACGCCCACCCCTCCGACTCCCGGGCCGCCGCGTGGACCACCGGCACCTACGTGATAGGCGCCTCGACCGCCTCCGCCTGGCCCGCCTACCAGTTCAAGGAGATCAACCAGGGACTGCTCGTCTCCTTCACCCGCACCGCCGCCCAGGCGGCCGCCGACCGCACTCTGCGCATCGGCATCACCACCGCCAAGGCGAACGGCCGCCCCCAGATCACCGTCAACGACACCTGGACCTCGGCCGTCCCCGCCGCCGTGACCGAGCCCTCCACCCGGACCCTGACCGTCGGCAGTTACCGCGGCAACAACCACGCCTACGCCTACGTCATCCCCGCCGCCCAGTTGCTGACCGGCACCAACACCCTGCGCATCGACGCGGCCAGCGGCTCGGCGGGCGGCGGCGGCTACCTCAGCCCCAGCTACGGTTTCGACGCCCTGGACCTGCTCTGAGGCCGAGTTCGGACATCCGGGGCCGGGACATCGCGCAGTACCCGCCGGGTTTCCACTGCGTGGCGGTGCCGGGGCGGGGCCGTGCCCCCATACAGGAATGACCGACGCAACCGCAGCGACGACGACCGCTCCCGCCGTTCCGGCGCGTGACCGCACCACCTGGGCGGAGCTCTTCTTCGACCTGGTCCTCGCGTTCGGCGTGGGCCAGGTCGCCCACCCGGTGGCCGTGCACCCGAGCTGGCCGGTGCTCGGCACCTGCCTGCTCGTGCTGGTCCCGCTCTGGTGGGCCTGGGTGGACGTGGTCATGGCGATGAACGCCGTGCACGAGACCAACCTGCAGCGGGTGTTCCTGCTGCTGACCGCGCTCGCCGTCTACGGCATGGCCGTGGCCGCCCCGCTCGCCCTGGAGGACCGGGAGGCGGCACTGCTGTACTCCGGAAGCTACCTCGCCCTGCGCCTGCTGATCGGGGAGGCGATCCGCAAGGAGTGCGCCCTCTACACCATCCACCCCTACCGGGCCGGACTCGGCTTCGCCGTGGTCCTGTTCGCCTGCGCGACCGTACCGGCGCCCTGGCGCGAGGTCTGCTGGACCTGCGCCGTCGTCGCGGAGATCGCCGCACCCGTCGTACTCAGCGGCCACCTGCGCCAGTTGGCGTTCGGCGTCAACCATCTGCCCGAGCGGTTCGGCCTGTTCGTGATGATCGCCCTGGGCGAGAACGTCTTCGCCGTCGGCGCCGGCGCCGCCCACGGCTCGCTCGCCCCGGCCGAACTGACCGCCCTCGTCCTGGCCTTCCTGGTCGGCTGCGCCCTGTGGTGGCTCTACTTCCACCTGGTGGCCTCGGCCGTCGCACACGCCCTGCGCACCCATCCGACCCCGTCCGTCGTCGTCCGCGACGTGCTCAGCTACGGCCATCTCGTCCTGGTCGTCGGCCTGTTGCTGGTCTCCGTCGGCGCGACCCGCACCGTCCGCCATCCCCTGGACACCCCGGACGGCCTGAGCGCCGCCCTGCTGCCGTCCGGTGCCGCCCTCTTCATGCTGGCGTTCTGCTACACCCGGCGCCGCATGTTCGGCGCCGCGTCCGCCACCCGGTTCTACGGCGGTCTCGCCCTGCTCGTCCTCGCGCTGCCGGCGTGGCGGCTGCCGGCCGTGGCCACCCTCGCCGCCACCACCGCGCTGCTCCTGCTGGTCAACGCGGTGGAGCACTGGCTGATCAGCTCCGGGCGGCAGGTGCCGCTGATCCTCCGGAACCGGGCGTTCGGCACGGCCTGACGGCGGCCCCGCGACGGCCCATGACGGCCCCGCGACGACCTGACGTAGTAGGCCGACGGACCTGGGGGAGTGCCGCACGGCCTTCCGGGGCGGGCTCGGCGGGACGCGGAGCGTTCCTAGGTTCGCTGTATGGAACTTTCCGGCTCCCGCCTTTCCGGCACCGATGACGAAGAGGAAGAGGAGGTGGCTTGATGCCGTCCCGCAACGCCTTACCCGCCCTGCTCTCCCTGTCGCTCGGCTACTTCAGCCTCGGGACGATCTCGCTGGCGGTCGTCGGCCTGAACGGCCCGATCGGCGACGACCTGCACGTTCAGCCGGCCACGGTGGGCATCCTGGTCACCGTCTTCGCGCTGACGTTCGCGGTCTGCGCGCCCACCGCCCCCATCCTGCTGCGCCGGTGGAACCGCAAGCGGGTACTGCTCGTCGGCGTCGGCCTGCTCACCGTCGGCGCGGCCCTCGGCGCCGTCGCACCGAACTACGGCTTCCTCACCGTCACCCGGGTGCTCGGCGCGATGGGGGCCGCGGTCTTCGGGCCCGGCGCCTCGGCGGCCGGGGCGCTGATCGTGCCGCCCGAGCGCCGGCAGCGGGCCCTCGCCACGGTGTTCGGCGGCATGACGGCCGCCGCGGTGCTCGGCGTGCCGCTGGCCTCGTTCCTCGGCGGCTCGCTGGGCTGGCGGCCGGCCCTGCTCGGCGTGGCCGCGCTGTCGGCGCTCTCCTTCGTGGCGGTCCTGGTGTTCGTGCCGGAGATCCCGGCCGGCGAACCGCCGACGGTCGGCGCCTACCGCGAGGCGATGCGCACCCCGGCCACGGCCGCCACGGTCACCACGACCCTGCTGTTCATGGCCGCCCAGTTCACCGTCTACGGCATCGCGGGCGCCTACCTGAAGGACCGCTTCGGTGCGTCCAGCGGGCTGATCTCGCTGACCCTGCTCGCCTTCGGCGTCATCGGGGTGGCGGGCAACGCCTGCGCGCCGCGGATCGCCGAGCGGCTGGGCGGCGGGCGCACGGTGAGCGTCGCGGTGCTCGGGCTCGCGCTCGGCTTCGTGCTGCTGCTGGTCGCCCCGCACTCCGCGCCCGGGGTCGTCTTCTTCGCGTTCTGGGCGTTCTTCAGCCAGATGTACCAGGCGCCGCAGCAGGCCCGGCTGGTGGAGCTGGTGCCGTTGCAGCCGGGGCTGATCCTCGCGATGAACGCCGCGGCGCTGTACCTGGGCATGAGCCTGGGCAGTTTCATCGGCAGCAGTCTCCTGCCGGGTCTGGGGGCCGGGCCGATTCCGTGGGCGGCGCTGGGTGTCCTCGTCCTGGCCGGGCTGGCCCACTTGTCCTCGGTTCGGCAGGTCGCCTCGGCGGCGGCCGGTGCGGACCGGTCTGCGACCACTCCCGTGCACACCAGCTGAGCGCACAGCTGAAAAGCCGCGATGCCTCGTCGGTCGGCTGCGGCGCCGTCGTGGCTGGTCGCGCAGTTCCTCCCCCCAGCCTTCGGCCGGGGGTACCCCCAGCGCCCCTTTGGGGCGCGATATTCCCCCGTCAGTCAAGGAGAACCCCATGAGCAGCCACCAGGTGAACTTCGTTCGGGAGTACATCGAGACCGTCTGGAACCAGGGGCGGACCGAACTGGCCGACAAGTACCTGGCCGAGGACCTCATCCAGCACAACCCGAACCTGCCCGACGGGCGGGCCCCGCTGGTCGAGTTCGTGGACGGCTTCCACAAGCAGTACCCGCGGGCCCGGTTCGAGATCCGCCGTGCGGCCGGCTCAGGAGACCTGGTCTTCCTGCACACCCGGTTCCGCGGCGACCCGGACGACCGCGGCATGGTCGTCGTGGAGGTGTTCCGGATCGACGAGGGACTGATCGTCGAGCACTGGGACGTCCGCGACGAGATCCCCGAGACCACCGTCAGCGGACACGAGGTCGTCTGACCGTCGCGTCCGCCGGTTCCCCCGTGCCGCCCGGGAGGCCCCGCGCCTCCCGGGCGGCAGCCGTTTCCCAGCGATTCAGGAGATACCTGTGACACGACAGCCACGACAGCAGCGGCCGGACCGGCGGCCCGCCGCCGGACTCAGCCGGCGCGGACTCCTCGGTTCGGCGGCCGCCGCCGGGGCCGGTGCGGCCCTCCTCCCGGCCCCCGCCCGCGCCGCGGAGCAGACGGCCGGCACCCCCGCCGCGGTCACCGTCGGCGCCTCCGACGCCCGCTATCTCGACCTCACCTCGCGCGGCTACAACGCGAGATTCACCGCCGCCCCCGACTCCGTGCGGCTCGTGCACAGCACCGAGCAGGTGGTGGCCGTCGTCCAGGAGGCCGTGCGCGACGGCAGACGGCTCGGGGTGCGCGGCGGCGGGCACTGCCTGGACGGGCTCGTCGACGACCCGGACGTACGGATACTCGTCGACATGTCCGAGATGGACGCCGTCCGGTACGACCCCGCCCGCCGGGCGTTCCTCGTCGAGGGCGGCGCGACCCTCGGGCACGTCTACCGGACCCTGTACCTGGAGTGGGGCGTGGCCCTGCCGGGCGGCACCTGCCCGACCGTCGGGGTCGGCGGGCACGTCACCGGCGGCGGGTACGGCGCGATGTGCCGGCAGCACGGCGCGGTCGTGGACCACCTGTACGCCGTGGAGGTGGTGACGGTGGACGCGTCCGGCACCGCCCGCGCGGTGGTCGCCACCCGGGAGCCGGACGACCCGCACCGCGAGCTGTGGTGGGCGCACACCGGCGGGGGCGGGGGCACCTTCGGCATCGTGACCCGCTACTGGTTCCGCTCCCCGGACGCCACCGGCGCCGACCCCGCCGGCCTGCTGCCGAGGCCCCCGAAGACGCTCCTGAAGTCCACGGTCACCATCAGGTGGAGCGACCTGACCGAGGCGGCCTTCACCGCGCTCATCGCGGACCACGGGGCCTGGCACGCCCGCAACAGCGTCGCCGGGTCCGCCTACGACAGCCTGCACAGCGTGCTCATCCTCTACAACCGGGTGCAGGGCGCCGTCGTGCTTAACACCCAGATCGACGGCACCCTCCCCGACTCCGCCACGCTGCTGGACGCGTACGTCACGGCGGTGGCCGGCGGCATCGGGGCGCCGTACGCCGAGGTCCGCTCCTCCTGGCCGTGGCTGAAGACCACGCTCAAGGACCCCTACGACACCGGCCTGTACAACCGGACCAAGTCCAAGGGCGCCTACCTGCGCAGGGGCTGGTCCGCCGCGCAGGCCTCGACGCTCTACGGCTACCTCTCCGACGCCGGCTACGACGGTCACGCCGGGATCCTGCTCTACTCCTACGGCGGCAAGGTCAACACCGTCGCGTCCTCGGCCACCGCGCTGGCCCAGCGGGACTCGGTCCTGAAGGCCAACTTCACGACGTACTGGCCCGACGCCGCCTCCGACGACCGGCACGTCACGTGGATGCGGAACCTCTACCGGGACCTGTACGCGGACACCGGCGGGGTGCCGGTGCCGAACGGCACCAATGACGGCTCGTACATCAACTACCCGGACACCGACCTCGCCGACCCGGCCTGGAACACCTCGGGGGTGGCCTGGCAGAGCCTGTACTTCAAGGGAAACCTGGCCCGCCTGCAGGCCGTGAAGGCGGCCTGGGACCCGCACAACGTCTTCCACCACCGTCTCTCCGTCACCGCGCCCTAGCGGCCGGGAAGAGGGACGAAGAGGTACGAAGGGGGACATGGGCGAGCCCCCGCCTCGCTGCGGTGAGGCGGGGGCTCGTCCCGTTCGGGGAGGCGGCGGGCGGGGCTCAGCCGAAGCTGGCCGGGAACGCCACCCCGGTCAGCGACTCGCTCAGCTTCCGCAGCTGGGCGCGGGCGCCCTCGTCGTACGCCTGGGCGCCCGCCCGGGCCCGCGTCGAGCGGTTGAAGTAGACGCCCGACACGTCGTCCAGCGCCGGGTCGGTGATCAGCCGCAGGGTGTTGCGCATGCCGTCCGCGACCGTGCTCTGCGGGGTGAACAGGTTCACCACCATCTTGGTCGGCATGTACGACGCCGGGTGCAGCGCGTTGGCCGTGACCCCGGTGCCGCGCAGCCGTTCGGCCAGGTCGAAGGTGAGCGAGATCTGGGCGAGCTTGGCCTGGCAGTAGGCCTGTACGCCGTCCCAGTTGCGCTCCAGCATCACGTCACGGAAGTCGATCGGCGCCTGGCCCGCGGAGCTCACGTTGATGATGCGGGCCGGGGCCGAGGCCACCAGCAGCGGGGCGAGCCGGCAGCTGAGGATGTACGCGGCCAGGTAGTCGACCTGGAAGGTGAGCTCCAGGCCGTCCTGGCTCTCCTGGCGGGCCAGCTCGACGCCGATGCCCGCGTTGTTCACCAGTACGTCCAGCCGGTCGTACGTGGTGAGGATCCGCTCGGCGAGCTTGCCGATGTCCTCCAGCGAGGAGAAGTCGGCCAGTTCGTAGCTGAGCCGGCCGGTGGCGCCGGCTGCGCGCAGCTCGGCCAGCAGGTCCGCGCCCTTGGACGCACTGCGGCCGTGCAGGATCAGCGAGGCGCCCTGCGCGGCGAGTTCACGGGCGACCGCGCGGCCGAGACCGTCGGTCGCGCCGGTGATGAGAATGGTCTGCTCGGGAACGGCCTTCATGTGGGGAACTCTCCTGTCAGGCGTACGTTGCCAGTTCTTCGGTGGACTGGTCGGTGTATCCCTGGCTGACCTCCACCACGACGCCGTCCGGGTCGGAGACCCAGACCGTCTTCCAGCCGGGGATGAACTCGTCGAACGTCAGCGGCCCGAGCGTCGGCTCCAGCTCGCCCTGGGCGGCGGCGAGGAACGCGTCCACGTCGTCGACCTGGAAGGCGAGGTGGCGGGCGGTGCCGGGGCTGTCCGGGCCGTCCTTCGCGGCGGTCACCAGCGGCTCCGCGTCGGTCGCGAACAGCTCCAGGCAGGCCGGGCCGTTGCGCAGGAAGACCACGCGGGCGCCGTCGGCCTCCACGACCCGGGCGCGGCGGAAGCCGAAGTGCCGGGTGTAGAAGTCCTCGGTGGCCTTCTGGTCACGGCAGTTGAGGCCCACGTGCGCCCAGCGCAGGCCGTTCGGGGCGGCGGTCGTCACGGCCGTCACTTCCCGGTGACCGGGGCGAACGGCACGGTGTCGTGGACGTTCGTCATGTAGGTGATCAGCCCGCCGCGTACCCGGAAGTAGTTGCACACCACGGCCTCGACCGCGATGCCGTCCGGGGTGCGGGCGGTGATGTCGGAGACCACCGCGGCCTGCTCGCCGTCCACGACCACGAGGCGGGGGACGTTGGCGAAGGAGGCGTACATCTGCGGGAAGCCCTTCATCATCTCCCGGAGCGTCTCGCGTCCCTCGACGTGCCCGGCCAGCTGCTCGTCCATGGTCTGGTCGATGGCGAACAGGTCGCACCAGGCGTCCCAGTCCCCCTCGTTGGCCAGCCGGTAGTACGTGTCGACCACTTCTCGGGTGCTCATGCGCCCGTCCTTTCCTGCGTGCCTGTCGTGGGGTCAGGGGAGGTCCACGCCGAGCTGGCGCATCAGGCCCGCGGTGTCGGCCTGGACCCAGCGCTCGACGACCTTGCCGTCCTCCAGGCGGTAGACCTCCAGGCTGGTCCAGGAGACCTCCTTGCCGGTCGGCTCCTTGCCGAAGAAGGGCGCGATGTGCCGGCCGTGGAAGGTGATGTGCATGATCACCTTGTCCGGGGCGGCCGGGTACAGGGCGTCGAGGTGCACGCGCATGTCCAGCGCGTCGTGCGCGCCCTTGATGATCACCTTGAGCTCGTCGAGGCTCTCGACGCTCCAGGCCGGGTTGTTGTCCTTGAACGTGGGCCCGAACAGCTCGTCGAGGTCGTCGTAGCGGCGCTCGTTGACGGCGTCGCTGACCTGCCGGACCACGGTGTAGTTCAGGTCGTCGGAGGACAGCTGGGCGCGCAGGCCGAGCAGGTCGTCCTGGGCCCAGCGCTCGGCGAACAGGCCGTTCTCGGCCCGCCAGATCTCGGTGGTGGACCACTCGACCTTGCGGCCGGTGGCCGGGAGGCCGAGCACGTCGCCGAGGTGGGTGCCGGTGAGCTTGACCCGGGTGACGATCCGGTCGTCGCCGAGCGGCGCGCCCTCCTCCAGCTCGCCCTTGAGGTCGAGCGACTCGTGCGCGCCGCGCACCGCGTCCAGGTAGGAGTCGATGCCGCTGATGTCGAAGCCGGGGTGGTGGTCGGTGAAGTCGGGGCTGAGCACGGCACGGACGCCTTGCAGGTCGCCGGCGTTCAGCGCGTCGAGGAAGCGCCCGTAGAGCTTCTGGATGTCCTGCTGGTCACGGGTGGACATGGTGCATCCCCTCGCTGGGTCGGGCGGCGGTCGGAAGCGGCTGGGAGGTGCCGAGGGCGAACGCCGCCGCGCGCTCGCCGATCATGACGCTGGGTGCGTGGGTGTTGCCGGCCACGATGGACGGCATCACGGAGGCGTCGGCGACCCGGAGGCCCCGGATGCCGTGGACGCGCAGCTCGGGGTCGGTGACGGCGTCCGGGCCGCTGCCCATCCGGCAGGTGCCGGCCGGGTGCCACAGGGTGGTGGCGTTGGCGGCGACGTAGGCGCGCAGCTCGGCCGGGGTGGTGACGTCCTTGCCGGGGCCGAGTTCGTCGCCGCGGAAGGCGTCGAAGGCCCGGGTGGCGGCGAGTTCGCGGGCCAGCTCGACCCCGTACGCCAGGACGTCCAGGTCGGCCGCCGAGGTGAGGTAGCCGGCGCTGATCACCGCGTTGGACTCGGGGTCGGCGTCGCGCAGCCGGACCCGGCCGCGGCTGTGCGGGAGCACGGCGATCGGGGCGAAGGTGAGGCCGGGGCCCTCCCACTGGTCGGCGGGCGCGCCGGCCGGCAGGAACTTGACCGGGCCGAAGGTGAACTGCAGGTCGGGCGGGCCGTCCGGGTCGGCGGCCGGGGTGTGGGTGAACAGCCCGGCCTCGGAGAGCAGCGCGCCGGGCGGGTGTTCCTGGAGGGACTGGTAGCAGACCGGGGTGAAGAGGTGGTCCTGGAGCCCGGCGCCCACGCCCGGCAGGTCCCGCACGCAGTGGATGCCGTGCTCCCTGAGGTGGTCGGCGGGGCCGATGCCGGACAGCATCAGGAGCTTCGGCGACTCGAACGCCCCGGCGGACACGATGACCTCGCGCTCGGCGCGGATCCGGGCCGGGGCGCCGCCCAGGACGTACTCGACGCCGGTGACCCGGTCCCCGTCGAGGAGCAGCCGGGTGGTGCGGGCGCCGGTCACCACGGTCAGGTTGGGCCGGTCCAGGGCCGGGCGCAGATAGGCGTCGGCGGCGCTGCACCGCCCGCCCGCGTCGTCGCGGTTGGTCTGGTACAGGAAGCCGAACCCGTCCTGCCGGGCGCCGTTGTAGTCGCCGTCGCTCGCGGCGTCGTGGCCGAGCTCACCGGCCGCCGCCACGAAGGCGGACGCCAGCGGGGACGGATTGTCCAACTGCCGTACCCGGACCGGGCCGTCGGCCCCGCGCAGCTCGGAGCCGCCGCCGGAGTAGCTCTCGGCGGCACGGAAGTACGGCAGGACCTCGTCGTAGGACCAGCCGGTCGCGCCCTCGGTGACCCAGCGGTCGTAGTCGTGGCGGCTGCCGCGCACCCACATCAGGGCGTTGACGGAACTGCACCCGCCGAGGACCTTGCCGCGGGCCACCGGGACGCGGCGGCCGTCCATGCCGGCCTCGGGTTCGGTGACGTAGCCCCAGTCGATCTCGCCGCGCCAGTCGGCGGTGAGCAGGGAGAGGACCGAGGCGGCGTCGGCGTGGTGGATCTCCGGGCGTACGTCCGGGCCGCCGGCCTCCAGCAGGATCACGGTCACGGACGGGTCCGCGCTGAGCCGGGCGGCGACGGCGCAGCCGGCGGAACCCGCGCCGACCACCACGTAGTCGGCGCCCTGTGGCACCGGGGGAGTCGGATTCGACGGCATGACAGCCTCCAAACGGTGACGGGGTCAGAGGGCGGCCGGCTCGCCGACCTGGTAGTCGACGATCACCGGGGCGGCGCCCTGCGCGGGGCGTTCGAGCCGCCACTGCTGGTTGATCCGGAACGAGGACACGGTGCCGTCGGCGGTGGACTTCGCCGTCCAGACGACGGTCAGGTCGATGCCGATCCGCGGGCCGTCCTCCTGGTGGACGAGCTTCTCCACGGTGTGGTCCTGCTCGCTGTAGGCCTCACCGACGGCCGCGTACCAGTCGAGGAAGTCCGCGTGGCTGTGCAGGGTGCGTTCCGGGAAGGCCATCTCCAGGCCCTCGTCGGCGACGAAGGGCAGCAGCTCCGCGACCGGGGCGTGCACGTTGAGCAGGCCGAACCAGCGCTGCACGAACTCCTCGATCTCCCGGTCGGAGCCGGTCTGTTCGGTGGACATGGATGTCTCCGCTCATCGGGGTCCCGCCCCCGGGAACCGGGAGCGATACGCGTCCGATGACCCCACAGCCGGGGCGCCCCGCGCGCTCCGCGCCAGGACACGGGGGCGCACTGTGCGAAGTCGCGGCTCCGGCTCGGGCAACTCGCCTGCCGGGACGGCCGTACCGTCCGGTAGCGACCGGCCCGCAGGCGTTGGCCACAACATGCCGTAGTGCATTCGGCCACTTGGGCATGTGCCGTGAGCACGGGTGGCGGCGATGGTCCGGACGAAGTGCCCCGCCGTAGACAGGAATCCGCCACTTGGCACCGTCCCGCCGAAACCGGGAGGAATCCCATGAGCAGGCGCATCCTCGTCGTTCTCTCCGAACACGGCTACTGGGGCGAGGAGTTGATCGGCCCCCTGGAGACCTTCGACCAGGCCGGCTACCACGTCACCTTCGCCACCCCCACCGGCAAGCGGCCCCAGGCGCTGCCGCCGAGCATGGACCCCGAGTACGTCGACCCGCCGCTCGGCCGGTCCGTCACCACGCCCGAGATGGCGGCCAAGGTACGGGCCGTCGAGGAGTCGGACCGGCTCGACAACCCCCTCGACCTCGCGTCCTGGCTGCCCGACCGGCCCTACCGCTCCCGGCCGTACTTCCTGCGCGACTGGGAGGGCTACCACAGCCGCCTGGAGCAGATCCGCCGGCAGATCGCCGACCGCTACGACGCGCTGCTGATCGTCGGCGGCAGCGGACCCATCGTCGACCTCGCCAACAACTGGCGGGTGCACGACCTGATCCTCGCCTTCCGCGAGCTGGACCGGCCGATCGCCGCCGAGTGCTACGGCGTCGCCTGCCTGGCTTTCGCCCGCGACCAGGAGACCCGGACGTCCATCATCCGGGGCAAGCACGTCACCGGGCACTGCATCGAGTACGACTACAAGGACGGCACCGGGTTCCTCGGCACCGACTTCGTGATGGGCCCGCCGCCGTACCCGCTGGAGTACATCCTGCGCGACGCCACCGCGCCCGGCGGCGCCTACCACGGCAACTTCGGCAAGGAGACCTCGGTCATCGTCGACTACCCGTTCATCACGGGCCGTTCGACCCCGGACTCCTACCTGACCGGCCAGAAGACCGTCGAGGTCCTCGAACAGGGCCTGCGTCAGTGGGGGTTCAGGACCTCCTGACGTCCTGACATCCGTCCCGCGAAAGGTCCGAGAGGTGACCAGCATGGACAGCAGGCCCGCGCGCGTCGCGCTCCTGGAGCAACTGGAGGCCGAAGGCGTCCGGTACATGTTCGGCAACCCCGGCACGGTCGAGCAGGGGTTCCTCGACGAACTGCGCTCCTTCCCCTCGATCCAGTACGTCCTGGCCCTGCAGGAGGCCACCGCCGTCGGCATGGCGGACGGCCACGCCCGCGCCACCCGCACCCCGGCGGTCCTGCAGCTGCACTCCGGGGTCGGCCTCGGCAACGGCATCGGCATGCTCTACCAGGCCATGCGCGGCCACGCCCCGATCGTCACCCTGGTCGGCGAGGCCGGGCTGCGGTACGCCGGACTGGACGCCCAGATGGCGGCCGACCTGGTCGGTATGGCGGAGCCGGTCACCAAGTGGGCGACCCGGGTGCTCGACCCCGACTCCACGCTGCGCGTGCTGCGCCGCGCCTTCAAAGTGGCTGGAACCCCGCCGTACGGGCCGGTCCTGGTGGTGCTGCCGGCCGACGTGATGGACGCCGGCACCCGGGAGGCGGTCGTTCCGGTCAGTTACCCGGACACCCGCAGCCTCCCCGCCCCGGACACCGTCGCCCGGGCCGCCGCGCTGCTCGCCGGGGCCCGCCGCCCGCTGATCGTGGCGGGCGACGGCGTGCACTTCGCGGGCGCACAGGCCGAACTGGCCCGCCTCGCCGAGGTGTGGGGCGCCGACGTGTACGGCGCCGACTGGGCCGAGGTCAACCTCTCCGTCCAGCACCCGGCGTACGCGGGCCAGTTGGGGCACATGTTCGGCGAACAGAGCCGGCGGATCACCGGCGCGGCCGACGGCGTCCTGATCGTCGGCACCTACGCGCTGCCCGAGGTGTTCCCGGCCCTGTACGACGTCTTCGCCGAGGGCACCCCGGTGGTCCACGTGGACCTCGACACCGACGCCATCGCGAAGAACTTCCCGGTCGACCTCGGGATCGTGGCCGACCCGAAGGCCACCCTCGGGCTGCTCGCCGACGCGCTGCACGGGGAGATGGGCGACGAACGGCGGGCCGAGGCGACCGAGCGGCTGCGGGTGCGGGCCGCCGAGCGGGCCGACGCCCTGGCCGGCGCCCGGGAGCGGGACCTGTCCGAGGGCGAGGCGCAGTCCGTGCCCACCGCCGCCTTCGCACGCGAACTCGCCCGGCAACTCCCGTCGGACGCCCTGCTGTTCGACGAGGCGCTGACCGCGTCCCCGGTGCTCTTCCGCCACCTGCCGCCCACCGTGCCCGGCCGGTGGATGCAGACCCGGGGCGGCTCCCTCGGCGTCGGCCTGCCCGGCGCGCTCGGCGCCCAGCTCGCCCACCCCGACCGCACGGTGGTCGGCTTCACCGGCGACGGCGGCAGCATGTACACCTTCCAGGCGCTGTGGACGGCCGCCCGGCACGGCCTGCCCACCAAGTTCGTGATCTGCAACAACGGCAGCTACCGGCTGCTGGAGGACAACATCGAGGAGTACTGGCGGGAGACCGGCATACCGGCCCACGAACAGCCCGGCATGTTCGACCTCTCCCACCCGCCCATCGACTTCACGGGCCTCGCCCGCTCCCTCGGCGTGGCCGCCGTACGGGTGGAGAAGCCCGGCCAGGCCGAGGGCGCGGTGGCCCAGGCCCTCGCCCACCACGGGCCGTTCCTCGTCGACCTGGTGACGGCCAAGGGAAAGGGGTGACCGCCGTGCGACTGAACGGACACAAGATCGCCGTCCTGATGGAGAGCGACTTCTACGAGCCCGAGATCCTCTACTACCGCTACCGCTTCCCCGAGGAGGGCGCCGAGGTCCACTTCCTGACCCGGCTCTGGGGCAACGAGGGCATGACCTTCCAGGGGCACGAGCACCGCATGCCCTTCGAGGTCACCGAGTCCTTCGAGGACCTCGACGAGTTCGCACTGAAGGAGTACTCGGCGGTGATCGTCCCCTCCGGGATGGTCTCCGACCGCCTCCGCTACACCGAGGACCCCGACCGGCTGCCGCCCGCCTCGCAGTTCCTGCGCCGCGCGTTCGCCGACCCGGCGATCGTCAAGGGCATCATCTGCCACGGCATGTGGCTCGCCGCGCCCGTCCCGAACCTGATGCGCGGGCGGCGCGCGGTGGTGCACAACAACCTGCTGGGGGACCTGCGGAACATGGGCGGCGAGTACGTCGACCAGGACGTCGTCGTCCACGACGACCTGGTCACCGGCCGTACCGGCAACCACTGCCACGTCTTCGCCCGCACCATCATCGACCTGCTCGCCGACCGTCAGCCCGCCGAGCCCGTCCCGACCGCCCGGGCCGGCCAGGCCGGGCAGGGCTGACGGGACGGGAACGGGGAGAGGAGCGATCATCATGACACCGGTGACCGGGCGCATCCCCGTCCTCGACGTCCGCCCCCGGGTGCGGGACGGGGAACTGCCCGCCAAGGCCGTGACCGGCGAGCACCTCGACATCACGGCCACCGTCTTCCGCGAGGGCCACGGCGTGATCGCCGCGGACGTGGTCCTGCGCGGCCCCGGGGGAGCCCCGGCCCGGCGGGTGCCGATGACCCTCGTCGACGCGGACGCCGACCGCTGGAGCGCCACCGTGGTCCCCGACGCCGAGGGCCTGTGGACCTTCCGGGTCGAGGCCTGGGCCGACCCCCTGGCCACCTGGCGCCGGGACGCCGCGCTGAAGACCGCGGCCGGCGTCGACACCGAACTCACCCTGCGCGAGGGCGTGCTGCTGCACGAACGGGCGGCACACGGGGACAACGACATCACCGACTGGGGCCGGCGGGAGGAGGTCCGGGCCGCGGTCGCCGCGCTCCGCGACACCCTTGGCCCGGCCTCGGCCCGGCTGGCGGCCGTCACCAACCCCCGGGTGACGGCGGCCCTGGGCCGCTACGCACTGCGCGAACTGGTCACCGCCTCCCGGCCGTTGCCGCTGCGCGTGGAGCGGCGGCGGGCCCTGGTGGGGTCCTGGTACGAGCTGTTCCCGCGCTCGGAGGGCGCGGTCGTGACGGCGGACGGGCGGACGGTGAGCGGCACCCTGCGGACCGCCGCCGCCCGGCTGCCCGCCGTCGCCGCGATGGGCTTCGACGTGGTGTACCTGCCGCCCGTCCACCCGATCGGCGCCACCCATCGCAAGGGCCGGGACAACACGCTCGTCGCGGGCCCCGACGACGTCGGCTCGCCCTGGGCCATCGGCTCCTGGCAGGGCGGCCACGACGCGATCCACCCCGACCTCGGCACCCTGGAGGACTTCCGGTACTTCGTCACCGCAGCCCGGGGCCTCGGCCTGGAGGTGGCGATCGACTTCGCCCTCCAATGCTCCCCGGACCACCCGTGGGTGACCGCGCATCCCGAGTGGTTCCACCACCGGGTGGACGGCTCGGTCGCCTACGCCGAGAACCCGCCCAAGACCTACGAGGACATCCACCCCCTCGACTTCGACACCGACTTCGAGGGCCTGTACGCCGAGGCGCTGCGCGTCCTGCGGCACTGGACGGCACAGGGCGTCCGGATCTTCCGCGTCGACAACCCGCACACCAAACCGGTGCACTTCTGGGAGCGGCTGATCGCCGAGGTCAACGCCGGCGACCCGGACGTGGTCTTCCTGGCCGAGGCGTTCACCCGGCGGGCCATGGTGCACGCCCTGGCCCAGGCCGGCTTCCAGCAGTCGTACACCTACTTCACCTGGAAGAACACCAAGCGGGAACTGACCGAGTACCTGCCCGAACTCTCCCGGGACAGCGCCGACTTCCTGCGGCCCAACCTGTTCGTGAACACCCCGGACATCCTGCACGCCTACCTTCAGCACGGCGGCCGGGCCGCCTTCGAGGTCCGGGCCGTGCTGGCGGCGACCGCCGCGCCCAGCTGGGGGGTGTACGCCGGGTACGAGCTGTGCGAGAACACCCCGCTGGCCGAGGGCACCGAGGACTACCTCGCCTCGGAGAAGTACCAGTTGCGGCCGCGCGACTGGGCGGCCGCCGAGGCCGGGGGGCGGACCATCGCCCCGCTGATCACCCTGCTCAACCGGCTCCGCCGGACCCGTCCGGCCCTCCAGGAACTGCGCAACCTGCGGCTCCAGCACACCGACAACGACCAGATCCTCGCCTACTCCAAGCACGTGGAGCTGCCCCAGGGCGGCACCGACGTGGTGCTGGTCGTCGTCAACCTGGATCCGCACCGGACCCAGGAGGCCACCGTGACCTGCGACCTGGCGGCCCTCGGCCTGCCCGTCGACGGCACGCTCAAGCTCCGCGACGAACTCACCGGAGCCGCCTACGCCTGGGGCGAGTCCACCTACGTGCGCCTCGACCCGGCCCACCAGGTCGCGCACGTACTGACGACCGAGGAGGCGTCATGAGGACGGGCACGAGGACGGAGACGAGTACGGCGGCGAGTACGGCGGCGAGGGCGGAGATCCTGCAGCCGCTGCTGCCCGCGCTCGGGCCGTGGATGGCGGGCCGCCGCTGGTTCGACACCCGCTACGCCGGGGCCCCGCTGACCGCCGAGGCGGCCTCGGTGGTCGGCGACGAACCCCCGCTGCTGCTGCACGCCGTGGTCTCGGCGGACGGCGCCGCCGGACCGCTGCGCGTCCAGCTCCTGCTGGGCCTGCGTCCGGACCTGCCCGACCGGCTGGCCCCCGCCGCGATCGCCACCGTGCCGGCCGGCCCCTGGCGGGGCTGGCGGGTCTACGACGCGCTGGCCGACGGCACCGTGCTCGCCCTGCTGCTGCGCACCCTGGCGGGCGGCGGCGCCGAGCACGGGCCGCGCCTGGAGCGCAGCTCCCGCTATCCGCTGCCCGTCGGCCTGGTGCCCCGCCCGCTCCAGGTGGAGCAGAGCAACACCTCCGTGGCCTACGGCGACCGGGTCCTGCTGAAGATCTTCCGCCGCCCGGAGCCGGGACCGCACACCGAGGTCGAGGCCCTGCGGGCGCTCACCGGCCAGGACTGCGCCCGCACCCCCCACCTCTACGGAGCGGTGCACAGCGACGCCCCCGGCGCGGAGGGCCTGGTGCTGGGCCTCGTCGAGGAGTTCCTGCCGGACGCCCGGGAGGGCTGGGCGGAGGCGGTACGGCAGGCCACCGGCTCCGTGGCCGGCACCGGCCGCGGCGGACCGGCCGGCGGCGGCTTCACCGCGGACGCGGCCGCCCTGGGCCGGGCCGTCGCCGACGTGCACGGCGCGCTGGCCGAGGCGTTCGGGCGGACCCGGCTGACCGCGGCGGACGTGGCCGAGGAGACGGCCCGGATGACCATGCGTCTCAAGGAGGCCGCCGAGGAGGTCCCGGCCCTCGCCCGGTACACCGCACGGCTCGGCGCCCTCTTCGACGACTGCGCCCGGGTGGCCGGGCGCGGCTGCCCGCTCTACGTCCAGCGCACCCACGGCGACCTGCACCTGGGGCAGGCGCTCCGGGCCCACGACGGCTGGCGGATCGTGGACTTCGAGGGCGAGCCGGCCCAGCCCGCCGCAGAACGGGCCCGCCCGCAGCCGGTGCTGAAGGACGTCGCCGGCATGCTCCGCTCCTTCGACTACGCGGCCCGTACCGGGCTCGCCGCCGTCGAGGACGGCGACCCGGCGGAGACCTCGCCGGCGGCCCGGCTGCGGCGGCGCCGGCGCGCCTCCGCGTGGGCGGTGCGCAACCGGCGCGCGTTCGTCGCCGGGTACGCGGCCGCCGGCCACGAGGACCCGGACTGCCACCCCGTACTCCTGCGCGCCTTCGAGGCGGACAAGGCCGTCTACGAGGCCGTGTACGAGTCCCGGCTGCGCCCCGACCGGCTGCCGGTCCCGCTCGCCGCGATCCACCGGCTGGCCGCCGCTCCACACTGACGGCCGGCCACCCGCGAGCCGTCGCACCGGCCCAGGCTCCCGGGCCGGCACCGAACCCGACATCCGGCCCGCACGTCCGGCCCGGTGCCGGCGCGGGTGCCCGACCGGGCGTGCGGCCCGGCCTCCGACCGGGCGTGCGGCTCGTCGTCCGGCCCGGGTGCGCGACCGGTTGCCCGGCCCGGAGTCCGACCGGGCGGCCGGCTCGGTGTCCGGCCCGGTGCCGGTCCGGGCGTGTGGCCCGGGGGCGGACCCGGCTCGACCCGGCGTCGGACCCGCGTCGAATCCGGCGGCGAAAGGACCGAACCGGAACAGGGAAATCGGTGCTCGACGGACTTTCAATTCTCTTAGCCGTGCGGGTATTTCACGGCGGTTCCGGAAGGGGAATTCAGGTGGCGCGCGGAACGGGGCGGAGCGGGTCAGGAACGGCCCTGCTCGGTGAAGGACGTGCTCGGGTCGCGGTTCGGGGCCAGACCGGCCGACGACAGCGCCTGGTCGTACGCCTGCAGGGCCGCCGTGCTGTTGCCCTGGCGGCGCCACAGGTCTCCCACGTACCGCCAGTTGAGCGCGGTCTGGTGGGACGGCGGGAACTGGCGCAGCTGCCGGGTCGCGGCCTGCAGGCACTGGCCCGCCTGCTCGTGGTCGCCGCGCAGCAGATGGATCTCGGCGAGCGTGGCGCGCGCGCCGACCGCCTGGATGCGGGACTCCGGGCCGGTGAGGCCGAGGGCCCGCTCCGCGTGGGCCGCGGCCTCGTCCCAGTTGCCGAGCATCGCGTCCGCGTCGGCCAGACCGATCTCGCACTGGGCCAGCTCGGGCGCGTTGCCGACCTCTGCCAGCAACTGCTGGGCCTCCTCCAGGAGTTGCTTGGCGCGTGCCGGTTCGGGCTGGTCGACCTGGAGGAGCAGCGAGCCGCAGTTCATCTTGAGCATGGCGACGTGGCGGATGTTGTCGTCCTCGGACATCAGCGCCAGCGCCCGCTCCACCAGGGCCAGCGCCTCGTTCAGCTGGCCGCGGGAGCGGGCCACGAGCCCCGCGT
This sequence comes from Streptomyces sp. NPDC013157, assembly GCF_042899865.1. Lineage (NCBI taxonomy): Bacteria > Bacillati > Actinomycetota > Actinomycetes > Kitasatosporales > Streptomycetaceae > Streptomyces > Streptomyces sp. NPDC013157. Next base: position 87,021 of record NZ_JBIBAK010000027.1, on the reverse strand, counting down.
TCCAGAAGACGGCACCCCGTGCGGCCCGCGCCCCCTGCTTCTCGGCGGCGTCGAGGAGCCGGACGCCGAGCAGCTGGGCCCGGGTGAGGTCACCGCGCATGTGGTACGACGCCATGAGCGTGGCGCCGAGCTGGACGTGGTCGACCGTGACGTCCAGGCCGAGGGCGTCGAGGCGGGACATGGCCCGCTCGGCGATCTCGATGCTCGTCGTGATGTCGCCGGCGTTGCGGTAGCAGCGGCACAGGGCGACCGACACCGTGCACCAGTCGGCGGAGCCGGGCGGCAGTTCGGGGTCGCGCTGGAGGTCTTCCAGGATCGTGATGGCGGCCTCGATCCGGTCGAGCTTCTCCAGGGCGGAGGCCTGCGCGATGCGGGCGCGCCGGGTCATCGACGGGTCCAGCAGGGACGGCTTGGCCAGGAGGTCGCTCAGGGTCTGGAGGGCCTCGCCGTTGCTGCCGTTGCGCAGGGCCATCTCGCCGAAGGCCAGCCGCAGCCGGGTCTCCTCCAGTTCGTGGTCGTCGCGTCCGGTGCGCAGGTACTCCACGGAGCACCCCAGGCGCTCGGCGAGCGCGGCGAGCACCGAGTCCGACGGCGCGCCGCGCTTCCCCGACTCGATCAGGGAGATGTAGCTCGCCGAAATCTCACCGGACGCGAGGTCCTGCTGCTTGAGTCCACGTTTGCCGCGCAACACCCTGATGCGCTCGCCCAGTCCTGCGGCCGTCGCGTTGCCGAGTGGATCCATGCCAACTCCTCGGTGCAGTACTTGACTGTGGGGATGACAGATCGATGTTACCAGTAAGTTGATATCCACCCAATGGGCTTCCGGTGATCTTTTAGTGGCTCTCCACCGCATTTGCAGCGCACTTCCCCGGTCGCATTAGGGGGCTCCTTATGTGGTGTGCGGTATTCCGTTTGTTTATGACTAATTTTACAAAGAACTACTTGACTATATTAGTCATTCAATGTTGACTATAAGTGTCAAGGCGCAACCTTCTATTGTTCAGGGGAGGGGATTTTCGTGAGCAATAAAATAATCGCGCTCGTTGCAATCGTCGTCCTGATCAGTGGTCTTGTGTCGGGGGGACTGTGGCTGAGCGATTCCGGCCCGGGTAGCCGTCCGCAGCACGAGGGCATGGCCGCGTCCAGCGGCGGGAGTGGTGGTTGCTGCTGATCACACCCGTACGTCGCACGGGACCGGGTCCGGTCCGGCGGTCGCCCTAAGGCCGCCGGACCGGGCCCGGTCCCTCGTCGTGCGGGAAATGACAGGAGACGGTGTGGCGGGCGGCCGGTCCTGCCGCCCGCCCGCGCGGTGCCTCCTCCGCGCAGCGCCGCCGCTCGGCGGCGGAGAGCGCGGCCTGGACGGGGCAGCGGGCCCGGAAACCGCACCCGGCGGCAGCGCGGGGGCCCGGCCCGGGGTCGGCGGGGAGCACGATCCGGCGCCGGAAGCGCTCGGCGACCGGATCCGGCAGCGGGACGGCCGAGAGCAGCGCCCGGGTGTAGGGATGGCGCGGCCGCCCGAACACCTCGGCCACGCCGCCCGTCTCCACCGTGCGGCCCGCGTACATGACCGACACCCGGTCGGCGAGCTGCCGGACCACCGCGAGGTCGTGCGAGACCAGCAGGTACGCCGGGCCCAGCTCCCGCTTCAGCCGCAGCAGCAGGTCCAGGATCCCGGCCTGCACCGACACGTCCAGCGCGGACACCGGTTCGTCGAGCAGCAGCAGCGCGGGCCCGACCGCCAGGGCCCGCGCGATGGCGACGCGCTGCCGCTGTCCCCCGGAGAACTGGTGCGGGTAGCCGGCGGCGTCCGCCGGGCGCAGCCCCACCTGGGACAGCAGCCGCGGCACCCGCGCCGCGACGACGGCCGGCGGCACCCGCGCGGCGTGCAGCGGCTCGGCGACGATGTCACCCACCGGCATTCGCGGATCGAGGCTCGACACCGGATCCTGCGGCACCAGCTGCACCGCCGTCCGCAGCTCGCGCGCCGCCCGCCGGGAGAGCAGCGCGGTGTCCCGCCCGAGCACCTCCACCCGCCCGGCCTGCGGAGCCGCCAGCGCGGCGATCTCCCGCAGCGTCGTGCTCTTCCCGGCCCCGGACTCCCCGACCAGCGCCAGCGTCTCCCCGCGCCGCACCTCCAGATCGACCCACTCGACGGCCCGCACGGCGGGGGCACGGCGGTGCCGGAACCCCGGCACCCGGTACGACCGGCCGAGCCCGGAGACCGACAGCACGAGGTCGGCGGGGGTGCCCGCGGCCGCGTCTGCGCCGTCCGGCGTGGCCGCCGAAGGCGAAGGCGGCTGAGAGGGCGGGCGTGCGGACGGCGTGACCGCCGTACCGCCCCGATCCGGTGTTCCCGGCGGCCGCCCGAACAACTCCGCCGCGCTCAGCCGGCGGACCTCCGGGATCCTCCGGCAGGCCGCCGTGTGGGCGTCGGGGGCCGAGGTGTCGGCGCGGGAGGGGCTGTCCACTCCCGTGAGCGGGGGTTCGGCCGTGCGGCAGTCCGGTGCCGCCAGGGGGCAGCGGGGGGCGAAGGGGCAGCCCGGGCCGGTGGTGCCCGGGGCGGGGGCGGTACCCGGGACCGGGGTGGGCGGGACGCGGGCGTCGAGGCGGGGTACGGAACCGACGAGGCCGAGGGTGTACGGCATCCGGGGGCGGCGGAGCACCGCCTCCGCCGGGCCCGTCTCCACCACCCGCCCCGCGTACAGGACCGCGACCCGGTCCGCGGCGCCCGCGACCACGCCGAGGTCGTGGGTGACGAGGAGCAGCGCCGCCCCCGTCTCCCGCCGGGCGGCCGCGAGCGCCTCGAGGACCTGGGCCTGCACAGTGACGTCCAGCGCGCTGGTCGGCTCGTCCGCGACGAGGACCGCGGGACGGTTCGCCACCGCCATCGCGATCATGGCCCGTTGGAGCATCCCGCCGGAGAGCTGGTGGGGGAGGGCGCGGGCGGCCCGGGACGGCTGCGGCACCCCCACGAAGTCCAGGAGCTCCACGGCCCGCCGCAACGCCGTCTCGCGCCGCGGACGCGGGCGTTCGTGGATGCGCAGGGCCTCCGCGATCTGGTCGCCGACGCGCAGTACGGGGGTGAAGGCGTGCAGCGGATCCTGGAAGACCATCGCGATCCGGCGGCCCCGGAGGCCGGCCAGCTCCCGCTCCGGACGGCCCAGCAGCTCCTCGCCCAGCAGCCGTACCGAACCGCCCACCCGGGCGCCGGGCGGGGCCAGGCCGAGCAGGGACAGCGCGGTGAGCGACTTGCCGGCGCCGGATTCGCCCACCAGGCCCAGTACTTCACCGGGGCGCAGCACCAGGTCCACGCCGCGCACCACGGGAACGGGCGGCCGCCGCCGTCCGCCCCCGAAGGCGACCGTCAGACCGCGCACGTCAAGGACCGGGCCCGCCGGTCCGTGCGCCGCCGGACCCGCGCTCGTCACGCGAGCCCCGACACGGCACCGCGGGGCGGCCCGGCGGGCCGTACCGTCGTGGGGTCCAGGGCGTCGCGCAGGGCGTTGCCCAGGAGGCTGACGGCCAGGACGAACGCGATGAGCAGGCCCGCCGGGAAGAAGAACATCCACGGATACACCAGGGCCACGTCGGACGCGTCCGCGATCAGCGTGCCCAGGGAGACGTCGGGCGGCTGGACGCCGAAGCCGAAGTAGGACAGCCCGGCCTCGCTGACCACCGCCCCGGCCACGGTGACCGTCGCGTCGGTGATCAGGAACGACGCCAGGTGCGGCAGCACGTGCCGCCAGATGATCCGCACCGGCCCGACCCCCATCAGCCCCGCCACCACGACGAACTGCCGCTCCTTCAGGGAGCGGGTCATGCCGCGCACCGCCCGCGCGGTGACCATCCAGCCCAGCAGGGCGAGCAGCCCGGCCAGCGCGAGCCAGCCCCACCGCCGCAGCCGCGGCGCGAGCACCACGAGGACGAGGAAGCCGGGGAGCACGAGCAGCAGGTCCGCCGCGAACATCAGCAACCGGTCGGTCCAGCCCCCGAAGTAGCCCGCGCAGGCGCCCACCGCCGCCGCCAGCCCGGTGGCGGCCGCGGCCACCAGCGCCCCGATCAGCAGCGACTTCCGCAGCCCGTGCGCGGCCTGGGCGAACACGTCCTGCCCGATCCGGTTCGTGCCCATCCAGTGCCGCGCGTCCGGCGGCCGCCGCAGCGCGGTGTAGTCGACGTCCGTGGCGGACCACCGGCACACGTACGGACCCGCGACCGCGAGCACCACCAGGGCCAGCAGCAGCGCGAGCCCGCACAGCGCCCCCGGGTGCCGGGCCAGCCGGCCGAGCACGGCCCGCCCCCGCCGCCCCGCTCTCACGGCTCCCGCACCCGGGGATCGAGCAGCGCGTGCAGGACGTCCGCGACCAGCCCCGCCAGCAGGACGACGGCCGCGGCGAAGCCGTCGACCGCCACCACCGAGTTCACGTCGCCCTTCTCCACCGAGTCGATCAGCCAGCTGCCCATGCCGGGCCAGCCGAAGACCCGCTCGGTGAACACGGCCCCGGTGACCAGGGTGAGGACGCCGAAGGAGAAGAAGACCGTCATCGGCACCAGCGAGATCCGCAGCCCGTGCCGCAGCAGCGCGCGGCCCGGGGTGAGCCCCTTGGCGCGGGCGGTGCGCAAGTGGTCCGCGCCGAGCACGTCCAGGGTGGCGGCACGCTGGTAGCGGCTGTACAGGGCGACCGCGGCGAGCGCCACGCAGAGGGCCGGGAGCACCAGATGGGCCGCCGTGTCCCGCAGGTGGACGCTCCAGTCGCCCTGCAGCCCGGGGGTGTGCTCGCCGGTGTACCTGACGACGGTGCCGCCCGCGGCCCGGTTGACCGCGAGCGCCCCGGTCTTCAGCAGCAGCGCCAGCACGAAGGTGGGCACGCACAGCACCGCGAAGGAGAACCCGGCCAGCGCCCGGTCGCCGAGCCCGCCGCGCCGGACCGCCGCCCACACCCCGGCCAGGGTGCCGACGGCCGTACCGGCCACCGTGCCCACCAGCAGCAGCCGTACCGAGACGCCGATCCGGCGGCCGAACTCGGCGCTCACCGGATCGCCGTCGATGGTGCGGCCCAGGTCGCCGTGGACGGCGCGGTCCGCCCAGTGCGCGAAGCGCTCCGGCAGCGGGGCGCGGTCGTCCATGCCGAGCCGGGACAGCTCGCGGTCGACGACCCGGGCCGGCGGCGGGGGCCTGCGGTCCTCGAAGTACGCGCGGGGATCCAGCGCGGTCGAGGCGAGGGCGTAGGAGAGGACCAGGGAGACGAGGAACAGGACGACGCAGCGGACCAGGCGCCTGGCGACCAGGAAGAACATGGCACTCCTGACGGAGGGGAGTCTGCCTTCTCTTCATTTGAGGGAAACATCGTGATGTTAAGCTCCGGCGTCGCAATTCCCATGACAATCAGGGCAGTTGACGGCTCCGTGACGCCGGAGAGGCTGACAGGTGGAGCGATTACGGGGATGGCCCGCGTGGGTGGCCGTCTGGGCGCTCACCGTCCTCACGGCGACCGGATGCACCGCGTCCGGCGGGCACGACGGTTCCCGGCACCAGGCGCTGCCGACCTACGGCACCTACGACATCAACGCCCTGCCGTCCGGGGACCTCCGCTCCGGCGGGACCCTGACCGTGCCGATCACACAGATGATCACGCAGTTCAACTTCAACCACGTCGACGGCGCCCTGGACGACGTGTGGACCGTCGACACGATGACGGAGCCGCGGCTCTTCACCCGCGACGCCGAGGGCGTCCCCCGGATCGTCACGGACTACCTGACCTCCGCCACCGTCTCCACCGCCGGCTCGCACCAGGTCGTCACCTACCGGCTCAACCCGAAGGCCCGCTGGTCCGACGGCAGGGCCCTGGGCTGGCGGGACTTCGCCGCCCAGTGGCACGCGGTCGGCGGCGGCGACGACCGGTACCTGGTCGCCGACCCGAGCGGCTACGACCGTATCGCCGACGTCCGCCAGGGGGCCGACGCGCACGAGGTCGAGGTCACCTTCAAGAAGCCGTACGCCGACTGGCGCAGGCTCTTCACGCCGCTCTTCCCGGCGGTCGCCTACGACAGCCCGCAGCACTTCGACTCCGACTGGCAGGGGCGGCTCCCGGTCACCGCGGGCCCCTTCAGGCTGGCCTCCGTCGACCGCACCGCACAGACCCTCACCCTCGTCCCGGACGCCGCCTGGTGGGGCACCCGGCCCCGGCTCGACCGGATCGTCTTCCGCGTCCTCGACCCCGACGCCGCCCTGCAGGCCTTCCTCAACGGCGAGGTCGACGTCGTCAACGCCGCCACCAGCGAGGCCTACGCCCAGCTCGCCAAGGCGAAGGACACCGCCATCCGGGTCGGCTCCGCCTGGGACGAGGTGCACATCACGCTGAACGGCGCGAGCGGGCCGCTGGCCGACCGGGCGGTGCGCAACGCCCTCCAGCAGGCCGTGGACCGCCCGGCGCTCGCCCAGGTCGCGGCCTCGGGCCTGCCGGTGAAGGTGCCGTTGCTCGGCAACCACTTCTACATGACCAACCAGCCCGGCTACGCCGACGACTCCGGCCCGTACGGCCGCTTCGACCTCGAGGCCGCCGAGCGCGCCCTCGACCGCGCGGGCTGGCGCAGCCGGGGCGCCGGGCAGCCGAGGGTCAAGGACGGCCGCAGCCTCACCCTGCGCCTGGTGCTGAGCGAGGGCACCAACCGGCTCGGCGAGGACCTCGCCCAGCTCGTCCAGCAGATGCTCGCCAAGGCCGGCGTCCGCGTCGACATCGAGAAGGTGCCCGCCACCGCCTACGGCCCGCAGTACCTCGACAAGGGCAACTTCGACCTCGCCATCTTCCGGTTCACCGGGCTGACGTACCCGAGCTCCGCCTACGCCGTCTACCGGCGCCCGGCCGGCGGGCAGGTCTTCGAGAACTACGGCCGGGTCGGCTCCGCGCAGGTGGACGAGCTGCTGGACCGCGCCGCCGGCACCCTCGACGAACGGGCCGCGCAGCGCCTCTACAACGAGGCGGACGCGCAGATCTGGCGGCTCGGCCACGACATCGAGCTCTACCAGCGCCCCCAGATCCTCGCCGTCCGCAAGGGCCTCGCCAACTACGGCGTCCCGGGCCTCGGCGACATCGACTTCACGAAGGTCGGCTGGGAGAAGTGAGCGCACGGCGGCCCCGTGCGGAGGTGTCCGCACGGGGCCGTCTTGGCTGTTCCGGTGGCGCTGTTCAGGCATGCGGTGTGCTCAGGGCTCTCTCGTCGGCCTGCTGGCGCACCATGTCGAAGCCGAGCGCGGCCGAGGCCAGCGTCACGTGGTGGTGCCAGCCCCGGAAGGAGCGGCCCTCGAAGTCGCCGAGGCCGAACTCGTCGTGCATCCGGCCCAGCGCCTCACCGGCGAACCTGCGCAGCCGGGCCAGCAGCACGATCTCCGCGAGCCGCCGGACCGGCAGGTTGGTCAGCCAGTACGCCCGCGGCTGCGGCCGGCCGTAGGGCCAGTCCGCGAGGAGCATCCGCGCCCGGGGTGCGGCACTCGGGCAGCCCTCCGGGGAGCGCTCGGCCCGCAGCAGCACGGGAACGGTCAGGAACTCCGAGTGCCACATGCGTTCGGTCACCGGGTCGTGCCAGGTCACCGACGTCCGCTCGGTGTGCCGGACGGCGTGCGCGGCGAGGTCGGCCAGGGTGCCGCCGGTGCCCTGGGCCCGGCCGCGGGGGAGGAGCACCGGGGTGTGCGGCGATGCCTGGACCACATAGCCGAGACCCCGGGCCTCCAGCCCCCGTAGCAGGGGGTCGGGGTCCCCGTCGCCGCGCCAGTCGGCCAGCACCGGCAGCGGTTCCAGGGACCACTCGTCGAGCATCTCGTCGAGCGCCTCCAGCACGTAGCTCCACCGCGGACGGCAGCGCTCGTGCTCCGGCAGGTGGGCCTGGCCGCGCAGCCCCTCGTCCCGGTCCCACCGGGTCGGCAGCACCAGCCGCCAGTTCACCGGGACCCCGCCGGCGTGTCCCACCAGCGAGGTCGCCAGCGCCAGCTGGCAGTTGACGGTGCGTTCCTGGGAGGCCGCGTACTGGCGGGCCACGCCGACCGAGCGGTCGCCGTTCTTGGCGAAGACGACCTCGTCGACCGACCAGGCCTCGGCCCGGAAGGCCCGGACCATCCGCCCGGCCAGGCGGCCGCGCACCGGCGCGGACGCCCAGGGGCTCTGGTTCACGAACTGCTGGATCTGCTGCACCGCCCGCCGCCCCAGCACCTGTTCGGTGATCCGGGCCGGTGTCTTGCGGCCGGGCACGGCCAGCAGGCCGCGCAGGTAGACCTCCCCCCAGCGCCGTTGGTCGGCCCGGGTGAACTGGTCGAACAGCTCGCCGCAGTAATCCGGCAGGTCGCGGGCACCGGGCGGGGCACCCGGGGTACGCACGGACGGTAACGGGAGTGCGATGGTGGCGAGATCACTCATGGTTGCAGTCGTCACCACCCTCCAGCAGGAAGGCGTCCGTGGCGAGCAGTGCGTCGGCGACCTCGGGCAGGGCGCAGCCCACGATCACGAAGTCGACGTCGAGCCCCGCCTTGGTGCGCTGGAACAGCAGCTCGTTGATGGCGGACCGGCACATCTCGCCGGTCTCGCACAGGTGGAACTCCACCCGCTGCGGGGTGGCCGCCATGACCTCGCCGAGGATCCGGCGGAACTTGCCCAGTTCGGCGGCGTCGATCACGCCGCGGCAGCTGATGTGGGCGGTGCCGCCGTCGAACTCGCTGCGCATCCGCAGCCGCATCTGGGCGGGCTCCAGCTCCACCCGCACCCGCACCGGCTCCGTGCCCTCGGGCAGCCGTACGGTGAGGTCCTTGGCGTCGAAGTTCTGGTACGGCTGCCCGTCCACCCACACCCGGGTCAGCTCCGCCGAGCCGGCCGGCAGCAGGTCAGGCGCCACCCGCAGCAGCCGCTCCGGGAGGTCGTCGGGGCGCGGCCGGAAGTGCAGGGTCACCGGGTCGTTGCCGAGCAGCAGGCCGGTGTAGGTGGCCGACAGGTAGCAGAGCTCCAGCGCGTGGTAGCCCGCCATCGCGTGGCTGCCCTTGAGCCGTTCGGTGCCCAGCAGGTACGGGATGCCGTTGGCGAGGACGTTGAAGTAGACGCCGCCGTCCTCGTAGTCGAGGAAGTACGCGTTGTAGAACGACGCCGCCTCGCGGGCCAGCCGCAGGTGCTCGGGGTCGTCGGTGGTGCCGGCCAGGATGAGGTAGGCGAGGATCGCCTGCTCCTGCTGCCACCAGGCCTTGCGGTCGTGCCAGACCATGCGGTGGATGCCGCTGTCCGGGTCGGGCTGCCGCTCCACCACGTCGTACCAGCCGCTGCGCAGCCCGTCGCTGCCCACCGCGGGCATCAGCTCGGCGATCCGCTCGGCCGTGGTGCCGTACTCGGGCTTGTCGTGCAGGGCCTTGATGCGGGTCAGGTTCCAGGTGATCTTGAGGTTGTGGCCGACCACCGCGCGGTCCTGCTGCCAGCCCCAGGTGCGGTCCGGGCTCCAGTCGGCGTGGAACCGTTCCTGCACGAACGGGGAGTTGGGCTCGTCCGGGAACCGCTTGACGATCGTGTCCGCGGTCTCCTCCAGGAGGGCGGCGAAGTCGGAACGCCCGGTCGCCAGGTAGGCGTTGATCAGGTACGCCGGGGCGTGGTCGCCGACGGAGTTCCAGTTCTTGCGGGACCGGTTGCGGCCCAGCGAGTCGGCGCCCGGGTCCAGGGCGATCGGGTCCAGGTGCGAGAAGAACCCGCCCTCGACCGGGTCGCGGAAGTACTTCTGGAACAGGGCGACCGTGCGGTCGATGTCGTTCAGGATCTTCGGGTCGCCGGTGATCCGGAAGGTCTGGGTGGGGCCGGCCAGCGCGTAGATCTGCTCGTACATCGGGATCGCGTCGTAGTCGTCCCCGAACTCCGAGGCGAAGACCGGCCGGTGGCCGCCCGGCGTGATGTCGATGCCGTGGTACCAGTAGGTGATCCCGTCCGCCTGGTCGTCCACCCGCATGTGCTCGCGCAGGTACTCGGTGCCGGACTCGGCCGCCTCCAGGAAGCGGTCCTCGCCGGTCAGCAGGTAGGCCGTGGCCAGCCCGTAGACCAGCCGGGAGATGGTGTCGGTCTCCTGCCGCACGTCCTGCCCGTGGAAGTCCGGTAAGTGGGTGCCGCTGAGGGTGAGGTGGGTGCGGAAGTCGCGCCAGTCGTAGTTCCCGTCGGGGAACTGGCCGCGCAGGTAGAAGTCGGCGATGGCGGCGGCCTGCTGCACCCACCAGTTCGGGTGCTCGAAGACGTACTGACCGCGGCTCTCCTCCGGGAAGGTGATCTCCTTGGCGTCGAAGCGGGAGCCGCCCTCCCACTCGTAGAGGATCCCGTACGCGAACAGGAACCGGCCCTCGGCCAGCATGTCGACGGTCTGGGCCGTGGTGTCGCGGTAGGAGTCGCCGAGGTTGCGGACGATGCGGGAGACGGCGTTGTGGGTCAGGTGGACCGTGAACTCCCGCCCGTCCGGGCTGCGCAGGCCGAACATGCGCCTTGTGGGGCTGTAGTGGGTGACGTACCCCGCCAGGGTGTCGGAGGTGATGCGTCGTTGGGAGAGTGCGCTCATCGTCGCGTGCCCTTCTCGTCGGGCAGGGCCGCCAGCAGCACGACGCTGCGGCCCTGGGCGTGATAGGTGGGACCGTCGACCGGCTCCTCCGCTCCGGGCGGGAGGATCTCGTACGGGGCAGGCCGGGCCGTGTCCAGGACGCGGTGCCAGCGGTGGCCGGGGAGTTCGGGCAGCTCGAATTCGAGGCCCAGGTGGTACATGTTGAGGATCAGGTGCAGGTCCGGGTCACCGTCGAAACCGCCGTAGGTGCAGGCCAGCACGTGGGCGTCGGGGTTCTCCCAGCCCGGCTGGTGCAGTCGCGTGCCGTGCCAGGTGATGTCCGGCAGGAGACGCGGGTTGAGCCGCTCGGAGAAGAACTGCGGCTCACGGAAGGTGCGGTAGCGCTTGCGCAGTCCGATGACGTCCCGGGTGAACCCGAGCGTCTCCCGCTCCTTGCCGGCCTGGTCCCAGTCGAGCCAGGAGAGCGGGCCGTCCTGGCAGTAGCCGTTGTTGTTGCCGACCTGGCTGTTGCGGAACTCGTCCCCGGCCAGGAGCATCGGGACGCCGCGGCTGAGCATGAGGACCGACAGCAGGTTCTTGATCTGCCGCACCCGCAGCCCCTCGACCTCCGGGTCGTCCGAGGGGCCCTCGGAGCCGCAGTTCCAGCTGTAGTTCTCGTTCGTCCCGTCGGCGTCCGCCTCACCGTTGGCGTGGTTGTGCTTGGTGTTGTAGCTGACCAGGTCGTTGAGGGTGAAGCCGTCGTGGCAGGTCACGAAGTTGATGCTGTTGGTGGGCAGTTCCTCCTGCGGCGCGAACAGGTCGGCCGAGCCGCCGAGCCGGGAGGCGACCTCGCCGGCGATGCCCGCGTCACCGCGCACGAACCGCCGTACGTCGTCCCGGAAGGGGCCGTTCCACTGCGCCCAGCGCTTCCCGGGGAAGCGGCCCACCTGGTAGAGCCCGCCGCCGTCCCAGGGCTCCGCGATGATCTTCGTCTCGGCCAGGACCTGCGACAGCTCGATCGCCCACAGCGCGGGCGGCACCGCCATCTCGTAGCCCATCGGGCCGCGGGACAGCTCCGAGGCGAGGTCGAAGCGGAAGCCGTCGACGTGGTGCTCGGAGACCCAGTACTCCAGGGACTCCAGGATGAACTTGGTGACGATGGGGTGGTTGGCGTTGATCGCGTTGCCGCACCCGGTGAAGTCCATGTAGTGGGAGCGGTCCTGCGGCCACAGGTGGTAGTAGGCCTCGTTCGCCGCGCCCCGGAAGCTGATCGTCGGCCCGAACTCGTTGCCCTCGCTGGTGTGGTTGAAGACCACGTCGAGGATGACCTCGATGCCCGCCTTGTGGAACGCCTTCACCATGTCGCGGAACTCGGTGATGTGGGTGGCGAGATGGGGGCTGGAGCAGTAGCCGGTGTGCGGGGCGAAGAACCCGTACGGGTCGTAGCCCCAGTAGTTGCGCAGCGGTGTCCCGTCCGGTCCGGTGCGCAGGACCTGGGTCTCGTCGAAGTCGAAGACCGGCAGCAACTCCACCGCCGTGACGCCGAGTTCCTGCAGGTGCGGGATCTTGTCGATGACGGCCGAGAAGGTGCCCGGGCGGTCCGCACCGGAGGTCGGCGAGGCGGTGAAGCCGCGGACGTGCATCTCGTAGACGACGGTGTCCGCCATGGGGGTGCGCAGCGGGGTGTCGCCCTCCCAGTCGTAGTCGTCCAGGTCGACCACCAGGCTGCGCATGGAGTGCTCGACGTTGTCCCCGGGGCCGATCGCGCGGGTCCGCTCCCAGCGGCTGTTGACGTTGGCGCGGGCGTAGGGGTCCACCAGCACCTTGCGGTGGTCGAAGCGGCTGCCCCCGGCGACCGGGTCGCGCGGCCCGTCGATGCGGTAGGCGTAGACCTGACCGGCGCCGAGCCCCTGCACATGGCAGTGCCAGAAGTGGAAGCTGCGGTGCCGTTCGGGGCGCAGCCGGACGGTCCGGTAGGGCTGCGGGCTGTCGCAGTGCTCGAAGAGCAGCAGGTCGACCCGGGTGGCGTGCTCGGAGAAGATCGAGAAGTTGACCCCCTCGGCGTCGACGGTGCTGCCCAGCGGCTGCGGGTGGCCCGGGGTGACCCCCGGCTGGACGAGGTCGAGGGTGTCGGGGGCCTGGTCGGCGGGCAGCGTCATGTACTCGTTCGCGGGATCCGTGGTCGGGGTGTCGGCCGGCTGGCCCTGGGCCTCGGTCGGGGCGCTCATGCGAACACCGCCCTGGTCCCGGCCGGGGCGTCGGCGCGCAGCCCGGCGAAGAGCTCGTCCCAGGGCACGGGACCGGACGACGGCCCGGCCTCGCTGCGCATCTCGAACGTCACGCCGTGCGCGGCGGGCGAGCCGATCGCCCGGACGCACGCCTCGGCGACATGCGCGCGGGCCACGTACCCGTCGCCGACGTCGCCCTGCTCCAGGTGCAGCACGCCGTGGCCGGGGTCGTCGGTCAGCCAGCCCGGCCGGATCACCGTGTAGGGCAGGCCCGAGGAGCGGACCGCGTCCTCGCCGGCCAGCCGCCAGTCCAGCATCCTGCCGTAGGCGTTCATGGGGTGGTCGCGGCGGGTGACGTGCCGCTGGCTGACGAGCACGAAGTGCCGGCCGGCCGGGGCGGCCGCGCCCAGGGCGTCGAGGACGTGGCGGACGCCGCCGTGCAGGGTCGACTCCGGGCTGTCCGGGCCGGCCGCGTCGGTGCCCGGCTCCACGGCGTAGACGACCGCTCCGCACCCGTGCAGGGGGGTACGGAGCGTGCCGGGGTCGCGTACGTCGGCCGTGAAGTACTGCGCCTGCGCGGGCATGTGCCGCCGGGCGCGCTGGGTGCTGCGGCCGATGACCCGGACGGTCTCGCCGCGGGCCAGCAACCGGCGGGTGACGAGCCGGCCGACCCGGCCGGTCCCTCCTATGACTGCGATCGGGCTGTCCATCGAGAAAACTCCCCAGGCTGTAGACGAGCCGGACGATTGGGGTGCGGGAAGGAGCAGGTGGATGCGTCGGGGATGCGTCGGGACGGGGCCGGATCCGGTCAGATCCAGCGCAGGATGTCGTCGGAGCTGGTCAGGTGGGTGCCGGTGGGCAGTCCGGTGACGGCGGGGACCCGCAGCCGCGGGTAGACGCTCACCCCCGAGAGCCGGGTGCCGGGACGCAGGTCGGCGGCCTCGCCGATCGCCGAGTGGACGAGCCGGACGGGGTCGTCGCGCAGGGAGTGCACCTGCGCCATGGGCCCCACGTACGAGTCGGTGACGCGGGCGTACGGCCCGACGACGGCGCCGTCGCCGATCGCCGACCGGCTGAGCCGGGCCCCTTCGTCGATGTCGACGTCGTCGCCGACGTCCGTGTACCGCAGCTTCACGCCGGGGCCGATCTCGGCGTTCCGCCCGATGCGCACGGCGGGGCCGAGCACCACGCTGCCCTCGGAGATCTTCTGGGCGAGGGTCGTGCCGTGCACGCTGTCCTTGGTGCGCAGGCTCGACTCGTGGATCCAGTACGGCGGGTCGGTGCTCACCGGCGCGCCCATGGCCCGGCTCATCCACGGGTAGCGGCCGCGCAGCACGTCGCCGAGGGTGGCCAGGTAGTCCGGGATGCTGCCCAGGTCGCCGAGCCGGTCGATGCGTGCGGCCGTGACCGGCAGCCCCCGCCGGACCAGCCAGGGCAGCAGGTCGCCGCCCCAGTCGAGGCGCTGCTGGGCGAGCCGGATCATCTCGGGGGTGCGGGCGGCCAGCCGCAGGCGCCCGCAGTCGACGAGGTACATGCCCGCGTTGGTGGGCAGGGTGAAGCGGGCCCCTGGCAACGATGTCTCGGGGAACAGGCGGTGGATGCGGTCGAGGTCGGGTTTCTCCAGGAAGCCCGAGACGGTGCCGTCCGCGGACGTCTGCATGACGCCGTACTTGCCGGCGATCTCCTCGGCAGTGCGGGCGACGGAGGCGACGGTCACGACGGCGTCGGCGGCGTCGTGCGCGTCGGTCAGCAGGGGGAGTGAGAACTCGAAGACGGAGTCGACGGGCATGACCAGGGCCCGGCCGGTCAGGTCCCACCGTTCGAGGTTGTGCAGGGTGGCGGCGCCCGAGCCGACGTTGTAGCGGTCGAGCCGGGCCCGGGAGTAGTGGATCTCGACGCCGAACCGCTCGCCGCGGCCCAGCAAGAGCTTGATCTGGCTGTGGTTCTCGGCGCCCTGGGCGACCACGTGGAAACGGCGGATGCCCTGGTCCCGGCAGTTCTCGACGAGCCACTCGACGACGGGCCGGCCGGCGAACGGGATGAGGGCCTTGCTGCGGATGTAGTCCGAGGAGGCGAGGGTGAGCGGCTTGGCGCGTTCGCCCCGGCCTCCCGCCAGGATTATCCCTAACGTCTCGTCCCCCATGACTGCGCTGCCTCCTCGGCCGACGAATCAACGCCATTCAGTCAACTGAGCCCGTCATTGAGAGTCAAGTAAAAAGTAAAGAAAATGCCCGAACGGGAGTCGCGTCAGGCCTCGATGGCCTCGTGGATCGCTGCTCCGAGCTGGCTGTATAAAGAGTCGGGGTGGGTTGACTCAGAGAGTCAACCCACCCCGAACCATCTGTCAATCAGACCGTCATGTCGGTACGCGGACCGGTCACTTCAGCTCGTCCGGGCAGGGCGTGCCCCGCGGCAGCTGGTACGGCGCGGCCAGCCGGTAGGTCCCGGCCTTCGGCGCCAGCAGCATCGTCCACTTGTCCCCCGTGGCGTCCTCCGGCGTCTCCATCAGGCAGCCGTTGACGTTGGCGTACGTCTTCGGCTCGCCGTCGGCCCGGTGCTTGGAGGCCTTGGTCTCCTGGGGCGCCTTGAGGCTCTTGCCGTCCGCGTCGACGATGCTCAGCCAGGGCGAGTACGGGATCCGGATCAGGATCCGCCCGGCCTTGCGGACCTCGATGGTCAGCTCGCCCTGCTCCGCGCTGTCCACCACCGCGTCGGGCTCGGCCAGCGGCACCGGGTCGGTCACCCGGAACAGCTGCCAGTTGGCGTCGCCCCAGACCTGCTTCAGGTACGGCATCCCGCGCTGCACCAGCGCCCGCTCCCGCTCCCCGCCGCCGTCGCCGTCGGGCTGGTCCTTCGGTACGACGACGAAGTGCACGGCCCAGCGCTGCAGCCACTCGTGGTAGTTCGCGGAGTTGAGGGTGTCGTCGTAGAAGAGCGGGTTGCGCTCCATGTCGGCCTGGCGGTTCCAGCCGCGGGCCAGGTTGACGTACGGCGCGAGCGCGGAGGCCTCGCGGTGCGAGCGGGCCGGGACCACCTCGACGCGGCCCTTCTCGGCGCCGACCTGCTGGAGCTGGTGGACGAGCGGGGCGAGCTCGCGGGCCCAGGACGCGGCCGGGGTCGTGTGGACGATGTCGTCGACCGACTTGAAGCTGATCCAGCCGCAGGCGCCCAGGAAGGCGAGGACGACCGTGTAGTACTTGCGCGAGCGCGGGACCGTGTACGGGAGGGCCGCGATCAGCGCCACGCCCGCGAACAGCATCGGCAGCCGCGAGATGTTGGAGCCGATCTGCGAGCTGACCAGCCACACCAGCACCACGCCGAGGCTGTACACGGCCGCCGTCAGCCGGACCGTCTTCCACTCCTTCGGCACCAGGAAGAGGCAGAGCAACCCGTACGTGAGCGGCATGATCACCGAGCCGAAGCCCATCGGCTGGGTGCCGGAGAACGGGAACAGCCAGGCGGAGACCGCCACCACGGCCGCGGGCGCCAGGCCCAGCGCCCAGGCGCCCGGCCGCCGCTTCTGCAGGAACAGCGCGACCGCCACCAGGCCGACGAAGAGCCCGGCCACGGGCGAGGACATGGTGGCGAGCGCGGCGAGCGGCGCGGCGACGAGCGCCTTCGCCCACCGTTTGTACCGCCAGCGGTACGGCCAGCAGAACACCGCCCCGACCGAGGCCAGCGCGAACATCGTGCCGAGCCCGAAGGTGACCCGCCCGGACAGCGCGTTGCAGATCAGCGCGAACACCCCGGCGAGCGCCGCCCACAGGGGGTTCTTCACCGCACGGCTGCGGATGAGGAGCAGGGTCAGCAGCCCGGCCGAGACGGTGCCGGCGAGCATCATCGTCGTACGGACGCCGATCAGCGACATCAGGTACGGCGAGACCACGCTGTACGACACCGGGTGCATGCCGCCGTACCAGGCGAGGTTGTACGCCGAGTCCGGGTGCCGGCCGACGAACTCGGCCCAGGCGTCCTGTGCCGCGAGATCCCCCCCGCTGTTCGCGAACGTGAAGAACCAGATGATGTGCAGGATGCCGGAGAGGGCGGTGACCGACAGCACCGGGTGGCGCAGCAGCCGTCCGCGCAGCGGCTCGGCGGCCCGCAGCAGCCTGTTGCCTGTCTTACGCTCCGTGTCGTCCGCGCCTGCCGTCGGCAGGGCTATTCGCGGGCCGGCTACCGGGCCCGGATCGGCGTCGTCGGCGCGTGTCGGCTCCGCTGTGGCCACCTGAAGGCACTCCCCGTGTCCCGTCTTCTGTTACCGGCCGTGTTCCACGGTGTTGGCGGCCGCTTTCCGTCCAGTTCGCGGCCGTGTCCCGGCGACCGGCGACCTGCCCCGATTCGTGACGCTAGCACGCACCCCGCCGCGGGGCCCTGGGGTGGGCCGCCATCGGCGGGGTGCGGTGACGGAATGCCGGTTATGGGTCAGCCGAGACGGGTCAGCTTGCTCGCGAACCCGGGCTCGGCCAGGTCCTTCTCCAGGGCGACCGGCACCTGGACGGCGGAGCCGGAGCCGTCACCCACGGTGAGGGTGCCGACCTTGGTGCCGGCCTTCGCGGTGTGCGGCACGTCGTCCGGGGCGAACGACAGCTTCACCTTCAGCCCCGACCAGCCGACGGCCGTCACGTCCTCGGTCGCCACGACCGGGGTACGGCCGCCGAGCCCGTCGTCCACGTACCCGACGACGTCGCCCTTCTTGTAGATCGTCGCCCCCTTCAGCGCGCCCTGGGCCGCCCGGATCAGTGCGTCGCCGGCGTTGAGGGCGGCCTTGAGGATGCTGTTGTCGTTGCTGGCGTTGGCCGGCTGCCGGATCACCGCGCCGATGACCGTGCGGGTCTCGCCGCCGACCGTCTTCTTCGCGGCGAAGACCAGGTTGCCGAGGGCGGAGGTGGTGGTGCCGGTCTTGATGCCGACGACGTCGTTGTGGCCGACCAGCTGGTTCCAGTTGGAGTGGTTGACACCCTTGTAGTCGTCGTACGACATCATCGCGGCGACCTCGCGGAAGGACGGCTCGCTCGCCATCGCGGCCTTCGCCAGCTTCACCTGGTCCACGGCGGTGGACACGGTGGAGTTCGTGAGCCCCGACGGGTCCGTGTACGTCGTGTTGGTCATGCCGAGCTTCTTGGCGGTGGCGTTCATCTTCGCCACGAACGACTTCTCGGAGCCGGCGTCCCAACGGGCCAGCAGACGGGCCACGTTGTTGGCCGAGGCGATCAGGATGGACTCCAGGGCCTCGCGCTGGGTGATCGAGTCGCCGGCCGTCACGTCGACGGTCGACTCCTGGCCGGCGTTCGCCTGGTCCTGGGCCGCCTGGTCGATCTTTATCTTCGGGCCGGCGGCGCCGCTCTTCAGGGGGTGGTCGCGCAGGATGATGTACGCGGTCATCACCTTGGCGACGCTCGCGATCGGCACCGGCTTCTGGGCGCCGGAGGAGCCGAACGTGCCGATGCCCTGGACGTCGAGGGCGGCCTGGCCGTCGGCCGGCCACGGCATGTCCGTCGTGCCGCCGGCGAAGGTGTACGTGTCCTTCGCGGTGAGGTCGAGGGTGGGCTGCGGGAGCGGGCGCAGCGTCTGTACGACCGCAAAGACGATCAGCAGGACGATGACGAGCGGCGTCCAGATCTTGACCCGGCGGAAGAGGGTCCGGGCCGGGGTCTCCGGCGGCGGAGGGGTGTTGGTCAGCTCGGCCAGCAGGTCCAGCGGGGGCTTCGGGGGAAGCGGCTGCTGGGTGGTGCGCTCGGGGCCGACCTGGGGCAGGACGGTGGTGCGGGTGGTCGAGGCGGGCTCGGGCCCGGCCTCCGGCTTCGGGCCCTGCTTTATGTCCGACTTGAGGGCGACGAACTTGCTGGTGCGTTCGGCGTCGGCCTCGGGGGACTTGGGCTTGGGCGCGGTGCCGCCGCCCAGCTTGAGCGTGGTGGTGGGCTGGTCGACCTGCGGGGGGCGGGGGGCCTTGAGCATGGTCGTGGGCTGGTCGACGGCGGGCTTGGCCCTGCCGTCGCCGCCGTCCGATTTCCCGTCCGCACCACCCGTGCGGCCATCGTTGTCAGACGCGGGCGGCCCCTTCGGGGTCTCCTCGCCCTCGGCGTCCGCGCCGTCGTCGTCGGAGCCGGCGCCCCTGTCCGCCGACCCGGCCTCGGCATCCCGGTCCTCGACCGCCCACTTCGGCTTGCCGGCGGGCTTGGCGTCCTCGGGTTCGGCGTCCTGAGGTTCGCCGGTGGTGGCCGTCCTGCCCTCGGGCGCGGCGTCCTGGGGGGCGTCGGTTGCGTCGGGCTCGGCGTCCTCCGGCTCGTCGGCGGTCGCCGACTCGCCCTGGGGGGCGGTGTCCTGGGGTTCGGCGGCGGTCTTCGGCTTGTCGGCGGGCTTGGCGTCCTCGGGCTCGGCCGCGGCTTTCGGCTTGGCGTCGTCCGGTTCGGCGTCCTGAGGTTCGTCGGTGGTCGCCGACTTGCCCTGGGGGGCGGTGTCCTGGGGTTCGGCGGCGGTCTTCGGCTTGTCGGCGGGCTTGGCGTCCTCGGGCTCGGCCGCGGCTTTCGGCTTGGCGT
>NZ_JBIBAK010000027.1:0-67623 GCF_042899865.1 Streptomyces sp. NPDC013157 | reverse complement strand
CGCCCTGGGGGGCGGTGTCCTGGGGTTCGGCGGCGGTCTTCGGCTTGTCGGCGGGCTTGGCGTCCTCGGGCTCGGCCGCGGCTTTCGGCTTGGCGTCCTCCGGCTCGTCGGCGGTCGCCGACTCACCCTGGGAGGCGGCGTCTTCGGGTTCGGCGGGGAGCTTCGGCTTCGGCGCGGCCGACGCCTTCGCGTTCGCCGGGGTGCCGTCGGTGTCCGCGTCGGTCGTTGCCTCGGGCGCCGTAGCGGGCTCGTCGGCGTCCTCCGGGCCCTCCTGCCCCTCCTCGGCCCCCTCGGCCGCCTCAGGGCCGTCCTCGGCCCCCTCAGGGCTGTCCTCGGCCGCCTCCGGGGCGTCGCCCTCCTCGGCCGCGTCCTCCGCCGGCTCGCCCGTGCGCACCCACGCCGCCACCGCGTCGCGGAGCTTCGAGTCGGTCTCGCCGGTCTCGCCGGTCGTCTTCAGGTCCCGTACCGAGAAGACCCGGGTCGCGGTGTCCACACCGCCGGCGGTCTCCTTCTCGGCGGCCACCGCCAGTCGTGGGTCGCGTGCTTCGGGAACCGTTTCCGCGCTCCCCGACGTCGGTTCTGCCGACGACTCGCGCTGCTTCGACCTGTCGGGGGACTCGCCCGCCACCGATGCCTCCTCCACGCTCCGCACGTTGCCGTGCGCTGTCCGAACCATGTACCAGTGTCCTGTGTGCGGGCTTAGCCCCTGCGGTAGACGAGAACGACATACCTGCCGGTTCCCTTACGAACCGGTCACGCACCCTCGACAGACCAATGTGAGAGGGGTCACCCTGTCATTCATCCACGCGGGGAGGCATGGATGGGCAGGAGCCGCAGAACAATTCCGGAGGAGCTTCTGCTGCTGGCACTGGACCCGGCCACGGGTACCACTGCACAGCCGCAGTCGCTCGACCTCGGTCTGGCCGGAGCACAGCTAGTAGAGCTGGCGCTGGCCGGACGGATAGCCCCAGACGGGGATCGTATCGCCGTGGTGCAGCCACGGCCGACTGGAGATCCGACTTTGGACTGTGCGTTGGAGTTGCTGCGAAGGCGCGGCGCTCCCGTACGGGCTGTTCACTGGATCGGCGGGCCACGTCTCGGCCTTCGCCAGGTCTATCTCGCGCATCTGGAACGGTGCGGCATGGTCGCCGCCGTGGCAGGTCAGATGTGCGGGGTGCTGCCGACCACTCGCTACCAGGCGACGGACAACGCCGTCACCCGGGAGATCCGTGGCCGGTTGGATTCGGCGATCCGCACCGGCGTACCGCCGGACCCGCGGACCGCGGCGCTCGCCGCACTGGCCCACGCGGTCGGTCTCGGCAAGCACCTGTACCCGGGCAACGAGGGCCGCTCCTCGCGTTCCCGGTTGCGTGACCTGATCCGGCACGACCCGATGGGCGGGCTCGTGGCCCACGCCGTCATGGACGTGCAGAACGGCGCGGCCGCCCAGCCACGCCGTAGCCCGGCCCCGGCCCCGGCCGGACCAGGCGTCAGGTCCGCCGCGCCGGAACCCGCACGCGGTGTTCCGATGCAACCGCGCCGAGGTGCGGGCGCGATGGCGCGCGCCGTGGTGCACTGAGCCGCTGTTCCACGGCAGCAAGAGCCGGCGACAGCCGGCGACACGGCACCCCTGAGACCCGGTTCGGGAGCCGCGGGTCCGAGCGGGGCGGTGGAGGCGTACGCAGTACGCGCCTCTCCGCCCCGCTCGGCATTTCCGTCCGGAGCCGTCCGGAGCCGTCCGGAGAATCCGGAACGTGCCCGAACTGACGCGTACGCGCCGCATATCCGCTGTTTCCCAGCGGTAGGAAGCACCTTGGTGGCAGTCTGCTCAACAGCAGATACGCAAAGTGGTAGTTACAGGCAGGCAGCCGGAGGTGCACGTCCCGTGGCGTCCAATGTCAATCCCACCGTCAGGCGACGCCGGCTGGGCCAGGAGCTGCGCCGGCTCCGCGAGCTCAAGGGCATGACGGCGGAGGAGGTGGCGGAGCGGCTGCTCGTCTCCCAGTCGAAGATCAGCCGGCTGGAGAACGGGCGCCGGAGCATCAGTCAGCGCGACGTCCGCGACCTGTGCGGGGTGTACGAGGTCGAGGACCAGCGGGTCGTCGAGTCCCTGATGGAGATGGCCAGGGATTCGCGGCAGCAAGGATGGTGGCACGCGTTCGGGGACATCCCGTACAGCGTCTACATCGGTCTGGAGACCGACGCCGAGTCGCTGCGGGTGTACGAACCCCAGCTGGTCACCGGGCTGTTGCAGACCCGGGCGTACGCCGAGGCCCTGGTGCAGGGCGCGTTGCCGGAGACCTCCGCCGCCGACATCGAGAAGCGGGTCCAGGTCCGGATGCGGCGACAGGAACGTATCACCGCCGAGCACAACCCCCTCCGGCTGTGGGTGGTGCTCGACGAGGCCGCGCTGCGCCGGCTCGTCGGCAGCAGGCTGGTGATGCGCGAGCAGCTGGAGTACCTGATCGAGATGTCCCAGCAGCCGCACATCACCGTCCAGGTGCTGCCCTTCGAGTGCGGCGCCCACCCCGGCCTCAACGGCCAGTACGCGATCCTGGAGTTCGCCGACGCGGCCGACTCCAGCGTCGTCTACCTGGAGGGCGTGACCAGCGACCTCTACCTGGAGAAGGCCCACGACGTGCAGAAGTACGCCGTGATGTACGAGCACCTGCGCGCCCAGTCGCTGAACGTCGAGCAGTCCCGGCAGTTCATCGCCGACGCGGCCAAGGAGTACGCCCGCTGAGCCGTCCCGGACGCCCTCCCGGACGGAGGGCGCCGGATCGTACACCGGCGTAACGCTCCCATGGAAGTCTCCTCTGGAATATGCCATCCGGACGAGTGAACGGGTACTCCAAGCGAGGAAGTTGCCTAGTAGCGTCGATCACGCCAACCGGTCAGCAAGGTTGGCGTGAATCGCACTACAGCAAGCACCACAGCAACTCGCTACAGGAGTGGACATGGCACTGCTTCAGGGCGCCACGGAGACGTGGACGAAGTCCTCCTATTCCGCAGGGAACGGGGCGTGCGTCGAGGTCAAGTCGCCGACGACCGCGGGACTCGCCGTACGCGACTCCAAGGTCGAGGAGGGCCCGGTCCTCGCATTCCCGGCCGGCGCATGGAACACCTTCGTGGCCTCGGTCAAGGCGTAAGGGGGCATTCGCTGGCCCATTGCTTCACGCTCCCGACGAAAACAACTGCACAAGCGTCACACAGAGCCCTCTCGACCAGCCCGCCGTCCTTGCCGAGGGGGCTCGGCTTGTGCCCGGCCCTGCCCGCCGGCTCTCACCGCACGGGGAACGCGACGTCGCACACCGGGTCCTCCGGTCCGGCCGCGTCCCAGTCCGCGAAGTAGACCTCCCGGCACGGGCCGTCGTACGCCAGGCCCTCCCGCCCGGCGACCCACCGCTCCACCGCCTCGAAGGCAGCCAGGATCTGCGGGTGCGCCACCTGTGCCTTGCTGATCCTCGTGTACGCCAGCGTGCACGCCGGCTCGACGCGCACCGCCGTCTCCCAGGGCCGCCCGTTCCGCTCGGCCCAGGCCCGGGCCGCCGCCTCGTCCGCCACCGGGACACAGGCCTCGGCGGGCCCGTCGCTCTCCATGGACACCTCGGCGTGGTAGACGACGAACGGCGCCCCGGTCACGCCCCCGCACTCCCTCGCCGCCGCCTCCAGCCGGCCCAGCGAGGCGCCGATCCAGGCCGGCAGCTCGTCCGCCAGGGTGTGCCGCTTCTCGGTGATCACCACCTGCGCCGGCACCTCGACCGTCTCCACCGCGAACGTCCCGTACATCTCCGTGCTCCCTCCGGACAGCCGTCCACGGAGGTATGCGGCGAGCGTCCGCTGCCCGGCGACCCGTCGCTCG
Source organism: Streptomyces sp. NPDC013157 (assembly GCF_042899865.1). Lineage (NCBI taxonomy): Bacteria > Bacillati > Actinomycetota > Actinomycetes > Kitasatosporales > Streptomycetaceae > Streptomyces > Streptomyces sp. NPDC013157. The sequence continues at coordinate 63,761 of NZ_JBIBAK010000027.1, read as the reverse complement.
ACGTCCGCCCAGTACGCGGCGAGCAGCCCGGCGGCCGTTTCCCCGTCCGGGTCGGTGTCCGCCGCCTCGACCACCTCGGCGATCCTCGCCAGCGGCATGTCCAGCTGGCGCAGCAGCGCCACCAGCCGGGCCCGCTCGACCTGGCCGGCGCGGTAGTACCGGTAGCCGGTCACCTCGTCGACGTGCGCCGGGGCCAGCAGCCCGAGCCGGTCGTAGAGGCGCAGGGCCTTCGCCGAGAGCCGGGAGCGCGCCGCGAACGCGCCGATCGTGAGCAGCTCCTCGTCCACGGCGTCCACCACGTCCTCCACGGCCGCATCCTCCGTCACCGGGCGGATCGGTTCCGCCCGGTGACCAGGAGGCTCGTCCCTGCCCCAGGGGCAAGGTCAACCCGGGGTCAGGCGAGGGCGGCCTCCACCGCCGCCACGACCTCGGCCGACTCCGGCTCGGTCGGCGGCGCGAACCGGGCGAGGACCTGTCCGTCCCGGCCGACCAGGAACTTCTCGAAGTTCCAGCGGATGTCCCCGGTGTACCCCTCGGCGTCGGCGAACCCGACCAGGCGGTCGTAGAGCGGGTGTCGGCCCTCGCCGTTCACCTCGACCTTCTCGGTCATCGGGAAGGTCACCCCGTACGTCGCCGAGCAGAACTCCGCGATCTCCTCCGCGCTGCCGGGCTCCTGGCCCATGAACTGGTTGCAGGGCACCCCGAGCACCGTGAAGCCCTGCGCCGCGTACCGCTCCTGGAGCTTCTCCAGGCCGTTGTACTGCGGGGTCAGGCCGCACTTGGAGGCCACGTTGACAATGAGCACGGCCTTGCCGCCGTAGCCCGGCAGACCGGCGGAGCCGCCCTGCAGCGCAGCGATCTCCACGTCGAGCACGGACCCGTTGTTCTCGGAAGTCGTCATAGGCGGATGCTAACTCCGTCGGGTGGCGGTCCGGGGTCCGGCCTCCACGAGCACGTCCCCCGCCGCCGTCCGTGAGTACAGCACCGACCGTCCGGCCCGGCGCCGCTCCACCAGCCCGGCGTCGGGCAGGACCCGCAGATGCCGGCCGACCGAGCCCAGCCCCTGCCCGGTCACCGCCGTGAGGGGGGTCGTGCTCATGGGCGCGTCGAGCAGGACCAGCACCCCGGCGCGGGCGCCGCCCAGCCGGACTTCGGCGTGACCGGGACGAGCAGGAGGCCGGCGCCGGAGATCTCGCGGGGCGGGTATTCGTGCAGGTTGACCTGGAGCCGGTTGGAGCCGAGCCAGCGGGTCCGCCCCGGCCGCACCGAGTCCAGCGCCTCGGCCCAGCCGCCCGGAACGCGGCCGGTACCGTCGGCGGGCTCGCCCTCGGCACGCTCGTCTACCGCACCACCGGCTCGCCCCTCCTCTCGGCGCTGAGCATGTTCGGCCCCTCGCTGGCGCAGGTGCTGGGCGCGACCCTCCTGCTCTCCGGCGCCGACCGGCTGCCCCCGCGCACCACCCTCGCCGCGATCTCGCTCACCTTCGCCGTCGGCACCGCGGGCCTCGCGCTGCCCGGCCTCCCGGCCGGGGCGCTGCTCGCCGTCGTCCTCCTGCTGGGCCTCGTCGCCTCGCTCGGCGGCGGGGTCCGCTGGGGGCTGCTGAACGAGATCCTCGACAAGGACGGCTACCTGCCGGGGCGTTCGCTGTTCAACATGATGAGCGGGCTGCCGCCGCCCGCCGTCCGCACCCGCACGGCCACCCCGCTGCTGCTCCTCCTGGCCACGCCCTACCTGGTCCTCTTCCTGCGCCCGCCCCTGGTGCTCGCCGCCGCCTGCGCCACCGTTGCCTCCGTGGCTTCGGCGCGAGCCTGGTCCAGCAGGAGAGGCTGATGGGGCTGACCCCGGACGAACTCGGCGGCCACGCCCTCGGTCTGCACTCGGCCGGCATGCTGACCCTCCAGGGGCTGAGCGCCACGCCGGCGGGCTCGGTCGCCCAACTCACCTCGCCCGCCGCCGCGATGACGTTCATGGCGCTCGTGTCACTGACCGTGACACTGGCGCCGGCTACGGCCGCTCGACGGGAGCGGACGGCTCCGTCGCGGGTTCCCGCGGCGCCGTGAGCTCCGCCGCCGGTCCGAACCTGTCGGCGACGGCCGCGATCTGCTCGATCCCGGCCTTGAGCGCGGCCGAGCCGTCCGGCCCGTCCAGCTCGCGCTCGTTCTTCTCGACCTCCTGGTCGAGCCGCTTGGTCGCCCGCTCGAAGTAGCGCAGCAGCTCGACCGGGAAGGGCATCACGAGCGTGGAGTTCTTCTCGGCGGCGACCTCGACGACGGTCTGCAGGAGGCGCAGCTGCATCGCCTCCGGGGTCTCCGACATGATCCGGGAGGCGTTGGCGAGCTGCTGTGCGGCCTGGAACTCACCGTCGGCGGTGATGACCCGGGCCCGCCGCTCCCGCTCCGCCTCGGCCTGCCGGGACATGGACCGCTTCAGCGACTCCGGGAGCTGTACGTCCTTGATCTCGACGCGGTCGATGTGGATGCCCCACTCGGCGGCCGGGCTGTCGATCATCAGGGCGAGCCCCTCGTGCAGCCGCTCCCGGTCGGTCAGCAGGTCGTCCAGGTCGCTCTTGCCGATGATGGAGCGGAGCGAGGACTGGGCGACCTGGCCGACGGCGAAGACGTAGTCCTGCACCTCGATGGCCGCGCGGACCGGGTCGGTGACCCGGAAGTAGACGACGGCGTCCACCTTCACCGACACGTTGTCCTTGGTGATGCCCTCCTGCGTGGGCACCGGCATGGTGACCACCTGCACGTTCACCTTGCGCATCCGGTCGACGAACGGGACGAGGAAGGTGATCCCGGGGCGCCGGAACTCCGGCTGCGCCTTGCCCAGGCGGAACACGACCCCACGCTCGACCTGGTTGACCACCCGCATCCCGCTGCGCAGCACGAGCAGGGCCGCCACGACCACCAGTACGACCCCTACAACGGCGCCGTCCATGGGCACACACTCCATTCTCGACGTGGTCCGGACAAGAATCCGGACAAGGATGAGGACACTTCGGGGCCCTCCCGGGATGCGGGTGCCGGCGTCAGGAGTGCGTAAAGAAAACCGGCCCACCGCGGGTGCCGGGGCGCCCGGCCTGCCGGCCGCGCCCGCGAGGTGCGATTGTTCCGTAATCTCATGATCACATTGAGTGGCACCCGGTCGTCCCACCATGCTGTCGTCCAACTCCAGACGCTTCTCCCGCGCAGGGAAGGTGAGATGACGAACAGGCAGATGATGACCGTGGCCGTACTGGCGGCGGTCCTCGTGTGGAGCACGGTGATGACCGCGATGGGACAACTCGCGGCGGTGGCCGCGCTGTTGCCCTCGCTCGGACTCCTCGTCCAGCAGATCTGCGCCGCACCGGGCACCCCCGGCGGCACGGACCCCGGGCAGGGCCCGACGCCTCCCGCACCAACGCTTCCCGCACCAACGCTTCCCGCACCAACGCTCCCCGCCCCGGCGCCCCGCCCTCCGGCGGCTCCGGTCGGGAGCGAGGAGCCGTCACGGTGAAGCAGCCAGAGGTGCCCGAACAGCCCGGGTCGGACCCGCACAGTCGCCGCGGCCGCCCGCCGGAACCCATCGGCGAGGAGGTCGGCGTCGCCCACCGCACCTGGCTGGAACCGGTCCGCAACCGGCTCGTCGCCAGCGGGCTGACCCTCGATGAACTCGTCAGCCGCTCCGGCTACTCCAAGACACGACTCTCGGAACTCCTGCGCGGCAAGGGCTACTACCCCGGCTGGGAGATCACCTACAGCGTGGTGAAGGCCCTGGACCTGCCGCCGTGGCCGCTGCGCCGCCTGTGGACCGCGGCCGCCCGGGAGGCGGACAAGAACCAGGTCTGGATCGAGAACCGCATCCGCGCCGTGCAGCCGCTGGGCCCCGAGCAACCGCCCGTCGCGCACCTCGGCTTCACCCAGACCATGCGCCGGCCGTACACCGCCTACGCGCGGGCCTTCCTGCAGTCCGAGGACCGGGCCCAGCGCGCTGTCGGGGAGACCTTCGACATCCTCTGGCTCACCTGGGACGTCGCGCTCTCCGGCCCCGACACCCCGCGCCACGCCTGGCAGATGCTGCGCTCCCGGGTCATGTCCCGGGCCGTCCGCCAGGACGGGCACCCCGACCTGCGCCAGGCGGCCTTCGCCACCGTCGCCCAGGCGGGCATCGCCGACCTGGGCGAGCGCAAGAGCCGTATCGACACGATGGCGGAGTTCTTCGACGCGATCGCCCGGCTGCCCCAGGACCAGATGGACGTCATCGTGCTGCGCCACCTGTGCGGCGTCGGTCCCGACGCCGTGCCCGGCATCGTCGGCCTGACCCCGGCCATGACCCACACCCTGGACCACCACGCCCGGGGAGCGCTGACCGGCCTCTACCTCCACACCGACGGCACCGACGGCACCGACGGCACCGACGGCACCGACAGCGCTGAGACCGCCGCCGCCACCCCCACCACCGGCACCCTGGAGTGATCACCACGGCCATGAGCATCATCGACGACCTTCTCGCCCAGTCCCTGCTGTTGCCCGACCCGCACGTCCCCGCCGACGTCGTTCCGTACGACGACATGGCCTACCCCGCCTTCACCGACGACGGCCGGCTGCTGTGGGACGGCGACGGACCCGACCTGGCCGACGACGGCGCCGCACAGCGCCTCGCCGCTCTGTGCGAGGCCGTCGTGGCGCACTGCACGCCGGACCAGCTCGCCGACTTCCTCACCGACCAGCTGCCGCAGCCGCGGGCCGCCTGGATCCTCGGCTGCGCCCTCCAGCTCGCCGGCGCCGACGACGGCGCCCGCTTCTGGTGGCAGTACGCGGCCGGCGCCGGTGACGAGCCCCCGTCGTACTGCCTCTACCTCCAGCACCTCGCCCGCGGCGACACCCACGCCGCCGCCCTCTGGCAGGCCCAGGCCGGAGCCCACGTGCCGGACGGCGGCGACCCGGCCCACGAGGGCGACGCCCCGGCGTACCGCCTGGTGACCGCGGACACCAGCCTGCCCACCGTCCTGCGCGTCCTCAGCAGCCTCACCCGGGCCACCCCCCGCCGGCACACCCCGACCGCGGCCGCGGTCATCGACTTCGTGGCCACCGCCGTGGCCATCGGCTACGACCTCCACCCCGACCTCGAAATCCCGGTACCGGGCCCGCACTTCGCGGAACATCTGGAGATCATCGTCGCCGCGACCACCCTGCCCCCCGCGACCGGCCCCGCCACCCCCGTACGCGCCGCCCGCCGCCCGCGGCCCGAACCCGGCACCGACCTCCCCAACCGGCCCGCGTCGGAGACCACCGCCGAGAAGATCCAGGAGCCCGAGCGGCTGCTGGTCGAGGTCACCGCCGCCGACCACGAACCCGAGTCCGCGTCCGCGTTCTTCAAAGCGGCGGTCGCGGTCTGCTGGCGGACCGTCACCGCCGCCCGGACCTCCGGCCCGGAGGGGGAACCGGGCACGCGCCGCGCCTACTACCTGGACCGCACACCTCACCCGCATGGGCTATGATCAATCCAGAGCTGGTCGGCCCGATCCGGTCCGTCCACCACTGCGTTGGTGGTCCAAGGAAAGACGCCCCGCTTCCTGCGGGGAAATGCAGGTGCAAGGCCTGCCCGGCGCTCCATCCCGAGGCCCGTCCACACACTGGACGGGCCTCGTGCGTTGCCCGGCACCCAAGCGGACACGGCCACCCGGGGCCGTCACGTCTCCGGCCCCCACCACTCCGGCCCGCCACCCCGCCAGTCGATCCACGGCACCCGCGCCACCTCCGCCGGGTCGATCTCCAATCCGGCCCGGCGCAGGAACTCGGCGACGTCGGTCACGTTGTGCGCCAGCCCGAGGATCTCGCCGTCCACGCGCACGCGCCGGCCGCCCGTCGGCGACGGTGGATGCACGATCACCCGTATCGGTCCGGACATGCCTTCAGGATCATCCGGGACGTACGGTCCCGCACTCCAGCCCGCCATCCGAGCCTCCTCAGCTCCCGGCCCGGTCCGACCGACCCAGGTCCCGCAGCTCCCGCCACGCGGCGGGGCTCGGCCGCCGGTGCCCCCAGTAGGGATGGAAGAACACCTCCGCCGACAGCCGGTACAGCCGCCGCCGCAACTCGGTACGCCCGGGCCGCGCGGCGAGCTGCCGGTAGGTGGCGCTCCATTCCTGCTGCGCCCGGGCCAGGTCCACGGGAAACGATCGCATGACCGAATTCAAGCACGTGTTCGATTTTTGAGTCCATCGAGGCGGTGGAGGCGAGCCCGCGGCCGGGGCCGGCTCCGTGTCGGCGGGCTGTCGGTGGTCCGTAGGCGATGTGTCGGGGGCCGCTGGAACCGTGGGTGCCGAGCCGCCCTGCCGGGCGGCCGCAGCCGCCTCCGACAGCAAGGGAGCCCCGCCGCCATGTCGTCCACGCCCTCCACCCCGCCCTGGGACGTCCGACGGCTCCCGCGTGCCGACGGCAGGGTCTTCCTGGTCACCGGCGGCAACGCCGGCATCGGGTACTTCGTCGCGGAGCAGTTGTCCGCGACCGGGGCCACCGTCGTCCTGGGCAGCCGGAATCCCGCGAAGGCCGAAGCCGCCACGGCCTCGATCCGCTCACGGGTCCCCGGCGCGCGGGTGCGGGCCGTACGGCTGGACCTCGCCGACCTCCCGTCGCTCGGAGCGGCGGTGGAGTCACTGGACGTGGACCACCTCGACGCGGTGGTCCACAACGCCGGCGTCGCGCTCGACGCCCCGCCCCGCCGGGAGACCGGGGACGGCCACGAGCTCATGTTCGGCACGAACCACCTCGGGCACTTCGCGCTGACCCACCGGCTGCTGCCCCTGCTGTCGGCCGCACCGGCGGCCCGCGTCGTGACCATGGGCAGCTTCGCGGCCAGGTCCGAGCGGCTCGACCTCGACGACCTGCAGTCCCGGAAGGACTACCGGCCCAAGCGCACCTACGGACGCTCCAAGCTGGCGCAGATGCACTTCGGCCTCGAACTCGACCGGCGGCTGCGCGCGGCCGGCAGCCCGGTGGCGAGCGTGGTGGTCCATCCCGGGGGCGCGCTGGACTCCCTGACCCCGGCACGGCCGCCGGTCCAGGTGCGGACCGCCGGTGCGCGGCTCTCCGGCGCACCGGCCGCCCTCCTCGTCCAGGGCAAGCACGCCGGCGCCTGGCCCGCGGTCCGGGCGGTGCTCGACCCCACCGTGCGCGGGGGGCAGTTGTGGGGACCCCGCGTCTTCGGCCTGCGGGGCAGACCCCGAAACGAACCGCTGTGGAACCACCTCACCGACACCTACGCGGCGGCACGCCTGTGGGACACCAGCCGCGACCTGACCGGCACCGGCTGACGGCAGCGCCCCCGAAGGGGCGCTGGGGGAGGAACCGCGCGACCGGCCACGACGGCGCCGCAGCCGACCGACGGCCTGCCGCGGCGCTTCCACAGGCCGCGGCGCCTCCAGCGGAGCGCTCAGTCGACGTCCACCGGCCCGTCGTCCGACTTCCGCCCCTTGCCGGTGGGCAGCTGAAGCAGGCTGCTGCCGTTGCCCTCGCCCTCCCCGGAGCGGCGGCCTTCGGGGCGCTGCCCGTCGGGGCGCTGGCCGTCGGAGTCCTGGCCGCTCAGGTTCTGCCGGACCGAGTCGAGGATCGTCAGGCCCTGGGACACCAGGCCGGCCGCGATCTCGCCGAGGCCGTCCGCGCCGTTGAGGACGTTGACGTTGGCACCGGCGAGGCCGCCGGCGGCCTCCTTGACGATCTGCGGCAGCTGGTCGATGAGCATCCGGTCCAGCGCGACCCGGTCGTACGACGCGGCCGCCTCCGCCTGGATCTTCATCCGCTGCGCCTCGGCGGCCGCCAGGATCCTGACCCGCTCGGCCTCGGCCTCGGCGGGCCGGACGACCTCGGCCACCAGCTGCTCCTGGCGCAGCTTGGCCTGGCGCTGGGCCAGCTCCGTCTGGGCGGCGAGCACCTCCTGCTGGGCGTGGGCCTGTGCCAGCGGTCCGGCCTGGCCGGCCTGCGCCTGGGCGCGGTCCACCTCGGCCGAGTACTCGGCCTTGACGATGGCGGTCTGCCGGGCGTACTCGGCCTGCTTGCGGGCCGCCGCCTGCTCCGCCTCGACGGAGGCCTGGGTGGCCTGGGCCTGGGCGATCTGCGCCTGCCGCTGGATGGCGGCCTTGTGCGGGGCGGACATCGCATCGATGTAGCCGGTGTCGCCGTCGTCGATCGACTGGATCTGCAGCGAGTCGACGATCAGGCCGATCTTCGCCATCTCCGTCTTCGAGGTGTCCAGCACCTCCGCCGCGAGCTTCTGCCGCTCGGTGACGATCTCCTCGACCGTCATGGAGCCGATGATGGCCCGCAGGTGACCGGCGAAGATCCGGCCGGTCAGCACCGACATCTGCTCCTGGTCGGAGAGGAACCGCTGGCCCGCGTTGATGATGCTCTCGTGGTCGTTGCCGACCTTGAAGGCGATGACCGCGCGGACGTGCAGGGAGATGCCCTGCCTGGTCACACAGGTCTCGGTGACCTCGGACTCGCACATGGACAGGGTGAGGAAACGGACCTTCCGTACGACCGGCAGCACGAACTTGCCGTGCCCCGTGACCACTCGGAACGGCGCGCCCCCCAGTCCCCGCCTGCCCCCCGAGATCAACATCGCCTCGTCGGGAGCGGGTACGCGGTATCCGAACATTCCTGTCTCTCCTCAGCTGGCCTCGGCGCTGTCGCCGAGCGCGTCCAATGGATCCACCCACTCGATGACGCAGACCTCGCGGCATCCTCGTGATTCGATCACGAGCACCGTTGCGCCGACGGGCAGGGGCTCCTCCGACCAGGCGAGGAAGGTCTCCAGGCCGCCCCTGACCCGCACCAGGACTTCACCGGGGCCGGTGGAACCGCGCGTTCCGATGAGCACCTTCCCCGTGCAGCCGATCACGGCCTCGTCCTGCGGCATCACCGGCCGTCCTCCTCCTCCTGGCCCCATGATTCCGACGATAGACCCGTTCCGTGCGGGACCCAACGGTCGGGAGGGCCCGTCCTTCCGCACCCCCGGCGAGTACGACACCTCGAACGCGCGGGCGGTTCCGGGGACAACGCATGTCCGCGGTTTCCGGAACCGGATCGGAAGCGGTTGGAGGGTGCCGGCGGAAGCGGGCGGGGTGGTCTCGTGGACGGCGGTGAGGCCGGGCGAAGCGGCGCGAGGCGCGGACGGCGGACGATGCCGCGAAGGGGGAACGGACAGATGCGGAGCAGCCCGCCGACCCGGGGGACACGTCCGGGCCGCCGCCCGGTCTCACCTTCGCCGTCAGTCGGCCGCGCGCAGGCCGAGCACCAGGTCCTCGAAGTGCTGCTCCACCGGGGCCAGGTCGGTCCGGGCCAGCTCCTGGGGCAGGATGACGATCCGGAGTTCGGGGGTCAGGGCGGGGTAGCGGCGGCAGGCCTCGATGAACGAGTCCACGATCAGGGCGGCCAGCTGGCCCCGGTCCAGGTCGGTGACCCGGGCCAGGCCGGAGCCGATCAGCGGGACGGCGACCGGCTTGAACAGGCCGTTGACCGCCACCGAGGCCCACAGACTCTCCAGGCTCAGCCGCAGGTCGGCGTGGTTGGACCTGGCCACCAGGTCGTTGCCGAGTCGCGAGTAGGCGGTGGCGAACACCCGGCGGCCCTCGACCGGTACCACCACGGTGGTGCCCACCGGATAGCGGACCCGGCGGCCCAGCGGCTTGGCCCGTACGGTCTCGGTGGCCACCGGCTTCACCGCCCGCAGCCCCGCCCGCAGCCGGTCGTCGAGCAGGCGCCGCTTCCCGGCGAACAGCCGGTCGACGAGCTGGCTCTGCAGGCTCTCCCGGCTGATCACGAGATCCTCGGCGGTCTCCGTGTCGAAGGTGTCGGTGAACCCGATCACCAGGTTGCAGTCCGCCTGGTCGAACAGGTCGCCCCGCACCAGCACCACATCGGCCCGCTGCCCGTCCAACGGCACCCGGTGGCGCAGCAGTTCGGCCCCGTGCCGGGCGCGCAGCTCCGCGCGCAGGGCGTCCAGGACGCGCGCGGCCTCGGCGTCGTCGGGATGCTCGTGGGCGATCAGTTCGGCGACCGGCAGGGCGAGTTCGGGCCGTCCCAGGTCGGTCTGCACGCGGACCAGCTCACGGCGGGCCGCGTCCTGAAGGGCGGTCAGGCGGCGGACGAAGGGCACCGCGAACCCCTCGCCGTTGACCTCGGCCAGCGGCCGGCCGCGCACCAGGGACAGCGCCTCGGACAGCCGGTGGGCGGCGGTGGCCGGGGGCGCGAGCAGGGCGTCGTTCACGATCGCGGTGAACCGCGCGCTGTCCAGCTCCTCGGGCCGCAGCACCAGCCGGTAGGCGGTCTCCGGGCCCTGCACGGTGACCTGCTGCTCGGTGCGCAGGACATGCGTTCCCGCGCTGTCCTGGCCGGGGGCGCCGGGAGCGCCGGGGGCCAGCGCCCGGCGCAGCTCCAGGACCCGTTTCTGGACCTCGTTGCGGTTGCGCTGGTCCAGGTGGCGGGGCTCGTCCGCGAGTCCCCACACGTCGCGGCGGAGTTGCCGTACCGGCACGGCCTCGCCGCCGGCCGCCACCAGGCGGACCAGCAGCCGTACGGTCAGCGGCGTCAGCCGGACCGGAATTCCGTCGACCTCGAGCTGGACCGGGCCCAGTACCTTCACCCGGATACGTGCTCTCGCACCGGCCATCCGCGTCGCCCCCCGGCGGTTCAGCGTCACTCTGCGTCAGCCATAGTGACTGAAAGATTAACATGATGTCTTGGGGAATCCATGAGTTCGGGTGATTCCGGTGGACTGGCCCCGATGGGCCCGATACGGCCCCGGAGCGCCCTCCGGCGTGGTACAAGGCGCGCCCGGCAGGAATTCGTGCGCGACACGATGGTGGCGTTCGGCGGGCTGTCCGCCGTGTCCCAGGTCGTGGGCCCGTTCGTGCCGTACAGCACGTCCGGCGCGGTCGTCGGGCTGTCGGTGGGCGCCTGCCTGGGCTGGGGGCTGCTGCGGTCCCGTCCCGCGGTCCGGGTACGGCAGGTGTTCCGGCGGCCCGACATGACGGTGGTCGTCGAGACGGGCGACCTGTTCGACCAGCCGGCCCACCTGGTCGTCGGCTTCTGCGACACCTTCGACACCCTGTCGGCCGGCGGCCGGGTCATCAACGGCGACAGCGTGCAGGCACAGCTCCTCGACCGCCGCTACGGCGGCGACGTCGCCCGCCTCGACGCGGAGCTGGACGCGGCGCTCGCCCCGGCCGAGCCGGTCGCGCGCGAGGAGCGGGCGGACAAACCGCTCGGCAAGCTCGACCGCTATCCGGTCGGCACGGTGGCGGTGCTGGGCACCCGGCCGCGGCTGGTGTTCGGCGTGGCCTACAGCCGGATCGGCAACGACTACGTGGCCTCCTCCGGCGTGGAGGACCTGTGGCGGGGCCTGGCCGGGCTGTGGGACGCACTGCGCACGCACGCCCAACTGGAGCGGGTGGCCATACCGTTGACCGGTTCCGGGCTGGCGCGCCTCGGCCACCTCGACCGGGACAGCCTGCTCCGGCTGATCCTGATGTCCTTCGTGGCCCGCTCCCGGGAGGCCGCGATCTGCCGCGAACTGCGCGTCGTCGTGCGGCCCGAGGACCTGGCGGGCATCGACATGCGCGAGCTGGCCGCGTTCCTGGCCGCCCTGGCGTCGGGCCCGCAGCGGTAGCGCGCAAGGAAGGGGGGCGGGGGCCCGAAGCCCCCGCCCCCCTCGTACGGCCGGTCAGGCCAGCCGGCGGTAGGCCGCCAGGTTCTCGAAGTACGAGGTGTCACGCCAGTCCGGCCGGGTGTCGTCCAGGTCGCACTCGGCCCCCTTGAGCCGTTCGACGATCTTCGAGACGGCGGTCTCGGAGCCGTCGAAGCGGATCACGTTGCGACCCCCGAGATCCGCGGCGGGCCGCACCTGGCCGACCTCCACGATGATCGTCCGCTCCGGGTAGGCCATCAGCGCCATGCCGAGCTCGATCAGCACGTTCTGGCGGGGCTGGCCGGTCAACTGGGTCTCGTGGGAAGGCTCGTTGTCGCCCAGCAGGTGCGGATGGAGCTTGGCGACGTCGTCCGGGGTGAGCAGCACGAGCGCCGCCTGCGCCTGCGACAGCGCCTTCTCGATGACCTCGCCGAGGAACGGCGCGGTCCCCCCGGTGCTCCGCACCAGCCGCTCCCACTCCAGCGGGCGCAGGTCGAGCCGGCGCAGCAGCCCGAACATCGCCGTACGCACCTCCTCGTCGCGGCCGTGCACGACGAAGACGCTGCGGCTGCGGCCGTAGTCCGCGCGGGCCTGGGCGGCGCGCGCCGCCTCCTCCTCGGCGGACCGCCGGTCCTCCTGCGGGGTGTTGTGGACGTTGTAGCCGAAACCGCTCTGCCGGCCGCCGAAGAAGTTCTGGCTGTTGTCGCCGCCGGTGTTTCCCTGGCTCATGGTCACGTCCCCGCTTTTCCTGATGAACCGCCGCTCGAGGGCTGGTAGTTGTAGCCGAAGTTGCTCTGCTCGCCGCCGAAGAAGTTCTGGCTGTTGTCGCCCAGCAGGATGTTGGTCTGCGCGCGGTTGTGCTCGGCGAGGTCCACGTCGTGCTCGGAGAGGAACGCACCGATGTTCTCGAGCAGCCGGCGCTCGACGATCTGCATGTACTTCACCGCGTCGGACTGCTGGAAGAAGTGGTGGTACGTCTCGCTGGTGGCCAGTTCCCGGACGCTCGCCAGCGCACCGCAGTTGCGCCAGCGGTTGACGTAGCGGCCGATCCGGAACTCGCTGGTGTCGGTCGTGCGGTCCGAGAGCAGCAGTGCGACCGCGGCCCGCCTGGCCCTGCTGACCCGCCAGGGCTGCGTCCACCGGGCCGCCCACGTCGGCAGGAACCGCTCCGGGACCAGCAGCAGCGGCCACATCCACAGCGACATCCACCAGCGCACCATGGCCGTGAACATGTCCCACGCCACCCGCACCGCCAGCCGCCCGTCGACGGCGGCGGGCAACTGGTCCACGAGGTGGAAGTCCGCCACGAGCGGCGCGAGCACATAGGTGTAGAACTCGGTGTGCAGCGTGTTGCCCTTGATGTCGAACCCGACGAAGATCGAGGTCACCAGCTCCTCGTTCCACGACCCGACGCGCACGCACAGGTACTCGCGGGCCGCGTCGTAGCCCTCCCGCCAGTGGATGTCGGGCAGGTCGTCCGCGCCGGGCAGGTCGGACCAGCCGGCGCCGGTGGTGCGGTCGTTGGTGCGGATCGCGGTGGTGAAACGGCGCTGCTCGACGGTGAGCCCCTCGATCCGCTCGTCGGGGCGGGTCTCGTCGCGCAGATCGGCGGCCAGCCGGGCGGCGACCTGGCTGGTGATGTCGTGCACGGTGAACGGGACGACCTGCCTGCGCTCGACGGTGTCGAGGTCGGGCGGGGTGCCGTCCGCGCTCTTGCGCGCCATGAGCCGGGTCTTCGGGGCGCCGAGCAGCAACTGCGCGTTGGACCAGTCGCGCAGCGGCAGGCCCGCGCCGACGAAGGGCCGGTAGCCGCCGTAGAAGACCAGTCCGCTGCGGCCGGCCTGCTCGTGGTCGATCTTGCGGGCGAGCGCGTCGGTCAGCTTGGGGTGCGCCGGGCAGGCGCCGTCGAAGCCGCCGTCCGGGCCGCTCTCCCGCAGTCGGGTCATCAGGATGTGCAGGGTGACGATCCGGCGCAGATAGGCCGCCGCCCACGGCACCCAGCACAGCAGGAGCACGCCGAGGAAGGGGTTGAGCACCCCGTTGCTGAGCAGCAGCAGGACCGCGAAGTCCACGCCGGCCGCGACGGCCCACTGGATGCGGCGCAGCCGGCGCGCGGCGAGGGCGTGGGCGAGGACCGACACGGCGTCGTAGCCGTAGGAGGGCGCGACGACCCGCCACCGCCTGCGGAGCAGTTCCCGGATGACGGTGCGCCGGTAGCCGGGATGGAGGTAGGCGCCGGCGGACAGCAGCCGGGTGGCTCTGGTGCGCGCGTACGCGCGGGGCTCCGGCGGCTCCTGCGGTGCTGGGCTCGGAGGACTGGGATCGAGTACTTGTGTGGCCATGGTGGTTCAGCGCTCCGCTCGTGCGGGCGCACCCCTGCGGGCACGCCCCGAAGTGGGTGTCAGCCGGTCTGGGTGGCCGTGCCGCTGGTGATCACGCCGTCCTGGACGGTGTAGGTGGCGTCGTACGACTTCGTCGTGCCGTCCGTCTGCACGGCCTCGAGGGCCACCTGCACCTCGTCGCCCGCCACCGACACGACGGTGACGGTGTCCTGCTCGGTGGTGGCGTAGCCCGAGACGAAGCTGTCGTAGCTGGAGTCGAGGTTCTTGCCGCCGAGGCTCCAGGCGGTCCGGTAGTCGTGGGAGCTGATCGCCGCGAAGTAGGCGGTGACGACGTCGCCGGGGCCACCGCTCGCGGTCGCGGTCGGGGTGGAGACGGCGGTGTCCGTCGGGTCGCCGTAGTAGCCGTCGGTCGCGGTCGCCTCAGGGGAGCCGGTGTCTCCGTACGGCCATGCGGACGCTGTCGTCGGGTCGGTGTAGACCGGCTGGTCGTCCGTGCCGGCCGTGCCGGCGCTGTCCGAGCCGGAGGTGCCCGAGCCGAAGAAGCCGGAGTCGGAGCCGGAGCCGGAGGCCCCGGACGACGACCCGGACGACCCTCCGGCCAGGCCGCCGATCAGGGCCAGGAGCACGGCGAGCAGCAAGGGCGTGGCGATGACCACGAGCCCCCAGGTGCGGGCGGGGCCGCCCGGCGGTATCAGCCCCGGGGCCTGGTAGGAGGGCGGCGCGCGATGGGTGGACGGCGGGTCGGGACGCCCGGCGGGAGGCGTCGGCTCTGCATCGGTCATGGGGTTCTCCAGCGGTGACGGCAGTGCACCGCGCCCGCCCCGGCCGTCCTGAGCGGGCGGTGAACAGCGGGGCAGAGCAAGGCGGTTGACGCCTACGAGGTGACCAGCGCCGCCGCTTCCGTGGCCAGAACCGATCTGCTTCCGATCCGCTTCCGGCCCGCTCCGGAGCCCTTCGGGCCATCACCGGCATCCCGGTGAAGCCCCGTTCCCCGCCTCGCCGCGCGGCAGACGCAGGATCCGGCCACCGGCTCCCGCGCGTTCGCCCCTCGTGCAGTACCGGACCGGGGCGATGCGGGCGGGCGCCGTCGGCGGCTGCTCGGGCGGTGCGATCGGCCGGCCTGCCGGGACGGGCCGAACGGACGGGCGGAGGGTCGCATCGGTGCCGGGAACGGATCGTCGGCGCCCGGCCGTTGAACCTGTCGGGCGAGCGCCCGGCCGGGTCGGTGCCGCAGATCCCGTGCCGTGGTCCCGGCGGCGCGAGACGGGGGACGTGTCCGGTCGTGTGTGCCCGGGGTATGCCTTGCGGCACGGCCGGAGGCCGGTCATTCGGCGCTCGCCGTACGGCTGCCCCGTCGGCCGGACGGACGGGCCCGCCGCGCGGAGTCCGAGCCGGCGCCCCGTCATGACATGCAAGCCCGAGGAAGCGGAACGTGACGACAGACGCGACAGAGGTCCCCGGCGAGAGACTCGTGGACACCGGTCCGGCCTCGCCCGAGAAGTGCCCGTTCTGCGCCATCGTGGCCGGACGTGCCCCGGCCCGGGTCGTCCGGCGGTGGCCGGACTCCTTGGCCATCGTGCCGCTGGCCGCCGTGACGGCGGGCCATACGCTGGTCATTCCCAAGACTCATGTCGCCGACGTCGGAGTCGATCCGGCCGTGTCCGCAGCCACTATGCGCCGCGCTGCCGAACTGGCGGCCGAATTCGGCGCGTGCAATATCATTACGTCGCGCGGAGAACTGGCCACCCAGTCGGTATTCCATCTGCATCTGCACCTCCTTCCGCGTCGCCATCAGGACGGACTCGCACTGCCGTGGGCGGCCGGACCCGAGCGTCATGATTCCGCCGGGCCTCATGTGTTTCAGCCATCAGGTATTGGATAAGACGAGAGTATTACTGCGGGGGTGCGGGAGCCTGGGCAGAGCTTCCGTTCCCGAAGGGGGGCATGATGCAGGCAATTTCTTTTGGTGCGGAGTTACGAAAGCGTCGCGTCGCGTCCGGTCGATCGCTCGACGACCTTGCTCGGGCGATCAATTATTCGAAAGCGCATTTGAGCAAGGTCGAGCGCGGGCAGAAGAATCCCAGTCCGGATTTCGCGCGTGCCTGCGATCGGGCGCTCGGGGCGGACGGCCGGCTGAACGCCCTGCTCCCGGCCAGGAACACCTCCGCTCTCCCCGCGTCCGAAGCGCCGACCGAATGGTCCATGCCCTGGGTGCTGCGCATGTCGGTCGACCGGGGCAACGACTTCGTGGCCTACGACGAGAAGGCTTTCGCCGATCCTTCCAGCACCCCCGCGGTGATGTCCTGGCGGCTCGCCTCGTCCTCGGCGTTCGACGTCGAGTGCAGGGAGGCGCTCGCGCACTTCTCGTCGCTGTTCGCCGAGTGCCGGAACCTCGGTCAGTCCTTCGGCCCGGCGGTCGTCACCCAGATCCTCGTCACCGCGATGAACGCGTTGCGTGGCCTCGCCCACGGCGCCTCGCGCGAAGCCGACCGGGCGGCGGCGCTGCGGCTGGCCGCCCGGTATGCCGAGTACACCGGATGGATGACCCAGGAGGCCGGTGACGAGCGGGCCTCACTGTGGTGGACGGACCGCGCCGTGGCGCTCGCAGACGCGGGCGGTGACACCGAGTTCGCCGCCTACACCCTGGTCCGGCGGGCCGACGTCGCGCTGTACCGGATGGACGGGCGGGCCACCGTGGAGTACGCGCGCACCGCTGAGGAACGGTCGCGCAGCACCCGCATCCGGGGCCTCGCCGCCCAGCGCAGAGCCCAGGGGCACGCTCTGCTGGGCGAGGACGCCGCGTGCTTCCGGGCTCTGGACCGCGCCGCCGAACTCATGACACGGGCAGCCCGTGACCACGAGTCGGACCCGCCGGCCGCCGGCAGCGATCCGGTGATCGGCAGCATGCACCTCGCCGGACTCGCCGACTTCGTCGCCGGATGGTGTCTGCACGACCTCGGGCGTACGACCGAGGCCGTGGGCCGTCTCGAGGGCAGCCTCGACGCCGTCCCGATACGGGCTCGCAGGGCGAGGGCCCGGTACGCGGCCCGGCTCGCCCTGGCCCTCGCCGAGGCGGGAGAGCTGAAGCCTGCCTGTGCGGTGGTGGAGGCGGTGACCTCCTCGGTGTCGGTGGTCGACTCGGCCACCATCCGCGCCGATCTCCAGCGACTGGCCCGCCGGCTCAACCGCTGGCCGCGCGATCCCGACGCCCGGCTCGCCGCCGGCCGTATCGCCGAGGCCCTGCACACCACGGGCGGCTGACCGCGGCCCCCTGTACACCACGGGCCGGCGACCGTGGCCCGCTCCCTGATCACGATCCCGTGTCCGGCCCGGACGCGTGGTCCCTGGCCGGTTCCACCCTTCTTCATCTCATCTCCACCACGGCACGGAACGGAGCGGTGACGCGCCGTTCCCGGCCGGCGGCGTACCGGGAAACGCGCTGCCGCCTGCCGTCCTGCCTCGTCTCCGGCTCCGGATGAGTGTTCCGTTTCCCCGGGAAATGGGGCCGGGGAAACGCATTGACCCACTCTTCCCATGCTGAAAATCTCGCCAGACACAGGCATGTCGCCGATCTGTCCGCGGCAGGCCCGAAAGCGCTCTGCGCACCACCAGTGAGGAGTCACCCGATGGCCAAAATTTTCATCAACTACAGGACGGGTGACGGGGAGCGGGCCCCTGAACTCGTGGACGAACGGCTCGTGAGCGTCTTCGGTGAGGGAAATGTATTCCGGGACCGCCGGGCGATGAGGCCGGGGACGGATTTCCCCGACCATCTCCGCCGGGAACTGGAGTCGTGCGTCGTTTTCCTCGGCCTGATCGGGTCGCGCTGGCTCGACATCCGCGACGAGAAGACCGGCATGCGCAGGATCGACGTGCCCAAGGACTACGTTCACGACGAGATCGCGACCGCCCTCGCGTTGAACAAGGTCGTCATTCCGGTGCTCCTGGACGCGGCCCTGCCCCGGGCGGAGAAACTCCCGCCGGCCCTGGCCGGGCTGGCCAACCGTCAGGTCATGCACCTGCGTGAGGGATACGCCCATCACGACCTGGACATCCTCACCGACGAACTCCGGCGGCACGTGCCCGAGAAGGAGCCGGAGCAGAGGCGCGACGCCGCGGCCGGCTTCAACGTGGGTCCCAACGCGCAGTTCTCCCGTAGCCCGGTCGGGATCAACCCGGTCTACAACGAGGGCGCGACCTCCCGTGACCAGGATGGTGACGGAAGGCGGCCGGCATGAACGATCAGGCAGGGGAGGAGCCGGCGCCGGGACCCTCGGAAACCCCCACGCCCGCACCGGACGCCCCGCCCACACCGCCCGCACCGGACGCCCCCGGACCGGCCGGGGCGTCCGGGGGCGGGGAGCGCGCCCCCGACGGCGACGCCTCGTCGCGCGCCGATCCGGCGGCCGGACGGCCGCCGGACGAGCAGGGCGGGAAGCGGTCCGCCGCCGACGGCCCACAGGCCCCGGCCGACGGCAAACCCGTGCCCGAACAGCCGGTCTCCTTCGAGGAGTCCAGCGCCGTCCGGGAACACCACAGCCTCATCAAGTCCAACCGCAGTCCCGTCAGCCTCGGCCCGAACGGGAATGCCGTCTACATCGAGAGCATGTACGGCGCGGAGGGCGGTCCGCACCGGACCAAAGTCCAGGCGGTCCCCTTCCCCGAGGACATCGTCACGGCGATCTACGTCCCCGTCCCCGGCCAGGACGAGCTGGAGAGCAGCCTCGAACAGCACCACGTGATCGTGCTGTACGGCGAGGAGGGCACCGGCCGGCGGGCCACGGCGACGGCCGCCCTCATCCGGCGGAGCCAGCCCCGGTACGCCGTCAGCACGCTCCACCGCGAGGACGCCGACGTGGTCCAGGGCGTCTGCGAACAGGCGGCCGACGTGCTGGAGAAGGGCCACGGGTACCTGGTGGAGGCGGGTGCCCGGCCCGTCACCAAGCAGACGCTGGACCGCCTGGCCCAGCTGGCGGTCCGGGCGGACGCGTACCTGGTCGTCACCGGCCCGCAGTCCGGCTTCCCCGGCACGGCGGGCGACGCCCGCGTCTTCGAACACCACGGGCCCGACTCCTTGAAGGTGCTCGAAGCACATCTCACGGCCCTGGTCACCCGCCACCGGCTCCGCTGCCGGCGTGACGAGGAGGACGGCGGGCCGCGGTGCGACACGGACAGCGTGTCACGGTTCCTCGCCCGGGTGACCGGCGACGAACAGCTGCGGAGCACACTGGGGCTGGCCCGTTCGGTGACCGGGGTCGTCCAGCTGGCCCGGGTCCTGACGGAGAACATCCACGCCCCGGACGAGGACCTCGGGGATGTCATCGGCCGCTGGCGCGACTGGCTGCGGCTGCTCGCCAGGGAGATGCTCGGGCTGGACGCCGGGCGGGACGACACCGGGATGCCGGCCCCTCATCACCAGGCGTTCCGGATCACCTACGCGTTCTTCAACGGACACCCGCTGTCCGACGTCGTCGAGGCGGGCGACCTGCTCAGCCGGATCATGCTGCCCCACTTCGGAGTCGCGGACGAGGACCTCGTCCATCACATGGCCGAGCAGAACATCAACCGGCTCGTACCTCAGGAGATGCGCGCCTCCGAGGCGGCCGCGGCCGACGCCCGGAGCACCTTCCGGCATGCGTTGCTGGTGCACGACCAGCTGTTGCACACCATGCTGGAGAGCACCTGGGACGCCTACAGCCGGCTGCGCATACCGCTCCTGGACTGGCTCGATCTCCTGGTCGGCGGACGCGGTCCCGGCCGGGAACGCGTCCGGGTCCGGGTCGCCCAGCTGGTCGGCCTCCTCATGGGGCACGACTTCGACTTCGTCTACCAGCGGCGCGTCGGTCCGTGGGCCAGGTCGGACTCCGGTGTGCGCCGGGTGTGCGCCGCCCTGGCACTGGAGATGGCCGCGGCCGAGGGCGGTGCGGCGGACCGGGTCGCCTCGCGTGTGCAGGACTGGGCTCGCAGCCCCGGAATGGCCTTGCAGGACAGCGCGGCCAAGGCCTACGGAACGTCGATAGGCCTGCGTGACGTACCGGCCACCCTGGCCGAGCTGGGCAGGCTCGGCCGGAAGCCCGAACAGGCCGGCTTCAGTTCGATCGCCTTCTCCACGGCCTGGCTGTTCCTGGCCGGCCGTGTGGACGAGGTGATGGCCGAGCTCGACCGCTGGGCGACGGCACGGGACGAACACCTGCCGCGGCATGCCGTCCGCACCATGCTCGCCCTGGGCCGGTACACGGTCGGTGCGGACCGGCCGGGCCGGCCCGCTCTCGCCGAACTCGCGCTGGCGAACGACAAGCACGCCGAGCTGCTCGTCACGCTCCTGAACCGCGCCCTGATCACCGGGGAGACCTCCACCCGGGCCTGGAATCTGCTGGCCCGCTGGCTGCCGGACGCGGACGGCGCGGACAACGAGGACCTCGCCACGCTCTACGAGTCCCTCGCCCCCCGGATCTTCACCGGTCCGCTGAAAGGACGCGCCCGGTTCCACCTGAACCGGGTCTGGCTGCCGCGCCACAGGAACTCCATGACACTCCGGCGCGTCCTGGCCGCCATCTGACGGCCGCCGTCCGATCCATCGCCTTTCGATCAACCACCGCCGACCGCAACGAAGGGATACCTCGATGACGAACGCACGCAAGAAGGGGCTGTTCGCCCGGTGGCGTGAATGGTGGCGTGACCGCCGTCGTCGCAGGCACGACGCGCCTGCGACGACCACCGCCGCATCGGAGCAGGTGGCCGAATGGGAAACACCCGCACTCGGCTCCGTGGAGCCGGTCCGGCCCGAGGCCTACGCCGAACTGGCGCCCGCGGCCGAGCCGTTGCTGCTCGCGGCGGAGGGCGACGTCTTCGAGTTCCACGTGTTGCCCCACTTCCGCTGGCACAGTCGCGACATGTCGGTCGAGCAACTGCGCCGACGGGCCGGCGCGCTGTCGGCCGAAGCCCGCGACGAACTCCTCAAGAGGTCCTGGTCGCTGGCCCGCACCTGCGACCCCGTCGACCCGGTCAGGGCCGAGAAGCTGATCAACTCCGAGCTCTCCGACGGATGGTGCTACGAGGACGAGTCGGGACTCGTCAAGTGCCGTCCCACGGTCCGGATCCGTATCGACCCGGCCCTGCGCGACCGCATGCGGCCCGCCCGGCTGGAGGCCCAGGCCATGAAGGAGGCCCTGGGCCTGGGACTGCTGAAGGCGGCACACGCCAGGCAACTCACCGACGAATGGCTCCAGGTGATCGCGGCCCTGGAGAGGTCGGGCGAACTCACCTCGGCGCAGCGCCAGTTCCTGGTCCCCTTCGCCGCTGCCCTCGCCGACGGCGACTTCGCCGCCGCGACCGACGCCCTGCGGACCGTGCGCCGCACGGGTGCTGTCGCCCTGGCCAACGTACTCGACCAGGCCACCAAGAACCACGAGCAGATCGGACTCTTCGAGTTCGCCAACGCCTACGACAAGGCCTTGAACAGCTTCTCCCAGCAGATGGGACTCACCCCCTTCTCCTGGATCCTCGACACGCCGGAACCCCCGGAGGGAACGCCGTGAGGAGAGCACACCGGGCCAGGACCTTCGGGTCCGCGCTCCTCCTGCCGGCGATCGTGGCCGGGCTGCTGTCCGGCTGCGTGTCGGGCCCGAGCCGGGAGGAGGCCGCCTGCGGCTGGATGCGGAAGGCCGGGGACGGTGCGTCCCCCGGTCAACAGGGCCACACGGTGATCCTCGTCGACGCCTCGTCGTCGGTGCGCGGTACGACCCCGGCATCGGGCGGCGTCGACCAGACGGCCGCCGTCAAACGGCAGATACCCCGCTGGCTGGAGGGGGTCGGGACCGTGTCCGTCGCCACGTTCGGCGGTACCGCGCACGACGTCCGGTGGACCGCGAGCGACTGGGCCGCGAAGCCCGCCGACGGAGGCAACGGGACCAACCGGCAGCGGCACGCCGCGTCCGTACCGGGCTGCGTCGCGGGCGTGGTGGCCGAGGCGCAGTCCACGGTGCCCGTCCGCGGTGGCAGCGACGTGCTCGGGGCTCTGCGGGAGGCCGGCACCGTCCTCGCCGGCAGCAAGGGGATACGCAGGCTGGTCGTCCTCACCGACGGTCTGTCCACGACCGGCTGTGCCGATCTGCGGGACGCCGGTTTCGAGGGGAACCTGGAGACCGACGCGATCGTGCAGGGCTGCTCGGCCGACAAGGAGGTGACGTCCCGGACGCTGGCCTCCGTGGAAACCGTGTTCGTGGGGCTGGGGGAGACGGCGAGCGCGGAGCCCCAGGCCTCGCCCGCGCAGGCGGTCTGGCTCGACGGACTCTGGCGGCGGCTCTGCGCAGCCGCCCATCCCACGCCGGGCGAGCCCGCCGACTGCGCGGTGACCCAGGTCGCGGCGGACCGGTCGGTCAGCGCGAAGACGTCTCCGCGGCGCCCCGGCGACCCGGCCGTCGAGTTCCCGGAGCGCACCTGGAAGCAGGCCGGGGCCAGGGCGCTGTTCGACCCGAACTCCCCGGTCCTGCGGTCCGCCGCCCTTCCTCAGCTGGCCAGGATCGCCGTCCAGGTCCGGGGCCTGGACGGGGTACGCGTCCGGGTCCTCGGCTACGTCGATCCGCGCGGCGGCTCGGCCAACAACCGGACACTGTCGCAGGCCCGCGCGAACGCCGTGAAGAACGAACTCGAACGGCTCGGGGTAAGCGGGGTGACCGCCGTCGGCAAGGGCGTCCCCGTCGGCTGCCCCGGAGCGGCGGAGGACCTCGGGACGGAACAGAAACTGCAGTGCGACCGCCGGGTCGACATCGTGGTCGTCCGGTGAGGGGGACAGATGAACGCAGAGAACGGCCGCGCGGCACGCAACGGTGTGGTGCTGGGCGCGGCGAAGGACTGCCCGGGCGGGCAGGACGCGGAGGAGGCACCGCCCGTCCGCCTGGTCGACCGTACGGACAGCCGCGAACGGGCCGTACTGATGGGGGCGTTCAGCGCCGGCAACGCCCTTCTCGCCGACGACCGGCCCGGCCTCGGTGCGGCCTGCGCGGCTGTCGTCAGGTCCGCGCAGCGTGTGGAGAGCGCCATCGCGGCGATCGACCGGTTCCGGCGCGTCGGGGGAGCGCTGCCGGCCGCACCGGAGACGCCCGTTGCCGTGGTGCGGGAGACCGCCGACGCGGAGGACGCGCCGGTGCGGACCGTGCCGGCCCGGCGGCCCCGGGTCGCGGGGATGTGGCGCCGGCTGGTCTGGCCCGTCACCGGTGCCGGGGCGGTCTTCGACGCCGCGTTCATGGGCTCCGTGATCCAGCAGGTACTGGACGTCGGCACGGGCACGTTGCAGTACTGGCTGGCGTACCTGCCCGGCCTGGCCATCGCGGTCTGCCTGCTGGCAGCCGGTACGTTCCTCGCCGAGCGCACGGCCTTCGTGCGGGAAGTCCGTGCGGACGCCGGGGCCGACCGCGGCGGCCGGTACTGGTGGCGTCCGCTGGTGATCCCCTGGCTGCTCACCCTGGCCCTCCTCGGACTCATCGTCGTCTGCGGTGTGGTGCGGGTCCTGATCGCGACCGAGGAGTCCGACGACAGCTATCTGGCGCTGTTCCAGCCGGTCGTCGTGGTGCTCCTGCTGCTTCTCGGCGCCGCTGCCGTGGCCACGAAGCTGCTTTCGCACGACCCCGAGGCGGCAGCCGACGCCGAGGAGGCCAGGCTCACGCGGAAGGCGGAGAAGGCGAAACGCAAGCGGGACCGGGCGGCGGAGACGGAACGGCGGGTCCGCGCCGAGACCGCGGAGAAGGCGCTGCGCAAGCGCATGAAGGCCGCCGACGGGCTGGGCGACGAGGCACGGGAGGCGCTGGTGGCCCATGTCACGGCCTGGTTCGCGCTCAAGGCCTCGCTCGACGCGGCGGAACTGGGCGCCCGCAGGCACGTCGAGGACGCGGCGACCGGCCTCGTGGAGGAACGGGCGCGCACGGGCATGGCCGGCACGTTCGAGTTCCCGCTGCGCGCGGCCGAATGGCCCCCGGAGCGGGTGCCCGGGATCCGCTGCGTTCCGCGGGGTGCGTTCGCGCCGGCACCGTCCGGGGACGGGCCGAAGATCCGGCTGGACCTGCTCGCCGAGGCACGGGGAGTACACGACAAGCATCGTCCCGACGACTTCTCCCGCCGCCTGGACGAGTCCCTCGGGATGCTCAACCGCCAATGGGGAGACGACGACCCGGCCGACGCCACGGAGGCAGCTGAATGAACACTGTGTCGCAGGTCCCCGACGAGGCCAGGGTGAAGTACCTCGAACTGCTCCAGGCCGTCATCACCCGCTTCGGCACGAACTCGTTCCTGGTCAAGAGCTGGGCCATGGCCGTCAGCGGGGGCCTGGTCACCGTCGCTGCGGGGGGCGCCGGATGGGCCGTGGCGGTGATTGCCCTGGTGACGACCTTGGGCTTCTGGCTGCTGGACACCTACTACCTGGAGCAGGAACGGCTGTTCCGCTCCCTGTACGACCGTTCCCTGGCGCCGGACCCCGGCCAAGTCCCCCTGTTCAGCATGGACGTGGAGCGCTACGCACACTCCGTTCCATGGCGCGTGGTCGCCCTGTCCCGCACCATGAGGCTGTTCTACGGCACGTTCGCCCTGGCCGACGCGGCAGCCGCCGTTGTCCTGGTCACCACGTCCTGAGCGGTGGCCTGATCCCGCGTCGACCGCCCCCGGGCCGCCGGACTCTTCGTCGGCGGCCTTCAGCGCCCCCACGCCGCCGTCGTACGGTGGCGTCGGTGCCTCCGCCCAACTGGTCCGCCAGGCAGGCGAGGCAGAGCGCCGCCGGGCCGGCGGGCGGTGCAGGACGCCGACCCAGGGCTTTCGGGGGCCCGTTTCCATCGCCCGCGTCCCAGACGCGCCCCACCTTCCCGCCGGCCGCCGGGACATCACCGGGATCCGGCCACCGGATCCCGTGCGGTACCGGTCCGCCATGCGGAAGAGCCGGGCGCCGCGGGTGTCGTACCCGTGCGCCCGGCTCTGCCGGGGAGGTTCCGCCGGCCGGATGTCAGCCCAGCGGACCGGACTGCCGGGTGCCCTCCTGCCCGGTCTCCTCGTGGGCGAGGTAGAGATCGAAGCCGTCCTGGCCGGTGCCGTTCAGCCGGACCGGGGCGGCCACCGGCGGGTAGCCTGAGGCGACCACCGTGTACTCGGTGCCGGGCAGGTCCGGGAAGGCGTACTCGCCGTCCTCGCCGGTGGTGCGGGAGGCGACCACGTTGCCGGCCGAGTCCAGCAGGGCCACCCGGGCGTCGGTCAGGGGCGAGCCGTTACGGCCGCGGACGGTGCCGCGGACCGCGGCGGCCGGAGCGAGGAGGATGTCCTGGGCGGCCCCGGTGTCCCCGACGGTCACCGCGACGGCGGTGGGCCGGTGACCCGCGGCGCTCACGGTCAGGACGTACTCCCCGGCGACCAGTTCGCCGAGACGGTAGCCGCCGTCGGCGCCGGTGACCGTGGAGTCCGCCACCTCGCCGAACGGGTCGGTCGCGACCACCAGGGCTCCGGTCACCGGGAGGCCGCCGGAGCGGACGCTGCCGGTCATGCCGGTGGTGCCGGCCAGCACCAGGTTGTACTCGACCGGGGAGCCGCCCACCGTGAGGGTGGCCACCTGCGGCTGGCGTCCGGCGGCCGAGCCGACCAGGACGTACGAGCCCGCGGCCGGGACGGCCACCGCGTAGCGGCCCGCGAGGTCGGCGACGGCATGGCCGAGCTGCCGGCCCGTCGGGTCGATCAGCGTGACCACGGCGCCCGGCGCCGGCACACCGCCGCCGGCCGCCAGGACCCGGCCGCTCACCGTCAGGCCGGCCGGATCCGGCAGTTCCACGGTGGTCGCGGTCCGCGGCTGGACCAGGGGCACGGCCCCGGCCGCGCCGTTCTCCTCGGAGGCGGCGAGGGGGGCGTGGTCCACGGCCTGTGCCTGGGCCATCGGGCTGCCCTTGCGGTAGAGCACCGCCGCGAGGACGGCCGCCACGACGAAGAAGCCGGCCGCCCACCAGTAGGCGGTGGCGTAGCTGTGCAGCGCGGCGTTCGCCTTCACCAGCGGGGTCACCGGGTGGTGGTCCTTGACGTAGTCGGTGGCCGAGGTCGCCGCCAGGGTGGAGAACAGCGCGGTGCCGATGGAACCGCCGACCTGCTGCATGGTGTTGGTGGTCGCCGAGGCGACGCCCTGGTCCTGCGGCGCGACGCCGAGGGTGGCCAGGCTCATCGCGGGCGGCATCACCATGCCGATACCGGCGCCCATGATCAGCAGCGGCGCCAGCACGTCCGAGGTGTAGGCCGAGTGCAGGTCGAGCCGGGTGAGCCAGACCATGCCGGCGGCCGCGAGCAGCGCGCCGACCGGGACGATCGGCTTGGCGCCTATCCGGGGCACCGCGACGATGGTGGCCAGCTGCGCGAACACCATCAGCGCCCCGATCATCGGGAGGAAGGCCAGGCCGGTCTTGACCGGCGAGTACCCCAGCGTCTCCTGCAGGTAGTAGGTCAGGAACAGGAAGATCCCGAACATGCCCGCGCCGGTGACGAACACCGAGAGGTAGGCGGCCGCGCGGTTGCGGTCGGCCAGCACCCGCAGCGGCAGCAGCGGATGGCTGGTCCGGGTCTCCCAGAACGTGAAGAGAGCCAGCAGCACGCCACCGGCGGCCAGGAAGGCCCACACCATCCAGTTGCCCCACGGGTGGGTCTCGGCGTTGGCGAAGCCGTACACCACCGAGAACATGCCGCCCGCGGCGAGGACGGTGCCCAGCGTGTCCAGCCGGGGACGCTCGGCCTTCGCGGGCCGGCGGACGAACACCACCGTGCCGATCACCGCGACGACCGCGATCGGCAGGTTGACGTAGAGGGTGTACCGCCAGTTCAGGTGTTCGGTCAGCAGACCGCCGAGCAGCAGGCCGATGGCACCGCCGCTGCCGGCGATCGCACCGTAGACGCCGAATGCCTTGGCGCGTTCCTTGGCATCGGTGAAGGTCGTGGTCAGCAGGGACAGCGCGGCGGGCGCGAGCAGCGCGCCGAACACGCCCTGGACCGCCCGGCCGACGATCAGCATCGTCAGGTTCTGCGAGGCGCCGGCCATCGCGGAGGCACCGGCGAACCCGATCAGGCCGATCAGCAGGGTGGTCTTGCGGCCGAAGAAGTCCGCGAGCCGGCCGCCGAGCAGCAGCAGGGAACCGAACGCCAGCGAGTAGGCGGTGACCACCCACTGCCGGCCGTCGTTGGAGAAGCCCAGGTCCCGCTGGGCGGACGGCAGGGCGATGTTCACGATCGTCGAGTCGAGCACCACCATCAGCTGGGCGAGGCCGATCACGGCCAGGACCATCCACCGGTGCGGTGCCTGGTGTCTGGCACCGCGGGCTGACGAGGACTGGGCCGGTGCGACGCCGGCGGGCGCGTCGACGGAGTCGACGGAAGTGGATGACATGTGGGGGCTCTCCGGAAGCGAGTGGATCATGTGCTGGCGAGCACCGGAAGAATCACGGTGTCCAGGAAGTGCGGGAGGCCGGCGGCCGTGGGGGAGTCCGGTGGGATCTCGCCGCGGGCGACGGCCCGGTCGGCGATCTTCCGCGGCGTCCTCGGCTCCGCGAGTTCGACGTCCCTGCGGGCCCCGGTGAAGGCGACCGGCCGGGGCTTGCCCCGGCACTGCCGGCAGCGGGTCGCCCCGGTTTCCGCAGCTGTCTGTGGAGTGCCCATCCGACGACACCTCCTTCCTGAGCCCCGGGGGCCGTCGGCCCACTAACTGATCGAAACCGTTTCGTACACTTGGAGGCTAGGCATTCCACGAGTGAAATGCAAAGCATTTGGTCGAAGTCACATTCGATGCTGATCAGTGCGGTGACGGCACCCGGCCGCCCTTTGCTAGGGCTTTGCTCTCCCCTTGCCGCGTCGTCGCGCGGGGGAGTCGGCGGCGCCGCCCAACTGGTCCGCCAGACAGGCGAGGTAGAGCGCCATGGTGGTCCGGTGTTCGCGCAGCGGGCGGCCGGTGATCTGCTCGATCTTGTTCATGCGGTAGACGACGGTGTTGCGGTGGACGTGCAGCGCCCCGGCGGCCCTGACGAGGTTGAACCCGTTCTCGCACCAGGCGGTGATCGTGTCGCGGAGCGCCGGCCAGTCCGGCTGGCTGCGCAGGTCCGCTGTGGTGAGGTCGAGCAGGCGGTTGCGGGCCGACTGGCTCACCGCGGTCAGCACCTGGTGGACCCGTAGATCGGTGATGAGGTGGACGGCGGCCCCGTCCGCCACACGGGTGCCGAGACGCAGCGCCTCGCACGCGTCCTGGTAGGAGTCGTGCAGCCCGCCGACGGAGGTGGCCGGTTCGCCGACGCCCGCGCGGGCGGCCAGGCCGTCCTGGGCGGCGATGACGTCGGTGACCCGCCGGCACTCGGCGGCCAGGGACTCCGTGGACCCGTTGGCCGGCAGCCGGTGCAGGACGCCGATCCAGCCGGGGGCCGTGGCGGCGATGATGTCCTGGGGGTCGGCGAAGACCTCGCCGACCGTGCGCAGCAGTTCGGAACGGACCAGGGCCAGGGTGGAGGCGCCCTGGCGGTGGGCCGCCGTGGCGGGCACGGTCACCTCGAACGCCACCGCGACCCGCCGCAGCCGCAGGTCGAAGCCGAGTTCGGCGGCCCGGAAGACGAGGAAGTCGCCCTCCACGACCTCGGGATCGTAGGCGGCGATGTCGGCCAGCAGCTTCTCGCCGGCACGCTCGGCCAGCAGCCGGGAGCGCAGCATCACGGACTCCCGCAGCAGGATCTCCGTCTGCCGCTTCACCAGCAGCCCGAACCGCCGGACCTGGGCCGGCGTCCCGGTGATCCCGACCGTCCCGACGGCCTGCCCGCCCGCGATCAGCGGCAGGGTCATGCCGGGGCGCACCCCACGCAGCTGCTGAGCCTGGGACGCGTTGTGCGTGGCGGCCTCCTGGCTGCGGATGACCTGCACGGACGCTTCGTGGAAGGTGCCGACGCGGCTGCTGTCGCCGCTGCCGATGACCATGCCCTCCGCATCGGTGATCAGCACGTTGAAGCCGATGACGGCGGAGGTGTCCCCGGCGATCTCCTGCGCGAGTGACGGGCTCAGCACGGGCGTTCCTCCCGTCGCGGGGCGGTCCGGGCCTGGACGCACCGTACAGGGGAGGGATCGATTCCAGCCACAACTGTGTACGAAGTGACCGGTGACGTACGACGGGCCGCTCCTTAGCGTATGGCCCCAATCACCTCCCCGCCGGGGGCACAACGCGGTGAACGGCGGGCTCCCTCAGCCGGAACGGAAGGCTCGTGCCGATGATCCGTGTGCGCTCCGTCGCCGCCTCCTTGTCAACTGTCCTCCTGCTCTCCTCTGTTGCCGCCTGCGGCTCGGGCGGTGACGACGCTCCGAAGAACGTCTCCGCCAAGACCGCCGCGCTGGGCACCCTCACGCCCGGCGTCATCAAGGTCGCCGTCGAACCGTACGCGCCGTACACCACCGTCCAGGGCGGCAAGATCGTCGGCCTGGACGGCGACATCCTCGCCTACGCGGCCAAGAAGCTCGGCCTGGAGATCAAACCGCAGGTGACGGACTTCGCCGGCATGCTCGCCGGGGTCCAGTCCCGCCGGGTGGACATCACCATCGGCGGCGTCGCCTGGTCCGCCGACCGGCAGAAGCAGGGCCTGTTCACCGACCCGCCCTACTACTCGCCCCCGGCGATGGCCGTCCGCGACGGCAAGACCTACACGACGGTCGACGACCTCGAGAACCTGAACCTCGGCACGGTGGAGGGCTACGTCTGGGTCAAGTCGATCCAGGCCGTACCCGGCGCCAAGCTGCACGCCTACCCCGACGCCAACGGTGTCTTCGACGACCTCGGCGCCTCCCGCATCGACGTCGGCTTCCTCGACCCGCTGCTCATCATCGCGGCCCAGAAGGAACGCCCGGACCTCAAGATCAGCACCGAGTACCTCACCCCGCCCACCGCCGCGCAGGTCAAGGCCAAGCCCGCGTACTCCTACTTCCAGCCGTACCAGACCGGCTTCTACCTCCCCAAGCAGGAGCCGAAGCTGGAGAAGGCGATCTCCGCGCAGATCGACGCCATGTACCGGAACGGCGAGTTGGCGAAGCTCATCAAGAAGTACGGCGGCGATCCCGAGCAGTTCCTCAGGCCCTCGGCCGACATGGCCGCCGCGCGCCGGGGCGTCGACCGGCCCGCCGACTGGGCCCCGCCGACCATCGCCTCCAGCGGCCAGTGAAGGGATGACATGTCCGGCTTCTTCCAGGTCCCCTGGTCCGACTACCGCCCCGACCTGACCGCCGCGCTCGGCCGCACCGTGTCCTACACCGTGGTCAGCTTCGCCGGCGCGGTCGTCCTCGGCCTCGCGGTGGCGCTGCTCCGGCTGAGCCGGGTGTGGCCCGCACGGGCGCTCGCCGCCGTCTACACCGAGGTGTTCAAGAACGTCCCCCTCCTCGCCATCATCTTCCTCGCCTACTTCGGCCTGGCCTCGGCCGGCATCCGGCTCGACGTGTTCACCGCCGGCTGCCTGAGCCTCGTCGTCTTCTACGCCGCCTACCTCTCCGAGATCTTCCGCTCCGCGATCAGCGGGGTGCATGCCGGGCAGACGGAGGCGGGCGAGGCGCTGGGCCTGGGCCGGGCGGGCATCTTCGGCCACGTCGTCCTGCCGCAGGCCGTCCGGCTGGCCCTGGCCGGCACCAACACCATGCTCGTCGACCTGCTGAAGTCCACCTCGCTGCTGGTCACCATCTCCGCCGCCGAGCTGATGTCGGAGGGACGGCTCATCACCTCGGCCACCTTCCGGGCGCTGGAGGTCTACCTGGTCATCTCGGCCGTCTACTTCGTCCTGTGCTACCCCCTCTCCCAGCTGCTCCTGCTGCTGGAACGGAAGGTACGGGCCGGCGTCCCGCTGTCCCCGTGGCGACGGCGGCGGATCCGTGCCGCCCGCGCCCTGCTCGCCGCCGAACCGGCCGCCGGCCCCGGCGCGGGATTTGACCAGAAGGAGGCGGTCGTATGACCGAGCCCGTCACCACCGCGCACACCACCGTCGCGCCGGCCCCCGCCGAGGCGGTCGTACGCATCCGGGGTCTCCGCAAGGCTTTCGACGGCCGTACGGTCCTCGACGACGTGAACCTGGAGGTCGGCCGGGGCAGCATCGTCAGCGTCATCGGGCAGAGCGGAGGCGGGAAGACGACGCTGATGCGGTGCGTCAACCTGCTGGAGTCCCCGGACGCGGGCACGGTCGAAGTGGCCGGCGAAGTCGTGCACGAGGGCGGCCGCAAGGTCTGCCGGGACCTGCCCCGGCTGCGCCGGACCGTCGGCATGGTCTTCCAGAAGTTCAACCTCTTCCCGCACCTCACCGCCGTGGAGAACGTCGTACTGGCCCAGCGCAAGGCCGGTGTCCCCGAGCAGGAGGCGCTGGAGCGCGCCGTCACGCTGCTGCGCCGGGTCGGTGTGGCCCACCGCGCGCTCGCCCAGCCCGAGCAGCTCTCCGGCGGCGAACAGCAGCGCGTCGCCATCGCCCGGGCCCTCGCCCTCCGGCCCGAGGTGCTGCTCTTCGACGAGCCCACCTCCTCCCTCGACCCGGAGGCCACCCGGGAGGTGCTGAGCGTGATGCGGGAACTGGCCGCGGACGGCATGACGATGCTGCTGGTCACCCACGAGCTCCCCTTCGCCCGCGAGGTGTCCGACCACGTCGTCTTCGTCGACCGCGGCCGGATCGTGGAGGAGGGCGGGCCGCGGGACGTCCTGGACAACCCCGCCCAGCCCCGGACCCGGGAGTTCCTCGCCTCGTACGGATCCGCGTCATGACCAGCACGCCCGGCCCCGGCGGCGACGGTCCCGTGGTGGTGGTCGGGGGCGGCGTGGTGGGTCTGTGCACCGCCTACTACCTGGCCGAGGCCGGCGTCCCCGTGGAGGTCGTCGAGCGGCGCGGCCTGGCCTCGGGAGCCTCCCGCGGCAACGCGGGCTGGGTCTGCCTCAGCCACTCCACGCCCGTCCCGGCCCCCGGCGTCGTGCGCTATGCCCTGCGTTCACTGGGCCGCCCGGACTCGCCCCTGTACCTGCGACCGCTGCCCGATCCGGCGTTCGTACGGTGGTTGTGGCGGTTCTGGCGCAGCAGCACACCGGCCGCCTTCCAGCGCGGCTACGCGGCGATCGCCGAGCTGAACCGCGACACCTTCGACCTCTTCGACGGCCTGCGCGCGGCCGGCGTCGACACCACCCTGACCCGCCCCGGCATGGTGCACGCCTTCCTGTCCCCGGCCGAGGCCCGCCACCACCTGGCCGTCCAGCGGGAGATGGCCGACGGCCGCTACCCGCTCCCCGACGGTGTCGTCACCGGGTCCGCGGCGCGACTGCTGGACGAGGCGCTGTCGGACGCGGTGCGCGCGGCGTACCTCGTCGAGGGGGAGGGGGTGGTCGACCCGGAGGCGTTCGCCCGCGCGCTCGGCGAGAGGCTCGCCGCGTCGGGGGTGAAGCTCCACGAGAACGCGGAGGCCACCGGCTTCCGCACCTCCGGGAGCGGGGTCACCGCGCTGCGCACCACCCAGGGCGACATCCCCTGCGCGGCCGTCGTCATCGCGGCCGGCATGCGGTCCTCGGCCCTGCTGAGCCGCCTCGGCCATCCGCTGCCCCTCCAGGCGGGCAAGGGGTACAGCTTCTCGGTCGACCTGGACCCGGCGCCCCGGCACACGCTGTACTTCGGCGAGCGCCGGGCCGTCGCCTCGCCGATCGGCACCACCACGCGCATCGGCGGCACGATGGAGCTCAGCGGCAACAACAACCGCCTCGACTGGCGCCGCATCGTCGCCGTCGCCCTCGCCAGCCGGCACTACCTGGGCCGCTGGTTCGACGACCCCGACGACCTGGTCGGCCTGATCCGCGACCCCTGGGTCGGCGGACGGCCCTTCCTCCCCGACGGCCTCCCGGTCATCGACCGCGTCCCGGGCCACGACAACGCCTACGCGGCCACCGGCCACGGCATGCTGGGCGTCACCCTGGGCCCGGTCACCGGCCACAACCTCACCCGGTACGTCCTCACCGGCCGCCGCCCCGAGGCCCTGACCCCCTTCCGCTTCGACCGGCTCCACCGCTGAACTCCGCGGTCCGGCAGGGCCGTTCGGTCCGAGCGGCCCCACCGGAGCGAACACGCCGGTGGTCTGCCGGAGTACGCGGCTCCGGGAGCGGAGTCAGGACGGCGGCTGGAGAACCTGGTCGATGACGTAGATCGTGGCGTTCGCTGCCTGGATGTTGCCGCAGACGATGTTCGCCTTGCCGTTGACCTTGAAGTCGGTGCCCGAGCCCGACGTGGTGAGCTTGCTGCCCTCCAGCGTCTTGAAGGAGCCGTGGGAGAGTTCGTCCGGGGTGATGCGCTGGTCCACGACGTGGTAGGTCAGCACCTTCTTCAACTGCCCCTGGTCGGCGAGGAACGAGGCGAACTGTGCGACGGTCACCGACTGGAAGGCCTGGTCGTTGGGGGCGAAGACGGTGATGTCGGGCTTCTCGTCGAGGGCGCCGTTCAGATGCGCCCTGACCGCGGCGGAGACCAGATGACTGAGTTGCGGATACGCGGCCGCGGCCTCCACGACCTTGTCCTTGGCCGTGCTGGCCTTCTGGGCGAGCCCCGCGCAGCCGTTGCCGAAGGTGCCCGAGGGGCTGGGGGACGCGTCCTGTGCGTGGCTCTGCGGCGCCGTACCTGCCAGCGCCGACGCGATGACGACCAGGGCTGTCGCCGTGGCCTTTGCTGTGCGCGTGCGCATGCGAGTGAACCTCATCGCAACCTTCCTCCCGTGGAGGCGTGAACACTGCAGAGGCCTGGACTGCGGAATTCTTCGTTTCCGGGGGCGGGACGGGGCGGCCGCTGCGCCATGGCCTCGGGGCGTCGTCACCCGGCCACCCAGAGAGCGTAGCCAGCAGCAGCCGATGGCCGCATCTCGAGAGCCGGGCGTGGCGGACGCGCCGGCGCCGGGTGGCGGCCGGAGCCGCCGTGTGCTGCAGGCGATGCCGTACCGCCTGGTCAGCGCCGCGCGGTGGGGTGCTCGGCTCTTTTCCCGGAGCCCCTGCGACGGCGGCGCCCGACGGAGCCCCCCGCGGACGACCGGCGTGGTCGCGGTCACGGCCGCACGCCCCCACGCCCCTGCTGTACGCCCCCTCGCCCGGCGTGCGCGGCTCCCCGGCGCTCGGTTCGAATTTCTCCGAAGACCCCGAAACCCCCCCGAGTCTGTAGCGATCATGACAATTTCGGGTAGGCATGCCGACATGCCTTCACGTCGATTACGTCGAGCACGTTCGCGAACCAAGCGCCTCGCCGGGCTCGTCGCCGCCGCGGCGCTGATCCTGGTGGGCTGCGATAGCGGCGGCACACCGCACTCGGACGACGGCCGGCAGCAGCTGACCGTGGCGGCACTGCCGCTCACCGACTCCGCCGCCCTCTATCTGGCCCGGGACCGCGGGCTGTTCGCCAAGGAGGGCCTGGACGTGCGCATCCAGACCGTCCAGCAGAGCATCCAGGCGCTGCCCGCCCTGCTCAAGGGCCAGGTGGACGTCATCGCCAGCGCGAACTACGTCACCTACTTCCAGGCGTACGAGAAGGGCACCCTGGACCTGCTGTAGCCTCCGACTTCGCATGTCCCTTTCTCATTGACGATGGCCTTTGTCCGGCCCAAGGGACAGAGCGATGGGACGCACTCTGTTTTGATCGTTTACGTGTCGGGCTGCTGATCCTGCTCTGCGGCGCTGCCACGCTCTGGGTCCCGCTGGGGATGGTCTGCCGTGAGGGCCGGAAACGTTGATGAGGCTTCGTGAATTAAAAGCTCTCATCAACGTCTGCCGCGGATCGGATGGAGCGTCTATGAGGCGTCGCGAGTGAAGCGCCAGGCTCCGCAGGCAAGGGCGAGTGTGAGGTAGAGGGCGAGGTCGAAGAGGGCGAAGGGGAGGGAGGGGGTGCGTTCCGGGTGGAGGGGGTGTGGGTGGAGTTGGCCGAGGGCGTCCGCGGCGTTGCTCAGCATGAGTTTGCTGGGCAGGTAGGACCAGCCTTCGACGGCTTTGGCTGCGCCGTAGCCGAGATAGACCAGGGCGAAGAGTGCGGCGATGGCTCCGGCGGTGTGCCGGATGACGGCCCCGAGACCGTAGCCCACGACGGTGACGACGAACAGGTAGAGCCCGGCGCAGGACACGGCGCGCAGCACGCCTGGAGTGCCCAGGCCGACGCCAAGGTGCTGCTCGGCCAGGACGGCCTGTCCGATGAAGAAGCTGGTGAACGCAGTCAGTTCGCCCAGCAGCAGGGCGAATCCGCCGATGACGAGGGTCTTGGCGGTGTAGGCGAGCGCGCGCCGGGGTGTCGCGGTCAGCGTCGTGCGGATCAGTCCGGTGGTGTACTCGCTGCTGACGCCCAGCACGCCGAGGACGCCGAAGGCGAGGACGGCGAAGGCGAAGCCGGAGAGCGAGTCGCCCACCGGGTCGAACTGGGCCCGGTCGGCCCTCGTCATGTGCGACCACGCGCTGGCGGTGTGCGCCACGTCCGTGAGGCTCAGCGCCAGGCCGAACGCCACGGCGATGAGGGCGGTGATCCAGGTCGAGCGGAGGGAACGCAGCTTGATGACCTCGGCGGCCATGGCGCCTGTCAGTGCGGTGGGCATCAGTGTTCCGTCCCTTCGGTGCGGTATTCCATGGCGGATTCGGTGAGGTGGAGGTAGGCGTCCTCCAGCGAGGCGCCGGCCGGGACGAAGTCGGTGATCGGGACGTCGGCGAGCAGACGTCCTCGTCCGATGACGAGAAGGTGGTCGACGGTGAGGGCCATCTCGCTCATCAGGTGGCTGGAGACAAGGACGGTGCGTCCTTCGGCGGCCAGCGACCGCATGAGGTTACGGATCCACCGGATGCCTTCCGGGTCCAGGCCGTTGGCGGGCTCGTCGAAGATGAGTACCGGTGGGTCGCCGAGCAGGGCGGCGGCGATGCCCAGGCGCTGCTTCATGCCGAGCGAGTAGGTGCCGATCCTGCGGTGGGCGACGTCGGTGAGGCCGGTGAGGGCGAGCACCTCCTCGATCCGGCCGCGCCGGATGTGGTTGGTGGCGGCGAGCGCGGCCAGATGCGCGTGCGCCGTACGGCCCCGGTGGACGGCCCCGGCGTCCAGGAGGGCACCTACCCGGCGCAGCGGCTGTTCGGCCTGGCGGTAGGGCACGCCGTCGACCAGGGCGCGGCCGGCGTCCGGGGTGTCCAGGCCGAGGACGGCCCGGATGGTGGTCGACTTCCCCGCGCCGTTGGGGCCGAGGAAGCCGGTCACACGGGCGGGCAGGACCTCGAAGCTGAGGTCGTCGACGGCGGCCTTGCGGCCGAAGCGTTTGGTGAGGTGTTCGCATCGAATCACGTGCATTACGGTGCCGGGGCGGGGGGAGGCGATTCGTCTGCCTGCGGGCAGGTCTTTTCGGGGCCGGGTCTGCCGTACGGCATAGGTCCCGCGGACGATGTGGGCGGGGCCGGAGGCGCATACGCTCCGGTCGTGGAACGGAAGTCGCGTGCGGCCCCGCAGTTGCTCCGGCCCTACTGGCCGGAGGGCCTTGCAGTCCTGTCGCTGGCGGTGTGCGGAATGGCGCCGTGGCATCCGCAGGCGATCTTCTGGGGCGGAGTGCCGCTCGCCTTCGCGCTCTTCTGCGTCACCTCCCTGCGCCCGGCCCGCACTGCCGGAGCCGCCCTGGCCGCCGCCCTGGTGATGGCGGTCTCCACCGGCCTGCCCAGGTTCGAACACACCGGGGCCGTGGTGCCCTTCGCGCTGCTCTACGGCGTCGCCTGGGCGGTGGGCTTCGCGGTCGGCCAACGGCGCCGGTATCTGCACACGCTGCTGCGCCAGGAACAGGACCGCGCCGATCGCGAGGCAGCGGCGGAACGGCTGCGCATCGCCCGCGAACTGCACGACGGCATCGCCCACTCGATGAGCGTGATCTCCGTCCAGGCGGGCTACGGCCGCCTAGTGCTCGACGACCGTCCCCAGGACGCGCGCAACGTGCTGGAGGCGATCGAGACCACCGGCCGGGAGACCCTCGTCGAACTGCGCCGCATGCTCGGTGTGCTGCATGATGACGGGGATGACGGGGACGGCACCGACAACCCGGCCCTGGCCCCCGCCCCCCGACTCGCCGACCTGGACCGTCTCGCCGAACGGACCCGGCGCCCCGGCCTGCGGATCGACCTCGCCGTCACGGGGCGCGCCAGACCGCTGCCCCCGGGACTGGAGACAGCCGCGTACCGGATCGTCCAGGAGGCGCTGACCAACGTGGTCAAGCACGCCGACGCGAGCACCGCGCAGGTCACCGTCGCGTATGGTCCCGGCGAGCTCACCCTCACGGTGACCGACGACGGCAGCATCCGGCCGGCCCCGAGCCGCACCGGGCGCGGGCTGACCGGAATGCAGGAGCGCCTCGCCCTCTACGGCGGCACCCTGCTGGCAGGACCGGCCGCGACCGGCGGCTTCCGGGTACGGGCCAGCATCCCCCTGGACGGGGCACAGCCCACCGCCGCGGCGCCGGAACGGCCGTGACCATCCGGGTCCTGGTCGCCGACGACCAGCAGCTGATCCGCATCGGCCTGGCCGGA
Source organism: Streptomyces sp. NPDC013157 (assembly GCF_042899865.1). Taxonomy (NCBI): domain Bacteria; kingdom Bacillati; phylum Actinomycetota; class Actinomycetes; order Kitasatosporales; family Streptomycetaceae; genus Streptomyces; species Streptomyces sp. NPDC013157. The sequence continues at coordinate 26,219 of NZ_JBIBAK010000027.1, read as the reverse complement.
ATCGTGGACACCGCCCCGGACCTCACGTCGATCGGCAGCGTCGCAACGGGCCGGGACGCCGTCGCGGCAGCCGCCGAACACCGGCCCGACGTCGTCCTGATGGACATTCGGATGCCCGAGATGGACGGCATCGAAGCCACCCGCCGTATCACCACCGCCGGCCACGCACGTGTCCTGATGCTCACCACCTTCGACCTGGACGAGTACGTCTTCGGCGCACTGCGCGCCGGGGCCAGCGGCTTCCTCCTGAAGGACGCACCGCCCCTCGACCTGCTGTCCGCCGTCCGCACTGTCGCCCAGGGCGAGGCACTGCTCGCGCCACGCGTCACCAAACGACTCATCGCGGCATACGTCAACAGGCCGACACAGCCACCACACGGTCAGGAACCGCCGCAACCGCCCGAGGCCATCACCACCCGTGAACGCGAAGTGCTGCTGCTCGTCGCCGAAGGACTCACCAACGCCGAGATCGCCGAACGGCTGTACATCGGCGCAGGCACGGTGAAGACCCACGTCGCCCGGCTGCTGACCAAACTCGACGCCCGAGACCGCGTCCAACTCGTCATCCACGCCTACCGCAACGGCCTCACCGGCTAGTCCGCCCAGCCCTCGGCCGGCCCCGAAAGGCCAAGTTCGCGAGACACGATGCCCTGGCCCACACATGAGACAAACCACAAACACCCAGGTCGCCACAACTGAACGGGACATTCCAATCGAGGGCCTACACCTGCGCATCCTCGCCGAGGGCGTGCGGATCTCCCCGCACATGATGGACGTCCTCGTGCCCAGGGACTCCGCCCTGAAGTCCCCCGCGGACCTGGCCGGCAAGAAGGTCGCCGTCGCCGTCCTGAACAACATCCAGTCCCTGACCCTGAACGCGATCCTCGACGCCCGGCACGCCGGACGGCCCGTCTACCGGCAGATCCTGTTCCCGCAGATGGGCCCGGCCCTGCAGCGGGGCCAGGTGGACGCCGTACACGCGGTGGAGCCCTTCGACACGGCCATCCAGGGCGAACTGGGCGCGCGGGTGCTGCTCGACGCCGGTTCCGGGCCGGCGAACGGCCTGCCCGCCAGCGGGTACATCACCACGGCCGCCTTCGTGAAGAAGAACCCGAAGGCGGCGGCGGGCTTCCGGCGCGCCGTCGAGGCGGCCTCCGAGCTGGCCGACCGGGACCCGGCGGCGGTGCGCACCGAGCTGCCCGAGTACACCAAGGTGACCTCGGACCAGGCCAGGTCGATCCACCTCCCGGCCTACCCGCCGACCGCCGATCCGGCCGCCCTGCGTCGGCTCGTCCGGCTCATGCGCGCCCAGGGACTGCTGACGAAGGACATCGACCCGGCACCCCTGCTGGTGAAATGACCGAGCGTGACATGGCCCGGCGCGAAATGACCAGGCGTGAAGTGACAAGGCGTGAAACAACAAGGCGTGAAACAACAAGGCGTGACGTGACCCGGCGCCAGGAGCTCCTGCTGGGCCTGCTCGGCGCGGCGGCCGCCTTCGGGATCTGCGAGGCGGTGTCCCGCGCCGGGATCGTCCGGCGCAGCTACCTGCCGCCCGCATCCGAAGTCCTCGTCCGCGCCGTCCGGTTGGCGGGCGAACCGGCCTTTCTCGACGGCGTCGGGGTGACCCTGCGGGCGTGGGCGTTCGGTCTCGGCCTCGCCTGCGCGCTCGCGGTGCCGCTGGGACTCCTGCTGGGCACGGTGCCGGTGGTGGAGGCCGCCGCCCGCGCCGTGATCGAGTTCCTGCGGCCCCTGCCGTCCGTCGCGCTGATCCCGCTGGTGTCCCTGCTGCTCGGGGCGGGCACGGAGACGGAGGTGACGCTGATCGCCTACGCCTCGCTGTGGCCGGTGCTGTTCAACACCGTCTACGGCCTCGGCGAGACCGACCCGCTGGCCAAGGACACCCTGCGCGCCTTCGGGTTCGGCCGGCTCGCGGTGCTGCTGCGGGTGGACCTCCCGGCCACCGCCCCGTTCATCGCCGCCGGCGTGCGGATCTCGGCCGCGGTCGCCCTGATCCTCGCCGTCGCGACGGAGATCCTCGCCGGCTTCGGCCAGGGCCTCGGCATCTTCATCGCCCAGGCCCAGAGCGGGACCGACGGCACGCGGGACGTGCTGGCCGGGGTGGTGTGGGCGGGCGGCATCGGGCTGGTGATCAACGGCGTACTGGTCGGCACGGAGCGGCGGTTGTTCGCCTGGACCCGGGAACCCCGCCCGCAGGCGGCGAAGTTGCGGCGGAGCCGCCCATGACGCAGCCGCAGCCGCAGACGCGCACGCGTCCACAGGCAGAGCCGCAGACACAGCCGTCGCCGCGCGCCGCCGCCGTCCCCTTCCTCCTGCGCTGGTCGGTGTTCCTCGGCGCCGTCCTCGGCTGGGAGGCGGCCGCCCGGGCCCGGCACAACGTGTACTTCCCGCCGCCGCTGCGGATCGCCCGGCACGCCCGCGACCTGTGGTTCTCGGGCCCCGCCCACCGGCTGTTCCTCACCTCGGACGCCGTCGGCACCATCCTGCCGAGTCTGGGCCGGATGGCGGCCGGCTTCACACTCGCCGCCGTCGCAGGGATCGCCCTGGGGATCGCGGTGGGCCGCTCACGCCGGGCGTACGCGCTGTGCAACCCGGTGCTCCAGTTCGCGCGGGCCGTGCCGCCGCCCGCGCTGGTGCCGGTGTTCGTCGTCGTCTTCGACGTCGGTACGCCCATGCAGGTGGCGTCGATCGTGTTCGGCGCCGTGTGGCCGGTGCTGGTCAACTCGGCGGAGGGCGCCCGCGCCACCGATCCGCTGCGGCTCCAGGTGGCGGCCGTGCTGCGGCTGACGGCGCCCGAGCGGCTGTGGTTCCTGATCCTGCCCTCGGCACTGCCCCGGATCTTCGCGGGACTGAGGCTCAGCCTCTCCCTGTCCCTGATCCTCATGGTCTTCTCGGAGCTGCTGCCGGGCAGCGCCGACGGCATCGGGTTCACGCTCACCGACGCCCAGACCCGCTCCGACCTGCTCACGGTGTGGTCGGCGCTGCTGCTGCTCGGCGCACTCGGGTATCTCCTCAACACCGGACTGCTGGCGGTCGAGAAGCGGTTCGTCGGCCAGGGACGGCCCGCAGGGAGGACGGCATGACGACGACCACGGTGCGCGAGGCGGTCGTACGACTCCTGCGCGACACCGGCATGACCACGGTCTTCGGCAATCCGGGCTCCACGGAGCTGCGGATGTTCCGCGACTGGCCGGACGACTTCGCCTATGTCCTGGGCCTGCAGGAGTCCGTCGCCGTCGGCATGGCGGCCGGTCACGCGCTCGGCACCCGGCGGGCCGCGTTCGTCAGCCTGCACTCGGCCGGCGGGGTGGGGCACGCGCTCGGCGCGGTCTTCAACGCCTTCCGCGACCGGGTGCCGCTGGTGATCGTGGCGGGTCAGCAGGCGCGCTCGCTGCTCCAGCTGCGGCCGTTCCTCGGCGCCGACGAACCGGCCCTGTTCCCGCGCCCGTACGTGAAGTCCGCGCGCCAGCCGGAACGGGCCGAGGACGTCCCGGCAGCGCTCGCCGAGGCCCACCGGCTCGCGATGACGCCACCACGCGGCCCGGTCTTCGTGTCCGTGCCCGAGGACGACTGGGACCGGCCCGCCGAGCCCGTCACCCCGCGTACCGTGCATTCGGGGTTCACGGCCGACCCGGACGTCCTGGCCGCGCTCGCCGCCCGGCTGGCGACCTGCGCGCGCCCGGCACTCGTGGTCGGTCCCGGAGTGGACGACGAGGACGCGCTGGAACCGGTCCGCGCGCTCGCCGAGCGGCTCCGCGCCGGCGTGTGGATCAGCCCCCTCTCCGGCCGCTCCGGCTTCCCCGAGACACACCCCCTCTTCCAGGGCTTCCTGCCACCGGTCGCCCGCCGATTGTCCGAGCGTCTCGCGCCGTACGACGTCGTAGTCGCCCTCGGAGCACCGCTGTTCACCTACCACGTGGCGGACGGCGGCCCGCCGCTCGCACCCGGCACCGAACTGTTCCACCTGGACTGCGACCCCGCCCAGGCCGCCTGGCTGCCCACCGGCACCAGCATCGTCACCACCCTGCGGCCCGCGCTGGCGCGGCTCGCCGGACTGCTCCGGGACCCCGACCGCGCCCCGCCGCCGCCCCGCCCGGCACCGCCCCCGGCCCGCGCCGACGGACCCGTCACCCCGGACCTGCTCTTCGACCTCCTGCACACCCGGCTGCCACGCGACCGCGTCCTCGTCGAGGAGGCGCCGAGCCACCGGGACACGCTGCACGCGCGCGTGCCCGTCGAGGCCGGCGGCGGCTTCCTCACCACGGGCAGCGGTGCGCTCGGCTGGGGCCTGCCGCTCGCGGTGGGCCGGGCCCTCGCGGACCGGCGCCGGGTGGTGTGCGTGGTCGGGGACGGCTCGGCGCTGTACTCGGTGCAGGCCCTGTGGACCGCGGCCCGCCACACGGCACCGGTCACCTACGTCCTGTTGGACAACGGCGGTTACTCGGCCGTCCGCGCGCTGGGCCGCCGCATCGGGGTCGCACCCGTCCCCGGCACGGACATCGCGGGCATCGACTTCGCGGGCCTCGCGGCCTCCTTCGGCTGCCCCGCGGCCCGCGCCGAGCACCCCGGCGAGCTGCCGGCCGCCCTGGATCACGCCCTGGGCCGCGGCGACGACGCCGGCCCCTTCCTCCTGCACGTCGCGGTGGCCGACGGCACGGACACCCTCTACGACACCGGGACCGGGTGAGGGGATGCTGCGCCTCGACTCCGTCAGCCGGCACTTCGGCGACCAGCACGTCCTGGACGGCATCAGCCTGACCGTGCCCGACGGCCAGCTCCTCAGCGTGGTCGGCCCGTCCGGATGCGGCAAGTCCACACTGCTGCGCACCATCGCCGGACTTCTGCCCGCCCAGCAGGGCACCGTCACGATCGACGGCACACCGGTCACCGGCGTACCGGACCACCTCGCGGTCGTCTTCCAGGAGTACGGCCGCTCGCTCCTGCCCTGGCTCACCGTCCACGACAACGTGGCCCTCCCGCTGCGCCGCCGGGGCCTCACCCGCGCCGCCCGCCGCGCCGAGGCCGAGACGATCCTCGAACGCGTCGGACTGCACGGCGCCGCCCGCCGTCACCCCAGGGAACTCTCCGGCGGCATGCAGCAACGCGTCGCCATCGCCCGCGCCCTCGTCTGCCGGCCCTCCCTGCTCCTCATGGACGAGCCGTTCGGCTCCCTGGACGCGGGTACCCGCGAGGACCTGGAGGACCTCCTCCTCCAGGTCCATCGCACCGACGACACGACCATCGTCTTCGTCACCCACGACATCGACGAGAGCGTGTACGTCGGCGACCGCGTCGTCGTCCTCTCCCCGGGCCCCGGCTCCCGGGTCGTCCGCGACCTCCCGGTCGCCCTGCCGTCCGACCGGGACCAGATCACCACCCGCAGCTCCCCCGGATTCGTGGCACTGCGCACGGAGGTGGGCAGAGCGGTGCGGGGCGCTCCGCGAGGAGGGCCGAAATGAGCGCGGGCGTCGCTCCTGCTTCCCTACTTCTCGACGAAGACGAGGTCTTCGATCGGGCGGGTCATCCGGAACGTGCCGTTGGTGACCTCGACCACGTGCTGGAGGCCGACGATGCTGTCGCGCCGGCCGGGGACGAAGAACTCGTCCGCGCCGCCGGCCAGATAGGCGGGGAGACAGGCGAGGGAGGGACCGAAGAGCCGGATGTAGTCGGCGACGCGGCGGAACAGCTTGGGCACGATCACCAGATCCTCGGTGAGCGACGCCAGGCTTTCGACCTTTACGCCGCTGATCGTCACGTCGTGCGCCCAGACGCCGTTGGCGGCCACGGCCGCCCTGGCCTGCTGCGTGGTGGCCGCCATGTCCGACCGCAGCACCTGGGGGAGGTCGCTGTAGAAGGTGGGGTAGACCAGGCCGAGGGAGAGCAGGTGGTGATTGGCGGTCTGGTGCAGCATGTCGACGGTGACGTCGATCCGGGCGCCGCTCCTCGCGGGCTTCGGGGGATTGCCGACCTGCGGCGGGGCGCCGCACCCGAGCAGCGCGACGCAGCGGCCGTAGACGTCGGCACCGGAGGTGAGGATGTAGCCGGGCACGGTCTTCGGGGTCGAAGCCGTGACCGTCTCCTCGGCGTCCTGCACGACGTCGGTGAAGCCCAGCCAGCTCAGCAGCTCGTCCCTGGCGGCATGCGCGCCGAGGCCCAGCGGCTGGTGGACGTAATCGGGTCCGGCGCCCTTGTAGTGGGTCTCGAGGGCGTCGATCCCGTCCAGCCGGAGCGAGGCCCCGCCGTTCTCGTCCCGCTTGACGCGATGCCCGCCGGGGACCTCGCACAGGAACCCCGGGTCGTGCGGAGTGAAGTGGACGGTGTCTCCGTCGGGCCGGTCGCCGAGGACCCCGTACGAGCCGGTGATGAGCAACATGGACATGCTGACCTCCCGCGTCCGAATGATCACCAATTGTGACCTGATATTCGAACCGCTGCCGGGAGCCGGAGCGGCGAGTCCGCACATCTGTCCTAGAACGTTATAGGAGGGGGTCGCGGCGAGGCGCCGGGCCGGTCGTGGCGCGCTCCACCAGGCGGGGGGTGAGCACGGTCTCCTGCGGGGTGCCGCCCTTGATCAGGTCCAGCGCGGCGGTCACGGCGGCGTCCGCCATGCCGGCCGCGTCCTGGGAGACGGTGGTCATCTGCACGTGGGGCATCTTCGCGAGCCGCGAGTCGTCGTAGCCGACCACGGAGATCTCCCCGGGCACGTTGCGGCCCCGATGCGCGAGGACGTTCAGAACGCCGGTGGCCGTCCGGTCGTTGAAGGCGATCACGGCCGTGGGCGGCGGCACCCGACGGTCCAGCAGGTAGCGCATGCCCTCCGCGCCTGCCTCCTCGGTCAGGCCGCCCGCGAGCACGTCGGCGGAATCGGCCAACCCGTGGTCCGCCATCCCCTGGAGGAAGCCGAGCCGGCGGTCGGAGCTGCCCGGGGCGCCGGCGCCGTCGATGTGCGCGATCCGCCGGTGACCGAGGCCGACGAGGTGGTCGACCGCGAGCCGGATGCCCACCATGTCGTCACCGCGGACGGAGCCCACGCTCGCCAGTCCGCTGCGGCGGGCGACGAGGAGGGTCGGCAGCCGCCGGGCCAGGCGTTCGAGTTCCTCGTCGGACAGGCGGCTGCCCAGTAGGACGGCGGCCTCGCAGCGCTCCCGGAGCAGGGCGTTGACCGCCGTGGACTCCGCACGGCTGGGGGCCACCGCGCTGATCGCCGCCTCGTAGCCGTGCCGTGCCGCGGCGGCGTAGAGGTGCTCGACGAGGTCGCCGTGGAAGGGCTGCTGGAGCTCGAAGACAACGCCGAGTACCCGCGAACTGGACCGCCGGAGCTTCTGGGCGCGCTGGTCGGGGACGTATCCCAGTTCGTCGGCGATCCGCAGCACGCGCCGGCGGGTCTCGTCACTGGCGCCGGGGACACCGCGGATCACGATCGAGACCAGGGCGGTGGAGATACCGGCGGCCCGTGCCACGTCCGCCATGGTCGGGCGGGCCTTGCGCGTGGCGCCGGGTCGTCCCTCGCGCGTGGCGTCGGCAGGGGCCTGCGCGGGGGGCGACTGCCCGGCGCCGCCGCGGGCGTCGTCGTCCGACTCCCTCACGTCACCGCTCCCAACCTGGTCGAATGCGGTCCCGTCGCCGGTCCCGACGGCCTTGAGCCGAGCATATCGACCCCTTGACCGACTTCCCGGTGTGCGCCTACCTTCCAGACTAGAACGTACTAGTCCTCGGGAGCCACCGGCATGGTCGTCGCTGACAATCCCCCCGGCCGACTGCGGCCCGACCTCCACACGCCGCGGCCGGCCACGATCGGCGCGGGCCGCATCGGGTCGTACCGTGCGGCGTTCGTCGTGCGGCACATCCCCGGCGTGACCGCGGCCACCGTCACGCCGGTCGCCGTCACGCCGGTCGCCGTCACCGGCCACGACGCCCGCCGCGCCCTGTCCTTCGCCCTCGCGGCGATCCGCGGCGTGGAGACCGACCGCCCCGTCACGATCGCCGAGGTGACCGCATGACCCCGACCTCCTCCCCCTTCGTCCTGGCCGCCAGCGCCGAGATGCTCTACCGGGACCGCCCGTTCACCGAACGGGTGGCCCGGATCGCCGAGCGCGGCTTCCAGGTGGAGATCTGGGACTGGTCGGCCAAGGACCTCGACGCCCTGGCCGCCACCGGCGCGACCTTCTCCTCCATGACCGGCTACCTCACCGGCAGCCTCACCGACCCCGACGGCATCGAAGCCCTGCTCTCCTCCGCCCGCACCTCCCTGGAGGCCGCGGCCCGGATCGACAGCCCCCGCCTGAACCTGCACGGCACCGGCCTCGACGACAAGGGCCTCCCCGTCCGCCCCGTCGAGACCGTGACCCCGGACATGTGGCTCACGGCCGCCGACACCCTGCGGCGCGTCGCGGAACTGGGCGAGGCCGCGGGCCGGGTCTTCACCCTCGAGAACCTCAACCTGGCCGTCGACCACCCGGGCACGCCCTTCGCCCGCGCCGCCGACACCCTCACCCTCGTCCGGGCCGTGGACAGCCCGTACCTCCGGATGAACCTGGACCTCTACCACGCCCAGATCGGCGAGGGAAACCTCGTCGAACTCTGCCGCCAGGCGCTGCCGTTCATCGGTGAGATCCAGGTCGCCGACGTCCCCGGCCGCTGCGAACCGGGCACCGGCGAGATCCACTACCCCGCCATCGCCCGCGCCCTCCACGGCCTCGGCTACACCGGCGTCATCGGCCTCGAAGGCTGGGCCCGCGACGACTCCGACGCCGCCCTCGACGCCTTCCGCGACGCCTTCACCATCGCCGTCCCGGCCTCCCCCTGACCAACGCCGCCAGGGGGGAACCCTGGATCTGCACAGCGAAGGTGCAACTGCCGCACAGGTGAGTTCGGTTGATGCGGAGTTGTCCGGGTCGGAGCAGACGTGGCAACACCTGCCGGTCTCAATGTGCAGTACTACGTGTAGAGAAGCTGCCCTCAATTCGTGTGCATGCGGGCACGGATGAGTGGCCGACCGCTTCAACTGCCCTGCTGGGAGCAACGACCGACTGGATGCCGGGCACTCTCCGTGGTTTGATCCTTCGCGCCGCCGGGATCGCGCCAAGGAGTCCGGAAAAGGATGGTGCGGGCCGCGGTCGCGGCCGATCGTCTGTCCCCAGCTTGGCCGCGCCCCCTTGTGGAACATCCATACGAAGGGCAGTTGCATCATGAACTCCGCTCCCCAGGTTCAGACCCTTGAAATCTCCGACGCCGAGCTCGACACCGTCTCCGGTGGGCTGAGCCCGCAGATCGGCATCACCGCCGGCCCCACGGCGATCAGCAGCTCGGACCTCGTGTCTCAGCTCGGCGCGGTCAAGGACGAGGTCCTGGGCACCGTCGGCCAGTACCACCAGGTGGGACTCACCGTCTCCTTCTGATCGCCGGATCGCCGGACCCCCTCAGCGGGTGATCGCCGACAGCCTGACCGTTGATCGGCGACACGGCGTCTCGTGACTGTGCGGGCGCCGCCGGCTGGGGAAACCGCGAGCATGTGCAGTGAGTACAGGCGGCCGACACGGGCTTGGCCGTCTCCTGCTCACCAACCCCGCCACTGATCGGTGAGTTCGTACCGGCCGAGTCCGTGCCTGGCGGTCAGGGCCGTGACATCTACCCCTTGCGCGGTGAGGGTTTCGCCGATGTAGAGGCACAGCTGCTCGCGCTCGTCGGTCTCGAAAGCGCACTCGTCATGCGCGTCGTTCACCGCGTTCAGGGCCAGGACGACACGCTCCACTACGGCGAGAACCTGCGCGTCGAGGCATTGCGGATCGCAGCCCAGGGGGGAACCTTGCCACCGCCCGCAACGCCGGAGGCCGTCGCCGCGGCGGAAGAAGTCATCGGGTTCCCGCTGCCTCCTCTCCTGCGGCGCCTGTACCTCAAGGCCGCCAACGGCGGATTCGGCCCGAACGAAGGCATCCTGGGCGTGCGCGGTGGGCCCGTGCAGGGCAACTTTGCGGACATCGCCGAGCTGTACCAGGACGGCCCGGATCCGTCCGGCCGCATCCCGGCCGGTCTGGTGCTGATCCACGACTGGGGCTGCACCATCTGGTCGCTGGTCGACTTCCGCGACCCTGCGGGCGTCATGTGGTGCACCCACGAAGGAGAGAGCTGGCCCCAGGGCATGAAGCTCGCGGAATGGCTGACGGGCACGCTGGCAGGAACCGTGACGGTGCAAGCCCTGCTCGAGAGTCAACCCGTTTCATAGGCCGGATGTCTCCCTGTCCTGAGCCGGCGCTCCGTACGCGGCCACGGCGGCTGTCCGTCTTGGTCGTCGAGACCCTGCTGTACTTCGCTACGGGTCGGAAACCGACTCCCTCTCGTCGGCTCTACTGCCGTCGTCTACGACGCAAGCCTCCAGCGCCGGCGACGGCGACGAAGAAAGTGCCGCCCACTGCCATAGGGAGGTGAGAGGCGAAAGGCGTTGGAGGGAGGCGTTCAAGGAAGGCTCGATCGAACGCAATTCCGATCAAGGTGGCTGTCAGCGCGGTCGCCCACAAGAGCAGTACGAGCAGCCATGTGCTCCGGGTGCTCAGCCAAGGAGTCATTGGATCATCATGTACCCGACGTACCCTCGGCCTCAGCCCCTGGCTTTGTACCAGCTGCGCCAGGGCGGCAGACCGCCACGCTTTTCGCGCCGGTCGCTGGTTGGAGATCGTGTATGCGGACCGGACCTGAGCCGGCATCTCGCCGGCCTGCCGTCAGCGAAACAGCTCCGGAACCGGGCAGATTTCCAGCGGATCGTCCGGCCGGTCCGCCCACTGCTACCACGTGTGCCGGTCCGCACACCGCCACAATGCCCGGCAGGTCCGTCAGCCGTACGGAGAACCCTGGACAGGGCTACCTGTTGATCGGGATCCCGTAGGCGATCTCGCAGTGGGCCGTGGGCACCGACGTCCGCCGCCTCCAGGGGCCGCCCGTCGTCGCCGTAGTACGTCCGCCGGATGTGCGTCACGAACCTGGCGCGCGCTCCAGCCTCGGCCGCGCCCGACCCGGTATCGCGAGCGACTCGACTGTTGTGGATCTCGCCAGCACTACGCGGCCGGTCCGCCTGGAGGCAATCCCAAAGGACGTTTCAGACGTACTGGAGGTAGGCCGCATTCTGGGAGTGCGCACCTGATCGGCCGGTCCAGTACGGCGGGATCTTGGATGCGGGACGTGCTCCGCGGCTGCAGCCATCCATCTCGTGCCACCGGGAGTCGCGCGAGACGTCGGAAGGAAGGGTGTATCCATCATGCGAGCACAACGCGCGAGGCGTCTCGGCGCGACGTTCGCTGCCAGCATTCTGATGGCCGGCGGTGCTGCGATCAGCGCAGCCGGCACGGCCGCAGCAGCCCCTGCCGCAGCAGCCCCTGCCGTGCACACCCAGGCGCCCACCGATTGGTGCTTCGGCAACAACGACTGGCACTGCTCCGACCACGGCGGGTTCCGCTTCAACCACCCGGGGTTCTGCTTCAATCACCCGGGATTCTGCTTCGGCAACGGCTTCGACAACCGCTTTGACAACCGCTTCGATCACCGCTTCGACAACCGCTTCGATCACCGCTTCGTGAACGGGGGCAGCGTGATCATCGTGGTTCGGTAGCGGTCACCGCAGTTACACAAGGGCGCGCCCGTCCTGGGTGCGCCCCGAGTCACTCCACACCCTTCGGCAGGAGCCGTGCCCGCGTGGTGATGGAGATCCTCGGTCACTCCCGGATCAACGTCCTCAGGGACGTGTGCACGCACGTCGGGACAGGCCCCCCGGCCTGCGGTCATGAGCCACATCGGACCGACTGCTCAGAAGGCGCCCCGGTCGTCAGCGACCAGCGCCGTTGATGCCCGACGCGGATGTCGGAGGCCCCGGACCATGATCGGTCCGGGGCCTTTTCCCTGGTGCCCCCGGCAGGATTCGAACCTGTGACACCCGCTTCGGGAGTTCGATCCCGCGCCTGCGTGGCTCGGTGCGTGATACCTCTGTCTACCGCACGTCTACGTAGTCCCCGGCGGTCTTGACCGCCGCGGTCGTGCTGGTGCCGGAGAAGTAGTAGCGCCAGTAGCCGTCGCCGGCGGCTGTCGCGGTGGTCTTCAGGGTGCCGGTGCTGTTGGTGTACACGGTTTTGACCGTCGTGTAGGTGTCCGTTCCCGCTTTGCGGAACTGCAGCTTGACCGGCTGGTCGGTGTAGCCACGGTAGTCGTGGGTCTCCCAGTTGGCGCGGGTCAGTTTGCCGGTGACGGTGATGCTCTTGCCCTTGGCGACCGGCTCCGGCGAAGCGTTGACACTGAGCTTCGAGTAGCGCTGGATGTTCGTGTACTTGTAGGCATCCAGGGAGATGCCGCCGTTGCCCTTGTCGAAGGCGTCGACGCCGACCTTCCACTGCCCGGCCCAAGAGTTCTTCCGCAGGTCGCGGGGGTTGAGGGTGAAGGGGACGACGCAGGTCTTCGTCGCGGCGTCGACGGCCGTGCACGTAGGACGGCCGAACGGCACCGTCATGTCCGTGTCTTCTTCCTTGGGGCCGCCGTGCCACACGAACACGCGGGCCGTTTCGATGCCGTCCGGATCGGTGGCGGTCACCGAAGCCGAGAAGGTGACCTTGTTGGAGATGCCGACCACGACGGGCTTGCCGCCGTTGACCGTGACGCTGGTGATCGTCGTGTCGCCGCCCCACGACTCGTCGGCCTGAGCCGTCGGAGCGCTTGCGACGGCGAGTGCCAGGGCGCCGGACAGAGCGGCACCTATGGCGATTGAGCGCATGTAGTCCCCAGGAAAATCAGGCCTGCCGGTCGAGCCCCCGCCGCAGGCACCACGATGGATAGCGGGAGCGTACTGCGTTCACGCCGACTTGGCTGATTGTCCACCCGTGCGACACCCTGGGGCACACCGCGGACCGCCTCGACCAGTTCGAGGAGGAGATCCGCGCCCGGATGCCCTCTCCCTCCGAGGTCAAGGCCCTCCACCTCGCGGCCGGCGTGCCCGTGATCCACCTGATCCGGACCTCCTTCGATACCGAAAGGGGGGCCGTCGAGGTCTGCGACACGGTCATGGCGGCGGACGCCCACGTGCGGTCGGCGACCTGATCGCACGTTCGGCGGACGCTAGTCGGCGGGCTGATCCGTGGCTTCAACCACCGGGGCGGCGAACATGGCGCCGATGTTGTTCCACGTGAAGCCGTCCCGCCAGTCCGGTTTGTCGGCCGCCCAGTCGAGGAGGGCCTCACGGGCCCTGTCCTGGGAGACGGTCAGGGTTTGGTAGTGCTCTGCGGCGACACCGTCCCGGTACTCCAGTTGGTAGGTGTTGTTGTCGCGGTACAGCACCTGGATGTACCAGTCGCCCTCGCGGCGCTCGTCCTGCCGTTCAAGGATCAGGTGGTCGCCCTGCCCCAGGTTCGCGAGCATCGTGCCTATCGCCGTCTTGGAGGGGCGCTTCACCGCGTGCCCCTGAGCGTTCGTCGCAATCAGCATGGGCAGAGCATGGCGCAAGGGTCTGACAGTGGTGGTTCTCGGGGAGCCTCCGTGGCCGTCCTGCTTGGGGCGTGTGATCGTCCCTCTGAGGTAGGGGGATCGCCGTGAGCCCGAAATGGCGGACAGATACGGCCTGACCGAGGCCCGTCAGGGCATCGCCCACGAGACGTCAAAGGACCCGGACCATGATCGGTCCGGGTCCTTTTCCCTGGTGCCCCCGGCAGGATTCGAACCTGCGACACCCGCTTCGGGAGTTCGATCAACGGAGGGCGTGGGGCTGCTCGTAGTCGTGTTTGCGGGCGCTTGCTGATCCATTCATGACTGCCCGGATCCATCGTTGTCCGACGACGTTGTTGTCGGCCGCTGATGTCAATCTGTATGGGGAAGCCGCTGTTCACGAGGGGACCGGCAGGCCTCTTGCCCGGCGCACGCATGGGAATCTGTGAGCTGTGGGCGCCTGGCAGCCGCGGAACGGTTTGGTGTCCGCCTGCGTCGTCCCTCTCCGGGGCACGGCGGCCGTGTTCCGGAGAGGGGAGACCGGGTGCATACGCGCCAGGGCTGTTGCAAAGTCTTTTGATCTTCGAGTGAGCGCAGGCCGGGTGAGGCCGAGGAGGCCCAGCGCGTGGCGGGCGCTGCCGTAGGACATCTGGCAGAGGCCGGCTGCGATGTTCGTATGGTCGACGAACCGCAGGGTGTTGATCGCGAAGCCGCGGAGAGCGGCTTCGCGACCTGGGCCGCGTGGGGATGCCGACGCCAATGGACAGGGCCAGCCAGGCCCAGTTGCCGGCGGCAGAATTTCCCAAATCCGCTTGGCCTGGGTCGATTTGCTCCTTCATCCTGAGCCCATGACATGGATCGGGGGAACACGGCGGTACGCCGGTCGGATCGGGCTGCTGCTCCTAGCCGCCGCGCTCTTCGGCGTGGCGCTGTATATGGCCTCGCTCGGCATGGAGAAGACGACGCAGTGGCTGACAGTGTCGGGCGGCGTGCTCGCCCTGGTGCCGGTGGTGCGACAACCGGTGCGAACTCTGGTCGGTTGGGCCAGGCATGGCGGCACGCCGTCCCGGGCCCAACTGCCCGACGCGGTCAACCTGTTGGTCCGGCGTGTGCGGGAGAAGTGGATCGCCGAGGAGGGGGAGAGCCGCCACCATGATCCCCGCGCGTTCTTCCCGATCCATTGGTCGGTGACCCCGGCGGCCCAAGCTGTCATGACCTGGCTCACCTGGGCCGATCTGCTGACGGATGCCCCGACGCCGCCGGGCCAGGGCCTGGATCCGCAGGCACCCGCCGGGGAGTACGAGGCGCTGCGTGAGACGTATGCACGGCGGCTGAGGCATGGGCGGCTTGTCGTCCTCGGCCGGGGCGGCGGAGGCAAGACGCATATGGCCCGCCGCCTCGCCCGCGATTTGCTGGAGGGGCGGGAGCCGGGCGGGCCGGTGCCGGTCTTCTATTCGCTCGACTCGTGGAACCCGAACGAGGAGGAGCTGCGCTCCTGGGTGACGGGCCTGCTGATACGTGACTTCACCTGGCTGGCGACGCCGTGGGCGGAACCGCCCGAGGAGGGACTCGACGGGCTCGACGCCCCCGATCGCAACCCGCGCGCCCTGGAGCCGCTGGGTGCCCGCCTCGTCCGCGACGGACATCTGCTGCTGGTCCTGGACGGGTTCGACGAAATCCCGGAGCCTTCCCGGCCCAAGGCGCTGGAGCGACTCGTGGAGTTTGGTGCGTACGCCCCGCTGGTCATCACCAGCCGCACCGACGAATACCGGCAGGCCGTTGACGCGGTAGGCAGCGGCCTTCCGGCCGCCGCCGCGGTGGAGCTGTCGCCAGTGTCTGGCGAGGCCGTTAAGGCGTATCTGGAATACAACACCGCCCATATCCCGCCCGGCCGTTGGAACGCGGTCTGGGACCTACTCGACCGCACGCGGAGCAGCCCGGTGGCCGACGTGCTCCAGGTCCCGCTGATGGTTTGGCTCGCGCGCAACGTGTACGCGCCCCGCAACTCCAACCCAGCCGAGCTGGTCATCTTCCGGCACCCGGAGGCCGTCGAGAAGCATCTCCTCCACGAACTCGTCAGGGTCGCCTACAACCGGCCCGCCCCGGAACTGCACAGCGGTCCCTGGACCGTGCCCCGCGTCCGGCGCTGGCTGCGGTTTCTCGCACAGTGGCTGGAGCGGGAGGGCCGGCGCGACATCGAGTGGTGGACGCTTCCGTCGGCGGTTACCTCCACCACGGGGCGGCTGGTGAGCGGACTGCCGGTGGGACTCGCGGCCGGGGTACCGTGCGGGTTCGTCATCACGGAGCTGTGGGGGTGGCCCGCAGGGCTCTCCTCGGGAGCGGCGCTCACTGTGCTCGGCTGTGTACGCGCCTTCTCCCCGGCCCTGCGGCCGCTGGGCGAGCGGGTGCAGGGACCGGTGCTCGGGCGGGCCTGCGCTCTCGCAGTCGGACTCGCCACTGGGATGCCCACGGTGGTGGACGGAGAACTCGCCCTCGGAGTCGGGAAGGGCACGTCCACCGGCATCCTCGCGGGACTCGCCGCGGGGTTCGTCATCCACGGGGCTCGTACGAAGCCCACCGCCGTCAAGGTCCGCATCCGGGGCCATCGGCTGAACATCCTGCGCCGCGTCAGCGCGGGACTCCTTCTGGGCCTGCTCTTCGGCGTCGCCCTCGGCCTCCTGCTTGGTCTGGTCAACGGGCCCACCACTGGTCTCGTCTTCGGCATCCTGTCGCTCGCTATGGGCCTGGCCCTAGGCATCGTCGACAGCCTCCACCTGTGGATCGACAACCCGGCCAACCTCAACCGCTCGGTCAGCCCCCGCTCCGTCCTTGGCTCGGACCGGGCTGCCGCGGCGGCACGTGCCCTGGTGGCGGGCCCTGTAGTGGCCGTCGGGGCAGGGCTGACGGCCGGGGTCGGACTGGGCGCGCAGACGGGGGTGCTGGTGGGCGCCCTAATGGGTTTCGCCTTCATGACCACTGACCGGATGGTGGGAGTGACCGGCACCTGCTGGGGCGCCTTCGTCCTCACCCGGGCCTGGCTCGCCGTCTCCCGGCAGGTGCCCTGGCATTTCATGGGATTCCTCGACGACGCCCACCACCGCGGCCTGTTGCGCCGCAACGGCCCCGTCCACCAGTTCCGCCACATCCGCCTGCAGAAACAGCTCGCGGAGGGGGTGGCGAACGCTCGGCCGCTGACCCCCTGACACTGCCAGCCCCGCTGGGCAGGGCTGTTGCAAGTCTCGTGATCTTGGATTGTTGCTGATCAGGTGAGGTCCAGGAGGGCGAGCGGGCGGCGGAAGGGTTCGTAGGACATCTCGCGGAGGCCGGCCGCGATGTTCGCGTGGCCTGCCGCGCGAAGCCGGTTGATCGCGAAGCTGCGCAGAGTGGCCATGTTCTCCGGTCCGTGGCCGGTACGGACTTTCGAGGCGTCCTCGGCGAAGGCGGTGTCGCGGACGAAGCGGAGCCGGTTCTCGATGGTCCACTGCGATCGCACGATCTTCGCGAGACGCTCGGGGGATGCCTGGCGGCTGGTGAGGTCGGTCAGCACATAGACCGTCTCGCGGGGGCGTCTGCCGGTCTTCACGCAGGTCCGGTGGCGGATGATCTTCGCGACCTGCGCGGCGTGCGGGAAGTCGATGCCGAGGGCGGTGACGGTCAGGACCTGTACCACCCGGGTCTCCAGCCGCCCGTGGCCCTGGGAGCGGTCGTAGAACTTCGCCGTCGCCTTGTCCCAGGGCAGGGTCTTGAGCTGCGTATACAGGATCGGCTGGTTCTTCTTGACGGTGAAGGCATAGTGCGCCTGTTTCTGCTCGACGAGGAAGTGGGCGTGTGCGCGTTGGGTGTGCAGGGCGTCGGCGGTCACCGTCACGCCGCTCAGGTCGTAAGGCTCCAACAGGGCGGCGAAACAGGTGATTTCGTTGGTCTTGTCCGGCACCCGTAGCTGGGTGACGGCCGTCTCGGCACCGGTCATAGCGGCCAGCAGATGTGCTGCCGGGCTGTCGCCGCTGCGCGAGCCACGGGCGCTCTTGCCGTCCACGGCCAAGGTGTCGGACCCGGCTGGGTCGGCACCGAGCAGGTCGGCGAGGCCGCCGGGACAGGTGGCGTTGATGATCCGGCGGACGGTCGCCGGGCTCGGCGCGGCACGGACGGCGAACACGCTGGTGGTGCGGGCACCGAGCCGGGCGAGAGCCCCCTGCGGAGCGTTCCTGGCCCACTGGCCGATCGCGGCGAACGAACGGGCCCCGGCCAGCACGGCCGAGCACGCGATCAGCAGCACGCTCACGAATGTGTGACGCTTTCCGCGCCGGTGCCGCGGATCAGCCAGCGTGGCCAGCCGCTGCGGCAGTCCCGGCAGTGCGCGGTGCTGACGCGACGGCGACTTGATCAGGCAGACACTGGCAGACTGGCGGCACATCGAAGCTCCGGTTCGGCAGGGCAACTTGAGAGGTCACCCGCTCCAACCGGAGCTTCGATGCGTACGAGACGGGCCGGCCAGCAGCAGTCACACCACCGTGACCTGCAACTTCACAGCGTCACCAGGACTTTGAAACAGCCCTGGCATACGGGCGGCTTCGCCAAGTGGACAAGGCGGTTCGAGGACGAGTGCGAGCGCAGGCGTGCCCAGGGTGATCCGGACTGGGGGCAGAACGCGACGCTGCATCCGGCAGTGTGGGCCAGCATCCAGCGATTCCAGGTCGGCGAGGACGGTGACGGCGCCAACCTCGTCAGCAAGGCGGACCAGGCCGGCGACGCCGACTACGGGCAGGCCGTCCGGCTCTTCATCGCCGAGGAACAGAACCACGCCCGTCTGCTTGCTCGGCTGCTGGCCGCGGGAGGCATGCCGACGCTGACCGGGCACTGGAGCGACACGCTCTTCGTACGGCTGCGGCGTCTCATGGGCCTGCGCATGGAATTGCTGGTGCTGATGATCGCGGAAGTAGTGGCACTGCGTTACTACCGGGCGCTGCGCGATGGCACCGGCGATGCGCTCACTTCGGAGGTGGCGGGGCGGATCCTGTCCGACGAGGAGCGTCACGTGCCGTTCCACTGCGAGCGGCTGTACGCCTCCCTGGTGGAGCTGCCCCACGCCATGCGCCGCCCGGTGATGACCCTATGGCGACTTCTTCTGCTCGCGGTCTCTCTCGTCGTCGCCGCCGACCACGGTCCGGCACTCCGCCGACTCGACCTGGGGCGCCTGCGATTCGTGGGCGATGTCATGGCCTCGTCCCATGCGGTGGTCTCCGCAGTGCTGGTGCCCCGCCCGGATGCATGGACAAGCGCGGGCTGAAAGAGACAACCCACCGAGTCCTACGACCTTTTCAGGAGCACGGTGGGGCGACCACAGGTGTGACCTGCGGACTCCCTGTCCGGGCCGGAGTCCGGCACGTTCACCCCTGCGGACCCCGGTTCCACTCGGCCGTGGCCGCCCCGCGTCTGACTCACACTCTGCCCGGCCGCGGAGTGCCGCGTCAGCTTGGCACTTCCTCCGGTCGCTGGTCGTCGCCGGCTGTGGCGGGGATGGCGTTGTCGATGAGCACGGCGGCGATGGCGGCGGCGGTGGGGAAGGCGTCGGCGTTGAGGACCCGGGTGCGGGCCGCGGCGCCGTCGATGAGCAGCGCGAGCTGTTCGCCGAGCTGTTCAGGGTCGGCGGCGCCGGCTTCGCGGGCGGTGTCGGCGAGCCGCGCGGCGACGGCTTTCTTGTAGTCGCGTGCGTACTGGGATGCGGGGTGCTCGGGGTCGTGGAGTTCCACGGCGGCGCCGATGTAGGGGCACAGGGGGGTGGTGGGGGGGATGTCGAAGGCGGCGAGGAGCCGTTCGCGGGGCGTGAGGTCGGTGCGGTCGAACACGCCGGGCAGCACGGAGGGGTCGAACCGGCGCAGGTACTCGGCGACGAGTTCGTCCTTGCCGGTGAAGTGCTGGTAGGCCGTGCGCTTGGACACCTCGGCCGCCGCGCAGAGCTGGTCCATGCCGGTGCGGTTGATGCCCTGCTCGCGGAACAGCTGCTGGGACGCGCTGAGGATGCGCTCGCGGGCGCCCCGGCCGCGGCGGCGGCCCGTGGGGCCCTTCTCCAACTCCGTCATGGGTCCATGGTAACCGAGCTGGGTAACGACCGGTGTACATAGTTTGCGTTCCCGCCCGGTCGCCCCGTACCGTAAGCACACAGGGCGGTGTACATAACACCGTCACCCCAAGTGCACACGGCACCACCGACCCAAGGGAATGGCTATGGGAAAGCTCGACGGCAAGGTCGCGGTCATCACCGGCGGCACCACCGGCATGGCGCTGGCCGGCGCGAAGCTGTTCGTCGACGAGGGGGCGCACGTCTTCATCACCGGCCGCCGCCAGGACGCCCTGGACGAGGCCGTGAAGCAGATCGGCCGCAATGTCACCGGCGTCCAGGGCGACGCCGCCGACCTGGACGACCTGGACCGCCTGTACGACACCGTCAAGCGGGAGAAGGGCAGCCTCGACGTACTGTGGGCCAGCGCAGGCGGTGGCGAGCCCGCCCCGCTCGGCGAGATCACCGAGGCCCAGTTCGACACCTGGTTCGGGCTCAACGCCCGCGGCACCCTGTTCACCGTCCAGAAGGCCCTCCCGCTCTTCAACGACGGCGGCTCCATCCTCATGACCGGCTCCAACGCCTCCCTCGGCGCCTTCCCCGGCTGGAGCGTCTACGCCGGCAGCAAGGCCGTCCAGCAGGCATGGGCCCGCGTCTGGCTCAACGAGCTCAAGGACCGCCGCATCCGCGTCAACGTCCTGACCCCCGGCCAGGTCGCCACCGCCAAGCAGGAAGAACTCTTCGACGAGGCCACCAAGCGCCAGTTCGAGTCCCTCATCCCCCGCGGCCAGATGGGCCGCCCCGACGAAATCGCCACCGCCGCCCTCTTCCTCGCCTCCGACGATTCCAGCTACGTCAACGGCATGGAACTCGTCGCCGACGGCGGCACCACCGCCCTCTGAACCGGACAGCACACAACCAGGGCAGGACATCTCATGAGCAACATCAGCATCATCGGCACCGGCAACATGGCCCGCACCATCGGCGCGCGGGCGATAGCGGGCGGCAACACCGTCGAGGTCATGGGCCGTGATCGGTCCAAGGCCGCTGACCTGGCCAAGGTTCTCGGCGGCGGCACCACGACGGGTGAATGGGGCACCGCCCCGGCCGGGGACATCGTCATCTTGGCTCTGTTGTACGACGGTGTCGTGCCGGTCGTCGCCCAGTACGGAGACGCTCTGGCGGGCAAGGTCATCGTCGACATCAGCAATCCCTTCAATTCCACGTTCGACGGGCTGGCCCACCGCGAGGAGACCTCGATCGCGCAGGAGGTCGCCAAGGCGGCCCCGGCCGGCGCCGGCGTGGTGAAGGCGTTCAACACCGTCTTCCGCCAGGTCCTGGAGAAGGGTCGGCCCGACGTCTTCATCGCCGGCGACAGCGCGCAGGCCAAGGCACGTGTGGAGGCGTTCATCGAGAGCCTCGGGATGCGCCCGCTGGACGTCGGCGGCCTGAAAATGGCGCACTGGCTGGAAGGAGCGGGCGTGGTCACGGTGGGCCTCGCCAACCACGGTGTGGGGAACCTGGACTTCGCCCTCAGCGTCACCGAACTTCCCGTCTGAGCAGGCGATTGACGGAGCCCTTCGGAGCGGCTACCGATCGGGGGCGGAGCCGGCGTGAGGGCGGGGTGCGCAACGGACAGGGCTCCCGTGCCGTCGAGGGAGGTGTTCGACGTCTCAACTCGCTGGTGCGGGAGCCTCGTTGGTTCCATTTCCTGCCGCACTCGACCTTCCGCATGCGCTGGTCGAGTGGGTCACCATGCTCATCGTCGCCCGTGAGGGCGACCGCCGCTGCAAGCTCCCGCCGCACGCGTGCCCTGGTCGGTCTGGTGTACCTGCGCAAGCACGACACCTTCGCCCGGCTCGCGGACGGCTTCGGGATCTCGGTCGGCACCGCGCACACCTGTGTCACCGCCCTCGTCGACCTGCGCGCCGGTCTGGCGCCGGGCCTGCTGAAGGCCCTGCGCGAGGGAGATCCGGAGTACGTCCTGCTCGACGGAACGCTCGCCGAGTGCGACCGGGTCGGCGACGGCCGGGCCGACTGCTCGGCCAAGCACCGCAGGCACGGTGTGAACGTCCAAGTCGTGACCGATCCCGCGGGTCGGCTGCTGTGGCTCTCCCCGGCACTGCCCGGACGGGCCCACGACCTCACCGCTGCCCGCACCCACCACATCCTCCGGATCTGCGAACGCCAGGGCGTTCCCATCGTCGCCGACCTGGCCTGCCAAGGCACCGGCCCCTGGACGACGACGGCCGTCAAACGCCTCCCCGGTCGCGACCTCACCCCCACCCAGAAGACCCCTCAACCGGGCCCTGACAAGGACGCGCGCTCCGGTCGAACGAGGAGTCGCCCGCCTGAAAGCCTGGCGGATCTTCCGTCACGCCCGGTGCAGTCCGAATCGGATGACGTCAATCGCCCGAGCCGTCCTCACCCTGGAACGGCACCGCTGAAAATGCTCACTCATGACGGGCCGAGCAGCGGCGGGTGGTGTACCGAACGTCCCCTCGTACGGACGAAGAGCCCGGCTTGGAGCGGTCGGCCGGCGGGCGAGAACGACGAGTTCATCTGCTCCCCGGACACGAGGCCGCACACGCCCGTCACGCAGGAACTCGGCGAGTGGCTGCTGGACCGGCTGCCCGGCCGACGCTCCGCGACCCGTGTGCCGGGACCGCGGAGCCGCAGCCGGGATCGGGTCAGGCGGTGGCCACCGCGCACCGGCCTCGCTCGGCCTTCGCCGGTCCGGCGGCGCTGGGACGGACCTCGAAGTCGAACATGGCGGTAGGCACGTACAACGAGCAGCAGGCGTTGGGGATGTCGACGATGCCGCTGATACGTCCCTCGATGGGGGAGGAGCCGAGCAGCAGGTAGGCCTGCTCTCCGCTGTAGCCGAACTTCTTGAAGTACTCGACGGCGTTGAGGCAGGCCCGGCGGTAGGCCAGCGTCGCGTCGAGGTAGTAGTTCGTGTCCGTGTCGTGGTCGACGGAGACCCCGATGAAGGTGAGGTACTCCGTGTACCTCGGCTCGACGTTGCCTGGAATGAACACGGGGTTGGTGGAGATGCCGTACGTCTCCATGCCGCCCTTGATCAGGTCGACGTGGAGGTCGACGAAGCCGCCCATCTCGATGGCACCGCAGAAGGTGATCTCTCCGTCGCCCTGGCTGAAGTGCAGGTCGCCTCCGGAGAGCTTGGCGTCCTTGACGTGCACGGGGAAGAAGACCCGCGAACCACGCGTGAAGTTCTTGATGTCCTGGTTGCCTCCGTTCTCGCGGGCCGGCACCGTGCGCGCGCCTTCCGCGGCGATGCGCTTGGCGAGGTCTCCGGTGGCCGTGCCCGCCAGTGCGTTGGTGGTGTCCGGCGGTACGGCGAGGGGCGGTACCCGGTTGGGGTCGGTGTCGATCAGCGCCTGCTCGCGAGCGTTCCAGCGGGCGAGCATCTCGGCGGACGGGGCGGTTCCGAACAGCCCGGGGTGGGTGATCCCGGTGAAGCGGATCCCGGGAAGGTGGCGGGAGGTGGCCTGCTGTCCGTGGAAGTCCCATATTGCCTTGTAGGCGTCCGGGAAGTAGTCGGTCAGGAAGCCTCCGCCGTTGGCCTTGGCGAAGATGCCGGTGTAGCCCCAGCCCTGTCCCGCCGCGTCCCCGGTCTGCTGCGGCACGGGGCCGAGGTCGAGGAGGTCGACGACGAGCAGGTCGCCGGGTTCGGCGCCCTCCACCCCTATCGGGCCGCTGAGCATGTGGGGGATGGTCAGGTCGATGTCGCGTACGTCGTTGGCGGTGTCGTTGTTGCCGACCTGGCAGTCGGTCCAGTCGCGGCACTCCATGCGGAACTCCGCTCCCGGCTTCACCATGGCGACGGTGGGGACGTCCGGGTGCCACCTGTTGTGGCCGGGCACGGCCTGGTCACGCATCGACTTGCTGTGGTCCACGCTGAAGAGAATTTCAGGCATGAGAACTCCTAGATTCTGGTCCGGTCACGTCGGCGCGCCCGCACCTCCGACCCGCGGAGCCGCGGAAGTCGGCCGGGGTGTTCTGTGGGTGCGCGGCCACAGCCCCGCGAACACCACGACGCCGAAGACCGCCAGTGCGATGGCGATCTCGGTGGGGTGCTTCCAGTACCCGGAAAGCAGCAGCCCGGCGGGGATCACACCGGTGACCCAGCCTTCGATCGCCGTGACCCAGCCGGTATAGATCTTGAGGTCGTCCTTCTTGAGGCCGAGCAGCAGGAAGAACAGGAACCACAAGTAGGCCCAGTAGAGCCAGATGACCCCGAAGGGGTAATCCTTCAAGAGCCGGAAATTGACGAACGAATACCCCAGGGCGACTATTGCCACAAACAGCGAGTAGTAGCCGACGCCGGTGCTGTCGAGATCAGCGAGCAGGCTGACACCTACATAGAGGTAGGTGAACCCGAAGAGGTAGATGCCGGATGCCGTCAGGATCTTCAAGGGGTCGTCGTTGGCGGTGAAGATGAGGTAAGTAGGCGTCAGTACCTGCAGTGCGCCTATGAAAAGGTTGAACACTGCTCCGGCTCGGGTATCGACCTTTCCGAGCAGTAGCAGTCCGTTCATGAAGAGCACCGCACCGACGAAGAGCAGTCCCACGTTTCCCACGGGGACGCACCTCCTCAGTTCGCGTGAGGAGTCGAATCGCGTGGTGCCGGAACCGCCGATGAGCTGCCGAGGACACGGCGTGGCTCCCGGCCCGCGTTGCGTGATTCCGCATTCCGCACACCGCTACGGGAACGACGTGTTCCGATGCCGAACCCGCATGAGACGTTCTGCCTTGCTGACCACCGCCTTCAGGGACGCGGCAGCCGCGAGAGTGCGGGGTGCGGGCGCACCCTTCCGCGTGGCGGCGGTTCAGGGACCACTGCCGGGGCCTCACGCGCCTGCTCCTCCCGGACACGGAGGGCGGCGACCGCTTTCGAGGTCAGCGTGAGTCCGGGCGAGGAGTACACACGTCTCGCAGCGCCTGCGCAGACAGGGCAGCCGTATGTCCTGGGCGCCGTCCCGATCGCCAACCTCACGTCGAACGGCCCGCATCGGCTGCACAGATACTCGTAGGCCGCCATCAGCAGCCTCCGGATGCCGGTGGACGCTGACAAACCCGAGCGCGTGCGCGCACCCGCGACGAGCGCACGCCGCAGCACATTTCCTACCTCCAAGGAGACGTCTCGTGAATCCCGGTGTCAAGTACCGGACGACCGGGCATGGGCCTTTTCGCGGGGACCTCATAGCGACGTACGGCAGGGTGATCACCGTACCCACCGGCCGTACAAGGCCGAGGAAGAGGCTCCCGAACTCCCGTCATGGGCCTCGTCGAATGAGCCACGTCGCTGTCCGCCGGAACGCCTCCCCGTTATTCCGGGGCATTGCAGTGGCGACGCACACTCGACTAAAATTCAAGATCATCGGTGTTTCGCCGATGGAGGACGTCATGGCAAAAATCATTGCGGTGCTCTATCCGGATCCCGTGGGCGGTTATCCTCCCGACTACGCCCGCGACGAGATTCCCGTCATCAGCGGCTATCCGGGCGGTCAGACCGCACCGACCCCGCAGGCCGTCGATTTCACCCCGGGGCACCTCCTCGGCTGCGTCTCAGGGGAACTGGGACTGCGCCGGTTCCTGGAGGACCGGGGGCACACCCTTGTCGTCACGAGCGACAAAGAAGGGGAGGACTCCACCCTGGACCGCGAGCTTCCCGACGCCGACGTGGTCATCTCGCAGCCGTTCTGGCCCGCCTATCTCACCGCCGAACGCATCGCCGCGGCTCCCCGGCTCAGGCTCGCGATCACCGCGGGGATCGGGTCGGACCACGTCGACCTGACGAGCGCCATCGCCCACGGCATGACCGTGGCCGAGGTGACGTTCAGCAACAGCATCAGTGTGTCGGAGCACGCCGTGATGCAGATTCTCACCCTGGTGCACAACTACATGCCGGCTCACGAGTGGGTGACCGCCAGGAAGGGCTGGAACATCGCCGACAGCGTCTCGCGCGCCTACGACCTCGAAGGCATGGACGTCGGTGTCCTCGGCTCCGGCCGCATCGGCCAGGCGGTGCTGCGCCGCCTCAAGCCGTTCGACGTCAGGCTGCACTACTTCGACGTGCGCCGGCTGGCCAAGGAGGTCGAGGAGGAACTGGAGCTGACCTGGCATCCCAGCGCCCGTTCGCTGGCCTCCTCGGTCGACGTGCTCTCGATCCACACCCCGCTGCATCCGCAGACGCAGAACCTCTTCGACGCCGAGCTGATCGGGGCCATGCGGCGCGGCTCGTACATCGTCAACACCGCACGGGCGCTCATCGTCGACCGGGACGCCGTGGTGCGGGCTCTCGACAGCGGCCGGCTGGCCGGTTACGCCGGGGACGTCTGGTATCCGCAGCCACCACCGCCCGACCACCCCTGGCGCACCATGCCCCACGAGGCGATGACGCCGCACGTGTCCGGGTCGACCCTCTCGGCGCAGGCACGCTACGCGGCCGGTACGCGGGAGATCCTGGAGTGCTGGCTCGACGGTCGCCCCATCCGCCCGGAGTATCTGATCGTCGAAGGGGGTGCGCTCGCGGGGACGGGGGCGAGTTCCTACACGGTCGCCGGATGACTGAGCCTTTTCAGCGTTGCCGCTCCAGGGTGAGGACGGCTTTGGCGATTGACGTCATTCGATTCGGGCTGCACCGGGACCTGCGGAAGATCCG
>NZ_JBIBAK010000026.1:0-123157 GCF_042899865.1 Streptomyces sp. NPDC013157 | reverse complement strand
TGGAGCGAGTAACTCCCACTCCTGCTCAGTGAGTTCATGACGACGTACCACGCCACCATGATCCACCATCTAGCGATCTTTGAAGACGGACCCTAGTGCCCTTGGTGTTGGTGTCTACATGTTCTCTTCCCCCAGCCCCCGTCGTCACGTGCCGGCCATAGCGGCTTGCTCTGGTCGACGCCGTCAGAAGCGTGGCTGAGCCCGGTGGGTCGCAGCGAGACATACGCGCACCTGATCGGTCGGCGCACCCACCGTCGTGGCTGACTTTCCCCGGCTGAGGTTCAGACGTGGGTCCGCCGAACACCGGTGCACGCGATCAGCCTGCCGTCGTACTCAGTCAGAAACAGCATGAACGTCCAAGAGCCATCCGCAGCCGCGATCTGCCCCACGCGAACCGGCTGCTGATGCCGGCCGAGTAACTCCACGGCGCGCGCCAGGTTCTTCGTCTCGATGCCCCGGCGACGCGTGTGCCGCAGCCGACGCCCATAGATCAAGGCGAGTGGCTCAGCAGCCGTAGTCCCCTCCCAGACCACGTGGAAACCACCACAGCGCAGCGCAGCCAGAGCAGCCACGGACGCATCGTCGTCGCCAACCAGCAGCCGTTCGAGTAATTCCCGCTCCACGCCGCCACCCGCACCAGGATCCTGCTCTACAGCAGCCGGATACAGCAACCACAACCACCGGCCCCACCCCGCAGCGACCCCATGGGACCGATGCACAACCTGTATGACCGCCTCCGACCGATCTCTGTAGAGCTACGGATCAGAAGGTTGTGAGGGGAGTGGGTGCGGAGTGAAGCTTCCCCTTGATCGTGGACACCTGGAGTCCCGTCGTACGCCCGAGCCCAAATTCAAGCGTGCGTCGGACCAGAGCCGCGGCGACTGTCTCTGCCAGCCCCATCCGACCAGAGGAGGATGCACAGTAGGATAGGTAGCATGAGTGAGCCTACCGGCAAGTACTCGATCACCATGCCGCGCGATATCGCCGAAGCCGCCAAGGCCCGCAGCGGCCCCTCGGGGCTGTCCGCTTACGTCGCCGCAGCCGTCGCCCGCCAGATCGAGCGGGACAACCTCAACGAGCTCATCACGGTGGCGGAGGCCGAACTCGGTCCCATCACCGACGAAGAGGTTCAGGCTCTGCGCGACCAACTCCACCAAGCCCGAGAGCAGCAGACCCAAGGCGGGGCGAACGCCGCGTGACCCCCTCCCCCGCCGCCCCCGCCGCCCCCGGCGGCACCCTGGTCCTCGACAGCGAAGGGCTGGCCAAGGCCGTCCTGCGCGACCGCACGGTCACCGGCTGGCTCGCCCTCGCCCGCGCCGACGACCTACGGGTGACCACTTCCGCAGCCACCCTCGTGGAAGTGATCCACCCACGGATCAATCGCCCAGCCCTGGAATGGACCCTGTCCCGCCTCGTCATCGAACCGGTCACCGAGCCCATCGCCCGCCACGCCGCCGCCCTCCTCGCCGACGCCGGCCTGCACGGCCACAAGTACGCCATCGACGCCGTGCTCAGCGCCACCGCCCTCGCCGCCCACGCCCCCGTCACCGTGCTTACGTCGGACCCGGAGGATCTCAGCACACTGTGCGGTGGACGTGCCACCGTCATCAAGGTCTGACCCAAACGGCCGGGTCTTCCGCACGATCGGGTGACATCTGAACTGGCTTGCCCTGTGGGGCGGGTGGAAAGGATGTCGCTGTGCCCAAGCCTTATCCCGAAGAGTTCCGCCAGGACGTCGTGCGGGTCGCGCGGAACCCCGGCCCGGGTGTCACGGTGGAGCAGGTGGCCACCGACTTCGGAGTCCACCCGATGACGTTGTGGAAATGGATACGCCGGGCGGACATCGATGACGGGACCGGGCCCGGAGTGACCAGCCAGGACAGCGCGGAGCTGCGGGAAGCTCGGCGGCGGATCAAGCTGCTGGAGCGGGAGAACGAGGTCCTGCGCCGGGCAGCGGCCTATCTGTCGCAGGCCGACAACTCGTCTACCAGGAGCTTCACTTCTTCACGCACGTGGGCTGCCGTGCGACCCGAACTGCCCGGGGCAGGGGGCGCAGGCTCCGCACCGGTCTTCAGAGTGCAGGCAGCGGAAGTGCCACCCGTGATCCCAGACCGAACTCCTCGGCCTCGTCGTTACTGACGACCGCGACGGTTCCCGCAGGGATGCCAGGAAGGGTGGCCACGCGGGACGCCACCGCCAGAAGATCCCCTTCACCAGCTCCGGTGATGAAGAAGACGTAGACGTCCCCGTCCTCCTCTCCCTCATCGAAGACTTCCACGTCACCTTGGTCTTCGAGATCGGACACGAAGTCCTCGACCTCTTCGATCCAGGGAAACGTGTAGGAGCCGTCCGGCAGGCCGGGCGTCGGCAGCAACGGCACGTGGATCTCCACAACCATGGTGGGCACGGAGGTCATCTTGCCCCCCACAGTCCCGCCCGGCTCAACCAGGAGCGAGCCGCGTCAATAGCCCTGGGGTTGAAAAAGGCTCACCGCTTCCGCAGATGATCTTTAATCAGTTCGATATCCGAACGATCCTTGCGCCGATCGGATCGCATTTTCCAATCAAGAACGTCCCGAAGGGAACAGAACGGAATTCCCTCTATAATCTCCGCATCTGCGATCAATTCATCCGGGCTCTTACCATCTGGAAGCCACCGGTCGAAGACCTCAATAGCGCCGTCAAACAGCAGAACCATTTGCCCGTGCCCCGACGGAGCCAGCACGGGGTCGTCAAGATCCAGCACCAGCTTCCAGGCAGTTCCCCGTGCTACGACGTCGAGATCCCCGACGTCGTAGCGGAGGCCGTGGGCGAGCAGTGGACCACTGCCAGCAACAACGAAGTCAGAGAGAGGCAACTGGAGCGAGCGCAGCTTCTCAATGAGGGGATGTTGGCTCAGCTCCAACGCGCCTCCTACAGGACGGACAGCCCGATCGCCGCGCGAGCAGCCATACCCATGGCCACCGATGCAATGACGCTCGCCAGCGTACCGAGTAGGAAGTACTCCGACGCGTACTTGCCATGGTCACTGGCGGGGCCGCGTGCGAGAGACTTGGCCGTCAACGCAAGCGCTGCTGCGTCAGGCTGGCCAGCGGCCAGAAACGCAAACAGTAGAGCTCGCTCCAGAAGGCCGATGCTTCTGCTGCCCGTCATGAACTCTTCGGCGAGTCGCCGTTGCGGATCGGCGCTCGGAAGAGCCTTGACTTGACGACGCACAGTGGACGTTGCGGCCATAGCGAGGGGGCCACCCGCGAACACAGCAATGAGACCGCCTGACAGCACGATAGTTGCTCTGTCGCTCAGGAGCAGCTTTTCACTCACCGTGGTTGTCGTCGCGCCGGCGACCCACACGGCCACGACCGACGAAGCCCCGAGCATCGCCACACCGATACGTGTGGGCGTCGGTACCGAACCGAAGACGCTTGGGATGGTGATCGTGAACCCAGCTGAAGGTATGCCAGAAGAGTTGTACAGAAACACCACTGAGGCAGCGAGTAAGGCCGCTGCGACCAGCGCCAGCCACGCCTGTCCCTGACCCCGATAGGGCCCGATGACGTACCCACCGTAGATCGCGGTGACAAGGACCATGCGCCAGGGCCGCGAGCGCTGCCACCCGAGCCCCCAAGGAACCAACACCGCCGCCGCCAACCCAAAGAGAACCCGAGCCGCTTCCACGTCCCCCGCCCTTAACTCCCCTGCCGTACAGGCGACTTCGCCCGACTTCGAGTCCAGCATCTTATCTGTTGAGCATCGGCACTTCGGCCACTCGCCACCGGACACCCACTTGGCGTACAGGCCGGGCGTCGCCATCGACGAACGGCTCTCTTTGACCGGGCGCCCCACGTGTCCGACTGTCCGGTCAGAGCCCTGAACTGCACACATAGGTGGGACAGCACGATTCGCCAGTGCCCCACCCGTTCGAACTGAGTGCAGGGGCTGCAACATCCACGGGGTGTTGCAGCCTCTCACGTCGTCGCCTCTTGTCGGGGCTCAGCAGCCGGAGGCGCCTCCCGCCTCTCCTATGCGTGCGCGTGAGGGACGTGTGAGCGGGACGAGATCACGCAGCCCCGCGACTCCCGTGCAGGTCAGAGACATAATCAAGCATGCCATGCACATGCTCCCCGGAGCCGTGTGCGCAGGTTCGAATCCTGCCGGGGGCACCTTGTATGAGGTGCCTAAAGACCCCGCCACAGCGCGTTTGCTGGGTGCGGGGTCTTGTTGTTTGTGCAGGCGGATGCGGTCGGAAGCAGCCGCTTGCCAATGATCACGTTGTAATGACGTGTTGATCTTGAGAAGCTTCGCGGCAGGCCAGAAGGGTTCCGCAGGACGAGCAAACCCCGTATCCACTGCGGTCGGCTCCGTGGCTCCCTGCGCTGCCCTCGCTAGGTGGTGACTGTGCTGCCCGACCGTCCCTCGATCACTGTCCGGGGATCGTCACCCTGTCGTCCTGCGGACCGCGGACCCGGGCGAGCAGACGGTCAATGGCGGGGCGGAGGGGTGCGGATTGCGCGATGGACGCCCAGTTCTCGATACCCACGGGCTGGCCACCGTCCCGCTGAATACCCTCGACCAGGCGAGCAAGGTCCTCCTGGTGGAGTGTGCCATTGACGAAAAGGAAGGCGGCGCAGTCCACCTCTCGCGCCCGTCGTACGAAGCTGTCCGAAGATGTCGCCGAAATGTGGCCGGAGTCGTCCAGGGCGTACGCGGCGAAGACGCCGATTCTGACGCCATCGGGCTGCGCCACGAGGACGGCGAGTGGCTCGCCCAGCCCGCTGTTGGGGTGGCGTTCCACCTGCTCACTTTCGGAGCGTGCGGCCTCGACAGCGTCGATGACCCGGTTCTCGAAGACAGTGATCTCCACAGCGTGAACCGCTGGGTCCCGGTCTGCCGCCGGGTCGAGTTTCTTGAGGACGTCCAACATGGCCTGGGCCTGATCGGTCAGCCCGGAATGGGCTTGTTCGGCCGCCTGCCTGCGCAATTCCGACATCGTGAACTCCCAGTCGCCGATTCGCACGCTTTCGATGGTGCGGCCACTGACAGCCATCAGCAGAAACAGGGCGCCGATCACGACCAAGGTGGCGCTGCCTGCCTGATTCTTCGAGATGAAGACCGCCACCACTCCGGCTCCGGCGAACAGACTCCCGGCCACTCCGGCCGCAGGCCGCTCCCACCTGCCGTCCAAGGGCCCCAAGCGAACCGGGCGCGCCCCACCTTGTGCCCCTGTCGAACTTGCAACCCCTCTCGGCATGCATGGATCCTATGATCAGGCCCCCGGGTCGGGCTCCTGTTCTTCCCTAACTCCCACCGTACTCAGCAGGGTTCGAGACCTGGGCCTTCCGGGCCACCAGCCAGGACGTGATTCCCACCAGGCAGCGAATACCCCGATGAGCCCCCTTCAAGAGCCCCGGGTCGAAGCTCCGGGCCTCTCGCAGGCAGTCCGGCGCTTCCGTCCGTCGGTCATGTTCTGGTACCAGTCCGTGGCGCCCTCCCCCTCTCGCAAGGCCCTGCATGATCCGATCCCTCGCTGAACGGCCGGCCGTCGACGATCCACCGCACGAGGTATGTCGGTTTCCTGGTGGTCGCACGGCAACGCAGGTCACCGAGATCCCCGACAAGGACCAGGGCAGTAGAGGCTTCGGAGCAGGTGTCCGTTTGGTGGCCGGCTCGAGCGACGCAGGTAAGTTGCCCTCAAGCTCGCGTTGTTGATCCGAGGAGGCCCTGTCCGTGGCGCAGAGCTTTGCTGGTCCGCCGTACGACCTGGGCGACCTGATACCCGAGCTCGCGGTTCTCGGCCGGCGGACGACGCTGCTGTTGCCGAAGAGCGGCGTCCCCGGAGTCCGGGAGAGCTCCCTCGGCGGCCCCATGCTCTGGCCCACCGACGCCCCCTGGCCCTTCTGCGAAGAATCAGATCACTGGGCCTGGCCCGACGAGAAGAACCCTGCCGGGGCGGTCCCCATGGTCCCGGTGGTCCAGCTCTTCGCACGCGACGTGCCCGAGCTGCCCTTCCCCGAAGGCACGGACGTGCTCCAGTTGGTCTGGTGTCCGCTGATCCACCCCCACGACCAGGCATGCGCCGCCCTGCCGAGGCTGTACTGGCGCAGCGAGGCGAACGTGCTCACCACCGGCCTGCTTCAGGCGATACCCGCCCCCTCAGGAAGGCGAGTACGAAGAGGAGTTCATGCCCAATCCGTGCACGGTGTCCCCCACCTCGGTGGTGGAGTACCCGAACTGGGATTGTCACCGGAACTTCGGCAGACCTTGCAGCCTCGCATCGAGGAGCTTGAAGAGCGCTTCGGCACGGCGGACGCACATTCGAGGGCGTCGCCGTCCGGATCGCCCAGCGCCTCCTCGCGATGGCCGCCGCGATCTGGCACAACCACAATACCGGCGCCCCCGTCCTACGGTCACTGAGCGCGTTCGATCACTGACCGTCACGGAACGGTGTCTCGTGCTCAACCGGTGACGCGGTCTCGTGGTGCAGGGACATTCACGGACGGTCGGTGTCCGGCCCGGGCGGGCCGGACACGCCGACACATGCCTCGTTGCCCTCGGGGTCGGCCAGCACCCAGTTCGACGGCGCGTCGGCGTCGTTCACCAGACGTCCGCCAGCCGCAAGTGCTGCGGCTATCCGGGCCTCGGCCTGGTCGTACGGCACCCACACGTCAACGTGGACCCGGTTGCGCTGCGGGCGCGGTGCGTCCATCTGCTGGAAGTAGAACGGTGCCCCGCGGCGGCGCGGGTCGATCAAGTCCTCGCTGCTGTTCGCGCGGGCCTGGTAGCCGAGCAGGGCACGCCAGAACGCCACCACGTCGTTGCCGGCGAGGGCATCGATGGTGACCTGGACGGTCTGCACGGAGGACGGGTCAGCTGGTATGTCCAGCGTGCGGCCCACGGCCGAGATGTGCCGGGCCAGCTCGACGTGCCGTTCGGTCAGCCCGTAGTAGTCGTCCGTGACCGTGATCAGCCGAACGATCACGCCCTCCTGCCTGACGTCGACGTCCGGGTGATCGTCCCCAACTCCTGGCATCTCACTGATCGCCTGCACAAACTGGGCACCGACCGCGAACGACCCCGTACGGAAGTACGCACACGCCCCCTCGCCCACGACGCGCCAGTCCTCCACGCCCACGGTTTCGTGGAACTGCTGCGGCCTGATGCGCTCCGCCTTGCTCTCTACGTAGGTCATGCGCTCAACGTAGCGTGCAAGTCCGACAACCCCCTCCGACCATTGGGTACTTCGGAACTACTCGTCCAGTCCCTGGCACCGCTCCGGAGCCGCTCCCGACCCACATGTCCTGGGACCTTCTGCACTGGTGCCCCGAAGCGTCGGCCGCCGCCCTGGACGAATCCCCCGTCGCTGTCGTCCGGCACTTCCACCTCGGAGGCTCCGACGCGGAGTGAACGCATGCGGCCGGTGGGGGAAATGTGGTCTATGTGCGAGATGCACGATGTGAGACAATATTCCATGTGTGGCTTTTGGTGCTGAAGACAGGTGAGAGGAGTGCACCATGATCGCCAAGCTGCTCGGCAAACTGTCCTTCACCCGCCACTACGGTGCGTACGGCTCCCACGAGTGGGATGCGTACGCCGGCGACTAGGACCACCGCACAGCTGGCGGGCGCCTCCGGGCACCCGCCAGTTCCCAGCCCCGCTGCCGACGACATCGGCCTGGACAGGTACGAGAGCCGGGGACGATCGCATGGGCCGAGCGAATGAGCCGCCGCGTGAGCCGCCGAGGTTGCCCGGAGGCAGCTTCGCGGCCTGGAGCCGCGACCGGCTGGCGTTGGCGCGGCGTGGCGCTGAAGAGTGCGGGGACGTCTGGCAGCTGGAGCCGGGCGTCTACGTGGCCGCTGCGGCCGGGCCGTGCGAAGCAGTCCTGCGCCGCGCGCAGGACTTCCCCAAGGCACCCTCGCCTCTCTTCCCACCGCTGAAGCGGTCGAGCGGAGCACCGACGCCCGAGGAGCGTGCGTACGCGCACACCGCGCGCATGCGCGGACTGCGGGCGCAGGCGGTTGCGGCCCGGATCGGTGAGATCGCGCCCCTGACCGCCCGGTTCGCCGACCAGTTGCCCACGGGCCAGGACGTCGAGATCCTGCCCCGGGTCCGGCGTGTCCTGGCAGAGGTCGGCATGAGCTACGTCTTCTCCGAAGACGCTCCCACCCTGCTGCCCCACGCCTCACAGCTTTTCCTGGCCCGCGAGGTGCTCGTACGCCCCTCGCGGTGGGTGTGGCCGCGCTGGATCCCCACACCGGCACGTCGGTTCCGGACACGGCAGCAGGTCGCCTTCACCGAGGCCTTGCGGCCCATCGTCCGCCGGCGTCGTTCATCGGGGCGGCTCGGTGACGACATGCTGGGGCAGATGCTCCGGCCCTCCCCCCACTACGGCCTGCTGCCGGAAGAGGCCGTCCTCGACACTCTCCCCGGGATCACCGTCGCCACCTTCGAGACCCCTTCCCGGGCGGCCGGATGGATCCTGCTCCACCTGGCCCGGCACCCCGAGGCGGCGGCCCGCGTCGCGGCCGAAGCCGCCTCGCTGCCCGCGGACCCGGCCGCGACGACCAGCGCCCACGTCGGTGGCCTGCGATACACCCAGGCACTGGTGAGTGAGGTGCTCCGGCTGTACCCCCCGAGCTGGCTGCTGACCCGTCGCGCCCCACGACGGACTCAGCTCGCCGACTACACCATCGACGCCGGATCCACCGTGCTCGTCTGCCCTTACACCGCCCACCGCGACGCACGGGAGTTCTCCGAGCCGGACCGGTTCCGGCCCGAGCGCTGGCTCGACGATTCGGGCTCGTCGGCGAAACCCGGGGTCTTCCTCTCTTTCGGCACCGGGCCCCATGGCTGCGAGGGAGCCGCTCTGGCCATGGCGATGCTGACGCTCCTGACAGCGCAGACCGCCCGCCGCTACCACCTGAGCGAGCCGCCGGGACCGGAACCCAGCTACCAGGTCACGACCCTCGAAGGTCTCGCAACCGTCGGCCTGCGGCTGCGCGCCTCCTCGCGCGGCTGAGGACGGTCACGCTTCCGGGGCCAGGCCTCCTGGCCGGCCGGCTCATGGGCGGCCGGCTCATGGGCGGCTCGTCGTGTGCCGCTGGTCGAACTCGTCGGCGAGGATGCCCATCATGACGAGGTCGTGGTGCCGGCCGGCGAGGAAGACGTGCTCCCGCAGGCGCCCCTCCTCGGTGAAGCCGAGCCGACGGAAGAGTGCCAGCGAGGCCTCGTTGTGGGCGAAGACCGCTGCCAGGCATTTGTGATAGCGCCGCTCGGCGAACATGAAGCGCAGCAGCAGCCCTAAGGCTTCTGCCGCGTAGCCGTTGCGCCGGTGGTCGGCGCCGATCGTGACGTCACACTCGAACCAGCCTGAACGACGGCCCGTGCGATGCGAGCCGACTGAGCCGACCAGCTCTCCCGTCGCCGTCGCTTCGACCGCCAACCGGAAGCGGTCGTCATCGCCCCTGGCAACGGCCTGCTCCTTCGCCCAGGCACGGTAACTCTCGGCGGACCGCGGCAGATCCGGGCGGCTCCCTCGCCGCCCGTCGTCGTCGGCGAAGCGCATGAACGCCGTCCAGTCGTCGGGCTCGACAGCGCGCAGGCGTACCCGATCACCGGTCCAGGACGATGCCATGCCCTATTGGATCACGCTGGCGTGCGCGCCAGGCCGAGAGGCACGCCATCCGAAGACCGATCGACCGATCAGGGGGACCGGTCCAGGGCAGCTTCGCGGGTTGTACGGGTCCGTCACGGCATCGGCCCGGTATCCGGGGCGCGGCTGGAAAGTGTTCTGGGCGGGGCTCGCCCGCCGCGCCCCGACGCGGTGGGGGTGGCGCGGGCCGAGGCGTATGTGATGACGCGGGCCCAGGGCCGTCAGTCATGCGGCCGGTGCTCGTTCTCGACGCGGCGTGCCGGCCCGGTCGGACGGGGGCTGCCGGCTGCGCTGTGCGGAGCCGTGCGGTGGTGCTCCGTTGTGGTCATGGAGCCGAGCAGCGCCAGCGCGTGGGCGGAAGGCGTACCGGGCTCGGCGTGGTAGACGACCATGACCAGGTCATCGGTCCCGGTCACCGCGAGCTTGTCGCGGTGCAGGGTCAACTCGCCGACCTGTGGATGGTTCAGCCGGGTCGTCGCGCTGCGCCGGCCACGGATGTCGTGCCGAGCCCACAGCCGGCGGAACCGGTCGCTGCTCAGGGACAGCTCGCCCACCAGCTCGGCGAGCCGGCGGTCGTCGGTGTCGCCGCCGATCAAGGCCCTGAGCTGGGCCACGACATCGGCGGTGCCTTCTTCCCAGTCCGGGTGCAGGCGGCGGGATTCGGGATCGGTGAACAACGTGAGCAGCCGGTTGGAGCCCGGCGCCAGCTGCGGGGAGAGCGCGACGGCCGGCGGATTGGCGGCCAGCACGTCCATGTACTTGTTCTGCACGAACGCCGGCACGGTGAGGGTCTGGACCAGTTGCCGGATGCTGGCCGGCACCTTTCCGGTTCGGGGCCGGGTGCGGCGCCGGGACTTCGGGCGCGCGAGCCGTCGAAGGTGTGCGGCGCCGTCCTCGTCCAGGCCGAGCGCGTCGGCCAGCGCGTCGAGCACCTGTGTCGAGGGCGTGCGGTCCCGTCCCTGTTCCAGGCGCAGGTAGTAGTCCGCGCTGATGCCGGCCAGCATGGCGACTTCCTCCCGCCGCAACCCGGGGACGCGGCGGATGTCGCTGTACCACGCCAGCAAGTGGGGCATCGAGGGGTTCATGGAGTCCGTGGCCAAGGAGGTCGCCCCGTTCGGCATCGAGGTCACCATCGTGGAACCGGGTGGCGCCCGTACCGAATTCCGCTACGACAGCCTGCAGACCGCTACCCCGATGGCCGCCTACGACAACACCCCGGCCGCGATGACCCGCGGCGCGGGCGACCGCAGCCGACCGTCGCTCGGCGACCCCGCGAAGATGGCCGCCCGCATCATCGCCGGCGCCGAGCAGTCACCTGCCCCCGAACGCCTCGTGCTCGGCAGCGACGCCTACCGCTTCCTGCACGCCGCCCTCTCGGAACGCCTGGCCGACGTGGAATCGCAAGCGCAGATGGCGGGACTGACCGACTTCACGGACGAGCCCTGAAGCCCGCCCCACTGACGCCACCTGCCCATACCCCTCCCCTGAGGTTGGAAGAGGCTCACTCACTGCCGGCTACGCGGGAGGGGCGTAGGGGTTCCCGTGGGACGTCGGCGGGCCGCCCCACCACACCCCTGGCGGCGGGACGGGAACCCAGTCCGGGCCGCGGTGGTCCAGCCACCACCTGCCGATGGTGTGGAACTTCTCCTCGAAGCTGCGGTCCCAGCTGAGGAACCCGGTCGTCGGCGCCCGCAGGCGGGTTCGGCGACCGCCCACCTCGTAGATCACGACGGTCCGGCTACCGAGGAGCGACTCGATCTGGACGGCCTGGACGTTCGACCACCGGATGGTCCGGCGGCGAAGGTTGTGCGCGATGGCCTCCGACGGTGTGAGAGTGACGCCGAACGAGCGCGAGGCGAGCAGCACCAGGGGCAACAGGACACCCCATATGACCAGGCCCGGGATGATTACGGGATCAAACGATTGCCTGTCCAGCAAGAGCGGGACCTGGGGGGTCAGGGCGACCGTGAATCCGGGCAGTACGGGCAGCAGGCGCTGGCTGGTCGTCAACCGGTAGCGGACGCGTTCCTGGGGCACAGCTGCAACCTGCGACTGCTCCACCGGTCCCCGCCCCCTCGTCACACCATGCGGCCTGCGCCGCCGGCCCGTCGAAGCGCCAGGACAGCATGGCGGACCAGGGGCACGCTGTCCATGTACATGCCTGCTTCTGGGCGGCCCCTTGCTCGAGGCCGGCCGACAAGCCCCGCGCGCTGGATCACTTGCCGGACGAGTCCCCGCGGGGCGCGAGCGAGGAACGGATGCGGGACCGGGTCACATCTCTCCCAGGGAAACCGAGCTCAGCCGGAATGCAGGAGGAATGCAGGAGGGGGGACTCCGCCGCTCGGCGTGCCACGCGCACGGAGCGGCGGCAGGACCACTCCGGGCAGCGCGGCTTCCACACGGATGGCGGCAGCGGCCGCGCCGCCCGGATTCCCAGGACCCGGGTGTCAGATGCTCAGCGCGATCGCGGCACCGATGCCGCCCAGGCCGAGCGCGACGGCGGCCGGGAGCCAGCCGCCCGAGCGCCAGGGGAAGAACCGGTCGAGGGAGAGCCGGCCAGGGCCGATGGCGGTGAGGGCGAGGGCGACGACACAGATGGAGACGCTGTACTCGACTCCGCCGTTCTGGATCCACAGGCCGTGGGCGCCGCTCACGGTCGCCATGGCGTTGATCATCACGCCGACGACGGCCGCGGCCGCGAACGGGGTGAGCAGGCCGACCGCCAGGCCGAGGCCGCCGCAGAGTTCGGAGAGACCGCCGATCACGGCGAAGACCTTGCCCGGGTGGTAGCCGAGGGCGTCGAAGCCTCTGCCGGTGGCCGCCAGGCCCGGCCCCCCGAAGATGCCGAACAGCTTCTGCGCACCGTGGCCGGCCAGCAGCAGGCCGAAGGTCAGCCTGATCAGCAGCAGTCCGCCCTCCGCGGCGGACAGCCCGGTCAGCGCACCGGCGGCACGCGTCCCACCCTGCGGGCCCGAGGTGATCCCGGCCGCCGTATCGGTGGGCCGGCCGGCCTGCACGGAGGCGCGCAGCTGGGTGAGTGACGGGGCGTGGGTTCGGCCGAGGGGGTGGAAATGCAGTGCACGCATGGCAACGCCTTCACGAGCGGGGACAACCTGACTGCCCGCCGTGGAGCGGGCCTCCCCCCGTCCTCCAGCATGGCGCCACGCCTGCGACATATCTACGCAATTATCAGGATATGCGCTATTGCGAGTGATGATAACCGGCCGGTCGACGGGCCCATGGCCACACACCCGGCGGGCATGACGCCGATCGGAGACAGATGCGGGCCGACGCGGGGCTGGTGGGGGCTGGTCGCAGATTCTCCCCCAGCCGTCGGCCGGGGTACCCAGCGCCTCTGAAGGGGCGCTCCAGCCGGCGCTTCTTCTCAGCCGCGGGCAGCCGTGCCGCAGGAGCGGCGCGCATGGGTGTGGGCGGCACCACCCGACAAGCGTCGGCCAGGACATGGCGCGGGGGCCGAGCGGCGGCACGCATGAGCGCGGTGACCGCCCGTCAGGGAACCGAGCGCGTACCGGACACCACGCGGGCCCGTGGCCCGCGATACCGCGTTTTCATGCGGAGCGTCTGCGGGATGAAGCCGTCTTCTTGGCAGCCGTCTTCTTGGCAGCCGTCTTCTTCGCCGGTGTCTTCTTGGCCGCGGACTTGGCGGACGCGGACTTCGTGGCCGCCGCCTTCTTCGTCGCCGCCCTGCCCTCCGCCGCCTTGCCCTCCGCCTTCTTCTTCGCCGCCGTCTTCTTCGCCGTGGACCGCTTCGCCGTCGTGCTCTTCGCCCCGGACGCGGACTTCTTGCCCTGCAGCGAGGTGACCTCCGCCTCCTCGGCCCCCTCCCCTCTGGACTCCTTCGCCGCCCGCACGCTCTTCTCCAGGGCCGCCATCAGGTCGAGGACCTTGCCGCCCTTCGCCGGTTCGGGGGCCTCGGGCGGGGTCTCGCCGGCCGCCTTGGCGGCGATGACCTCCTCCAGCGCCTCCCGGTACTCGTCGTGCAGGTCCTCCAGGTCGACCTCGCCGAGGGTGGCCATCAGGGCGTCCGCGAGGTCGAGTTCCTTGTCGCGGACGGTGACGTCGGCGTCGGGGGCGACCCCCTCCGGCGCGCGGACCTCGTCCGGCCAGAGCAGGCCGTGCATGGCGATGGCCTCGCCGACCACCCGCAGCATGCCAAGGCGCTCGCGGCCGCGCAGCGCGTACTTCGCGATGGCCACCTTGTTGCTGCGCTTGAGGGCTTCGCGCAGCAGGGTGTACGGCTTGGCGGCCGGAGCCCCCGAGGCCGCCAGGTAGTACGCCGCCTCCATCTGGAGCGGGTCGATCCGGTCGGCCGGGACGAACGCGACGATGTCGATGGTGCGGGCGGTGGGGATGGGCAGGTGGGACAGGTCCTCGTCGGTGATCGGGACGATCGTGCCGTCGGCGTCCTCGTACCCCTTGCCGATCTCCGACTGGGTGACCTCGCGGTCCTCCAGCTCGCAGAACTTGCGGTAGCGGATGCGGCCGTTGTCCTCGGTGTGGACCTGGCGGAAGGAGATCGAGTGGCTCTCCGTGGCGTTCACCAGCTTGATCGGGATGCTGACGAGCCCGAAGGAGATCGCGCCGTTCCAGATGGATCGCACGTGCGGCTTCCCTCCGTCCGATGACCGGGATTTGTATGAGATTGTCATCGTATGACGCCGATCACAGAGGTGGACGGGCGGAGGGTCGCGCTCAGCAACCTGGAGAAGGTGCTGTATCCGGCGACCGGGTTCACCAAGGGCGAGCTGCTGCACTACTACGCGACGGCGTCCGGGGTCCTGCTGCCGCACCTGCGGGACCGGCCGGTCTCGTTCCTCCGGTACCCGGACGGCCCCGACGGGCAGGTGTTCTTCGCCAAGAACGTGCCGCCGGGTACGCCCGAGTGGGTCACGACCGCCGAGGTGCGCCGGTCGGAGGGGGCGGCCCGGATGGTGCTGGTGCAGGACCTCGCGAGTCTGATGTGGGCGGCGAACCTGGTCGCCGAGTTCCACACGCACCAGTGGCTGGTGGGGACGCCGGACGAGGCCGACCGGATCGTCTTCGACCTGGACCCCGGTGCGCCGGCGACGGTGGTGCACTGCTGTGAGGTCGCGCTGTGGCTGCGGGAGCGGCTGGCGGCGGACGGGATCGAGGCGTACGCCAAGACGGCCGGGTCGAAGGGGCTGCACCTGCTGGCGGCGGTGCGCGGGGCGTCCAGCGAGCGGGTGAGCGAGTACGCGAAGGGGCTGGCGGTGGAGGCCGAGCGGGCGATGCCCAGGCTGGTGGTGCACCGGATGACGCGGAGTCTGCGCGCGGGGAAGGTGTTCGTGGACTGGAGCCAGAACGCGGGGCGGAAGACGACGGCCACGCCGTACACGGTGCGGGCGCGGCGGGAGCCGACGGTGTCGGCGCCGGTCACGTGGGAGGAGGTCGAACAGTGCCGGGCGGCGGGCCAGCTGGTGTTCCGGGCGGGGGACATCGCGCCGCGCGTCCAGGACCACGGGGACCTGCTGGCCCCGCTGCTGGACGCGGGGCGCGCGGCGACGCTGCCCTGAGGGCCCCCGAGGGGCCTACACCCTCCCCCACGTGTTCCGGTCCCGCGCCATCGCGTGCAGGGCCTCCACGTCCGCCGGCTTGAGGACGCCGCCCAGGCGGGAGAGGGTGTCCAGGTCCCGGTCGCGGAGGATGTGGACCTCGCGCGGCGGGGCGGTCAGCGTGACGTCCGCCGGTTCGGTCAGGGCCAGGACCGGGCGGACCTCGGCCGTGAGGGCGTACGAGGCCCGGTCGGCGTCCGCCCGCAGGCGGCGCAGGAGCGGCCGGGGGTCACGCCGACCCAGTGTGATCATCGGGTCGGCGACCAGGACCTTCTGCTTCCGGGCGTAGAGGGAGTGCACGCAGAACAGGCCGCCCGGCCCGATCAGCAGGTGGTGCAGGCGGTCGCCGCCGGGCAGCGGGACGGAGTGCAGGGCGTGCCAGCCGGCGCCGTCCAGGCGGTCCAGGGCGTCGCCGACGGTCTGTTCCGCGGTCAGGGCGCGGCGGCGCGGGTCGGGGCGCAGGCGGTGGGCCGGGCCGGGGTCCCGGTCGAGGGCGACCAGCAGCGCCTCGCCGGGGCGGTTGGGGGCGAGGTCGTCGTCGGGATGCAGGCTCAGCCGGGCCAGCTCGGCGGGAGTGGGCACGGGCGGCGGGCCGATCGTGACCGGGCCGGTCAGGAACGGCCTCAGGGTCTCCAGTACATCGTCCCGCCGCTCCTCGCTGAGCAGGTTGACCCGGCCCGCCTCCCGGTCGTACCAGGCGATGTTCCGTCCGTCCGTGAGGCATACGTACAGTCGCTCCTGGCCGTGCCGCCAGGCCGGCACGACGCGCAGTCCGCTCATTGCGTCATCACCCCTCGACCATGGGAACAGGCGGGGTGCTCCAGGGGCAAGAACCCCGCTACCTTTGACAGGGGTTGGCGCGCGCAGCGGGGAGGCGCCGGGTGCGGATCCGTGGGGAGCAGTACGACGTACCGGCTCCGGACAGTCCTTGGAGCGAGGTGCTGCCCGGGTTGTGGATGGGCGGTCACGAGTTCCGGGCGCGTTCGGGGCAGCTGGAGGCTGCCGTGGTGCGGGACGAGTTCGATCTCGTGCAGAGCCTGCTCAGGATACCCGGACACGGTCCGGCCGACGGGGTCGAGCACCATGTGTGGCCGATACCGGACGGGCCGCTGGACGGCACCCAGCTCGCCGGGGTGATGCGGCTCGCGCGGGCGGCCAGCGAGGCGCTGGACGCGGGGCGGTCGGTGCTGGTTCGCTGCTACAGCGGGTACAACCGGTCGGGGCTCGTGGTCGCGCAGGCGCTGGTGCACCAGGGGCGTACGGCCGAGGAGGCGATCCGGCTGGTACGGGCCCGGCGCTCGCCCTGGGCGCTGCACAACGAACTGTTCGTGGCCTACCTGAGGGCCGGCCTGTCCACCGCCCGTCTCCTGGAGGACCTCGCCGAGTAGCCTCTCCCGTGCACCGGCGGCCCCAGGCGCAAAAAGGACTTCCCTGCAAAACCGCGAATAAGGTGTACGGGGCCTCCGCACCCATCGACCACCGACCCCGCCGAGCCAGGAGCAGCGTGCCAGCCCGTCGTCCCGTCCGCACCGCCGTGACCGCGGTCGCCGTCGCCCTGCTGGCGCTGACCGCGGCCGGCTGCGGCGACTCCGGCGGGCTGCGCGGGGCCGGGGCGGCACCGACCGCGGTCAGTCCCGCGAAGCTCTGGCCCGACCTGAGGCCGGCGTCCAGCCCGGCCTGGCCCTACGACGAGGGCAGCACGGAGACCGTGAAGGGGATCACGGTTCCCGGCGGCGACATCCGCCGGGTGGATCCGGTGGCCGTCGTACGGGCGGAGATCGCCTCGGACCCGGCGGACTACGGGTCCAAGGGGGTGTACCACGAGACGGCGGAGCGGCTGCAGGAGTGCTCGGCGGGCGGCGGTGGGGCGCGCTGTCCGCTGCTGAAGCCGTACTACCGGGACCTCACCGGGGACGGGCGGGACGAGCTGACGCTCGGCTTCCGGCTGTATCCGACGAACCAGACCGCGCTGCGCGTGTACACCGTCGAGAAGAACCGGCTCGAACAGGTCCTCGACGACGACGACGCGATCATCGGCGTCGAGCTGGCCGGGCGGACGGTGATCGTACGGTCGCCGGCCGGGATCAGCGGGTACGAGTACCGGACGACCTGGGCGTGGGACCCGGAGCGGAAGGCGATGGTGTTCACCCGGGACGAGTTCCTGCGCACCGGCAAGGGGCACCACACCCGCAGACCTGCGCCCTCGGCCTCGGCGGGCACGCGATGAGACTCCCCCGCTGGGCCGGGACGCTGGCGGCGAAGTCGGCCGCGTTCATCACGGTGATGTGCTGTGCGCTGGCCGCGCTGCTCGGCGTCCTGGTGCATGTGTCGGTCACCGACCAGACCGTCGCCCAGGCCCGCGACCAGGCGCTGACCCGGCTCGCGGAGGCGAGGGCCGCGTACGAGGCGGGGGATGCGCTGCCGCGGGGCGCCCGCGTCGACCCGCGGGGACTGCCGGCGCAGCTGCGGGCGCTGGCGCTGGCCGGGGACCGCGGCACGATGGTCGCCCGGGACGACGGTCGGCCCACGATGTGGGCGGCGGGCCCGGCCGACCGTCACCGGGCGCTCGCGGTGGCCGTCGACTACTCCCAGCAGGCCCGCACCATCGCCGGCCTGGACAGCTCCATCCTCTGGTCGTCGGCGCTGGCCATCGGGGCGACGCTGCTGGTCGGGGCGTTCGCGGTGACCCGGGTGACCCGGCGGCTGCACGGCACCGCGCAGGTGGCCCGGCGGATCAGCGCCGGGGACCTGGACGCCCGCGTGCACGATCCCCGTACCAAGGACCCGACCCGCCCGCAGGACGAGGTGGCCGCCGTCGCCGCCGCGCTGGACGGGATGGCCGCGTCGCTGCAGAGCAAGCTGCTGAGCGAGCAGCGGTTCACGGCCGACGTGGCGCACGAGCTGCGGACGCCGCTGACGGGGCTGCACGCGGCGGCGGAACTGCTG
The DNA here is from genome assembly GCF_042899865.1 of Streptomyces sp. NPDC013157. NCBI lineage: Bacteria > Bacillati > Actinomycetota > Actinomycetes > Kitasatosporales > Streptomycetaceae > Streptomyces > Streptomyces sp. NPDC013157. The sequence goes on along the minus strand of NZ_JBIBAK010000026.1, from coordinate 104,972 downwards.
CCTCCGGGACGGCCGACGGAGCTGGTGCAGGACCGGGTGGCGGCGCTGCGCACGCTCACCGAGGACCTGCTGGAGATCTCCCGCCTCGACGCGGGCCGGGAACGGCTGGAGACCGACGCGGAGGCGTTGGGCACGCTGGCCGAGCGGGTGGTGCGGGCGTCCGGGACGGAGACCGAGGTGAAGGTCGTACGGGACGTGTGGGTCGAGACCGACCGGCGGCGGCTGGAACGGGTGCTGGGGAACCTGGTCGCCAACGCGCACCGGCACGGGCGGGGGCCCGTGGTGCTGACCGTGGAGGGGAAGGAGGTCACCGTGCGGGATCACGGGGACGGCTACCCCGACTACCTGGTGGCCCACGGCCCGCAGCGGTTCCGGACGGAGGGCGGCGCCAGGGGGCACGGGCTGGGGCTGACGATCGCGGTGGGGCAGGCGGAGGTGCTGGGCGCGCGACTGTCGTTCGCCAACGCGATCGGCGGCGGGGCGGTGGCGACGTTGACGCTCCCGTAGGGGGGTGAGCGGTGGGTTGCGCGGCGGCGGGTGGTGCGTGGCTGGTCGCGCAGTTCCCCGCGCCCCTGAAGGGGCGCTGGGGGTACCCCCGGCCGAAGGTTGGGGGGAACTGCGCGAGCAACCCCCACCGGCCGGCACATGCATCGCTCCCCTCGGCCCCCCTTCGGCTCACTGCAAAGGGCGCCCCCCCTCCGACCCCTCCTAGCGTGGCGAATAGCCAGGTCCGCACCGATCGCCCGCCGGAGGCACCATGTTCCCCCGCCGCACCCTCATAGCCGTCACCGCCGCCCTCGTCACCCTCTGCGGCACCGCGCCCGCGCTCGCCGACGACGGCTGGGCCGGCGCCGACCCGGTGACCGGCCAGTTCGTCGATCCCGACGACGGCCGCCTCGACGGCGTCGGCAACACCGGCGGCACCGGCGGCACCGTTGGCAACGACGACTTCGACTTCCTCGGCCCCGGCGGCCCGGACGACCCCGGCCGTACGCCACGCGGGCACTGACCCGCAGAACACTCAACTCACACTATTTGGGTAAGTTCCGGGCATGACCAAGGCCGGAACCACCCTGGCGGCGACCGCGACCCCCACCTCCGCCGTACGTCTCCCCCGGCGCCGTGGCATCGAACTCTCCCTGATCGTGCTGGCCGTCCTGCTCTCCATGTACGGCTACTGCGCGGTCGGCCTGGCAAAGACCGGCACCGTCCCGCCCGGCGCCGCCGGTTACGGCGCCGGCCTCGGGATCCTCGCGCTCGTCGCCCATCTCGCCGTACGCTTCCGCGCCCCGTACGCCGACCCGCTGCCGCTCCCGATCGGCGTGCTGCTCAACGGACTGGGCCTGGTCCTGATCTACCGGCTTGACCTGCAGACCCCCGGCGACCGCGCGGCCCCCGCCCAGCTCGTCTGGTCCACCCTGGGCGTCGGCCTGTTCATCATGGTCGTGCTGATGCTCCGCGACCACCGCGTGCTCCAGCGCTACGCGTACGTCTGCGTCGCCGCCGCGCTCGTCCTGCTGCTCCTGCCGATCCTCTTCCCGGCCGTCAACGGAGCCCGGATCTGGGTCAGGGCCGCCGGATTCTCCATCCAGCCCAGCGAGTTCGCGAAGGTGCTGCTCGCGGTGTTCTTCGCCGCGTACCTGGCGGCCAACCGCAACACGCTCGCGTACGCGGGCCGCCGGCTGTGGTTCATGCAGTTCCCCACCGGGCGGGTGCTCGGCCCGATCGTCACCATCTGGCTGGTGAGCGTCGGCGTCCTGATCCTCGAACGCGACCTCGGCACCTCGCTGCTCTTCTTCGGCCTCTTCGTCGTCATGCTGTACGTCGCCACCGGGCGCACCGGCTGGATCGCCGTCGGCCTGCTGCTCGCCGTCTTCGGCGCGGTCGCCGTCGGCCGTCTGGAACCGCACGTGCACGGCCGTATCGAGGACTGGCTGCACCCGTTCGCCTCGATCGACGCGGGCCAGGGGCCGAACCAACTCGCCCAGTCGCTCTTCGCGTTCGCGGCCGGCGGGGTCCTCGGCACCGGACTGGGGCTCGGCCACTCCGTCCTCATCGGCTTCGCCGCCAAGTCGGACTTCATCCTGGCCACCGCGGGCGAGGAACTCGGCCTCGCCGGACTCTCCGCGATCTTCCTCCTCTACGGCCTGCTCGTCGAGCGCGGCTACCGGGCCGGCCTCGCCCTGCGCGACCCCTTCGGCCGGCTCCTCGCGGTCGGGCTCGCCTCGATCCTCGCGCTCCAGGTGTTCGTGATCGCGGGCGGGGTGACCGGGCTGATCCCGCTGACCGGCATGGCGATGCCGTTCCTCGCCCAGGGCGGCTCCTCGGTCGTCACCAACTGGGCGATCGTGGCCCTGCTGATCCGGGTGAGCGACTCGGCCCGCCGCCACTACGACGGACAGGTGGCCCCATGAGCACCGGGCATGACCGCCGGCGGGGCGGCATGGCCAGGTACGTCCGGCGGGCCCGCGCCCTCTGCGCCCTGCTGCTGTTCGCCCTCCTCGTCAACGCGGCCCGCGTCCAGGTCGTGAAGGCCCGGGAGTACGACGACAACCCCGCCAACCGCCGCAACTCGATCGCCCGTTACGGCCTCCCCCGCGGCGACATCCTGGTCGGCGGCGCGCCGGTCACCGGCTCCCGGGACAGCGGGGAGCAGCTGCGCTACGAACGCACCTATCCGCAGGGCCCGTTGTACGCCCCGGTCACCGGCTTCGCCTCTCAGCTGTACGGCACCACGTTCCTGGAGCACGCCGAGGACGGGGTGCTCTCCGGGACCGACCCGCTGCTGTCGCCGCTCCCGCTGTGGAACGACACCGGGCGGGCGGTGAACCCGGGCGGAAACGTCGTCACGACCCTGAACCGGTACGCCCAGGAGGCCGCCTTCCGGGGACTCGGCTCGCGCAAGGGCGCGGTCGCCGCGATCGAACCGGCGACCGGCCGGATCCTCGCCCTGGTCTCCACCCCGTCGTACGACCCCTCCGAACTGTCCGGCAACGGCGAGGCGGTGACCTCGGCCTGGGCGCGGCTGAACGACGACCCGGAGAAGCCGATGCTCAACCGGGCGGTGCGGCAGACGTATCCGCCGGGCTCGACCTTCAAGGTGGTCACGGCGGCCGCCGCCCTGGACGCGGGCGTGGTCACCGACCTGGACGCGCCGACCGACTCCCCCGACCCCTACCGGCTGCCGGGCACCACGACCCGGCTGACCAACGAGGGCGACGGCTGCGCGGACGCCTCGCTGCGGGCGGCCTTCGAGTGGTCCTGCAACACGGTCTTCGCGAAGCTGGGCGTGGACGTGGGGGCGGCGAGCATGACGGCGACGGCCCGGGCGTTCGGCTTCAACGACACCCGGTTGCGCATCCCGTTCACCGCCGCGCCGAGCACCTTCGACACGAGCGTGGACAAGGCACAGCTGGCCCTGTCCTCGATCGGGCAGTACAACACCCGGGCCACGCCGCTGCAGATGGCGATGGTCGCGGCGGCGGTGGCCGACGGGGGGCTGGCGCACCCGCCGTACCTGGTGGAGCGGACCGTGCGGCGGACCGGCGAGACGGTCGGCACGGGCGGTGCGGGGCCGGTCCGGCAGGTGATGAGTGCCGCGACGGCCGTGCGCATGAAGGAACTCATGGTGGACGTGGTCGAGGAGGGCACCGGCACGAACGCGGCGATCCGCGGCGCCACGGTCGGCGGCAAGACCGGCACCGCGCAGCACGGCATCGGCAACTCCGGGGTGCCGTACGCCTGGTTCGTGTCCTGGGCGCAGGCGGACGACGACCTGGAGCCGAAGGTCGCGGTGGCGGTGGTGGTCGAGGACGCGGCAGCCGACCGCGGGGAGATCAGCGGCGGCGGCGACGCGGCGCCGATCGCCCGGTCGGTGATGCGGGCGGTGCTCGGGTTCTGAGACGCGGAGTCAGCAAGTCGTGCGCGGGGGATTGACCGTCTTGCTGACAAGCGGTCTCATAAGAGTGGACGACGACTACCCCCGGGTAACGAGGTGAGGGAGCCATGACGACCCTGACGGAAGCCGACGCGGTCGACGGACTGCGGGACGCGCTCGGCCTGCTCAAGGATCGCGAGCAGGTGGCCGAACGGCTGCTCGTCTCCTCCGCGAAGCACTCCTTCGACCCGGACAAGGAGCTGGACTGGGACGCGCCCTTCGAGGAGGGCAAGTGGTTCTGGCCGCCGGAGCTGGTGTCGCTGTACGGCACGCCGATGTGGCAGCGGATGAGCGAGGAACAGCGGATCCTGCTCTCCCAGCACGAGGCCGCCGCGCTGGCCTCGCTGGGGATCTGGTTCGAGCTGATCCTGATGCAGCTGCTGGTCCGGCACATCTACGACAAGGCGGCGACGAGCGCGCACGTGCGTTACGCGCTGACCGAGATCGAGGACGAGTGCCGGCACTCGAAGATGTTCGCGCGGCTGATAGCGCGCGGTGACGCGCCCTGGTACCCGGTGAGCCGCGCCCACCAGAACCTGGGCCGCCTCTTCAAGACGATCTCCACGACCCCCGGGTCCTTCACGGCCACCCTGCTCGGCGAGGAGGTCCTCGACTGGATGCAGCGGCTGACCTTCCCGGACGAGCGGGTCCAGCCGCTCGTCCGCGGGGTCACGCGGATCCACGTGGTCGAGGAGGCCCGGCACGTGCGGTACGCCCGCGAGGAGCTGCGCCGGCAGATGGTGACGGCGCCACGGTGGTCGCAGGAGTTCACGCGGGTCACCTCCGGTGAGTTCGCACGGGTGTTCTCGGTCGCCTTCGTGAATCCGGAGGTCTACACGAACGTGGGGCTGGACCGGCGGGAGGCCGTGGCACAGGTGCGGGCGAGTGGGCATCGGCGGGAGGTCATGCAGACCGGCGCGAAGCGGCTGACCGACTTCCTGGACGACATCGGGGTTCTCCGGGGGGCTGGGCGGCGGTTGTGGAAGAGCTCGGGGCTGCTGGCTTGAGTTTCGGGTGCGGGTGGGTGAGGGCTGGTCGCGCAGTTCCCCGCGCCCCTTCAGGTGGGTGTCCGCACCGCATGCCGAGACAGCCCCACGCCTTGCCTAGATGATCTATTCCAAGGGGTTAGTGGTCGTAGGCGGTCAGTGAGCGTAGGACGGGCTGTCTGGTGTGGTCGTTGTGCCAGATCGCGGCGGCAAGCGCGAGGATGCGCTGCATGACGCGGGCGATGACACCGCCGGGTGTGCGCCCTCGGTGCTGTTCGAGATCGAGTTGGCCCTTGAAGGTCTCGTTGACCGACTCGATGCCCTGCCGCAACGGCCTGAAAAGGGGTGCTTCGGGCCGTTCCGGCTCGCCTTTGCGGGCGGGCCGCAGCAGCCGGATGTCCTGCTCGGCCAGTTCGTGTTCGAAACCCCGGCCGAAGTAGTTCTTGTCTCCGATCAGCGTCTGGCCGGGCCGCGCGGTGACAAGCTCCGGTTCGGCGGCGAGAAGGTCCAGCAGGGTCTCGCACTCGTCGGCCTTGGCCCCGGTCAGGGAGAAGGCGACGGGCAGGCTCTGGAGGGTGCACACCAGGTGCAGTCGCAGGCCCCAGAGAAAGCGGCTGTGGCTGGCGCAGTAGCCGTACTCGGCCCCTACGGAGGTGTCGGCGGCCGGCGGTCGGATGACGCGCCGCAGCAGACCGGCGGCCTTTCGCAGCCGCTTGTTGCAGTCGGGTTGCTTGGGCAGGTACGGGAACAGATGTCGCAGGTGGGAGCGGGCGTGCCGGAGCCACCTGGCCTCGGAGGTGAAGCCGGGCATGGCCTGCATCATCGCCAGGGTCACCAGCTCGGCGTCGCTGAGCTGCGGCGCAATGCCCACGGCCGGCCGCCATGGCCCGAACTGCGGCGAACCCTTCAGCAGATCATCGGTCCTCACGTGGAGCGCGGTCGCGAGGGAGTCCAACTCTGTCTTCACGCACCGACGTTGGACTCCCTCGCGTCGACTGAGCAGGGGGCGTGGCAACGTGGCAATCCCGGCGTGGATACCTTCGACTACGGTGTCAGCACGATCCTGCCGAAGACCTCGCCCGCGTCCATTTTCTGGTGCGCCAGCACGGCTGCGTCCAGCGGCAGCACCTCGTGCACCACTGTTTCGATCTCGCCCCGGCTCGCTGCGGCGAACTGCTCGCTCCGCACGGCACGCCGTTCGGCTGCGGTGACGGTGGCTGCGCTGAAAGCGGCGAAGGACATCGACTTCTGGAACGCCGCCATGATCTTCGTGCCGAAGTCCGCCGGTGGCTGGCCGGCGACAGCGCCCACGGCCACCATGCGGCCGTTCGGGTTGAGCCGGTCGAAGAACGACGGCATGTCCTTGCCGGCCACCACGTCGATGATGACGTCATAGCCCGCGGGAGACGGTTCCCCTCCGTCGCCGGAGCGGTCCAGCACGTGGGTCGCGCCGAGGCGTCGCAGTTGCTCGCCGCGCTCGGCCGAGGAAGTGGTGACCGCCACTGCGGCGGCGGCGCCGCGAGCAGCGAGTTGCACTGTCATGATCCCGATGCTGCCGGCCGCACCACGCACCAGAACCGTCTCCCCGGGAGCGAAGTGGGCGTGGCGGAGCCCGAAGTGGGCCACCACGCCGGAGCTGCCGAGTGTCACCGCATCGACTGCGGACAGGTTCACGGGCAGGGGAACGATCTCCTCGACCGGCGCGAGGGCCTGTTCGACGTAGCCTCCGCCGGTGCCGGTGAAGGCCCACACCCGCCCGCCGATCCACGACGCGTCGACGCCGTCACCGACCGCGGTCACGGTACCCGCCACCTCGCTGCCCGGGATGTGGCCCTCCTTGAAGCCGTAGGCGGCCAGAGCCCCGCTTCTGATCACGGTGTCGACACCACCGACGCCCACCGCCTCGGTGGCTATCAGTACCTGCCCGGCAGCAGGTGCGGGTACCGGCAGGCCGACAACAGCCAGACCGTCAGGACTTCCGAACGTCTGGATCGAGATTGCCTTCAATGTGGTCTCCAGGTTCTCGAACAGCTCAAGCACGAGAGCTTCTACGTCTCGGACGGTAACGGACGCCCCCGTCCGCTTAGGTAAAGTGAGAGTGGTGACCGACCGTTTGCCTCATACGTTGCGTTCCGACGCGCTGGACAACCGCGAACGCATCCTCGACGCGGCCCGAGCGCTGTTCTCCACCGATGGCCTGGACGTGCCGATGCGGGAGGTCGCGCGGCGTGCCGGGGTGGGACCTGCCACCTTGTACCGTCGCTTCCCGACCAAGCAGATGCTGGTCGCCGAGGCCTTCGCGGACCAGCTGAATGCATGTCGCGCCATTGTCGACGAGGGGTGCGCCGATCCTGATCCGTGGCGTGGCCTGTGCCTGGTGATCGAGAGGATCTGTGAGCTGCACGCACGCGATCGGGGATTCACCGAGGCCTTCCTGTCGACCTACCCAGAGGTGAAGGATGTCGCCGCAGGCCGTGAGTACACGGTGAAAGCAGTCGCCGAACTGGCTCAGCGAGCCAAGGAAGCGGGGCACCTGCGGTCCGACTTCGTCCTGGACGACCTGATTCTCATACTCATGGCCAACAAGGGGATCCACGCCACATCGACCGCCAGCCAGGTCAAGGCCTCCCGACGCTTCGCAGGGTTGGCGATCCAGGCGTTCGAAGCCTGTCCTCAGCACGCACCACTACCACCAGCGGCACGGCTGGCATCCGCAGCACCGGACAGCACCTGACCGTGGTCGAGCGGTATTTACGCTCGACGCACGAACCACTGAACCCCTTGGAATAGATCATCTAGGTAGAAGTCGGCGCCGTCGGCGGCAATGTCCCGAAGCCGTCGTCCGGGCCCTCTGTCGCCGTCTTCGGGATCGCCGGGGGCGTGTAGGAGGCCAGGGAGGCCGCCTTCGGATCGGGGCGTACCGCGCCCAGGATCGGGTTGGCGGCGATCGGGGAGACCTTGATCTTCGCGCCGGGGCGGGGGGCCTGGACCACCTTGCCGCCGCCGAGGTAGAGGGCCACGTGGGTGGCCTCGGGGAAGTAGACGACCAGGTCGCCGGGGCGCAGGCGGTTCAGGGGGACGTGGGGCAGGTCGGCCCACTGCTCCTGGCTGGTACGCGGGATCGGGGTGCCGGCGTGGCCCCAGGCCTGGGAGGTCAGGCCCGAGCAGTCGTACGACACCGGGCCCGCCGCTCCCCACTGGTACGGCTTGCCCAGCTGCTGCACGGCGTAGCGCACCGCGCGGTCGCCGGCCGGGGAGGGGGGCGGCGTGGCGGTGCCCAGGGCGCCGGACGCGGTGAGCTTGCGCTGGGCGTCCGCCGTCTTCTCCTTCTCCAGGTCGGCGACCGCGGTGAGCTGGTCGGGGGTGAGGGACACCAGCATGCGCTCCACGTCCAAGAGGCGGGTGCGGACCTCGTCACGCTGCTTCTTCTGCTTCTCGGCGAGGGCGAGCTGGGTGTCGAGCGCCGCGCGGGCCCGGCGGGCCAGGCCGGCCCGGTTGCGCTCGTCGTCGGTCAGCCGGCCCACCGTCTTCGCCCGCTCGCGCGCCAGCTCGCCGATGACATGCCCCTCGTCGAGCGCGTGCTGCGGGTCGCGGGCGAGCAGCAGCCGTACGTACGGGGAGATCGCGCTGCTGTTCTGGTACTGCTGCCGGGCCAGCCGGCCCGCCTCGGTCCTGCTGGTGTGCAGGGAGCGCCGGGCGATGGCCAGCTCGCCGTCCAGGCGGGTCACCTCGGCCCGCTGCCGCTGCAGCCGTTCCGCCGTCGCGTTGTAGGTCTCGGTGGCCTGTTCGGTCTGCCGGTACGCCTGCTGGAGGTCCGTCAGCAGCCCGGCGACCGGTTGCGCCGGGTCGGGTGCGGCGAGGGCGGGCAACGGCGCGAGGACGGCCTGGGCCGCCGCCACCGCGGCCGTACAGGCCAGACGCAGGAACCTTCCTGACACGTCATCACCTCCGATGCGGGACGGTCTCTCCGTTCCACATCGCGATGATCACGTGATTATCAGATGTGTATGCGTGGTCCGCGCGGCGGGTGCGCCGTTCGGCCCAGCCGTGTCACCCGCCGGTGTCGTCGGACCTCCCGGCCGGGTCCTGCTTCGACCACGGCCACTTCGGCCCGCCGCCGGCCCCCTTGCCCATCGGGTCGTACTCGTACTTCCAGCCCTGGGACAGGCCCAAGCGCTTGCTCTGCCCCCGGGACACCCGGCGGTAGACCAGGACGGTGGGCGGGCCGCCCGCCGGGTCCGGGACCGGGATGCGGTACGTCTTCGGGGGGTGGCCGGTCATGCCGAGCAGCACGGGCAGCACCCGCCCGTCCATGGGGCCGCCCTCGAAGGGGGTGTCCTGACTCTTCACGACACCAGTTTCAGCCATCCGCCGCGAGGGCGTCGACGAGGGCCGCGGTCTGCGGGTCGCGGCGCGCGGTCACGCTGAGCACGGCGACGAACTGGTCCACCAGCCAGTCCCGCAACTCCTCCACGGGCGGCTGCTTGTCCTCGTCGAGCCAGATGAGGGAGGCCGCCTCGACGGCGGTGATCCACATCCGGACGGTCATCCGCAGCCGGGGGCCGGGGTCGGCGATGTCCAGGTGGCTGAGAATGTGCTGCGCGGCGGCCCGTCGTACGCCGTCCACGATCGCCGTCGTCCGCGAGGTCTCCACCACGCTGCCGCCCTGGAGCAGGGCGCTGAAGCCGGCGTCGTGCTGGTCGACGAAGGCGAGGTAGCGGTCGAGGGCGCGGGCGAGCCGGGGCAGGAGGGGGCCCTCACGGGGCTCGTCGAAGCAGTGTTCGAGTTCCTCGGCGGCCGACCTGAGGGCGGCCTCGTAGAGCTGCTGCTTGCCGCCGGGGAAGTAGCGGTACACCAGCGGGCGGGAGACCCCGGCCGCCTCCGCCACGTCGTCGAGCGACACCTCCTCCGGCGCGCGGTGCGCGAAGAGGGAGAGGGCCGCGTCGAGCAGCTGGCTGCGCCGCTCCTCGACGGACAGTCTGCGGTAGGCGGGGGTGGCGGCCTGGGGGGTCATGTGTGCAGGGTATGTGTTCCGCCGATGGTGCCGCGATGGGGTGGTGGTCGGGTGCGGCGCCGCCGTGGCTGGTCGCGCAGTTCCCCGCGCCCCTTCGGGGGCGCGTTGCCGCAGCGCCCCGCCAGGGGCGCTGGGGGTACCCCCGGCCGAAGGCTGGGGGAGGAACTGCGCGAGCAGGCACCGCGCACCCGCGGCCGAGAACCTACCTGCTCAGGCGGCGCCCGCCACCGAGGCCAGGTACGCCTCCGTCTTCTCCGGCTCGTAGAAGAAGTTCTCGAAGTCGGCGGGGTCGTTGAAGGCGTTGGCGAAGCGGTCGGCGACCGGCTGGAGCTGGCCCGCCGCGCCGATCAGGTTGAGGATGTGCTCCGGCGGGGGCGCCAGCATGGCGTTCGTCCACTTAGTGACGTGCTGGGCCGTGTTCCAGTAGCGGTCGAACGTCTCCTGCATCCAGGTCTCGTCGAACTCCTTCTCGCCCTGTTCGAGGATCGAGGCGAGGTAGGAGGCCGCGCACTTGGAGGCGGAGTTGGAGCCCTGGCCGGTGATCGGGTCGTTGGCGACGACGACGTCCGCGACGCCGAGGACCAGGCCGCCGCCGGGGAGGCGGCCGATCGGGTTGCGGACGGTGGGGGCGTAGCGGCCGGCGAGGGTGCCGCCGGCGTCGGTCAGTTCGACCTTGGTGGCCCGCGCGTACTCCCAGGGCGTGTACCGCTCCATGAGTTCCAGGGTCAGGGAGAGGTGCTCCGAGGGGTCCTTGACGCCGTTGAAGACGTCCAGCGGACCGCCGGGTATGCCCTCCCAGAAGAGGATGTCGGCGGGTCCGGAGGTGGTCAGGGTCGGCATGACGAAGAGCTCGCCGACGCCGGGGACCAGGTTGCAGCGGACCGCGTAGAAGTCCGGGTGCTCGGGCCGGGGGCCGAGGCCGTGGACGTAGGCGACGGCGAGCGCGCGCTGCGGCTCGCTGTACGGCGAGAGGGAGGCGTCGCGGCCGAACATCTGGACCAGTTCGCCCTTGCCCGCCGAGACCAGCACCAGGTCGTAGGTGCGGGCGAAGTAGTCGAGGTCGCCGACCGCCGCGCCGTGGATGACCAGCTGGCCGCCGCGCTGTGCGAAGGTCTCCATCCAGCCGGCCATCTTGACCCGCTGGTCGACCGACTGCGCGTACCCGTCGAGCCTGCCCACCCAGTCGATGGCACGGGCCGCGGGGCCCTCGCCCCAGGAGCCGGGGGCCGCGACCGAGACGCCGAGTCCTTCGATCTTCGGGGCCTGGGACTCCCAGAAGTTCAGCTGGAGATCGCGCTCGTGCTGCAGTGCCGTGTGGAACATGCACTGCGTCGACATGACCCGGCCGGAGCGGATCTCGTCCGCGGTCCGGTTCGACATCAGGGTGACCTCGTAGCCGTTGGACTGGAGGCCGAGGGCGAGCTGGAGACCGGCCTGGCCGGCCCCCACGACGAGTATCTTCCGCATGCGGTGGTGGCTCCTAAGGGTTCAGAAGATCTACCCGGGGTGCTACTCGGGGGTTTCGTCCAGCGCGTGGGCGACCAGGGACAGCAGCGTCTCGATGGCCGAGACCCGACGGCGGGCGTCCATGATCATTACAGGTATGTGCGGAGGGATCGTCAATGCCTCGCGCACGTCCTCGGGTTCGAAGCGCTCACTGCCGTCGAAGTGGTTGACCGCGACGACGTACGGCAGTCCGCAGCTCTCGAAGTAGTCCAGCGCCGGGAAGCAGTCCTTCAGGCGCCGGGTGTCGGCGAGGACGACGGCGCCGATCGCGCCGCGCACCAGGTCGTCCCACATGAACCAGAACCGCTGCTGGCCCGGCGTGCCGAACAGGTAGAGCACCAGGTCGTCGTCGAGCGTGATGCGGCCGAAGTCCATGGCCACGGTGGTGGTCAGCTTGCCGGGCGTGGCGGTGAGGTCGTCGGTCTCCTCGCTCGCCTCGGTCATCAGCGCCTCGGTCTGCAGGGGCGTGATCTCCGAGACGGCGGTGACCAGCGTGGTCTTGCCGACGCCGAAACCGCCCGCGACGACAATCTTCGTCGCGATGGGGGCCCGGCTGCGGTCCGTCTGCCAGGACCGCGGCTGCTCCTCCTCGTCGAGGAGCGGGTTGACGCCGGTGGCGTCAGAGACGGCGTAGTCCACTCAGCACCCTTTCCAGCAGAGCGCGGTCCGGACGGCCGACGCCGTGTCCGGTACCGGTTCCGTACACACGGATCTTTCCCTGGTCCGCGAGGTCGCTGAGCAGGACCCGGACCACGCCGAGCGGCATCTTCAGCAGCGCGGCGATCTCGGCCACCGTGCGCATGCGGCGGCACAGTTCGACGATGGCCTGCATCTCGGGCATCACCCGGGTGCTGAGGGAACCATTCGTCAGTTCCTTGCGCTCCGCCGGGGCCTCGAGCGCGGCCACGAACGTCTCCACGAGGAGGACGTGGCCGAAGCGGGTACGGCCGCCGGTGAGCGAGTAGGGGCGGACGCGGGCGGGTTTGCGGTCGCCGCCGCGTACCGGGAGGTTCTGCCTGCGGTTCTTCGGCGCGCTGCTCATCGGCCGCTCCTCGTCGCGTCGGCCTCTAGGGACTTGCGTAGCTCGGTGCGGAGTTCGGGGGTGAGGACGTGGCCGGCGCGGCCGACGAACAGTGCCATGTGATAGGCCACCACGCTCATGTCGCACTCCGCGCTGCCGTGCACCCCCAGCAGCGAGCCGTCGCTGATCGACATCACGAAGAGGCTGCCCTCCTCCATCGCGACCATCGTGTGCTTGACCGGGCCGAAGTCCATCAGCCGGGCGGCGCCGATGGTGAGGCTGCCGATGCCCGAGACGATGGTGGCGAGGTCGGCGGCGGAGCCGCGGGGGCCCTTGCGTTTCTCGGCCTGTGCCTCGCGGGCCGCCTGGTTCCGGCTGGTGTCCGAGGAGAGCAGGAGCAGGCCGTCGGAGGAGACCACCGCGACCGACTGGATCCCGGGCACCTCCTCGACGAGGTTGCTCAGCAGCCAGTGCAGGTTGCGGGCCTCACTGCTCAGTCCGAAGGTACTGGGCGCGGTCAACTGCTTGCCTCCTCGACTGTGCCCCCCGTGGCTTCTTCGGATACGGCTGTTCCGGGTACGGCTCGTACGCTGCTCGGCACCTGGTTCTGGCCGGTCTGCTCGGCGATCTCCGCCTCGACGTCACGCCGTCCCGCGTCGGCGCCCCTGCGGAAGCCGCCGAGCCTGCGGCGGAGGGCGTCCGCGTCGACGCCGGTGCCGCGCTGGCGGGGCGGTGGGGCGGGAGCGGTGATCTTGGGGGTGCGCTTGGGGAGGCCCTTGCTGGTGACCTCGTCCTCGGCGGCGCCGTCGTCCTCGGCCTCGGCGGTCGCGGGCAGGGGCAGCGGGCGGGAGTGCTCTTCGGCTGCGCCGAAGTCGTTCCCACCCGCACCACCTGTGCCGGCGGCCAGGTCGGGTGCGGGTGGCCCCGGTGGGGCGTACTCGCCGTCGGCGGCCGCGGGTTGCGGACGCGCGTGGTTGTCGGCGTCCACCGACTGCGGCCTGGGCCAGTCGTCGTCCTCGACCCGCCGACGCCGCGGCCGGTCCTCGTCCTCGGGACCCAGCGACCCGGGCCAGTCGTCACCCTCGACCCGCCGGCGCCGCGGCCGGATCTCGGCGTCGGCGGGGTGCGGCCGCTGCTCGGCAGCACCGGCCTGCGTCCGCTCCTCGCCGGGAACGGTCCGTGGCTGCGGCTCGGTCTCCTCGTTCGGCTCGGGATCCTGTTCCGTGAGCGGGACCAGCAGTTCCATCGTGGTCTCGGCGAAGGTCTCCGCCGGTGCCTTCGGTCGTACCGTCGGCTCCGGGTCCTGGGCCTTCGGCGCCGGCGCCTGCTCGTGGGCGGGCTGTTCGTCGGCCTCGCGTACCGCCTTCTCCGCCAGCGTCACCAGGGGGTCGCCGGACGTCGAACGCCCGTACAGGACGTTGGAGTTGACCTCCGCGGCCGCGCCGGGGAGGGAGAAGGCCTGGGTGCCGCCGGGAGCCGTCGTGGCCTGCGGAACCGACGTCGCCGGAGCCGCGGCCAGCAGCGGCTGGGGCAGGACCACGACCGCCGCCACCCCGCCCTGCTTCTGCTCGCGGAGCTGGACGCGGACGCCGTGCCGGTGGGCCAGCCGGGCCACCACGTAGAGACCGAGGCCGAGACCGTCCTCGCCCTCCTGGTCGTAGGGCGACTCGGGGTCGAACTCGGCGAGGCGGCCGTTGAGGCGGACCATGCGGTCGGCGGTCATGCCGATGCCCTCGTCCTGGACGGAGAGCATGACCTCGCCGCTCTCCAGCAGCCAGCCGGAGATCTCGACGGGGACGTCGGGCGGGGAGGACGCGGTGGCGTTCTCCATGAGTTCGGCGAGGAGGTGGGAGAGGTCGTCGGCGGCGAAGCCGGCCACGTGCGCGTGCGGCGGGAGGGAGGCGATCCGGACCCGCTCGTAGCGCTCGATCTCGCTGACCGCCGCCCGGACCACGTCCACCAGCGGGATCGGGCCCGCGTGCTGCTGGACGTGTTCGGTGCCGGCGAGGACCAGGAGGTTCTCGCTGTGACGGCGCATGACCGTGGCGAAGTGGTCGAGCTTGAAGAGGGTCGACAGGCGGTCGGGGTCCTGTTCGCGCTCCTCCAGGGTCTCGATCACGGCCAGCTGGCGCTCCACCAGGCCTAGCGTGCGCAGCGCGAGGTTGACGAAGGTGGAGCCGATGCTGGTGCGCAGCCGCTCCAGCTGGGCCGCGGCGTCGGTGACCTCGGCGCGCAGCTCCTCACGGGCGTCGGCCATCTTCTGGCGCTGGCCGACCAGGTGCTTGCGGTCGGTCTCCAGGGTGGCGATGCGGTCGTAGAGCTCCGTGGCGTGCGCGTGCAGGGCGTTGACGGAGCGGACGACCTGGGCGAACTCGTCGTTGCGGCCGGTGAAGGCGATCGGTTCCTCGGCGCGCGGGTCCTCGGCCCCGGCGAGCCGGGCCGAGCCCCGGCGGAGCACGGAGAGGGGGCGGGTGAGGGTGCGGGCCATGGCCGTGGCGATGCCGACCGCGACCAGCATCAGGGCGCCGATCACCGCGACGCGGATCTCCAGCGCGGTCACGTCGTCGTCGCGGAGCGCCGCGAGGTCCTTGGTGCGGTGGTCGTAGAGGGCCGACTCCACGCCCCGCATCAGGTCGACCCGGGCGGACAGCGCCGCGTCCAGCTTCTTGGTGCCGGTGGAGAGGTCGTCGTCGGAGAAGGTCGGCTGGTCGGTGAGGGCGGCCAGGTACTTGTCGGCGTCGTTGACGTCACCGCCGGTGACCGTGGAGTCGTACGAGTCGACGGCCGCCTTGGGCGCCGTGTCGCGGAAGTCGGCGAGGGCCGCGTCGGCGCGCAGCCTGGCCTGCTGGGCCGCCGCGGTGAGCGCGTCGCGCTGCTTCCTGTCGGCCTCGGAGGTGGTGGTGCTGGTGACGGGCAGACCGGTGAGGGGGCTGATCGTGGTCTGGGTGGTGCTGGGGATGTTCAGGGCGGCCAGCAGGAGGCCTCTGGCCGCCGCGGACTGCTGGACGGCGGAGTCCAGTTCGGCGAGCGCGTAGGCGCCGGAGCCGGCCCTGGGGGGCATCTGCTCGGCCAGTTGCTCCGCGAGCCGGTGCAGTTCGGTGATGGTCGCCGAGTACGCCTGGTGCGCTTCGAGGGCCGTGCTCTTGCCGGTGAGGGCGGAGCGGCGGACGGCGGCGATGCCGTCCAGGCCGGTGCGCAGCCAGCCGGGGGCGTCGGGGTCCGCGCGCAGGTCCTCGACCTGGCGGTCGACGCGGGCGCTGCGGTCCTCGGAGGGGGCCTTGGACTTGGGGCGGCCGGCCGCGATGTAGGAGGTGACCTCGTCGCGCTCGTCGGCGAGCGAGTTGGCGAGGGCCAGCGCGTCCTGGGTGCGGCCGGACAGGGTCACCAGGTCCTGGGAGTCGCTCAGCTGCCCGGAGGCGGTGAGCAGGGCGGGCGCTCCGGCGCCCGCGATCGCCGCGGCGACCACGGCCACGGCCACGATCAGCCGGGTGCGGACGTGCTTGGGGCGGCCGGTGCCGACGGGGGCCGCGGCGCCCGTTTCGGAGGCCGTCTTCTTGCCTGTGCGCCGAGGCCGCGTCTTCTGCACCGGTGCTCGCATTCCTGAACTCGTGTACCCAAGGGTCGGGTGGCACCCCGTCATGATTCCCGGCGTTCGGTGCCAAGTGGTGCACGCACCCGATGCGTGCGCCTGCATTTCGGTCCCCGACCCTCCCAGCGCCGGTAGGCAGTGGTCTCACATCACCCCACCCGCCACCCGAAGGAGTGAACATCGGACAGGAGTTGGCGGGCAAGTTCCGGCGGACCCTGCGGGGTCCTTTTCCGGCTGGCGGGTTGGACGCGGACGGCAGGCTTTGACAGGATTCGCCACCGCAGCTTCCCGGAGTGCGCCATTCCACCCCAAAACAGGCGGCTGACCTGCGGGACCGCATCAATTCCGGGGTGGTTGCCAGCCTTTGGTGAAGCCTGTGGAGGGGTCGTGCAGACTGGCCGAATGCATACTGAGGTCGTTTCGGAACCCGGCGCCCCCGACCGCCCCAACGAGGACTTCGCCGCTGTCGGACTTCCCGCCTCGGGGCAGGGGGGTTGTGTGATCGTCCTGGACGGGGTGACCCCGCCCAGGGACGGGACCGGGTGTCTGCATTCCGTCCCCTGGTTCACCGCGCGGCTGGGCGGCGCACTGACCGAACTGACCGTTTCGCGAGGAGATCTGACGCTGCGGGAGATACTCGAACAGGCGATCGCCCGCACGGCCGCGGCACATGGTGACACCTGTGACCTTTCTCACCCGCGTACCCCTCAGGCGACGGTCGTGCTGAGCCGCTGGTCCGCGGAGACCGTGGAGTTCCTCGTCCTGTCCGACTCCGCGTTGCTCCTGAGGTCACCCGACGGCACGGTCACCCCGGTCCTGGACGACCGGCTCGACCGGGTGCCGCGCGCCTCGCTGGCCTCGGACGCGATCGCCGACGCGACGGTCCGCAACAAGGAGGGCGGCTTCTTCACGGCCGCCGCCGACCCCTCGGTGGCGGCCCGCGCGGTCACCGGGACCGTGCCCCGCGCCGAGGTCCGCGCGCTGGCCGCCCTCACCGACGGGGCGACCCGCTGGACGGAGAAGTTCCGGGAGGGCGACTGGAGCGCCCTCCTCGACGTCGTGCGCAAGGAGGGTGCGCGGGCGCTGGTCGGCCGGGTGCGGGAGCTGGAGGCGGCCGACCGGGAGGAGCGGGTGTTCCTGCGGCGGAGCAAGACGCACGACGACGCGACGGTGGTGTACGCCGAGCTGTGACGCCCCCGGTGGCCGCCCGTGGCGGCCTGATGCCGGCTACTTCTCCATGACGCCGTTCAACTGGCTCAGCAGCCGGGCCAGTTCCGCGACCTCGGTGCGGTCCCAGTGGGCGAGCTGGCGGACGTAGCGGCCCCGGCGGGCCTCGCGCACCGTGCCGACCCGGCGCCTGCCCTCGTCGGTGAGGGCGACCAGCCAGGCCCGCCCGTCGGCCGGGTCGGGCTCCCGGGCGATCAGGCCGAGCTCCTCCAGGGCGCGCAGCTGGCGGGACATGGTGGCCTTGCCGACGCCGACGTAGGCGGCCAGTTCGGTGGCGCGCTGGCCGCCGCACTCGTCGAGCCGTACGAGCAGCCCGTACGCGGCGGACTCCAGGTCGGGGTGGACCTCCCGGGCCATCTCGCCCTGGCTGGCCCGGGCGCGGCGCAGCAGCACCGTCAACTCGCGCTCCAGGGCCAGGAACTCCTGGTCGGCACCGCTCGGCGTCAACCCGGTGGCGGCGCGCTGTTCGTCGCCCTTTTCGTCCTCGTGCACGTCAGCACCCCTGATCGGTTTCGCAGTCCTGAAAGTTTCCGTCAAGCCCCGTCATCGCCGCAGCTCGCCAAGTATTCCGCAGGCGTAGACCAACGGCAGCCTCCGGATCCCCTTCCCCGGGGTCCGGCCCGTGCGTAGCGTCTGCACCCAGGCCATTGCTGGCATGCCCACGCCATTGAGCCGCGTCGAGCCGTGTGACACTGCGTCGTGTCGCGCCGCGCGGAACGACCGCCTCTGGCATACCTGGGACCTCACCTCACCCCACGGAGGCACGTCATGCCCGTGCACAGACCCGCCCCCACACTCCTGACCGGCCTGCTGGTGCTGCTGCTCGCAGCACTCGCCCCGGTCCCCGCCCACGCCGACGCGTCCGGCCCGGCCGTCCCGGCCCGCGGCTCGGCGTACATGGGAATGGGCGTCCTGGCCCACGACGGCCGGAGCGGCACGCCCAAGACCGACCTCGCCACCCAGACCGAAGGCGTCGACGTCGCCAGCTACCAGGGCGACGTCTCCTGGTCGACCCTGCTGGGCAGCGGGGTCAGATGGGCGTATTCCAAGGCGACGGAAGGCACGTACTACACCAACCCCTACTTCGCCAAGCAGTACAACGGCTCCTACGACGTCGGCATGATCCGCGGCGCCTACCACTTCGCGACCCCGGACACCGCGGGCGGCGCCGCCCAGGCCGACTACTTCGTCGACCACGGCGGCGGCTGGTCCAAGGACGGCCGGACCCTTCCCGGCGTCCTCGACATCGAGTGGAACCCGTACGGCGCGGCCTGCTACGGCAAGTCCAAGAGCGGGATGGTCACCTGGATCACCGACTTCCTGAACCGGTACAAGGCCCGCACCGGCCGCGCCGCGGTCATCTACACGGCGACCAGCTGGTGGAGCGACTGCACCGGCAACTACGGCGGTTTCGGCTCCGCCAACCCGCTGTGGATCGCCCGGTACGCCTCGGAGGTGGGCACGCTGCCGGCCGGCTGGTCGACGTACACGATGTGGCAGTACACGTCGACCGGGCCGTCGGTCGGGGACCACGACAAGTTCAACGGGGCCCTGGACCGGGTGGTGGCACTGGCCAACGGCTGAGCAAGCGCCCCGAAGGGGCGTGGGGCTGTTGTCGATGTGCGGCTCCGCCGCGTGGGCGCGACCGGCCACGACGGCGCCGCGGACGAACAACGGCGCACAGCGCGAAGGCCCGGGCCCCTCACGGGAACCCGGGCCTTCTTCTGCATCCGGCAGCGTCCGTCACGCCGCTACCGGAACCTCCGGCGCCGCGCCGTTCGTGGCGGGCGCGAGCGCCAGCTCCAGGACCTGGCGGACGTCGGTCACGGCGTGGACGTCGAGCTTGTCCAGCACCTCGGCCGGGACGTCGTCCAGGTCGGCCTCGTTGCGCTTCGGGATGATGACGGTCGTCACCCCGGCACGCTGGGCGGCGAGCAGCTTCTGCTTCACGCCGCCGATGGGCAGCACCCGGCCGGTCAGCGAGACCTCGCCGGTCATCGCCACGTCCGTGCGGACCAGCCGCCCGGAGAGCAGCGACGCGAGGGCCGTCGTCATCGTGACGCCGGCGCTCGGGCCGTCCTTGGGGACCGCGCCCGCCGGGAAGTGGATGTGCACGCCCCGGTCCTTCAGGTCGCCGACCGGGAGTTCCAGTTCGGCACCGTGCGAGCGGAGGAAGGACAGGGCGATCTGCGCCGACTCCTTCATCACGTCACCCAGCTGACCGGTGAGGGTCAGACCCGCCGCGCCCGTCTCCGGGTCGGCCAGGGAGGCTTCGACGAAGAGCACGTCGCCACCGGCGCCGGTGACCGCGAGGCCCGTCGCCACGCCCGGGACCGCCGTGCGGCGCTCGGCCGGGTCCTGGGCGGACTCGGGCACGTGGTGCGGCCGGCCGATCAGGGCGCGCAGGTCCTCGTCCCTGATCGTGAACGGCAGCTCCCGCTCGCCCAGTTCGTGCTGCGCCGCGACCTTGCGGAGCAGCCGGGCGATCGAGCGCTCCAGGGTGCGCACGCCCGCCTCGCGGGTGTACTCGCCGGCGAGCTTGCGCAGCGCGCTCTCGTCGAGGATCACCTCGTCCTTGGCGAGCCCCGCCCGCTCCAGCTGGCGCGGGAGCAGGTGGTCACGGGCGATGACGACCTTCTCGTCCTCGGTGTAGCCGTCCAGGCGGACCAGCTCCATGCGGTCGAGCAGGGCCTCCGGGATCGCCTCCAGGACGTTGGCGGTGGCGAGGAAGACGACGTCGGACAGGTCGAGTTCGACTTCCAGGTAGTGGTCGCGGAAGGTGTGGTTCTGCGCCGGGTCGAGGACTTCGAGCAGGGCAGCGGCCGGGTCGCCCCGGAAGTCGGACCCCACCTTGTCGATCTCGTCCAGCAGGACGACCGGGTTCATCGAACCGGCCTCCTTGATGGCCCGCACGATCCGGCCGGGCAGCGCGCCGACGTACGTACGGCGGTGACCGCGGATCTCGGCCTCGTCCCGGACGCCGCCGAGGGCGACCCGGACGAACTTGCGGCCCATCGCGTGCGCGACCGACTCACCGAGCGAGGTCTTGCCGACACCGGGCGGGCCGACCAGGGCCAGCACGGCACCGCCACGGCGCCCGCCGATGACTCCGAGCCCCCGGTCGCTACGGCGCTTGCGCACCGCCAGGTACTCGGTGATCCGCTCCTTCACGTCCTCCAGACCGGCGTGCTCGGCGTCCAGGACCGCCTTGGCGCCCTGGATGTCGTAGGCGTCCTCGGTCCGCTCGTTCCACGGCAGTTCGAGGACGGTGTCCAGCCAGGTGCGGATCCACGAGCCCTCGGGCGACTGGTCGCTGGACCGCTCCAGCTTGTCGACCTCCTTGAGGGCGGCCTCGCGGACCTTCTCCGGCAGGTCGGCGGCCTCCACCCGGGCGCGGTAGTCGTCGGACTCCTCGCCGTCCTTGGCGGCGTCGCCGTTCAGCTCGCGCAGCTCCTTGCGGACCGCCTCCAGCTGACGGCGGAGCAGGAACTCGCGCTGCTGCTTGTCGACGCCCTCCTGGACGTCCTTGGCGATGGTCTCCGCCACGTCCTGCTCGGCGAGGTGGTCGCGGAGCTGCTGGGTGGCCAGCTTCAGGCGGGCGACCGCGTCGACGGTCTCCAGGAGCTCGATCTTCTGCTCGGTGGTCAGGAAGGGCGAGTAACCGGAGTTGTCCGCGAGCTGGGAGACGTCGTCGATGGCCTGCACCCGGTCCACGACCTGCCAGGCGCCGCGCTTGCGCAGCCAGGCGGTGGCGAGGGCCTTGTACTCCTTGACCAGTTCGGTGACATGACCGGGCACCGGGTCCGGGACGTTCTCGTCGATGCGGGTGCCCTCCACCCACAGGGCCGCCCCCGGGCCGGTGGTGCCGGCGCCGATGCGCACCCGGTAGCGGCCGCGGATCAGCGCGCCCGGGTCGCCGTCGGCCAGGCGGCCGACCTGCTCCACGGTGCCGAGCACACCGGTGCTCGGGTAGGTCCCGTCGACCCGCGGCACCAGCAGCACCCTGGGCTTGCCGGGCTCGGTACGGGCGGCGGCCTGCGCGGCCTCCACGGCGGCGCGTACATCAGGGTCCTTCAGGTCCAGCGGGACCACCATCCCGGGCAGCACAACCTCGCCGTCGAGCGGCAGCACAGGGAGGGTGAGTGATGCGGACGTCGAAGCCATGATCTCCCCTTCGGCAGTCAACTTGAGCTATGTCGACTCAATGTTTGCGAGCCCAGAAATGTTCCCATGCATATGTTCGCTCTGAGCGATCAACTGCCGACCTGGCCGAACACGGTCCCACGCCCGTAAAAACAGTTGATCCGAGCGGGCTCATTCCCCGTACGGTCGGCCGATGACCGACACCGACCTCACCGCGGCCCTGCTGGCTGCCTACGACGCCCAGATGCGCGCCGTCCAGCCCGTCCCCGCCCCCGGGATCACGTACGAGCACGACGGTCCCGCCCTCCGTGTGGTGGGCCAGCACCGCGGCTTCGTGACCGGGCCGCGCGACTGGGGCGGCGTGCGCGGCCTTGAACTGGACGCGCTGATCGCCCGGCAGCGGGACTTCTTCGCGGCGCGCGGCGAGGCGGTGGAGTGGAAGACGCGCGGGCACGACGACCCGGCGGACCTCCCCGACCGGCTGCGTGCGGCGGGCTTCGTGCCCGAACCACGTGAGACGGTCGTGATCGCCCTGGTCGAGGACCTGGCCGTGGCCGCACCCGCCCTGCCCCCGGGCGTGACCCTGCGCCGGGTCACCGCCGATGCGGACCTGGACCGGATCGCCGCGCTGGAGACGGCGGTGTGGGGCGAGGACATGGCGTGGATCGCCGGCTACCTGAGGGGCCGGCTCACGGTCGCCCCCGACGACAACGAGGTGTACGTCGCCGAGGCCGCCGGAGAGGTCGTCTCGGCGGCCTGGATCGCCTTCCGCCCCGGCACGGACTTCGCCATGCTGCTGGGTGGCTCCACCCTGGCCGAGTGGCGCGGCAGGGGCGTCTACCGCGCGCTGGTGGCCCTGCGAGCGACCCGCGCGGCAGCCCGGAACGTCCCCTACCTCCTCGTGGAGGCCTCGTCCGCCAGCGCTCCGGTCCTCCAGCGCCTGGGCTTCACAGCGATCACGACCACCACCCCGTACATCTGGACCCCGGCCGACTGAAACGAGCCCCAAAGGGGCGCGGGGAACTGCGCGAGCAACCACGACGCCTCCGCACCCGGCAACCGACCGCCATCCACAACGGCGCATCGCCCCGCCCGGTCCGGCACCGCCGGACGACGCCGTCGGGGCTGAGCACCGTTGCGGCGGGAAATGAGGGTGCTCACCGCCACGACTCCGCAAGGCCCTCGCTGCACCACCGCAACGCAACTCACAGGAAAGGCCCCGAAACTGCCGGCGGACGCACAGCAAATGGCGGCGCGCACCGGGGCGGGGGGGACACATGAGTGAGAAACAGTCGACGCCCAAGCGGCCGGCACGGCGCGCCGTGCTCACCGGCGCCGCCGTCGTCGCGGCCGGCGCCGCCGTCCCGTTGGCCCTGCGCGCCGTCGGCGACGACGGCGCCGGCACCCCCGCCCCCGCCCGCACCGCCTCCGCGGCCCCCGCCGCAAGCCGTCCCCCGGCCTCCCCCCTCCCCCGCACCGATCCCCGCCCGAACATCCTCCTCGTCCTCACCGACGACCAGCCCAAGGAGACGGACTGGGCGGTCCGCCGTACCGCCGACTGGCTGGGCGGGCAGGGCGTCACCTTCGCGCGGGCGCACGCCAACACCCCGCTCTGCGCGCCCTCCAGGTCCACGATCATGTCGGGGCGGTACGCGCACCACCACGGCGTCCTCGACACCCGCCACCCCTACCACCTCGACCAGCACACCACCGTCCAGCGCCAGTTGCGTGCGGCCGGCTACCGCACCGGCCTGTTCGGCAAGTACCTCAACTACTGGCACACCGGCGACAACCCGCCGCACTTCGACGAGTGGCTGCTCCAGGAACCGGTGGCGTACTACGACGGCCACTACAACGACAACGGCACGGTCCGGAACATCCCCGGCTACAACACCCACGTCATCAGGGACCGTGCCCTCGCTTCATCGACAGGTCCCGGACCGACACCCGGCCGTGGTTCGCGTACGTCGCCACCCGCAGCGCGCACGAACTCAACATCCCGGAGCGGAGGTACGCGCACGCGCGCGTGCCGGAGTGGCCCGGCCGGCCCTCCGTGTACGAGGGCGACAAGAGCGACAAGCCGCCGTTCCTGCAGAAGGCGAAGCACACGTACGCCCAGGGGAAGGCGCTGCGCGGGCGCCAGTTGCGCACCCTGCTGTCGGTGGACGACGCGATGCGGGACTTCCGGGACGAGCTGCGCGCGCTGGGCCGGTTGGAGAACACCCTCGTGCTGTTCACCAGCGACCACGGGCTGTGCTGGGCGGACCACGGCTGGCTGCGCAAGTCGGTGCCGTACCGGCCGAGCCTGGAGGTGCCGTTCTGGCTGTCCTGGCCCGCGCGGGGGCTGGGCGAGGGCACCGTCGACGACCGGCTCACCGGCCATGTCGACATCGCCCCGACCCTCCTGGACGCGGCCGGCGTCACCCCGGACACCCCGCACGACGGCCACTCGCTCCTGGACACCCGCAACGACCGCGACCGCCTCCTCGCCGAGTGGTGGTGGAACCGGCAGGACCAGGAGCCGATCCACACCTGGGCCACCCACATCGGCAGGTCCACGCAGTACACCGAGTACTACCGCACACGCCTCGACGGGCAGGGCCTGCCCACGCAGGGCGACGGCAAAGTGCTCTTCCGCGAGTTCTACGACCTGGCAGCCGACCCGTACCAGCTCACCAACCGCCTGCACGGCGCCACCGCAGAGCAGGAGAAGGCCCTGGGAGTACCGGAGTCGGCGAAGGCGCTGGCGGCGGCGCGGCGCGCCTGAACCCTCAGGCCGGGACGGCGACGGCCGGACCCCGCTCCCGGTACCAGCGTCGTACGACGGGCCAGAGCGCCGCCCCGATGCCCAGCGCGATCAGGTGGCCCCAGTTGGTCATCGGGTCCTCGAAGGCGATGAGGTCCTCGATGAGGTCGTAGCCCACCAGGGCGAGCAGCGGCCAGCGCAGCCAGGGGGCGAGGAGGCCGGAGAGCGCGCCGATGCTGGCGGCCACGCCGAAGCTGATGCCGTAGTCGAGGCGGTGCAGGGAGGTGGTGGGGAGGTGGCCGGCCAGGACCGCGAGGCCGACCGGGACCTCGGTCGCGAGGGTGGCCAGGACATGGCCCGTCAGGAAGACGACGATCGCGCGGGCGCCTCCTATCCGCCGCTCCAGCGCGGTCAGGACGAGCGCGAAGGCCAGCGCGAACGGCGACAGCAGCCCGCCCGCGACCCACAGCGCGCTGGCCAGCAGGACGAAGACGGGGGTGCGCAGCAGGTGGGCGACGTCGGTGCTGGAGTCCTGGTAGACCGCGTACAGGAGGCGGGGACTGGCGCAGCTCGCGAAGAGCGAGGTGAGGGCCAGGATCGCCGTGTAGGTGAAGGTGACCGGGGTGCCGGTGGGGGTGGGAAGGAGCCGCCAGGCGCGCAGTCGGAGGGCGGTGCGCGGGTGCCCCGGGGCGGGTGCCGCGAGCGGGCCGCGCTGGCGGGGCACGCCGTCGAGGAGGACGGCGACGTCCCCGGCCGGAAGGGGCTCGGGCGTGGGCGTCGATGCGGCCCTCGCGGTCCGTTCCACGGTGAGGCGCTCCTTCCGTTTCACCCCACCCTTCGCCGTCCCACGAGCCGCTGTCTATGACCGAGGCCACCCACGGAACGATTCAAAGGATTTTCTGAAGAACCAAGAGGGGTCAGAAGGAACCATACGAGCCGCTTCCCGGCGGCCATGGGCGCGAAGCGCCGGGCGGCCCCTCGAACGGGTGACACCCGTGCGGCTGCCCGACACCCGTAATTCGGGTGGCCGCAAAGCCCTGTTGGGGCAGGATGGCCACCATGACGACCTCGGCCTCCATGCCCGACAGCCGCCCTGTGGTCCTGGACCGGCGCGACGGGCCGTACGGCGAGGTGGTGCTGCGCAGACACGGCGGGCTCCTGCAGATCATCGCCAACGGCTGCTTCCTGATGGACACCTCCGACGGACGCTCGGAGCGGTTGCTGGTGGACGCCGCGCGCCAGGCGCTGGACGGACGGAGCGATCCCGCGGTGCTGATCGGCGGGCTGGGCGTCGGGTTCTCGCTCGCCCATGCCGCGCAGGACCCCCGCTGGGGACGGATCACGGTCGTGGAGCGGGAGGCGGCGGTCGTCGACTGGCACCGGGACGGTCCGCTCTCCGCGCTCTCCGCCCGCGCGTTCGCCGATCCGCGCACGGTGGTCGTCGAGAGTGATCTCGTGACTTACGTCAATGAGACATCGGACACGTTCGACGCGCTGTGCCTGGACATCGACAACGGCCCCGACTGGACCGTCGACAAGGCCAACGAGGGGCTCTACTCACCGGCCGGACTCGCAAGCTGCGCAAGGGTGTTGAGACCGGGCGGGGTACTGGCCGTATGGTCGGCGCAGCCCTCTTCGGAATTCGAGGGAACCTTGTGGAATGCCGGTTTCCAGCGGGTGCGTACCGAAGAGATCCCGGTTGCCCGGGGCGTTCCGGACGTCGTTCACCTTGCCGTCCGCCCTGGATAGCGAGTGCGCCTCCTGTCCCCGTAATGTGCATCCCTGACGCGGATCATTCAAGCGTCAATCGCAGTCATGGGATCACCCCACTGGTTCCGGAAAGCACACAGGGGCGGGCGATGGAGCAGACACACACCTCCCACAACGGCGCGGCGACGGCGACCCAGGGCGCCCAGCGCCGGGTTCTGGTCGTCGAGGACGACCCCACGATCGTCGACGCCATCGCGGTCCGACTGCGCGCCGAGGGGTTCCTCGTGCAAACAGCGGGCGACGGCCCGGCGGCCGTCGACACCGCCGAGGCCTGGCAGCCCGACCTGCTGATCCTCGACATCATGCTGCCCGGCTTCGACGGTCTGGAGGTCTGCCGGCGCGTGCAGGCCGCCCGCCCGGTACCGGTACTCATGCTCACCGCGCGGGACGACGAGACCGACATGCTGGTCGGCCTAGGGGTCGGCGCCGACGACTACATGACCAAGCCGTTCTCCATGCGGGAGCTGGCGGCTCGCGTACACGTGCTGCTGCGGCGGGTGGAGCGGGCGGCCATCGCGGCCTCCACGCCCCGCTCCGGCATCCTGCGCCTCGGCGAGCTGGAGATCGACCACGCGCAGCGCCGGGTCCGGGTGCGCAGCGAGGACGTTCACCTCACCCCCACCGAGTTCGACCTCCTCGTGTGCCTGGCGAACACCCCGCGCGCGGTGCTCTCCCGTGAGCAGCTGCTCGCCGAGGTGTGGGACTGGGCGGACGCCTCCGGCACCCGCACGGTCGACAGCCACATCAAGGCGCTGCGCCGGAAGATCGGCGCCGAGCGGATCCGCACTGTGCACGGTGTGGGCTACGCGCTGGAGACACCGACGCCATGAGCGGCGGGCCGACCGGACCGAGAGGCCCCGGGGAGGAGCCCTGGGGCGGTGTACGCCCGTTCTCGATCAAGACCAAGCTCGGCGCCCTGGTCGTCGTCTCGGTCCTGATCACCACCGGTCTGTCGATCGTCGCCGTGCACACCAAGACCGAGCTGCGCTTCATCACGGTCTTCTCGATGATCGCCACACTCCTGATAACGCAGTTCGTGGCGCATTCGCTCACCGCGCCGCTGGACGACATGAACGCGGTGGCCCGGTCGATATCGCAGGGCGACTACACGCGCCGGGTGCGCGAGAACCGCCGGGACGAGCTGGGCGACCTGGCCGAGACGATCAACGTCATGGCCGACGAGCTGGAGGCCCAGGACCGCCAGCGCAAGGAGCTGGTCGCCAACGTGTCGCACGAGCTGCGCACGCCCATCGCGGGACTGCGGGCCGTCCTGGAGAACGTCGT
Source organism: Streptomyces sp. NPDC013157 (assembly GCF_042899865.1). Taxonomy (NCBI): domain Bacteria; kingdom Bacillati; phylum Actinomycetota; class Actinomycetes; order Kitasatosporales; family Streptomycetaceae; genus Streptomyces; species Streptomyces sp. NPDC013157. Next base: position 77,749 of record NZ_JBIBAK010000026.1, on the reverse strand, counting down.
CGACGGGATCGCCGAGCCGGACACCGAGACGATGCGCACGGCCCTCAAGCAGACCGAGCGCCTCGGACGGCTCGTGGAGACCCTCCTGGACCTGTCCCGGCTCGACAACGGCGTGGTGCCGCTGCGGCAGCGCCGGTTCGAGGTGTGGCCGTACCTCTCGGGCGTGCTGAAGGAGGCCAACATGGTCGCCGGGGCACGCGGGGGCATGGCCTCGGGCTCCGGGAACCACACGCGTACGGACGTCCATCTGCACCTGGACGTCTCGCCGCCCGAGCTGACCGCGCACGCCGACCCGGAGCGCATCCACCAGGTCGTGGCCAACCTCATCGACAACGCGGTCAAGCACAGCCCGGCGCACGGCCGGGTGACCGTGAAGGCGCGGCGCGGGCCGCAGCCGGAGTCGCTGGAGCTGGAGATCCTGGACGAGGGTCCCGGCATTCCGCGCTCGGAGTGGCACCGCGTCTTCGAGCGCTTCAACCGCGGCGCCGTACGGCGGCCGCACGGTCCGGGCAGCGACGGCGGCACCGGGCTGGGCCTGGCGATCGCCCGGTGGGCGGTGGATCTGCACGGCGGCCGGATCGGTGTGGCCGAATCCGACCGGGGCTGCAGGATTATCGTCACTCTCCCGGGACTTTCATCCGTGCCAAGTTGACGTAAAGTTCGATCCGGAGCCTCAAGATCCACCTGGCGTCGGCACGGCCGTCCGCGCAGCCGGACACGTGTGATCAGGTGCGGCCCCCGCGCACGTCGCGCGGGGGTTCGGTGTGAGGTGATCGCCGGCGTGGCGGAGCCATGCCTGGTTCAGTCCTTTCGCAGCGCAACCACGCTTGTTTCCCGCCATATCAAGCCCTGAAACACAGTTTTCGATGTGACTTACGCGACGATGAACCGGCCCGACCTGACCTTCGCGGTCTTGGAGGCGTAGCCTTTATTCCCGCTGTCCATAACCTTGTGAAGCGGAAGAGGGCGGTTGCCGCCGTGTCGCCACAGTCCCCCAGTAACTCGAGCATCTCGACCGACGCAGACCAAGCGGGCAAGAACCCCGCAGCCGCGTTCGGACCGAACGAGTGGCTCGTCGACGAGATCTATCAGCAGTACCTCCAGGACCCGAATTCGGTAGACCGAGCCTGGTGGGACTTCTTCGCCGACTACAAGCCGGGGGCGCCCGCCGCCTCGGCTCCGGCGGGTACCGCGGCCGCGGGGGCCGCGGGCACCACCTCCACGACACCCGCGCCGGCCCAGCCGGCGGCTCCGGCTCCGGCCGCTCCCGCCGCCCAGGCGCCCGCCGCGCCCGCACAGGCCGCCCCGGCCGCGCCTGCCGCTCCGAAGGCCGCAGCGCCCGCCCCGGCGCCCGCGAAGCCCGCCGCCGCTCCGGCCCCGGCCGCCGCGAAGCCGGCCGCCGCCAAGGCCGCCGCGCCCGCCGCCGAGGCCCCGGAGGGTCCCGAGCTGGTCACGCTGCGTGGTCCCGCCGCGGCCGTCGCGAAGAACATGAACGCCTCGCTGGAGCTGCCGACGGCCACCTCGGTCCGCGCGGTCCCGGTGAAGCTGCTCTTCGACAACCGGATCGTCATCAACAACCACCTGAAGCGCGCCCGGGGCGGGAAGATCTCCTTCACGCACCTGATCGGCTTCGCGATGGTCCAGGCCATCAAGGCCATGCCGTCGATGAACCACTCGTTCGGCGAGAAGGACGGCAAGCCGACCCTGGTCAAGCCGCCGCACGTCAACCTCGGCCTGGCCATCGACCTGGTGAAGCCCAACGGCGACCGCCAGCTCGTCGTCGCGGCCATCAAGAAGGCCGAGACCCTGAACTTCTTCGAGTTCTGGCAGGCCTACGAGGACATCGTCCGTCGCGCCCGCGACAACAAGCTGACGATGGACGACTTCACCGGCGTCACGGTCTCCCTGACCAACCCCGGCGGCCTCGGCACCGTCCACTCGGTCCCGCGCCTGATGCCCGGCCAGTCGGTCATCATGGGCGTCGGCTCCATGGACTACCCGGCCGAGTTCCAGGGCACCAGCCAGGACACCCTGAACAAGCTCGGCATCTCGAAGGTCATGACGCTCACGTCGACCTACGACCACCGGGTCATCCAGGGCGCCGCCTCCGGCGAGTTCCTGCGCTCCGTCGCGAACCTCCTCCTCGGCGAGAACGGCTTCTACGACGACATCTTCGAGGCCCTGCGCATCCCCTACGAGCCGGTCCGCTGGCTCCGGGACATCGACGCCAGCCACGACGACGACGTCACCAAGGCCGCCCGCGTCTTCGAGCTGATCCACTCCTACCGGGTCCGCGGCCACGTCATGGCCGACACCGACCCGCTGGAGTACAAGCAGCGCAAGCACCCCGACCTGGACATCACCGAGCACGGCCTCACCCTGTGGGACCTGGAGCGCGACTTCGCGGTCGGCGGCTTCGCCGGCAAGTCGATGATGAAGCTGCGCGACATCCTCGGCGTGCTGCGCGACTCGTACTGCCGCACCACTGGCATCGAGTTCATGCACATCCAGGACCCGAAGCAGCGCAAGTGGATCCAGGACCGCGTGGAGCGCCCGCACTCCAAGATGGAGCGCGAGGAGCAGCTGCGGATCCTGCGCCGCCTGAACGCGGCGGAGGCCTTCGAGACCTTCCTGCAGACCAAGTACGTCGGCCAGAAGCGCTTCTCCCTGGAGGGCGGCGAGTCCGTCATCCCGCTGCTCGACGCGGTCCTGGACTCGGCCGCCGAGTCCCGCCTCGACGAGGTCGTCATCGGCATGGCCCACCGCGGCCGCCTGAACGTCCTCGCCAACATCGTCGGCAAGTCGTACGCGCAGATCTTCCGCGAGTTCGAGGGCAACCTCGACCCGAAGTCGATGCACGGCTCCGGCGACGTGAAGTACCACCTGGGCGCCGAGGGCACCTTCACCGGCCTGGACGGCGAGCAGATCAAGGTCTCGCTGGCCGCCAACCCGTCCCACCTGGAGACGGTCGACCCGGTCATCGAGGGCATCGCCCGCGCCAAGCAGGACATCATCAACAAGGGCGGCACGGACTTCACGGTCCTGCCGGTCGCGCTGCACGGCGACGCGGCCTTCGCGGGCCAGGGCGTGGTGGCCGAGACCCTGAACATGTCGCAGCTGCGCGGCTACCGCACCGGCGGCACGGTCCACATCGTCATCAACAACCAGGTCGGCTTCACCGCGGCCCCGGAGTCCTCGCGTTCCTCGATGTACGCGACGGACGTGGCCCGCATGATCGAGGCCCCGATCTTCCACGTGAACGGCGACGACCCGGAGGCGGTCGTGCGCGTCGCGCGCCTGGCCTTCGAGTTCCGCCAGGCGTTCAACAAGGACGTGGTGATCGACCTCATCTGCTACCGCCGCCGCGGTCACAACGAGTCGGACAACCCGGCCTTCACCCAGCCGCTGATGTACGACCTGATCGACAAGAAGCGCTCGGTGCGCAAGCTCTACACCGAGTCCCTGATCGGTCGCGGCGACATCACCCTGGAAGAGGCCGAGCAGGCCCTGCAGGACTACCAGGGCCAGCTGGAGAAGGTCTTCACGGAGGTCCGCGAGGCCACCGCGCAGCCGGCCGCCGCACCCGCCCAGGAGCCGCAGGACGGCTTCCCGGTCGCCGTGCCGACCGCGATCTCCACGGAGGTCGTCAAGCGCATCGCCGAGTCCCAGGTCAACATCCCGGACTACTTCACCGTCCACCCGCGTCTGCTGCCGCAGCTGCAGCGCCGGGCGGCGATGATCGAGGACGGCACGATCGACTGGGGCATGGGCGAGACCCTGGCCATCGGCTCGCTGCTGATGGAGGGCACCCCGGTGCGCCTGTCCGGCCAGGACTCCCAGCGCGGCACCTTCGGCCAGCGCCACGCGGTCCTGATCGACCGGGAGACGGGCGCGGACTACACCCCGCTCCTCTACCTGTCCGAGGACCAGGCCCGGTACAACGTCTACAACTCGCTGCTCTCCGAATACGCGGTGATGGGCTTCGAGTACGGCTACTCGCTGGCCCGTCCGGACGCGCTGGTGATGTGGGAGGCGCAGTTCGGTGACTTCACCAACGGCGCCCAGTCGGTCATCGACGAGTACATCTCGGCGGCGGAGCAGAAGTGGGGCCAGACCAGTGGCGTCACCCTCCTCCTCCCGCACGGCTACGAGGGCCAGGGCCCGGACCACTCCTCGGCCCGTATCGAGCGCTTCCTGCAGCTCTGCGCCCAGAACAACATGACGGTCGCGATGCCGACCCTCCCGTCGAACTACTTCCACCTCCTGCGGTGGCAGGTGCACAACCCGCACCACAAGCCGCTGGTCGTCTTCACCCCGAAGTCGATGCTGCGCCTCAAGGCGGCGGCCTCGAAGGCGGAGGAGTTCACGAGCGGGCAGTTCCGCCCGGTCATCGGCGACGACTCGGTGGACCCGAACGCGGTCCGCAAGGTCGTGTTCTGCACCGGCAAGGTCTACTACGACCTGGAGGCCGAGCGGCAGAAGCGCGGCGTCACGGACACCGCGATCATCCGCCTCGAGCGCCTGTACCCGCTGCCGGGTGCGGAGCTCCAGGCCGAGGTCAACAAGTACCCGAACGCCGAGAAGTACCTGTGGACCCAGGAGGAGCCGGCGAACCAGGGTGCCTGGCCGTTCATCGCGCTCAACCTGATCGACCACCTGGACCTGGCGGTCGGCGCCGACGTCCCGGCCGGCGAGCGCCTGCGCCGCATCTCGCGCCCGCACTCCTCGTCCCCGGCGGTGGGTTCGGCCAAGCGCCACCAGGCCGAGCAGGAGCAGCTGGTGCGTGAGGTCTTCGAGGCGTAGGCCTGCGGAGCACCCTGCGCAGGGGTCCGGTTCCCGGTTGCGGGGGCCGGACCCTTCGGCGTTCGCTCCCCGGGGCCGGGCCGGCCACCTCTGCCGTCCGCCTAGGCTGGTAGACGCCCACCACCGGGCACCCACACATGCAGGCAGCAGGAGAGCACCCCATGTACTTCACCGACCGAGGCATCGAGGAACTGGAGAAGCGGCGCGGCGAGGAAGAGGTCACCTTCGAGTGGCTCGCGGAACAGCTCCGCACGTTCGTCGACCTGAACCCCGACTTCGAGGTCCCGGTGGAGCGCCTGGCGACGTGGCTGGCCCGGCTGGACGACGAGGACGAGGAGTAGGCGAGCACCCCGTCACGGGGACTTCAGTCCCGCGGAAACACCGTCTCGTACGACAGTTCCAACGCCCCGTGCGCCATCAGCACCGCCCCTACGGCGGCCCACCCCACGCTGCGCCGCCGCATCCCCCACGCGGCGGCCGGCAGGCCCACCGCCACCTCGGCCAGGGCCAGCCGGCGGGCCCTCGGCACGCCTTCCGCGCTCTGTGACCCGGACGGCCGGGAGACGGCTCTGGATTCATCCGTCGACATGGACACACGGTAAGCAATTCGTCCGCTTACCGCACGATATGTGACCAATTCGGCCCCCCGTCGAGGGTCAACACCGCACCCAACCGACCACACTCACGTGCCTTGACTTCCGACGCCCGCGATATATCGTGTTTCATGGAAGACGCGATATGGCGCGAGCCGTGCGATCGCGTTCGCGTCCAGCCGTCGTGTCCGGCCCGAGGAGGTCCGCACCATGCCCAAGTCCGAGTGGTCCGTCGCCGAGCCCGAGAAGCTCGACTTCGACACCCCCGTCAGCGACCTGCACGTCCGCATCGTCAACGGAACAGTCAACGTCGTGGGCACCGACGAGGGTTCCACCCGCCTGGAGGTCTCCCGGATCGAGGGCCCGCCCCTGATCGTCACGCACGAGGGCGGCACCCTCACGGTGGCCTACGAGGACCTGCCCTGGAAGGGTTTCCTCAAGTGGCTCGACCGCAAGGGCTGGCGGCGCAGCGCGGTGGTCTCCCTGGCCGTCCCGGCAAACACCCGCGTGGAGGTGGGCGTGGTCGGCGCGACGGCCGTCGTCTCCGGGATCACCGGCACCTCGGTGGTCAAGGGCGTCACCGGCGACACCACCCTGGTCGGCCTCTCCGGCGAGGTCCGCGCGGACACGGTCTCAGGGAACCTGGAGGCCCAGGCCGTCACCGGCGACCTGCGGTTCAACTCCGTCTCCGGCGACCTGACCGTCGTCGAGGGATCGGGCTCCGCCGTGCGCGCCGACTCGGTCAGCGGCTCCATGATCATCGACCTGGACCCGGACGGTCCGACCGACGTCCGGCTGACCAGCGTCTCCGGCGAGATCGCCATCCGGCTGCCGCACCCGGCCGACGCCGAGGTCGAGGCCAACACCGCGAGCGGCACGATCTCCAACGCCTTCGACGGACTGCGGGTGCACGGCCAGTGGGGCGCCCACAAGATCACCGGCCGCCTCGGCGCGGGCACCGGCAAGCTCCGCGCCACCACGGTCTCCGGCTCCATCGCCCTGCTGCGCCGCCCGCCCAAGGAGGACGACGACGAGCGGGCGGCCTGGGAGGCCGAGCCACCCGCGGGTCCGGCAGAACCGACCGACGCCCCGGCCGACGGCACGACCGACAAGAAGGTGCTCTGACATGCCTCCCGTCTTCGCCCACGGCCGTCTCCGCCTCTACCTCCTCAAGCTCCTGGACGAGGCCCCGCGCCACGGCTACGAGGTGATCAGGCTGCTGGAAGAGCGCTTCCAGGGCCTCTACGCCCCCTCGGCGGGCACCGTCTACCCCCGCCTCGCCAAGCTGGAGGCCGAGGGCCTGGTCACGCACACCACCGAGGGCGGCCGCAAGGTCTACGCCATCACGGACGCCGGCCGCGCCGAACTGGCCGACCGCAGTGGCGAGTTGGCCGACCTGGAGCTGGAGATCCGCGAGTCGGTGGCCGAACTGGCCGCCGAGATAAGGGCCGACGTGCGCGGCGCGGCCGGTGACCTGCGCCGCGAGGTGCGCGAGGCCGCCTCCGAGGCCCGGCACGGCGCGGGCCCGGGGGCCGGGGAGTACGGCGACCTCGGCGACAAGGAGTCGTGGCGGGCCGCCAAGGAGGAGATGCGCCGGGTCAAGCAGGAGTGGAAGGAGCAGGCCCGCCGCGCCAAGGACGAGAGCCGCCGCGCCCGTGACGAGGCCCAGCGGGCCCGCCGGCAGGCCCAGGAGGCCCAGGCCCAGGCGCGGGCCCAGGCCCAGGAGGAGATGCAGCGCATCGCCCGCCGGGTGCAGGAGCACGTCCAGGACCACTTCGCGCGCGGCGACTGGCCGACGGGGGTCCGCGAGGGCCTCACCGAACTCGCCAAGGAGTTCGGCGACTTCGGAAAGGACTACGGCAAGAACTTCGGCAAGGGCTTCGGCACCCGCACCGAGCCGGATCCCGGCACCGGCCCGAACCTGCGCAAGCCGGCACCGGCGCCGTCGTCCGCGGCGGCCCCGGAGTACTCGCAGACCCCGGAGGACTTCCCGGCGCAGTACGTCCCCGCGTGGGCGCACGGCGACGAGACCGACACCGGCGACGCGGCCCGCGACCTCGACCGGCTTCTGGACCGTTTCCGGGACGACATCCGCGACGCGGCCCGTGACCACGGGGTCACCCCCGACCAGCTCCGCGAGGCCCGCCGCCACCTCTCTGCGGCGGCGGCCCGCATAGGAGCGCTGCTGGACACCCCGAAACCCTGAGGCCCGGCCGCCCCTCCCCGGGTCAGGAGTTGGTCAGCACGATCTTCCCGAACTGGTCACCGGACTCCAGCCGTTCGAAGCCCTCACGGGCGCGGTCGAGCGGGAGCAGCTCGTCGATGACGGGACGTACCCCGGTGGCGGCGCAGAAGGCGAGCAGGTCCTCCAGCTCGTCCTTGGTGCCCATGGTCGAGCCCACGACCTTCAGCTCCAGGAAGAAGATCCGGGTCAGCTCGGCGTGCGAGGGGCGGTCGCCGCTGGTGGCGCCGGAGATGACGATGGTGCCGCCGGGCCGCAGCGACTTCACCGAGTGGGACCAGGTGGCGGCGCCGACGGTCTCGATGACGGCGTCCACGCGCTGTGGCAGCCGGGCCCCCGGCTCCACCGCCTCGACGGCACCGAGTTCCAGGGCCCGCTTCCGCTTGGCCTCGTCGCGGCTGGTGGCGAAGACCCGCAGCCCCGCGGCCCTGCCGAGCACGATCGCGGCCGTGGCGACACCGCCGCCCGCGCCCTGCACGAGGACCGAGTCCCCGGGCCGCACGCCCGCGTTCGTGAAGAGCATCCGATAGGCCGTCAGCCAGGCGGTCGGCAGGCAGGCGGCCTCGGCGAACGACAGTTCCCTGGGCTTCGGCAGGATGTTCCAGGTGGGCACGGCGACCTGCTCGGCGAAGGTGCCCTGGTAACGCTCGGTGAGGATGGAGCGGGGCTCGTCCGGCCCGACCCCGTGGCCGCTCTGCCCGATCACGGAGTGCAGGACGACCTCGTTGCCGTCCTCGTCGACGCCGGCGGCGTCACAGCCGAGGATCATCGGCAGCCGGCCCTCGGGAAGACCGACGCCGCGCAGGGACCAGAGATCGTGGTGGTTGAGGGAGGCGGCCCGAACGTCGACGGTACTCCAGCCGGGCCGGGCCACAGGGGCGGGGCGCTCCCCCAACTCAAGGCCGGAGAGCGGCTGGTCGCGGTCGATTCGGGCGGCGTAGACGGCGAACATAAGGCCGACGATAGGTTCCCGGCGCCGGTCGCGAAACCGGGGGCCGTTGTGACACATCCCCTCTTGCGCCCCGTAGGAGGCGCTGGGGTACCCCCAGCCGAGGGCTGGGGGAGGAACTGCGCGCCCAGCACCCACCCACCAGCACCCGACGACGGCCCCGACAGCCCCCGTGCGGGGGCCTGGGGGCGGCAGCCCCCAGCACAACGGTCACCTCGTAAGCACCCGATCGGGTCGGCGGGTGGGCAAAGAAATGGCCCCGCCCAAGGAGAGCGAGGCCATTCGGCGCAACGTCAGCGGCGGGCAACCCCCTCCGCCCGCGCCGCCGCGGCCACCGCCGCGGTCACCGCAGGCGCAACCCGCTCGTCGAAGGGAGACGGGATGACGTAGTCGGCGGCAAGATCGTCGCCGACGACCGCCGCCAGCGCCTCCGCCGCCGCGATCTTCATCCCCTCGGTGATCCGGGAGGCCCGCACCTGGAGCGCGCCCGCGAAGATGCCGGGGAACGCCAGCACGTTGTTGATCTGGTTCGGGAAGTCCGACCGCCCGGTCGCCACGACCGCCGCGTACTTGTGGGCGACGTCGGGGTGCACCTCGGGGTTCGGGTTGGCCATGGCGAACACGAACGCACCCTCGGCCATCGAGGCGACGGCCTCCTCCGGGACCGTACCGCCGGAGACGCCGATGAAGACGTCGGCGCCGGCCAGCGCGTCCTCCAGGGTGCCCTTGAGCCCGGCCTTGTTGGTGAACCCGGCGACCTGCCGCTTGACCTCGGTGAGGTCCTCGCGGTCGGCCGAGATGATGCCCTTGCGGTCGGCGAGGGCGACGTCCCCGATGCCGGCCTCGACCAGCATCTTGGCGATGGCGACCCCGGCCGCGCCGGCGCCCGAGATGACCGCCCGGAGCTGCCCGATCTCCCGTCCGCTGAGCCGCGCGGCGTTCCGCAGGGCCGCCAGCGTGACGACGGCCGTACCGTGCTGGTCGTCGTGGAAGACCGGGATGTCGACCCGCTCCTGGAGCTTGCGCTCGATCTCGAAGCACCGCGGTGCCGAGATGTCCTCCAGGTTGATCCCGCCGAAGGACGGCGCGAGCCGGACGACGGTCTCCACGATCTCGTCGACGTCGGTGCAGGCCAGGGCGATGGGGACCGCGTCCACACCGCCGAACTGCTTGAAGAGGATCGCCTTGCCCTCCATCACGGGGAGGGAGGCCTCGGGACCGATGTCCCCGAGGCCGAGCACGGCCGTACCGTCGGTGACGACGGCCACGACGGACGACTTCCACGTGTAGTCGTTGACCAGCTCGGGCTGTTCCGCGATCGCGGTGCACACGCGCGCGACTCCGGGCGTGTACGCGAGGGAAAGGTCGTCCTTGTCACGGAGCGGCACGGTGGCCTGCACGGCCATCTTGCCGCCGCGGTGCAGCGCGAACGCCGGATCGAAGGAATCGAGGGGCTCGGCCCCGCCGTCCTGGTCCGTACTGCCCGACGCGCTGTCGCTGCGAGGATTGACGATCTCCGCTGCCACTTGTCTTACCCCTTAGGTATGCATGGTTTGAGGGTCGGCCACTCCCGGTGAGGGAGTGGGCGGGCACCGCGCAGGGCCCGATCACTGATACGTACGAGTGGCACGTACGAGCACCTGCGCGACGGGCGCGCCGCACACGCGCCCTGAGCCCCGGATGAGGGGTGTAAAGAACCTTCTTACCGGACGGACAGCGCTCACGACGAGTCGAATAGGCGCAAGGTCACATCACGGATGTCGTAGACAGCCGACAGATGAGCGGCTGGGTGACCGGCAGAAGATCACGGGGTGCAGCCCGAGATGAACCGGCGGTGAACCGAAGATCTTCCGGCCAGAAGGTCGGATTCCCGCAGATGTGCGGGGCGGCGGGTCGAGGAGGGACCGGCCTGACGCGTCACGGGGGTCACCCGTTATCCGATTTTGACATGGTGACACGTCTGCTTGGAGCAATCCCAATGGCAGGATGCCGTAAACCCACGAGGTCGCGACACCCGAAGGTGTGTGTTTCCGTCGACCCATCGGCATACCGACATATCAGACATGTCGGTATATCGGCTTGTCCTACCCACTGCCGGAGGAACCCACCATGACCGCAGGCTCCACCCGTCGTACCACCGCCTCGCGCTCCCAGATTGCCGCGTTCGGTGCGATCGCGGTCGCAGGCGCCCTGATCCTCACCGGCTGCGGTGACCAGACGGACAAGGGCGGCGACGGCGGCTCCTCCTCGTCGTCCTCGGCCCCGCTGGCGAGCAAGCTGCCGGACGACATCCGCAAGGCCGGTGTGATCAAGGTGGGCTCGGACATCGCCTACCCGCCGGTCGAGTACATGGAGAACGGCAAGGCCGTCGGTGTCGACCCGGACATCGCGGACGCGCTGGGCAAGCAGCTGGGCGTGAAGTTCGAGTTCCAGAACGGCAAGTTCGACAACCTGATCGTGGGCCTGCAGGCCAACCGCTTCAACGTGATCATGTCGGCGATGAACGACACCAAGGACCGCCAGAACGGCATCGACTCCGACACCGGCAAGAAGGTCGGCAGCGGCGTCGACTTCGTCGACTACTTCACCGCCGGCACCTCGATCCTGGTCCAGAAGGGCAACCCGAAGGGCATCAAGTCCCTGGACGACCTGTGCGGCAAGGTCGTGGCCCTGCAGAAGGGCACCACGTCCGAGGGCATCGCCAAGGCGCAGAGCGAGAAGTGTACGAAGGACGGCAACAAGGCCATCGACCTCCAGACCTTCGACACCGACCCCGAGGCGCTGCTCCGGCTGAAGCAGGGCGCCTCCGTCGCCGACCTGAACGACTTCCCGGTGGCCGCCTACAACGCCAAGACCTCCGGCGGCGGCAACGACTTCGAGGTCGTCGGCGAGCAGATCGAGGCCGGCCCGTACGGCATCGCGGTCAGCAAGGAGAACACCCAGCTGCGCGACGCGCTCCAGGCCGCCATGGCCGCCATCATCAAGAGCGGCGACTACCAGAAGATCCTGGAGAAGTGGAACGTCACGCAGGGCGCGGTCACCGAGGCCAAGACCAACGGCGGCTCCTGAGCACCCGGGCACGACTGAAGGGCCGTCACTGTGACTGACACGGTCGACAAGACTCCGGCGCCGTCCGTGCCGCCGGAGCAGATCAAGGCCATCCCGGTGCGCCACTACGGGCGATGGGTGTCCGGCGTCGTGGTCATCGCCCTCGTGGTGCTGATCGGGATCGCCTTCTCCAACGCGAAGATCAACTACAGCGTCATCCCCGACTACCTCTTCGACCAGGGCATCGTCTCGGGCGCCTGGACCACGCTCTACATCTCGGTGCTGGCCATGGTGCTCGGCGTCGCGCTCGGCGTGATCCTCGCGGTGATGCGGCTGTCGTCGAACCCGGTCACCAGCACGGTCTCCTGGTTCTACATCTGGTTCTTCCGCGGCACCCCGGTCCTGGTACAGCTGTTGCTCTGGTACAACATCGCGCTCGTCTTCCCCATCCTGAACCTGGGGTTCTACAAGGACGAGATGAACCAGGTGATGACGCCGGTCCTCACCGCCCTGCTGGGGCTCGGCCTGAACGAGGCCGCGTACATGTCGGAGATCGTCCGCGCCGGCATCCAGTCGGTCGACGAGGGGCAGACCGAGGCCTCGCACGCGCTGGGCATGACCCAGGGCCAGACGCTGCGCCGGGTGATCCTGCCGCAGGCGATGCGGGTGATCATCCCGCCGACCGGCAACGAGTTCATCAACATGCTGAAGACCTCGTCGCTGGCCTACGCGGTCCAGCTCCCCGAGCTGATCAAGAAGGCCACGGACATCTCCAGCACCTCGCTGGCGGTGGTCGAGATGTACTTCGTCGCGTGCATCTGGTACCTGTTCCTGACCACGATCTTCAGCATCGTCCAGTACTACATCGAACGCCGTTACGCCCGGGGCTCCTCGCGCAACCTCCCGCCCACCCCGCTGCAGCGGCTGCGGAAGAATCTGTCCCAGTGGGGTTCGTTCCGTCGCCCGGAGGTGGCCCGATGAGCTCTCTCGCCAAGGACATCACCCCGCCGAGCAGCGGCGCCCCGATGGTCAAGGCCGAGGGCGTGCACAAGTCGTTCGGGCTGTCGCACATCCTCAAGGGCATCGACCTGGAGGTGCTGCCCCGCGAGGTGTTCTGCCTGATCGGCCCGTCCGGTTCCGGCAAGTCCACGTTCCTGCGGTGCATCAACCACCTCGAGAAGATCAGCGCCGGCCGGCTGTACGTCGACGGCCACCTGGTCGGCTACCGCCAGCACGGCGACAAGCTCTACGAGCTGAAGGAGAAGGAGGTCGCGGCGCAGCGGCGGGACATCGGCATGGTGTTCCAGCGCTTCAACCTCTTCCCGCACATGACGGCCCTGGAGAACGTCATGGAGGCGCCGGTCCAGGTCAAGCGCGAGTCGAAGGCGTCGGCCCGGGAGCGGGCGCAGCGCCTGCTCGACCGGGTCGGTCTCGGCGACCGCACCGGGCACTACCCGGCGCAGCTCTCCGGCGGCCAGCAGCAGCGCGTCGCGATCGCCCGCGCGCTCGCCATGCAGCCGAAGCTGATGCTCTTCGACGAGCCGACCTCCGCGCTCGACCCGGAGCTGGTCGGCGAGGTCCTGGACGTGATGCGGGACCTGGCCGAGGACGGCATGACGATGATCGTCGTCACGCACGAGATGGGCTTCGCCCGCGAGGTCGGCGACAGCCTGGTCTTCATGGACGACGGCGTGGTGGTCGAGTCCGGCCACCCGCGCGACGTCCTGGGCAACCCTCAGCACGACCGGACGAAGTCGTTCCTGTCGAAGGTGCTGTAGCGGTACGGCGGCATGACGCGAAAGGGGCGGTACGAGGTCGCTCGTACCGCCCCTTCGGTCTGCCTACTTGAGGGCGAGCAACAGCGTGTCCGACGGCGAGCACCACACCGCCCGCGCCTCCCCGAACCCCTTCTCGCGCAGCACGCGCGCGTGCCACGCGGCCGAGGGCACGTCGCCGTCCGCGTGCTCCCCGTAGATCTCGAACCGCCGGGCGGTGGGCCCGGCCAGCACCGGGTCCTGCGCCGCCAGCTGCCACCACTCGGCCCAGTCCAGCGCCCCCGCCGCCTTGGCCTGATCCATACCCCGATGCCGCTGCTCCCGTTCCGCGGCGTTGATCCGGGGCGTGCTGTCGTCGATCATGTGGTCCGCGTTCATGAAGACACCGCCGTCGCGGACGAGTTCCGCGACCTGACCGTAGAGGGCCGCGAGGGGTTCGCTGTGCAGCCAGTGCAGGGCCGTGGCGGTCAGGACGGCGTCGTACGAGTCGTACGGCAGCCGCGCGGTCCACTCCGGGTCCGTGAGGTCGGCGGTGACGAGCGTGACCCGGTCGTCGCCCGCGAAGGTGCCCTCGGCGATGGCGAGGAGGGCCGGGTCGAGGTCGACCCCGGTGCTCGCCGCGTCCGGGAAGCGGGCGAGCAGCCGGGCGGTGATGCTGCCGGTGCCGCACGCGAGGTCGAGGACCCGGGGTGCCGTACCGACCAGCGCCTCCACCATGTCGAGCATGATCCGGAACCGCTCCTCGCGGTCCGGCATGTACCACTCCTGCTGCCGGTCCCAGCTCTCCTGCCAGGCCCCCCAGTCGGCCCCGGTCGTGGTCGTCGGCGCGTCCGTCATGGCAACCCTCCACCGCACAAGTCCCGTAATACCCTGGAAGCACGACCGTCTGTTACCCGACCGCACGACCGACCATAGAGTGCCCGCGTAAGGACTACAAGTGGAACTGGCCTATTACTCGGATTACGCCGTCCGGCTCGTCAACAGCGAGGAGCCGGCCCGGGGCAAGGACTCACTGACCTCGGTCGAGGCCGTCCGCGACCTGTTCGGCGGCAACCGGCAGGCCGCCCGGCGCGCCACCGAGGCCGACCTCACCCGCTTCCGCTCGGTCCGGGCCCGGCTGCGCGCGGTCTTCGAAGCGGCCGACAAGGGCGAGGAGACCCTCGCGGTGGACCTGCTGAACTCACTCCTGCTGGAGTTCCCGGTGAGCCCGCAGATCTCCGGGCACGACTTCCGGGACGAGGACGGCCGTCCGCTGTGGCACATGCACCTGGCGGACCACCCGTCCAACGCCACCGCCGGCTACACCGCGATCGCGGCGATGGGCCTGGCCTTCCACCTCACCGAGTACGGCGTCGACCGCCTCGGCCTGTGCGAGGCGGCGCCGTGCCGCAACGCCTACCTCGACACCTCGACCAACCGCTCCCGGCGCTACTGCTCGGACCGCTGCGCGACCCGCGCCAACGTGGCCGCCTACCGGGCCCGCAAACGCCTGGAGGCGGAACGCCCCGACCGGCCCGCGCGGTCGGCCAGCACCGGCCTGGCGGCCGAGAGCGCCCAGCGCACCAGCGCCAGCGGCGAGCGCTGACCGGCCCGCAACGGCCGCCAGCGGAACAGGGCCCGGCCGAGGATCAGCTCCTCCGGCACGGTCCCGTAGTCCGTACTGTCCCCGCCCGCGTACGCGTTGTCCCCGAGCACCCACCAGCCGCCCTCGCGCAGCTCCACGGCCCGCTTGACGACCAGCAGGTCCTGCTGGAAAGGGTGACGCAGGACGACGACGTCACCGGCCCGCACCCGCGCCCCGTACCGCACCAGGAGCTGATCCCCCTGGTACAGCGTGGGCACCATGGACGGGCCGGTCACCTCGGCCACTCCGAAGAGCGCGGCGCCCCTCCCCCGCTCGGTCTCCTGCGACAGCTCCGGCATCCCCGGCACCTCCCCGGTCCGTTCCTCCACCAGTCTCAGTCTGACCCTGGACTTTTGTCCTAAGCCCATGGGGGCACTCGCGAAATCAGGCTTCCCAGGGAGTAATGTCCCACCTGAGAAGACGATCACGAGGAAGGAATGCTCCATGCTTTCCCGCCTGTTTGCCCCCAAGGTCAAGGTCAGCGCGCACTGCGACCTGCCCTGCGGTGTGTACGACCCGGCCCAGGCCCGCATCGAGGCGGAGTCGGTGAAGGCCGTGCAGGAGAAGATGGCCGCCAACGACGACCCGCACTTCCAGGCGCGCGCCACCGTCATCAAGGAGCAGCGTGCCGAGCTTGCCAAGCACCACGTCTCGGTGCTCTGGAGCGACTACTTCAAGCCCCCGCACTTCGAGAAGTACCCCCAGCTGCACCAGCTGGTGAACGACACCCTGAAGGCCCTGTCCGCCGCCAAGGCGTCCACGGACCCGAAGACCGGCGAGAAGGCCCTGGAGCTCATCGCCGAGATCGACAAGATCTTCTGGGAGACCAAGAAGGCCTGACCCGCACCCTTACCGGTTGCCAAGGCCTTCATGGACCGCATCCGGCCCGACGGACCGCCGATCACGGTGTTCCGGAGGGTCCGGGTGCGGTCTTTTTTCGCCGGCGACGGCCTACGACGCGGCGGCCAGCTCCTTGAGCGGCTCACCGGTCAGCCGGCAGATCCGCCACTCGTCCAGGAACTCCGCCCCGAGCGACCGGTAGAAGCCGATCGCCGGCTCGTTCCAGGCCAGCACCCACCACTCGAAGCGCTCGAAGCCGCTGCGCAGGCAGAGCGCGGCGAGGGCGGCGAGCAGCGCCCGGCCGTGACCGCCGCCGCGAGCGTCGGGACGTACGTAGAGGTCCTCCAGCTGCATGCCCCGGGTTCCGGTCCAGGTCGAGAAGCGCGGGAACCAGAGCGCGTAGCCCACGAGTCCCCCCGTGGTCTCGTCCTCGGCCACCAGCGCGTAGGCCGCCGGGTGGGGACCGAACAGCGCCTCACGGAGCTGCTCCCCGGTGGCCCGGGCCTGCTCCACGGCCCGTTCGTACGCGGCGAGTTCGCGGATCATGGCACGGATCTCGGGGACGTCGTTCTCGGTGGCGGCGCGGATCATGCAAGGGATCATCGGTCACCGGGCCGAACCATGTCCATCCGGTCACGCCCGCTCCCCCGGCGTCGCGCCTGCCGCGTACGGCCGTTCGCGAGCGCAATCCCGATCATGAACTCCGCCACGGGTGAGCCGGCCGGCTCCGACGGGCCGGTTTTCCGCCAAGTCGGCGGGCCCGCACGGGGGTTGCGGGCGGCACGCGGAAGGGCCGGTCGGAGGTCCGACCGGCCCCTGGCACGCGACGGGCGCTACTGCCCGCCGTGGTCGTCGTCCTCGCCCGCCTCCAGCAGGCCGGCCGCCGCACCCACGATCCGCGGGTCCGGGCTGCCGACGACCTCCTCGTCCTTGTCGGCGTAGTCGAAGCGGGCCAGCACGCTGCGCATGGCCTCGACCCGGGCCCGCTTCTTGTCGTTGCTCTTCACCACGGTCCAGGGGGCGTACTCGGTGTCCGTCTCGCGGAACATCGCGACCTTCGCGGCCGTGTAGGTGTCCCAGAGATCCAGCGAGGCCAGATCCATCGGGCTGAGCTTCCACTGCCGTACCGGGTCGACCTGGCGGATGGTGAAGCGGGTCCGCTGCTCGCTCTGCGAGACCGAGAACCAGAACTTCACCAGGTCCACCCCGTCGTCCACCAGCATCCGCTCGAACAGCGGGGCCTGGCGCATGAAGCGCCGGTACTGGTCGTCCGAGCAGAAGCCCATGACCCGCTCGACGCCGGCCCGGTTGTACCAGGAACGGTCGAACATCACGATCTCGCCGGCGGTCGGCAGGTGCTCGACGTAGCGCTGGAAGTACCACTGACCGCTCTCGCGCTCCGTGGGCTTCTCCAGGGCCACCACCCGCGCGCCACGGGGGTTCAGGTGCTCCGTGAAGCGCTTGATGGTGCCGCCCTTGCCGGCCGCGTCCCGGCCCTCGAAGACGATGACGATCCGGCGTCCCGTCTCCTTGATCCAGGTCTGCAGCTTCAGCAGCTCGATCTGCTGGAGCCGCTTGTGCCACTCGTACTCCTTGCGCTCCATGCGCTGCGCGTACGGGTAGTTCTCCCGCCAGGTGTCGATCGGGGATCCGTCCGGGCGGATGAGTACGGGGTCGTCCGGGTCGCTGTAGTCGACCTTCAGGTCGGCCAGGTCGGACAGCAGGTCCGGCGTCGTCATCCAGTCCTCCTCAGCGGCTTGGTGGGTGTCCGTGGATCAGTGGAACTGCGGCACGATCAGGTAGATGCTGTACGCCACCACCGCCACGCAGGCGAGGAAGCACAGCCCTGCCTGCGCGACACCGACGGCGCTGGTGCCGCCCTGCTCCTTGGCTCCCTCGTGGCGGGCGAGCCCGAGGACGCCGAGGGCGAAGACGACCACCACTGCGAATGTAACTCCGATGCTCACCGCGGTGACCTGGCCGAGTGCGGTCCAGTCGATGTTCATGGGAACTCCCTCACTCTGGCAGAACTCAGGCGGCGGTGCCGACGTGGGACGGGGGCGTGGTGCGGATGGCGACCTCGTGGCCGTCGTTCACGTTCTTGGCGTCGATCGGGTTGCGGCGCGACAGCACGACGATGCCGGCCGCGAGCGCGGCACCGACCAGCGCGACCACGACCGTGCCGAAGTTGCCGCCGTGCTTGACCGCGTACGCGGAGATGCCGCCGACCAGCGCGGCGCAGGGCAGCGTGATCACCCAGGCGGCCACCATGCGGCCGGCGACGCCCCAGCGGACCTCGGCGAGCCGTCGGCCGACGCCCGCGCCGAGGATGGAACCGGAGGCGACCTGCGTGGTGGACAGCGCGAAGCCCATGTGGGCGGAGGTGAGGATGACGGCCGTGGAGGCGGTCTCCGCCGCGAAGCCCTGCGGGGACTGGATCTCGGTCAGGCCCTTGCCCATGGTGCGGATGATCCGCCAGCCGCCGATGTAGGTGCCGAGGGCGATGGCGAGACCGGCGGTGAAGATGACCCAGACCGGCGGGCCGGCGTCGGCCGGGAGGGCGCCGACGGAGATCAGGGTCAGGGTGATGATGCCCATGGTCTTCTGGGCGTCGTTGGTGCCGTGCGCGAGCGAGACCAGCGAGGCCGAGCCGATCTGCCCGAGCCGGAACCCCTTGCTCACGGAGTCCGCGCGGCCGCGGGCGGTCAGCTTGTAGGCGCAGTACGTCGCGATCAGCGCGGCGACGCCCGCCACCACCGGCGAGGCGAACGCCGGGATGATGATCTTCTCGACGACTTTGTCGAAGTTGACCGCGCCGGAGCCCGCGCCGACCAGCACGGCTCCGATCAGCCCGCCGAACAGGGCGTGCGAGGAACTGGACGGCAGCCCGACCAGCCACGTCATCAGATTCCACAGGATCGCCCCGACCAGACCGGCGAAGATCATCGCCGGGGTCACCTTGGCGTCGTTCACGATGCCGCCGGAGATCGTCTTGGCGACCTCCGTGGAGAGGAAGGCTCCGACCAGGTTCAGTACGCCGCTGATCAGAACCGCTGTCTTCGGTTTGAGCGCGCCGGTCGCGATGGACGTGGCCATCGCGTTCGCCGTGTCGTGAAACCCGTTGGTGAAGTCGAACGCAAGAGCGGTGACGATCACGACCGCCACGAGGAACGTGATGTGGTCCATTCCTTTATGCAAACAAGCGCGGGCCAATTACGCGAGAACCGGAGGGAAACTCACGTCCAAGAACAAAGCCCCACTGTGTGTGCGATGTGCATGCCATGCTGGACGGGTGACCCTCCTGGAGGACCTAAGGCGGCTGCGCCGGGCGCGCGACCGCATGGACCGCGAGTACGCCGAGCCGCTCGACATGGCCGAACTCGCCCGTACCGCCCTCATGTCCCCCGGTCACTTCCAGCGCAGTTTCCGCAAGGCCTTCGGGGAGACGCCGTACAGCTACCTCATGACCCGGCGGGTCGAGCGGGCCAAGGCGCTGCTGCGCCGGGGCGACCTGACTGTGACCGAGGTGTGCATGGCGGTCGGCTGTACGTCGCTGGGGTCCTTCAGCTCGCGGTTCACCGAGCTGGTCGGGGAGACGCCGAGCTCGTACCGGGCGCGGGACCACGAGGAGAGCACGGTCATCCCGTCCTGCGTGGCCCGTACGTTCACCCGGCCGCGCCGCCGACCGTACTGACCTCGCCGGTCCGACCGCACGCGCCTGCGAGCGTTTCCTCCTAGCCTGACCTCATGGACGTGAAGATGGATGTAAAACTCGCGCAGTGTTTCATCGCCGTCGACGACCACGACAAGGCGCTGGCCTTCTACCGTGACGTTCTCGGCCTGGAGGTCCACAACGACGTGGAGTTCGAGGGGATGCGGTGGGTGACCGTCGGGTCGCCGCAGCAGCCGGGCGTGGAGATCGTGCTGGAGCCGCCGGGCGCCAACCCGGACGCCTCCCCCGCCGACCGGCAGGCCATGGCCGAACTGCTCGCCAAGGGCATGCTGCGCGGGGTGATCTTCTCCACCACCGACTGCGACGCCCTGTACGAGCGGGTGCGGGAGTACGGCGGTGATGTGATCCAGGAGCCCATGGACCAGCACTGGGGCGTGCGGGACTGCGCGTTCCGGGACCCGGCGGGGAACCTGCTGCGCTTCACGGAGCGCCGGTGACCGATTAGCGCACTTACGATCACCTTATGAGCATCCGCTGGACGTACGCCTTCGCCGACCGCCCCGCCGCGCACCTCGCCACCGCCCAGGCGTTCTGGACCGCTGTCACCGGCACCTTCCTCTCCGCGCCCCGAGGCGGGAACGACGAGTTCGTGACGCTGCTGCCGAGCTCGGGGGTCGACGCCTGCGTCAAGCTCCAGGGCGTCGAGTCGGGCCCCGGCGGAGCCCACCTGGACCTCTGCGTCGAGGACGTGCCGGGGCTCGTGAAGCGGGCCAGGGAACTCGGCGCCGAGCCGGTCGCCGAGCACGACGGGTGGGCCGTCCTGCGCTCGCCGGCCGGGCAGTCGTGGTGCGCCGTGCCCTGGCACGGGGAGTCGGTACGGCCGCCGGTCGTGGCGGGCAGCCGGCTCGACCAGGTCAGCCTGGACATCCCACCGTCCGCGTACGAGGCGGAGACCGCGTTCTGGGCGGAGCTGACCGGCTGGGAGCTGCTGACCGGTGCGTTGCCGGAGTTCCGGGTGCTCAGGCAGCCGGCCGGCCTGCCGGTACGGATCCTGCTCCAGCGGCTGGACGACGAACAGCCCGCCGCCGCCCACCTCGACCTGGCCTGCGCGGACATCCCTGCGACCCGCGCCCGGCACGAGGAACTCGGCGCCGTGCACGTGGCAGACGGACGCCACTGGACGGTGATGCGCGACCCTGCGGGCGGCGTCTACTGCCTCACCGGCCGCGACCCGGAGACCGGCGGCCTACCGGGCCGAGGCTAGAGGCTGGGGCTGAGGGGTGGGGGCTAGGCGGCCGGGGGCCCGGCCCAGGGCTCCACGTCCACCACGGCCGTGGCCGGTATCGGTCCGTACACGTGCGGGAACTCCTCGCCGCCCGGCTCCGGGGCCTCCCACTTCACCGGGACGCCGACCCGGGCCGGATCCACGACCAGCACCACCAGTTCGTCCGGGCCGTCGTAGGAGCCGTACAGGAAGGCCGCGATGCGCGGGAGTTGGTCGCGGGTGGAGCAGTGGATGAAGCCCTCCTCCTGGAGGGTGCGGCCGCGGGTGGACAGCTCGTAGCGGCCGCGCGCGCGGGCCTCTTCCCAGAGAGAGCGTTCGGTGATGTGCAGGATGTTCGGGAGTGCGGTCATGCGCTCACGCTACGGTCCCCGCCCGGCGGCCCCGGGCGGCGGGGGCCCGGGTGGTGACGCCTCCTGCGGGCCGGGCGGCCCGGTGTGCTCGCCGCAGTGGGGGTTGCGGCAGGGGCCGGGGCCCCAGACCGGAACCCAGGCACCCAGCGTCTTGCGCCGCCCCACCACACGCTCGACGGGCTGTCCGCAGACGGGACAGACCTGTTCCTGGCTGTCCATGCCCCCAGCGTAGGCCTGGCCCGGCAGCCGCGCCCGTCGCCCGTCGCCCGTCGCCCGTCGCCCGTCGCCGAGCAGGAAACGCCACGGCGGGAATCGGCGAGCCCCGCACACCGTGGGGATGTGCGGGACCCGTCGGGCCGGAGCCCCCGGGGAGCCGTGCGGGGTCAGGAGCCGCGCGGTCCCGGGGGCTCCGGGGTCTTCACCTGCTGCGCCGGGTCACGAACTCGGCGAGCGCGAGCAGGCCGCCGGCCGCCTCCGGGCCGGGCACGGCACGGGCGAGCTCCTGCATCGCCCGGGCCATCCGGTCGGCCGCCTCGGACTGCGCCCAGTCCCGGCCGCCCGCCCGCTCCACGGCCAGCGCGGTCCGCGCGATCTCGTCGACGTCGGCCCGCTCATGGGGTTCGGCGTACAGCGCGGCGAGGTCGGCGGCGGCCGGGGTGCCGGAGGTGAGGGCCGCGACGACCGGCAGGGACTTCTTGCGGGCCGCCAGGTCCGCGCCGGCCGGCTTGCCGGTGCGCCGGGGGTCACCCCATATCCCGATGACGTCGTCGATCAGCTGGAAGGCCAGCCCGGCCTGGCGGCCGAAGCCGTCGAGCGCCGCCACCTCCGCGGCTCCCGCCCCCGCGTACAGCGCGCCCAGGGCGCAGGCGCAGCCGAGCAGCGCCCCGGTCTTGGCCTCGGCCATGGCGAGCACCTCGTCGAGAGTGACCTCGTCGGGTGCCCGGTCCTCCATGGCCGTGTCCGCGTGTTGTCCCGCGCACAGTTCGAGGACGCAGTCCGCGAGCCGGGCGGCGGCCGCCGCGGACGCCGGGTGCGGGTCCTCGGCGAGCACCCGGAAGGCCAGCGTCTGGAGGGCGTCCCCGGCGAGGATCGCGTCCGCGTCGCCGAACACGGTCCACGCGGTGGGCCGGTGCCTGCGGGAGGTGTCCCGGTCCATGACGTCGTCGTGCAGCAGGGTGAAGTTGTGCACCAGCTCCACGGCGGCCGCGGCCCGTAGGGCGGCCGCGCGGGCCGCCGGCCCGCCGAGCGCGTCGGCGGCGGCGAGGACCAGCGCGGGCCGGATGGCCTTCCCCGCGTTGCCGTCCGCCGGGGTGCCGTCCGCGTGCTCCCAGCCGAAGTGGTAACGCGCGATCCGCCGCATCGAACCGGGCAACGACGCCACGGCGGTGCGCAGTTCGGGGTCGACGGACGCCCGGACACGCTCCAGTACGGCGGCGGCCTCTGCCCCGTCGACCGACTCCGACCCCCCCGGCGGCAGCTGCGTGGCGCGCTGCTGCCGCTCCGTCACGAACTCGGCCATGGCCTCCCCCTCGCGGAGTGCGCGTACGGTGGCGTCTCCGCACCGCCTCGGCACGTACCCCGAGGATGTACCCGCCCCGGAGGGCGGGAACACGGCCACCAAGTGCGGAAACGTCACCTCCAGCGGCCGATCTCGACGTTCTCCAGCACACCGAGGGCGTCCGGGACCAGCACGGCGGCCGAGTAGTAGGCCGTGACCAGGTAGCTGATGACGGCCTGCTCGTTGATGCCCATGAAGCGGACCGAGAGGCTCGGCTCGATCTCGTCGGGGATCCCGGCCTGCCGCAGTCCGATGACGCCCTGGTTGTCCTCGCCGGTACGCATGGCGATGATCGAGGTGGTCCGGGCCTCGGTGACCGGGATCTTGTTGCAGGGGTAGATCGGGACCCCGCGCCAGGTCGGGATGCGGTTGCCGCCGATCTCGACGGTCTCCGGGACCAGTCCGCGCTTGTTGAGCTCACGGCCGAAGGCGGCGATCGCGCGCGGGTGGGCGAGGAAGAGCTTGGTGCCCCGCCGGCGGCTGAGCAGCTCGTCCATGTCGTCCGGGCTGGGCACGCCGTCGTGCGGCTGCAGCCGCTGGTCGTACTGGCAGTTGCTGAGCAGGCCGAACTCCCGGTTGTTGATGAGCTCGTGCTCCTGGCGCTCCTTCAACGCCTCGACGGTGAGCCGCAACTGGTGCTCGGTCTGGTTCATCGGCTGGTTGTAGAGGTCGGCCACGCGGGTGTGGATGCGCAGCACGGTCTGGGCGATGCTCAGCTCGTACTCACGCGGCCGGGCCTCGTAGTCGACGAAGGTGTGCGGGATGTCGGGCTCGCCGCTGTGGCCGGCCGCGAGGGCGACCTCCTTCTCGCCGTACTTGTTGGTGCGCTGCTCGGGGATCGCGCGCAGCTGCTGAAGGTGCTCGCGCAGTGAGTCGGCCCGCTCGGCGACCTGCTCGAAGTCCTGCCGGGACAGGGTCAGCACGGTGCAGGCCGTGTCCGCGCGGGCGGTGTACTCCCAGATGGCGTCCGGGTCGATCAGACCCTGCTCGCCGAAGTAGGCGCCGTCGGCGAGGACACCGAGGACCGCGTCGTCGCCGTAGGGGCCGGTGCCGATCTTCTCGACGCGGCCGTGGGCCAGCAGGTGGACCTCGTCCGTCCCGTTGCCGAACGAGGCGATGACCTCGCCCGGGGCGAAGTCGCGCTGGCGGCAGCGCTGGGCCAGCTCGGCCAGCACCTCCTCGTCCTCGTACGACCGCAGGACGGGCAGCTCGCCCAGCTCCGCGGGGATGACCTCGACACGGTCGCCGGTCTTCAGGAAGGTGATACGGCCGTCGCCGACCGTGTAGGTGAGCCGCCGGTTCACCCGGTACGTGCCGCCCTGGACATCGACCCAGGGCAGCGTCCGCAGCAGCCAGCGGGAGCTGATCTCCTGCATCTGGGGCGCGGACTTGGTCGTGGTGGCCAGGTTCCGCGCTGCCGCTGTGTCCAGAGACTGCTGCGGCTTGCCCTGATCCGTGCGGACCTCTTCGCCTACCGACATAAGGAAATGCCCTCCCATACCTGCGCGGGCGCCGAACTGCCCACGCATCGGTCTCACGGGCCACCCTGTCATCACGGAGCGTGCCGGGACCATTACCCGAAAGAGCGGGAATAGATCATCGCACTACTGGGCATGCCGACATATCTCCTCTTCTACCACTCCTCGATATGGCGACTTGTCCGGATTGACTCGCACGAGATCCGAACAAGCCCGAACAGGGGTGGCCCGGTAAGCCCGACTTCGGTAGAAAGCCCGGAAGACCTGGAAGATCCGGTTGGTTCAGATGCGAAGGAGGCGGTCATGGCCCCACCCATGTCCGCGGACGCCTTCCTCGACGCGTTGCGGGACGAGGGCGTCACGGTCGTCGAGGCCGGCGACTGGAGAGACCACAACCGGAACCACAAGGGCCCCTGGGGCCCCGTGCACGGCGTGATGATCCACCACACGGTGACCCAGGGCACCGAACCCACGGTCCGGATCTGCCGCGACGGCCACCCCGACCTCCCCGGCCCGCTGTGCCACGGCGTCATCACCAAGGACGGCACGGTCCATCTCGTCGGCTACGGCCGCGCCAACCACGCGGGGCCGGGCGACGACGACGTGCTGCGCGCGGTGATCGCCGAGAAGGGGCTGCCCCCGGACAACGAGGCGAACACCGACGGCAACCGGCACTTCTACGGCTTCGAGTGCGAGAACCTGGGCGACGGCGAGGACCCCTGGCCCGAGGCCCAGCTGGAGGCGATCGAGAAGGTGGCCGCGGCGGTGTGCCGGCGGCACGGCTGGTCGGAGCGGTCGGTGATCGGGCACCTGGAGTGGCAGCCGGGAAAGGTGGACCCGCGCGGTTTCCCGATGTCCTGGCTGCGCGAGCGCGTCGGGGAGCGGCTGAGGTGAGCCCGCACCGGTACCCCGGGCGACAATGACGACGTGACCAGCGCCGACATACTCGCCCCCCGGCTCCCCTCCCCGCTGCAGGAGGTTACCGACGACCGCTTCGCCCGGCACGGCGTCCGTCTCCTCCTCAAGCGGGACGACCTGATCCACCCGGAGCTGATCGGCAACAAGTGGCGCAAGCTGGTCCCGAACATCGAGGCGGCGGCCGGCCGGCCCGTCCTCACCTTCGGCGGGGCCTACTCCAACCACCTGCGCGCTACGGCCGCCGCGGGCCGTCTCCTCGGCTTTCCGTCGGTGGGCGTGGTGCGGGGCGAGGAGCTGGCCACCCGGCCGCTCAATCCGTCGCTGGCGCGGTGTGCGGCCGACGGGATGCGGCTGCACTTCGTCGACAGGTCGACGTACCGCCGCAAGGCCGAGCCGGAGGTGCTGGCCGGTCTGCTGCGGGCGGCGGGGGCCGAGGACGCGTACGTGGTGCCGGAGGGCGGCAGCAACGCGGCCGCGGTACGCGGCTGCCGGGCGCTCGGCGCGGAGCTGCGGGGGCGGGCCGACGTGGTGGCGATCGCCTGCGGGACCGGGGGCACGCTGGCCGGGCTGGCCGCCGGACTGGGGACCGGCCAGCGGGCGTTGGGGGTACCGGCACTGAGGGGCGGGTTCCTGGAGGGCGAGACGGTGCGGTTGCAGGCGGAGGCGTTCGGGGGGCGGCGCGGCCGGTGGTCGCTCGACGAGCGGTTCCACTTCGGCGGGTACGGGCGTACGACACCGGAACTCGACGCCTTCGCGGAGGACTTCGAGGAACGGCACGGGGTGCGGGTGGAGCGGCTGTATGTCGCCAAGTTGCTGTACGGACTTGTCGAGCTGGCGCGGGAGGGCGGCCTGGGGCGGGACGTGGCCGTGGCGGCGGTGCTGACAGCCTGACAGGCGGCGGTGCCGACGTCCTGATCGAGCCGGTCCGCGGACCGCGTTCCGGATGTCACTCGGCCTCCCGGTACGCCGCCGCCTCCTCCAGGTCCAGCCGACGCAGCAGGGTGCGCAGCATCTCGTCGTCGATGTAGCGGTGGTCTCGGAGCCGGACGAAGACCGCGCGCTCGGCGCTGATCATCTCGCGGGAGAGGCGGCGGTAGGTGTCGTCGACCGACTCGCCGGTGACCGGGTTGGTCTGGCCCAGGCGTTCCCAGACGGCGTTGCGGCGGCGCTCCAGGACCGTGCGGAGGCGGTCGGCCAGCGGTGGCGGGAGTTGGTTGCGGTCGTCGGAGAGGAGTTCTTCGAGGCGGGCCTCGGCCGCGCGGGAGGCCTGGGCCTGGGCGTTCGCCTCGGCGAGGGTCTCGGCCTGGGCGTCGCGGGCGGGGAACTTCATCAGTCGGATCAGCGGGGCCAGACTCAGGCCCTGCACCACGAGGGTGCCGATGACCGTCGTGAAGGTCAGGAACAGGATCAGGTTGCGCTGCGGGAAGGGGGCGCCGCCGTGCACGGTGAGCGGGATCGAGAAGGCGATGGCCAGCGAGACCACGCCCCGCATGGCCGCCCAGGCGGTGACCGCCGGACTTCTCCAGGTGGGGTTGTCCTCCCGCTCCCGGATCCGCCGGGAGAGCAGCCGCGGCAGGAACGCCGCCGGGTATATCCACGCGAACCGGGCCGCCACCACGACCAGGAAGAGGGCGAACGCGTACCAGGCGGCGTCGATGCCCTCGTACGCGCCGAGGCCCTTGAGGACGACCGGCAGCTGCAGTCCGATCAGCGCG
Source organism: Streptomyces sp. NPDC013157 (assembly GCF_042899865.1). Classification (NCBI taxonomy): domain Bacteria; kingdom Bacillati; phylum Actinomycetota; class Actinomycetes; order Kitasatosporales; family Streptomycetaceae; genus Streptomyces; species Streptomyces sp. NPDC013157. The sequence continues at coordinate 50,898 of NZ_JBIBAK010000026.1, read as the reverse complement.
AAGACCGCCGACTCCAGCAGGAAGGCCACCATGCGCCATACGGCCTCCTCCTGGAGGCGGGTGGCGAAGTCGACCTCCCAGGCACGGTGGCCGAGGTAGAGGGCGACCACGACGACCGCCAGCACGCCGGAGGCGTGGAACTGCTCGGCGACGCTGTACGCGACGAACGGGATCAGCAGCGACAGCGTGTTCTGGAGCAGGGGCTCCTTCAGATGCAGGCGCAGCCAGTGGATCGGCACCATCAGCACCACGCCGACGATCACACCGCCGAACGCGGCCAGGAGGAACTCCCCGATGCCGTGGGCCCAGGAGGCACCCTCCCCGATGGCGGCCGCGACGGCCACGCGGTAGGCGGTGATCGCCGTGGCGTCGTTCAGCAGGGACTCGCCCTGCAGGATGGTGGTGAGCCGGGACGGCAGCCCCACCCGGCGGGCGATCGCGGCGGCCGCGACCGCGTCCGTGGGCGCCACGACCGCGCCCAGCGCGAGCGCCGCGGGCAACGGCAGCCCCGGCACGATCACGTAGGCGGCCCAGCCGACGACGAACGTCGCGAAGAGCACGTACCCCACCGAGAGCAGCGCCACCGGCCGCATGTTCGCCCGCAGGTCGAGGTACGAGCTCTCGGTGCCCTCCTTGTACAGCAGCGGGGGCAGCACCAGCGGCAGCACGATGTCCGGGTCGAGGGTGTAGTCGGGGACCCCGGGCACGTACGACACCACCAGGCCGACCGCGACCAGCAGCAGCGGCGCCGGCACCGGAGTGCGCCGGGCCGCACCGGCGATCGCGGCGCTCCCCGCCACCAGCAACAGCAGTGGCATCACGTCCATGGTCTTCGCCCGCCCTCTTTTTCCGCGCGGCCACCCGCACGCCCGTCGTAATCTGGCAATCATGAAACAGTGCACGCACCGCGACGCGCTGCCGCACCCGGAACCCGAGCCACGTAACGAGACCTGCCCGGAGTGTCTCGCCAAGGGCTGGCACCCGGTGCAGCTGCGGCTCTGTCTGACCTGTGGCCATGTCGCCTGCTGCGACTCGTCGCCCGGAAGACATGCGACGAGCCACCACGAATCGTCCGGTCACCCGATAATGCGGACGTTCGAGCCCGGCGAGGACTGGCGCTGGTGCTTCGTCGACCACGTGCTCGTGTGACACTGCACTACAGCCGCTGAAGACGACAACGGCGACGGTTCGACGGCTCGACGTCGGGGTACGTCAACCCGGCGCGCGCTCTTCCCGATTGAGCAAGACAGACCTCTAGACACGGAGCGTATCCACAGGTTTACTGTGAGTGACGCCAGGGGGTTGGGGTCCCGGGGACAGAAAAGTTCGGAGCGCGGTAGCGTCACCGCTGAACCACGTAGTGCGTTACCCCGGGGGGCGACCCTCGGCCCCGAAATGCTTGTACCACCATGGAGGTGAGGGTGTCCCAGATCGCAGGCGAGCCCGCGACCCAGGACTTCGTGGAAGTCCGGCTGCCGGCTGCGGGTGCCTACCTGTCGGTGCTGCGCACGGCCACGGCCGGTCTCGCCGCCCGCTTGGACTTCACCCTGGACGAGATCGAGGATCTGCGCATCGCGGTCGACGAGGCCTGCGCGATCCTGCTCCAGCAGGCCGTTCCCGGCTCGGTGCTCAGCTGTGTCTTCCGCCTCGTCGACGACTCGCTGGAGGTCACGGTCTCCGCTCCGACCACGGACGGCCACGCCCCCTCGCGCGACACTTTCGCCTGGACCGTGCTCTCGGCCCTGGCGGGCAAGGTCTCGTCGGCCGTCGACGAGGACAAGACCGTGTCGATCAGCCTCTACAAACAGCGCGGCGCGGGACCCGGGCCGGCGTGAGGAACGGGGACGGGCCGGTGCGGGACGAAGAGCGCGGCACACGGGAGCTGCCGGCCGGGGGCGAAGGCCCCGGGACCGGCTCCCGCCGCATGGCTGACGGCATCGACGGCATCCCGGAACAGGCCAGGCCGCACCCGGAGGACCCCTCCGCGCAGGCCGGTCTGGAGGGTGCCGTGCAGAGCGCGCCCCAGGAAGGGCGGAACGGGGTCGCGGCCCCGCACCGAGCCGGGGCGAAGGCTCGCGGAAGGGCGACGGGCGGGACGATGAGCGAGCACGAGCGATACGCCGAGGACGAGGCGCTGGCCGCGGAGGTAGTGCAGGCGACCCGGCACGAGCCTCAGGACCGCAGCGGCGCGCGCGCCCTGTTCGTCGAGCTGCGCGGGCTCAAGGAGGGCAGCGCCGAGTACGCGGAGCTGCGCAATCGGCTGGTCCGGATGCATCTGCCGCTCGTGGAGCACCTCGCCCGCCGGTTCCGCAACCGCGGCGAGCCGCTGGACGACCTCACCCAGGTCGCCACCATCGGCCTGATCAAGTCGGTCGACCGGTTCGACCCGGACCGGGGCGTGGAGTTCTCGACGTACGCCACCCCGACCGTGGTCGGCGAGATCAAGCGCCACTTCCGCGACAAGGGCTGGGCCGTCCGCGTCCCGCGCCGCCTCCAGGAGCTGCGCCTCGCGCTCACCACCGCCACGGCGGAGCTGTCCCAGCAGCACGGCCGCTCCCCCACGGTGCACGAGCTGGCCGAGAAGCTCGCGATCTCGGAGGAGGAGGTCCTGGAGGGCCTGGAGTCGGCCAACGCCTACTCCACGCTGTCCCTGGACGTCCCCGACACCGACGACGAGTCGCCCGCGGTCGCCGACACCCTCGGCGCGGAGGACGAGGCCCTGGAGGGCGTCGAGTACCGCGAGTCCCTCAAGCCCCTCCTGGAAGACCTCCCGCCCCGCGAGAAGCGGATCCTTCTCCTCCGCTTCTTCGGCAACATGACCCAGTCCCAGATCGCCCAGGAGGTCGGCATCAGCCAGATGCACGTCTCACGGCTGCTGGCGAGGACTCTGGCCCAGCTGCGGGAGAAGTTGCTCGTCGAGGAGTAAAGCCCCCGAAGGGGCGCTGGGGGAGGAACTGCGCGGACAGCCCCCACCGCCCCGCAGATCAGCTACTGCGCCCGGGCCCCTTGATCCCAAGGGCCTGGGTGGTAGCGGAGTTCACCAGCAGCACCAGCGAGGCCACAGCCACCACGGCGAGAACAATTCCCACCGGAATCGCCACACTGTCGGCCTGCAGCAGGTTGTACGCCACCGGCAACGCCATGATCTGCGTGATCACCGCCGGCCCCCGGCTCCAGCTCTTCCGCCGCAGCAGCCCCCGCGCGGCGATCAGCGGCAGCAGCGCCAGCACGATCACGGTGACACCCCCGGTGATCGCCTGGCCCCGGTCGTCCGGATCCCCGGTGAACCCGAGCACGGCCAGCCACACCCCGCCGACCAACAGGGCGAGCCCTTCCAGCCCGACCAGCGCGGCAGCGTACGTCAGCCGCGGCGGACGGGGCGACGCGGTTCCGTCGGTCTTCTCAGCCGTAGGTGCTTCACTCACCCCAGCAGGGTAGCCCTCGGCTGACACACGTAAGTGTTGAGGCTCACGCCCCTATCTCTTACCGGATCCCTAACTCGGTCTGGGATCGGTACTTTCCAGTAGGTACGCTGCAATCCATGCGTGCACTTCTCGTGGTCAATCCGGCGGCAACCACCACAAGCGCACGTAGGCGCGATGTCCTCATCCACGCGCTCGCGAGCGAAGTGAAGCTGGAGGCGGTCACCACCGAGTACCGCGGCCACGCCCGTGACCTCGCGCGGCTCGCGGCGGAGAGCGACGACATCGACCTCGTCGTGGCACTCGGCGGCGACGGCACGGTCAACGAGGTGGTCAACGGTCTGCTCCACAATGGACCTCACCCGGACCGGCTTCCCGGCCTCGCCGTGGTCCCCGGCGGCTCCACCAACGTCTTCGCCCGCGCCCTCGGCCTGCCCAACGACCCGGTCGAGGCCACCGGCGACCTGCTGGACGCACTGCGCGAGAAACGCGAGCGCTTCGTCGGCCTCGGCCTGACCGCCGGCACGCCCGGCACCGAGGACGAGGCGGTCCCGGCCCGCTGGTTCACCTTCAACGCGGGACTCGGCTTCGACGCGGGTGTGGTCGGCCGGGTCGAGCAGCAGCGCGAACTCGGTAAGAAATCCACGCACGCGCTGTACGTTCGTCAGGTCGTCAGGCAATTCCTCGGTGAACAGCACCGCCGGCACGGAACGATCACTCTGGAGCGGGCCGGCGCCGACCCGATCAATGATCTTGTCGTGGCGATAGTCTGCAACACCTCGCCCTGGACGTATCTCGGCAATCGCCCGATGTACACGTCACCTAAGGCCTCGTTCGATAAGGGCATCGACGTCCTCGGTCTCAGCCGCCTCTCGACCGCCGCCGCTGCCCGGTATGGCACACAGTTGCTCACTTCGTCCCCCGAGCGCGGCCCCCACGGCAAGCATGCGGTCTCACTGCACGACCTGGACCAGTTCACCTTGCATTCGAAGGTGCCCCTCCCCCTCCAGATGGACGGCGACCACCTAGGACTGCGTACGAGCGTGACGTTCACAGGCGTACGCAGTGCACTGCGTGTGATTGTGTGAGCGGAACGGGCTAAAGTCCTTTCACTCGAACGTTTAGGCCAGGATCCACCCCATGGAAGTACGGCTGTGACCCAGTCGACACCGAGGAATCAAAAAAAACTTTCCGGAAGGGGTTGTATCCGTCGCTGAGGTTTGCGAGGCTCTACGTGGCGGTCGGGACAGCCCGCAACACCGGCGTCCACTGATCACCGGAATCCCACTTCAACTCACAGGACCCCTGCCAGGGAACCTGGCGGTCGGCCCTTCACTTGTTGAGGGATTCGTGAAAGCGTTCACATTCACAAGCAACGTGCATGTAATACCAAGGAGAGGTAGCAGCCATGGACTGGCGTCACAACGCCGTTTGCCGCGAGGAAGACCCCGAGCTCTTCTTCCCCATCGGCAACACTGGTCCTGCGCTGCTGCAGATCGAGGAAGCCAAGGCCGTCTGCCGGCGCTGCCCCGTTATGGATCAGTGTCTGCAGTGGGCGCTCGAGTCCGGTCAGGACTCCGGCGTCTGGGGTGGTCTCAGCGAGGACGAGCGTCGCGCGATGAAGCGCCGTGCCGCCCGCAACCGGGCCCGTCAGGCCACCGCCTGACAGTCCCACCCCTGGTGACAGCCTGAGCTTGGCGGCGCGTACAGCGAGTACGCATCTCCCGCCCCCGAGCCGCAGCGCGCAGTACCCCCGATGCGCTTAGCAGTAAGAGCAGCAACGAGCGAGCAGCCCCGGACCCACCAGGTCCGGGGCTCTTTGCTGTGCCCGAACACCCCGTGCCGCGCCCGAACACCCCGCCGGCGCGGCCTACTTCTGCGGGCGCACCGGCACGTCGAGGATCACCCGGGTCCCGCGCTCCGGCGCCGGCACCATGTCGAACGTGCCGCCCAACTCGCCCTCCACCAGCGTCCGTACGATCTGCAGGCCGAGGTTGCCGGAGCGGTGCGGGTCGAAGCCCTCGGGCAGGCCGACGCCGTCGTCCTGGACGGTGACGAGCAGCCGGGCCTCCTTGGTGGTACCGCCGCGGACCGCCGTGACCTCGACGGTGCCGGTGTCGCCCTCGCGGAAGCCGTGTTCGAGGGCGTTCTGCAGGACTTCGGTGAGCACCATCGACAGCGGGGTGGCGACCTCGGCGTCGAGTATCCCGAAGCGGCCGGTGCGCCGGCCGGTGACCTTCCCGGGCGAGATCTCGGCGACCATCGCGAGCACCCGGTCCGCGATCTCGTCGAACTCGACGCGCTCGTCCAGGTTCTGGGACAGCGTCTCATGCACGATGGCGATCGAGCCGACCCGTCGTACGGCCTCCTCCAGGGCCTCCCGGCCGCTTTCCGAGTCGATGCGCCGGGCCTGCAGGCGCAGCAGCGCGGCGACCGTCTGCAGATTGTTCTTCACCCGGTGGTGGATCTCCCGGATGGTGGCGTCCTTGGTGATCAACTCCCGCTCGCGGCGCCGCAGTTCGGTGACGTCGCGGAGCAGCACCAGCGACCCGATGCGGGTGCCCTTGGGCTTGAGCGGGATCGCCCGGAACTGGATGACGCCGTCCTCGGACTCGATCTCGAACTCGCGCGGCGCCCAGCCGCTGGCGAGTTTGGCGAGCGCCTCGTCCACCGGGCCCTTGGTCGGGGCGAGTTCGGCCGTGGTCTGGCCGAGATGGTGGCCGAGCAGGTCGGCGGCGAGGCCGAGGCGGTGGTAGGCGGAGAGGGCGTTCGGGGAGGCGTACTGGACGATGCCGTCGCCGTCCACCCGGATCAGGCCGTCGCCGACCCGCGGCGAGGCGTCCATGTCGACCTGCTGGTTCGGGAAGGGAAACGATCCGGCAGCGATCATCTGCGCGAGGTCGGAAGCGCTCTGGAGGTAGGTGAGCTCCAGGCGGCTCGGGGTGCGCACGGTCAGCAGGTTGGTGTTGCGGGCGATGACCCCGAGGACCCGGCCCTCGCGCCGCACCGGGATGGACTCGACCCGAACGGGGACCTCCTCGCGCCACTCCGGGTCGCCCTCGCGGACGATCCGGCCCTCGTCCAGGGCGATGTCCAGCATGGGCCGGCGACCGCGCGGGACCAGGTGGCCGACCATGTCGTCCTGGTAGGAGGTGGGGCCGGTGTTGGGGCGCATCTGCGCCACCGAGACGTACCGGGTGCCGTCCCGCGTGGGGACCCACAGGACCAGGTCGGCGAAGGAGAGGTCGGAGAGCAGCTGCCACTCCGAGACCAGCAGATGGAGCCACTCGAGGTCGGAGTCGTCGAGGGCGGTGTGCTGGCGGACCAGTTCGTTCATGGAGGGCACGTCTGTGAGCGTACCTGGCGGTATGTGGATGGCCGAAAACCGGCGGGTACGGCGGGACGGGCGGGCCCGGAGACACCCGCGGGCCGCGGCGCCTGAGAGGGACCCTCAACCCTCCCGGCACCGCAGCCCGGAGCAGCAACGGCCGTGGGGTGTGCGGTCCCGGTCGGCCGGTGGTGAGGAGCCGGGGCAGTCAGGGCAGAGAGCTCCGGTTCCTCGGTCCGCCTTCCTGTGCGGGGAAGACGGAAGAGTGTGGCTGTGCCGTACGGCTGACGCCGTACTCGTTCAGCCCTCGTACGCAATTGTGGACTAGACCACGGTGTGTGTCCATGCGTTGGAGACTGTTCACAGTTGATGCGATCGCAGCGTAGCCCGCCGGGGGCGGCCGTGGGGCCGGATCTCCGGGGCAATTTCCGGCGGCCCGGCGAGGCGCGGCCCACTGTTGCGGAAATTTTCCTCAATTCACCCCATCTGACGTATTCACGTAACCTCGCCCTTGTCCCCTTTCTCTGCACTTTCCCTGCACCCGACCTCCGGCGACAGGGGTCGGTTCTGTTAGATTGATCCCATCAGATTGGTCTAAACCACATAGACCTTCCAGACCCTCCAGCCCTCTTGAGAACGGCAGGCCCAGCGTGGAAGTTGTCATCGTTCCGGACGCCGCCGCGGGCGGCGAGCTGATCGCCGAGGCCATGGCTCAGCTGCTCCGGCACAAGCCGGCCGCGCTGCTCGGGGTGGCCACGGGCTCGACCCCGCTCCCCATCTACCAGGCGCTCACCGCCAAGGTCCGCGCCGGTGCCGTGGACGCCTCGCGGGCGCGCATAGCCCAGCTCGACGAGTACGTGGGGCTGCCGGCCGACCATCCGGAGTCGTACCGGTCGGTGCTGCGACGCGAGGTGCTGGAGCCGCTCGGGATCGGGATGGACGCGTTCCTCGGCCCCGACGGCGCGGCCGAGGACGTACAGGCCGCCTGCGAGGCGTACGACGCGGAGCTGGCGACGGCGGGCGGCGTGGACCTGCAGCTGCTCGGGATCGGGACCGACGGGCACATCGGGTTCAACGAACCGTGTTCCTCGCTGGCCTCGCGGACCCGGATCAAGACGCTGACCGAGCAGACCCGGGTCGACAACGCGCGGTTCTTCGACGGGGACATCACGCAGGTGCCGCACCACGTCATCACCCAGGGGATCGGGACGATCCTGGAGGCACGGCATCTGGTGCTGCTGGCCACGGGTGAGGGGAAGGCCGACGCGGTCGCGGCGACGGTGGAGGGGCCGATCGCGGCGGTGTGCCCGGCGTCGGCGCTGCAGTTGCACCGGCACGCCACGGTGGTGATCGACGAGGCCGCCGCGTCCAAGCTGAAGTTCGCGGACTACTTCCGGTACACCTATGTGAACAAGCCGGACTGGCAGGGGATTTAGCGGTCCCGTCTGCCGGGTCCGGTTCGATGCGGGCTGACCGTGGGTGGTGGGTCGCTCGCGCAGTTCCCCGCGCCCCTCGGGGCGCGGGGCGCGGGGTGCATCACGCCGTCGCGCCCGCGATGACCTCGGCTGCCGCCACTCCGCACACCCTCGCCGCGCCGTGCGTCGCGATGTACAGGGCGCCGCGGGGCGCGGACTGCGGTACGCCCATCTCCACCACGATCGTGTCGGGGCGGGCCTTGAGCAGGGCGTCCAGGGCAGCGGTCATCCAGGGGTGACGGTGTTCGTCCCGGACCACCGCGACGATACGGCGCTCCCCCGCCGCCACGATCGCCGCACGGCCCGCGTCCTCACCCGCGAAGCTGCCGGTCTCGGTGCCGGGCACGAGCCGGGTCAGTTCGGCGGACACACCCCACGGGGTCTCCGTGCCCACGGCGATGTTGGTCTCGGGCGTGAGGGAGGCGACGAAGAGCGGTTCGGCCGGGGGCGTGTACGGGTCGACGCGCGTCACATGAAGCGCGCGGCGGGCGGCGACGAGGCCGATGTCGGTGAGGACCGGGTCCGGCTGGGCCACTTCGGTCGTGGCCGTCCAGGTCGAAAGTGCCCGCACCCGCTGCGCCGCCTCCGCCAGGCGCTCCTCGGGGAGCTCGCCGGATCGGACCGCCGCGACCAGGGCGTCGCGCAGCCGTCGTACCGTCTCGTCGTCCGAGAGGCCCCCGCCCACGCAGATCGCGTCGGCGCCGGCGGCGAGCGCCAGGACGGTGCCGTGTTCGATGCCGTAGGTCCCGGCGATGGCCTGCATCTCGATGCCGTCGGTGACGATCAGGCCGTCGTAGCCGAGTTCGCCGCGCAGGAGCTCGGTGAGCACGCGGTGGGACAGCGTGCCGGGCCGGGTCCGGTCCAGGGCGGGGACCAGGATGTGCGCGCTCATCACGGCGCGGGTGCCGGCGGCGATGGCGGCGCGGAAGGGCGCCAGTTCGCGGGCGTGCAGGACCTCGGCGGTCGCGTCGATGCGGGGCATGGCCAGGTGGGAGTCGACGGCGGTGTCGCCATGGCCCGGGAAGTGCTTCGTGCAGGCCGCCACCCCGGCCGCCTGGAGGCCGGTGACGTAGGCCGCCGTGTGCCGGGCGACCAGGTCCTGGTCGGCGCCGAAGGAACGGACGCCGATGACCGGGTTGGCGGAGTTGGAGTTCACGTCGGCGACCGGGGCCCAGCTGAAGTTGACCCCGCAGGCGGCGAGGCGGCGGCCCAGTTCGAGGGCGACCTGCCGGGTCAGCTCCGGGTCGTCGACGGCGCCGAGGGCGTGGTTGCCGGGGAAGGAGGAACCGGTGCGCACCTCCAGGCGGGTGACGTCACCGCCCTCCTCGTCGATCGCCACCAGGACGTCGTCCCGCTCGGCGCGCAGCTGGGCGGTGAGGGCCGAGAGCTGCTCGGCCGAGATGATGTTGCGGCCGAACACGCCCACGGAGGCCAGGCCCTCGCCGAGCCGGCGCAGCAGCCAGTCGGGGGCGGTGGTGCCGGTGAAGCCCGGCTGGAGGACCGTCAGCGCGTCGCGCGTGAGTGTGTCCGTACCGCTGGCGAATGTCGTCATCGGATGGGGTTATCCCTTCACGGCGCCCGCGGTGAGACCCGCGGCCATCTTGCGCTGGACAAGGAGGAACAGGACGACGATCGGCACGGCGAGCATGGTGGCGCCGGCCATCATCGGGGCGTATTCGGTGCCGTGCTGCGTGGTGAAGTTGGCCAGCCAGACGGTCGCCGTCTGGTGGTCCTGGCTGAGCAGCATCAGGGCGTAGAGGTACTCGTTCCAGGCCTGGATGAAGCCGTAGACCGAGGTGGCGACCAGGCCGGGGGCGAGCAGCGGGAAGACCACCCGGACGAAGGCGCCGGTGCGGGAGCAGCCGTCGACCATGGCGGCCTCCTCCAGCTCCTTCGGGATGTTGACGATGAAGCCGCGCAGCGTCCACACCGTGAACGGCAGGATGAAGGTCAGGTAGGTGATGATCAGGCCGCTGAGCTTGTCGTACTGGTCCAGGTCGTTGAGGAGCAGGAAGACCGGGATGATCATGGCGACCAGCGGGATCATCTGGACCGCGAGGATGCCGACGATCACGATCTTGCGGCCGCGGAAGGCGAACCGGGAGATGGCCAGGGCGGCCAGCAGTCCGACGACCATGCCGATCACCACGACGGAGAGGGACACGATGAGGCTGCGGCCGACCGGGCCCCAGAAGTCGGCGATGTCCAGCGCGCGGCTGAAGTTGGACAGGGTGATGCCGGTGGGCAGCAGGCTCGGGTCCGGGTCGATGGCGTCCTTCGCCGGCTTGAACGCCGTGTTCAGCATCCAGTAGACGGGGAAGCCCGCGATGACGAAGACGAGGAGGCCGAGGAGGTTCCAGCCGGCCTTCGACTTCCGGTGGCCGGGGGTGGCGGCGGTGCTCATTCGACCTCTCCGATCTTCAGCATCTGGCGCATGTACACGGCGACGACGCCGAGCAGGAGGAGCACGGTGAGCAGGGCGATCGCGGAGCCCTGCCCGTAGTCGTTGACCACGAAGGCGCGGTCGTAGGACCAGGTGGTCAGCAGCTGGAACTCGGCCTCGGGGTGGCCGCCGCGCATCACGAAGACCTGCGGGAAGACGCCCATGTCCCAGATGACCGAGAGGGTCGTGAGCATCACGATGACCGGCTTGAGGATGGGCAGCGTGACGTAGCGGAAGACGCCCCAGGGGCCGGCGCCGTCGAGGCGGGCGGCCTCCTCCAGCTCCTTGGGGACCTGGGTGAGTCCGGCGCTGAGCGTGATGACCACGAAGGGGACCGCTCCCCAGACCACCAGCAGCATGATCACCGCGAGCCCCTCGGGCCCGCTGGCGAACCAGTTGTGGCCGACCATCTCGACCCCGGGGAGCTTGCTGAGCAGGGCGTTGAGGATGCCGTAGTCGGAGTCGAAGAGCCACTTGAAGACCGTGGTGGCGACGATGACCGGCATGCCCCAGCTGGCCACCAGCGCGATGTTGACCAGCGTCTTCACCCAGCCGGAGACGCGTTGCAGCAGCAGGGCGACGAGCATGCCGACGACCATGGTGAAGATGACGCAGCCGGCCGCGAAGACGATCGTGCGCAGCACGACCTGCCAGAACTCGCTGTCGCCGAGGACCTTGGAGAAGTTCCCGAACCCGACCCACTCGGCCGGCTTGAACCCCCACAGCTGGGTCTGCCCGAACTGCTGGAAGGAGAGGGTGACCAGCCGGTAGAGGGGATAGCCGAGGACTAGCGCCAGGATCAGCAGGCAGGGGGCGAGCAGCAGCCAGGGAACGGCGGGCCCGCCCGAGCGCCGGTTCGCACGTGGTCTCTGCGGGGAGTCCGGTGGCGGTGCCGGCACCTTGGCGGGTGTGGTCGTATCAACGGCACTCATCGTGCGCTCCTCAAACAGATCGAGAGAGGCCGCCAGCCGTGCGCCCCTCGGGGCGCGCTTCGCGCGCCTTGAGGGGCGCGGGGAACTGCGCGACCAGCCGCGACGAACCGGCACCAACCCACCAACCCGTCGCGGCACCTTCTGACATCCCCCTCGGCCGGACCTGACCCCCCGTCGGCCAGGCCCGGCCGCAGGCCGTTACGGGGTGTTGATGACCTTGTCGATCGCCGCGTCGGCCTCCTTGGCCGCCGCCTCGACGCTCTCCTTGCCGGTGCCGATGTTCTGCAGCATCGTCTGGAGCACCTGGGCCTTCTCGACCTGGCCCCAGCCCGGCGCCATCGGCACGAACCAGTTGGACTCGGCCGCCTCGGCCGGCACCGCGGTCGCCGGGTCGTTCTTCAGCGTGGCGAGGTCGGTCTTGTTGTTCGGCAGGTTGCCCTTGGCCATCAGGCCCTTCTGACCGGAGGGACCGGTGAACGCGTTGATCCACTCGGCGGCGACGGTCTGCGCCTTGGACTTCACCGGGATGGCGAGGTCGGAGCCGCCCAGGAAGACCGGCATGTTCTTGCCGGACGGGCCGGGCATCACGAAGTTGACGAGGTTGTTCTTCAGCTTGCCGCCGGTCTTGTCGTTCTTCGGGTCGGCCGCGGTCGCGCCCTCCCAGGCGGCACCGAAGATCATGGCCGACTTGCCCTGGCCGTAGACGATGTAGCGGTCGGACTCGTCCTTGGTCTTGTCACCGTGCATGTACTTGTCGATGACGTTCTTGAACTCGGTGAGGCCCTTGACGGACTCGGCCGACTCAAGATTGCCCTGCCACTTGCCGCCGTTCTCCACGGCGATCGAGCCACCGGCGTCGTAGACGAAGGACATGGCCGCGTACCAGTCACGGGTGGGCTGGTACCAGGCGCTGAACTTGTCGCCTTCCTTCTTCTGGATCTTGTCCAGGTCGGCGGTCAGCTCGGTGTAGGTCTTCGGCGTGGTCTTGATGCCGGCCGAGGCGGCGATGTCCTTGCGCCAGTTGGCGACACGGCCGCCGGCGTAGTACGGCACGCCGTAGGTCTTGCCCTGGTAGGTGACGGAGGCCTTGAGGCCGTCGAGCCACTGGTCGGAGCTGGTGAACTGGGAGGCGTCGACGGGGGCGAAGGCGCCCTTGACCATGTAGCCGAGCATCTCGGTGTTGCCCATCTCGACCACGTCGGGGGCCTTGTCCGTGGCGAGGACGGCGTCCAGCTTGGTGTTCTTGTCCGGCCAGCCGTAGTACTCGTGCTTGATCTTGATGCCGGGGTGCTTCTTCTGCACGGCGGCGTCGGCGGCCTTGACCAGGTCGGGCCAGTTGTTCTGCGCGTCCACCGTGAGCCAGACGGTCAGCGCCTTGGCGTCCGAGCCCTGGGACTTGTTGTCGTCCTTGTTGTCACTGCCACACGCCGCGACCGAGAAGACCATGCCCGCGATACCAATCGCGGCTATCAGCTTGCGCTTCACGCCACCCTCCTCAGGGATGCCACAAACCCCCCTGCCTCCCCGCACGAGCGTTGGGCCGGGACCTGGACCAATGGTGTAGACCAGTGCGGGAAGCTTGGCCCAGACCACCAGGCCTGTCAAGGGTGGCCGAATAGGCTCCGACCAGCCGTTATGCGACCTACATATGCAGGAACCTTTAAGTAAGAAACCCTCGAAAACCCAGGGCGCGGACGAGACAATTCCGGTAGACCACTCTCTCGGTGGACTAGACCAACAGCGCCCGCGACGGTATACAGAGGGGATCACGCAGCGTGCAGGGCGAATCCCGGTACGCTGCCGTGCCACGAGGCGAGCCGCGTCAATAGCCGGGAAGGCGGAGCATGAGCACCGACGTCAGCAGTGCGGAGAACGAGAGCGGGACAGCCGTCCGTACCGCGCGCGTGCCCAAGTACTACCGCCTGAAGAAGCACCTGCTCGAAATGACCGAGACACAGGCCCCCGGCACCCCGGTCCCGCCCGAGCGCACCCTGGCCGCCGAGTTCGACACCTCCCGCACCACCGTCCGCCAGGCCCTCCAGGAACTGGTCGTCGAGGGCCGGCTCGAGCGCATCCAGGGCAAGGGCACCTTCGTCGCCAAGCCCAAGGTCTCCCAGGCGCTCCAGCTCACCTCCTACACGGAGGACATGCGGGCCCAGGGCCTGGAGCCGACCTCGCAACTGCTGGACATCGGCTACATCACCGCCGACGACCGGCTGGCCGGACTGCTCGACATAACGGCAGGCGGGCGCGTGCTGCGCATCGAGCGGCTGCGCATGGCCAACGGCGAGCCGATGGCGATCGAGACCACGCACCTGAGCGCGAAGCGCTTCCCGGCCCTGCGCCGCTCCCTCGTCAAGTACACGTCCCTGTACACCGCCCTGGCCGAGGTGTACGACGTCCATCTCGCCGAGGCCGAGGAGACCATCGAGACCTCGCTGGCGACCCCGCGCGAGGCCGGTCTGCTCGGCACCGACGTCGGCCTGCCGATGCTGATGCTCTCCCGCCACTCCCTGGACCGCGACGGCCAGCCGGTGGAATGGGTGCGCTCGGTGTACCGCGGCGACCGCTACAAGTTCGTGGCCCGGCTCAAGCGGCCCCAGGACTGAGCACGTTCGCACCCCGCCCCTCCTGACGGCACGTCACCCTTCTCCACGAAATCGACATGCAGATATGCGGATGAGGTCTTCCGCTGACCTTGTGCGTTCGCCATGATTGCCTGCGCATTACACAGGTGAACGACGGTGATCGCCGTGCGGTCAGTGAGGGGACGGAGCCGCGAGATGTCAGATGCGTCCGATGTGACCAAAGCGGCGGTGGTGACGCCCATCCGCGTCGCCATCGCCCTCTGCCTGATAGCGCCCTTCGTGGCGATGCTCTGGGTGGGCTCGTACGCCAAGACGGGCCCGGTGTTCATCGGGATCCCGTTCTTCTACTGGTACCAGATGCTGTGGGTGCTGCTCTCCACCGCGCTCACGATGACCGCCTACCAGCTGTGGCAGCGCGACCAGCGCGACCAGCGCGCCCGCAAGACCGGGACCACGAGCGGGGGTGCGCAGCAGTGAAGGACGGTGTGAACGGCGTCGCACTCGGCGTCTTCATCTTCTTCTTCCTGGCCGTCACGGTCATGGGCTTCCTGGCCGCGCGCTGGCGCAAGGCCGAGAACGAGCACTCCCTCGACGAATGGGGGCTCGGCGGCCGGTCGTTCGGGACCTGGGTCACCTGGTTCCTGCTGGGCGGCGACCTGTACACGGCGTACACCTTCGTCGCCGTACCCGCGGCGATCTACGCGGCGGGGGCGGCCGGCTTCTTCGCGGTGCCGTACACGATCCTGGTCTACCCGCTGATCTTCACGTTCCTGCCGCGCCTGTGGTCGGTCTCGCACAAGCACGGCTATGTGACGACCTCGGACTTCGTGCGCGGCCGCTTCGGCTCCAAGGGCCTCTCCCTCGCCGTCGCCCTCACCGGCATCCTGGCGACGATGCCGTACATCGCGCTCCAACTCGTCGGCATCCAGGCGGTGCTGGACGTGATGGGCGTGGGAGGCGGCGACAACACCAACTGGTTCGTGAAGGACCTCCCGCTCCTCATCGCCTTCGGCGTGCTTGCGGCCTACACCTACTCCTCCGGCCTGCGGGCCCCCGCCCTGATCGCGTTCGTGAAGGACGCGCTGATCTACATCGTCATCGCGGTGGCGATCATCTACATCCCGATCAAGCTGGGCGGCTTCGACGACATCTTCGCCAAGGCGGGTGACAAGTTCACGGCGGCGGGAGCGGGCGGCCTCGTCCCGCCCGCGGCCGGCCAGTGGACGTACGCCACCCTGGCGCTGGGCTCCGCCCTCGCGCTCTTCATGTACCCGCACTCGATCACCGCGACGCTCTCCTCCCGGAGTCGTGACGTGATCCGCCGCAACACCACGATCCTGCCGCTGTACTCCCTGATGCTGGGCCTGCTCGCCCTGCTCGGCTTCATGGCCATCGCGGCCGGCGTCAAGGTCACCAACGGCCAGCTGGCCATCCCCCAGCTGTTCGAGAACATGTTCCCGGACTGGTTCGCGGGCGTGGCGTTCGCGGCGATCGGCATCGGCGCCCTGGTCCCCGCGGCCATCATGTCCATCGCGGCCGCGAACCTCTTCACCCGCAACATCTACCGGGACTTCATCAAGCCGGACGCCACGCCGAAGCAGGAGGCCCAGGTCTCCAAGCTGGTCTCCCTGCTGGTGAAGGTGGGCGCGCTGGTCTTCGTGCTCACCATGGACAAGACGGTCGCCATCAACTTCCAGCTCCTCGGCGGCATCTGGATCCTGCAGACCTTCCCGGCCCTGGTCGGCGGCCTGTTCACCCGCTGGTTCCACCGCTGGGCCCTGCTGGCGGGCTGGGCGGTCGGCATGGTCTACGGCACGGTCGCCGCGTACGGCGTGGCCTCCCCGACCCAGGCGCACTTCGGCGGCTCGTCCAAGGAGATCCCCGGCCTCGGCCAGATCGGCTACATCGGCCTCACCGCCTTCGTGATGAACGTGGCGGTCACGGTGATCCTGACCTTCGCCCTGAAGGCCTTCAAGGCCCCCGAGGGCATCGACGAGACGAATCCCCAGGACTACACGGCGGACGCGGGCGACCCGGGCGTGGAGGTGGAACTCCCGCCGGCTGTCGCAGGGAGCGCCCACTAGAACGCGCCCCAAAGGGGTACGGGGAACTGCGCGAGCAATCACACACAACCCGTAGCGGGCCGCCGAGATCAAGCACCACGGCGGCCCGCTACGGCCATCTCCCCGGCATCGCTACTCCCGCGTCCGCCGGGCCATCTCGTCCCAGAAGCGGTCCAGTTCACGGACCCGCATGCCGACCCAGCGCGGTGTCTTGCGGTGCAGCCCGCGCGGCAGCCAGCGCCGCACGCTGCCGGGCAGCAGAGCCTGCTGCTGACGACAGAACGGCTCGCGGATCTCCCCCCGGGGCAGCCAGCCGCGGGGAGGGTACGGGCAGAGCTGGAACTTGCAGTCGGGCAGACAGGTCATGCCCGGTGCGGGCGGGGTGGACGTGCCGATCCGCAGGCCGGGCCGCAGCGGCTCCCGGTTCGTACGGATGCACGGCGGCAGCGGCATACCGGGCTGCTCCGCGCGGGCCAGGCGCTCCTCGACCCCGTCCGGCTGCCCGTCCCGTTCGATGAGGTTCAGCATGACCAGGACGTCGGCGACGAGCCGCTGGGCACGCGGGTCCAGGGTGCTCCAGCCGACCGACGGCGGGATCCACAGGCTGTGTTTGCGGTAGCCCCCGCCGGTGTCGGCGCGGGCCCCGATGTTGTCGGCCGCGCCCTTCTCGTCGATCCACAGGAACCGCTCCGGCTGTCCGGTCTCCAGGGCGAGAGCCACCAGATCACCGGCTTCGGCGACGAACGGATGCAGACACCGCCGGGGCGTCCCGCCGGACCCTTCGGCCGGCCCCGGCGGCGGGTTCACCGTGCCCGTCATCGACAGCCACCGCCGCACGGTCTGGACCGCGGTGGCCCCGCCGCCGTCGGCGCAGTCCTCGAGTTCCCACAGGCACAGGGCCTGCAACAGGCTGAGCTGGGCGTACCAGCACCGGGACTGTTGCAGCACGGTCTCCGCCTGCCGGATCAGATCGGCGCGCCCGCCGGGGTAGGTCTCCGGATACCGCTGACGCCGGTTGGCCGCGTACTTGAAGCCCTGGGCCAGCGCGGCCTCCAGGGCGAGCGGCAGGTCGGGGGCGCCGTCGGTGAAGTTCGGGTCGAGGTGGCGCAGCCACTTGGTGAGGCGTTCCCGCGCCTCGTCACGGTGGGCCTCGTCGACGGAACCCAGGAGCATCGGGACCATCCAGGCCCGCATCACGAACTCCCGGAACAGGCCGACCCGTTGCTTGCGGTAGCGGTCGTTGAGCTCCTTGCGGTCCTGCTGCAGCCGCCGGACGCGCTCGGTCGACACGGTGCCCGAGAGCGACCTGGCCGACCTCGCACGCCCCATGTCCTTGGCCCACGTCTCGTACTCCCGCCGCTTCCAGGCCTTCAGCTTGTCGAGCCGGTCCTCGTACTCCCGCACCGGGTCGCTGTTCAGACCGACCCGCTCGCGGATCACGGCGAACGCGGCGTTGCCGCCGGCGCCGAACTCCTGCGCGAGGGCCAGGCGGGTGGAGTAGGAGGACTCCTCGATGCCGATCTCGAAGAGCTCCCAGTACAGCGGGGTGGTGTCGACCCGGTCGGACACCTTGCGCAGCGCGGCTCCGAGTTGCTTGAGCAGCCTGCGCTTGGCGTCCCTCAGCGTGCGCCGGTCCCCCTTGAAGGCGGGCCAGCGTGCGCGCACCGCGGCCACGATGTCGCCCAGGTGCCGGGGATCGGCCTCCGCGCTCTCGATCTCCACGGCCGCGGCGTAGAGGTCGAGGGCCTTCGGATCGTCCGTGCGACGGCTCGCGGCGTCGCGCAGCCGCTGGGCGGGAGTGCGGCCCCCGACGGTCGACTGCCGGACCCGGTCGGCGACGCTCTTGCGCACGACGGCCCGGATCCCGCTCCCCGGATCCGGCAGCCCCGCCTCCCGTGCCCGGGACAACAGCACCAGCGCGATGAGCAGTTCCCGGCTGGGACCGGGCGGCTGCAGCGCCTCTTCGACCAGTTGGCCGGCACCCCGCTCCCCCAGCTGGTTCAGCAGCCGGTAGCCGAAGTAGGCCTGGATGATGCTGTGCGGGAACCGGACCCTTCGCTCGGAGCCCTCCACCAGCTTGAGCCTGCCCGCCTGGGCCGCGAGACGGGCGAGGCCGGCCTGGCACTGGTCCAGGTTCCCCGCGCGCAGCCGTCGGCGTTCCTCGTCGCCGAGCCGTTCGCACAGCGCGTCCCAGATCTGCCGCCGGTGCCAGTCGGAGAGGGCGTTGCCGTGTCTGCCGTAGTGGTCGAACGTCCGGTCGGCCCAGACGCGTTCCGCCAGGGCCAGGGCGCGCCGGGCCGGACCCGGGTGCAGGACCTCCGGGTCGAGCAGCTCCGGGAGGCCGACCTCCAGCTTGTCCTGGAGCAGTCCGACACAGGCCAGGGCCGAGACCAGTTCGAGGGCGTCACGGCGCTCCTGCGGGGCCAGCGCGACATCCTCCCGCAGCTTCCCCTCGCACAACGCCTCGGCCCAGCTCTCCATC
This sequence comes from Streptomyces sp. NPDC013157, assembly GCF_042899865.1. Classification (NCBI taxonomy): domain Bacteria; kingdom Bacillati; phylum Actinomycetota; class Actinomycetes; order Kitasatosporales; family Streptomycetaceae; genus Streptomyces; species Streptomyces sp. NPDC013157. The sequence continues at coordinate 32,165 of NZ_JBIBAK010000026.1, read as the reverse complement.
AGCCACAGCCGCAGGGTGGCCCGGTCGCGGCCGCGGGCGTTCAGGTGATGGGGATCGTGGTGCCGAAGGTCCTGTTCCAGGGCGCCGCGCCGGTGGAGTTCGCGGGCGATCTGGAGGTAGATCGGCGACTCGGTGACCTCCGCCGTCTCCACGATCCAGTCCACCCGGCGCTCGTCGCCCTCCGGTACGCCGGCTTCGACGAAGCGCACCGCCGCCTCCTCGCCGAGCGGTTCCAGTTCGACGATCGCGGCCGAGGTGTTCTCCAGCGGACTGTGCGGCCGGGAGGCGATGACCAGGGGCAGCTTCTCCTCGTGGGCGCGTTCGATGGCCCGGCGGATGATGTTGTCCCGGTTCTGCTGCTGGTGGCCGTCGTCGAGGAGGGCCTCCTCCAGACCGTCGGCGAGGACGACCGGCTTGTCGTCGGCGAGGAGTTGCTGCCAGACCCGGTCGGTCTTGGTGCGCGCCAGGATGCCCTTGGGCGCCTCGTCCGCGAAGCGCCGCCTGGCCAGGAGTTCGAAGTTGAGGTCGGCACCGTCCACCGCGTCGCGGAGCCGGATCGGCACCGGGACGGCGTTCTGGTGGGCCAGGAGTTCGGTGAGCCGTACGAGGACGGCGGTCTTGCCGGCGCCGACGCCGCCGACCAGCAGATAGGGCCGACGCGTGTCGCGCTCCCGCAGCCGTTCGGCGATGACCTGCGCGACCTCGTCCCTGCCCACGATCTCGGCGGTGTCGGGGCCGGCGGTGGGCACCAGCTTGCGGGGATCCCGCAGCGCCTTGGCGAGATAACGCCGTTTGGTCCAGCGGTACCACCAGAACAGGAACAGTGCGGCGGCGACGGAGGCGGCGAGGATCGGACCGACGAACTTGATGACGGTTTCGAAGCCGACGTCGTTGTGCCGCCGCCATCCCTCGAACCAGGTCGTACTGCCGCTGAAGAGGATGTACAGCCCCTCGACGATCCAGGCGAGCAGTGCCAGCACGGCGACGATCCAGATCGCCCTGGTGACGTTGGCGTAGGAGACCCACCGGTGCCACTTCCTGGGACGGGTGGCGCCGCGGTGGGCCTCCATACGGATCGTCAGGGCGTGCCAGCGGCCCACGAGACCGGCTCCGACCCGGTTGCCCGCGCGCCGCAGGCCCAGTGTCGCCATCGGCGCGTCGCGCGGTTGCTCCTTGCCGGGCGGGTGACGGACGACCCTTGTCATGGTGCCTTCTCCTTGCGCGTTCCCGGAGTGGTTCTCGGAACGAAGGGCCCCCGCGGGCACCGGCACCTCCTTCCATGGAAGCACTCCCGGCACAGCCCGCAACCCGGGCGCCCCACCGGGGAAAACGGGAGGTTCCCGCATGCGGGAGTCCGGCAGACTCGCACCATGGACATCACGATCCGGCCCGTGGACCCCACCGAACACGCCGCACTCGGCGAGCTCACCGCCCAGGCCTACCTCCGGGACGGCCTCCTCGACTACGGCGAGGGCGACGCGTACCTGCCCGTGCTGAAGGACGTGGCGAGCAGGGCGGCCGCCGCCGAGGTGCTCGTGGCGGTGGAGGGCGAAAGGCTCCTCGGCGGCGTCACCTTCGTCCCCGGCCCCGGCCCGATCGCCGACATCGCCCGCCCCGGCGAGGCCGAGATCAGGGCGCTCGCGGTCGCACACGAGGCCCGCGGCCGAGGTGCCGGCGAGACTCTCGTCCGCGCCTGCATCGACCGCGCCCGGGCCACGGACGGCTGCACGGCCGTCGTCCTGTCGAGCCAGCGCGCCATGCACACCGCCCACCGGCTCTACGAGCGCCTCGGCTTCGTCCGCACACCGGAGCGCGACTGGAATCCCGTGCCGCACCTGGACGACATCACTCTCCTCACCTACGAGTTGACGCTCTGACACCGCCACGACACAACATCTGGGGGTGGCATCGCGGCCCGGCACCAGATGTATGCTCATGCTCGCTGTCGCCGCAGGGGAATCCGGTGTGAATCCGGAACTGTCCCGCAACGGTGTACTTGTGCATGTTCGTGCACAGGAGTCAGTCCGAGGACCTGCCGACAGCACGCCCAGCCACCCGGTTCGGGCGTTCTGACGTCCGGGCCTCGTGGAGTGGGCCAGGGTCTCGACGCGTGCCCGCGCGCTCGTGCTGCCCCCTGCCCTCCGCCAGGCCCGTGCCCAGCGAGGGAGAGCCCCACGTGACCATCGCGCCAGCCGACCCGGCTTCAGCGACCAGCTCTGCGGAATCCGCGGCGGACGACGGTCCCGGTACCGCGTTGCTGCGGACCCTGACCGAGCTGACCGCCGACCTCCCCGACGCCGACCCCGGCCGGGTCGCCGCCGCCGCGTTGCGGGGGCGGTCCGCGCGGGCCGACGAGTCGGAGTTGCGCGAGCTGGCCACCGAGGCCGCCGCCGGTCTCATCTCCGAGGACCCCGCCTACTCGCGGCTGGCCGCACGTCTGCTCACCGTCTCCATCCGCGCCGAGGCCGCCTCGCAGGGCGTGACGTCCTTCGCCGAGTCCGTGGCGGTGGGCCACCGCGAGGGCCTCGTCGCCGACCGCACCGCCGAGTTCGCCCGGCTGCACGCGGCCCGCCTCGACGCGCTCGTCGACCCGGCCGCGGACGACCGCTTCGGCTACTTCGGCCTCCGTACGCTCCACAGCCGGTACCTGCTCCGGCACCCGATCACCCGCAAGGTCATCGAGACGCCCCAGCACTTCATGCTCCGGGTCGCCGCCGGTCTCGCCGAGGACGACACCGTCAGGTCGGTGGACGAAGTCGCCGCGCTCTACGGGCTGATGAGCCGCCTCGACTACCTCCCGTCCTCCCCCACCCTCTTCAACTCCGGCACCCGGCACCCCCAGATGTCGTCCTGCTACCTCCTCGACTCCCCGAAGGACGAGCTGGACTCGATCTACGACCGCTACCACCAGGTCGCCCGGCTCTCCAAGCACGCCGGCGGCATCGGTCTGTCGTACAGCCGCATCCGCTCGCGCGGGTCGCTCATCCGCGGCACCAACGGGCACTCCAACGGCATCGTGCCGTTCCTGAAGACGCTGGACGCCTCGGTCGCGGCCGTGAACCAGGGCGGCCGGCGCAAGGGCGCCGCCGCGGTCTACCTGGAGACCTGGCACTCCGACATCGAGGAGTTCCTGGAGCTGCGCGACAACACCGGTGAGGACGCCCGCCGCACCCACAACCTGAACCTCGCGCACTGGGTCCCGGACGAGTTCATGCGCCGGGTGAACGCCGACGAGCCGTGGTCGCTCTTCTCCCCCGCCGACGTACCGGAACTCGTCGACCTGTGGGGCGAGGAGTTCGACGCGGCCTACCGCAGGGCCGAGGCGGCGGGGCTGGCGCGCCGGACCATCCCGGCCCGCGACCTGTACGGCCGGATGATGCGGACCCTCGCGCAGACCGGCAACGGCTGGATGACGTTCAAGGACGCGGCCAACCGGACCGCCAACCAGACGGCCACCCCCGGTCATGTCATCCACTCCTCCAACCTCTGCACGGAGATCCTGGAGGTCACGGACGACGGCGAGACGGCCGTCTGCAACCTGGGGTCCGTGAACCTCGGTGCGTTCGTCGACACGACGGCCGGTGACATCGACTGGGAGCGGCTCGACGAGACCGTCCGCACCGCCGTGACCTTCCTCGACCGGGTCGTCGACATCAACTTCTACCCGACCGAGCAGGCCGGCCGGTCCAACGCCAGGTGGCGGCCGGTGGGGCTGGGCGCGATGGGGCTCCAGGACGTCTTCTTCACACTGCGGCTGCCCTTCGACTCCGCCGAGGCGAAGGCCCTCTCCACCCGGATCGCCGAGCGGATCATGCTCGCCGCGTACGAGGCCTCCGCCGACCTCGCCGAGCGCAACGGTCCACTGCCGGCCTGGGAGAAGACCCGCACCGCGCAGGGTGTGCTGCACCCCGACCACTACGGCGTCGAGTTCACCTGGCCGGAGCGCTGGGCGGCGCTGCGCGCGCGGATCGCGACCACGGGCCTGCGCAACAGCCTCCTGCTCGCCATCGCGCCCACCGCGACCATCGCCTCGATCGCGGGCGTGTACGAGTGCATCGAGCCGCAGGTCTCGAACCTCTTCAAGCGCGAGACGCTGTCCGGTGAGTTCCTCCAGGTCAACTCCTACCTGGTGCAGGACCTCAAGGACCTCGGCGTCTGGGACGCCCGCACCCGGGAGGCGCTGCGCGAGGCCAACGGCTCGGTGCAGGACTTCGTCTGGATCCCGCAGGAGGTGCGCGACCTCTACCGCACCGCCTGGGAGATCCCGCAGCGCGGCCTGATCGACATGGCCGCCGCCCGCACCCCGTACCTGGACCAGGCCCAGTCCCTGAACCTCTTCCTGGAGACGCCGACCATCGGCAAGCTCTCCTCGATGTACGCGTACGCCTGGAAGTCGGGCCTGAAGACGACGTACTACCTGCGCTCGCGCCCGGCGACCCGGATCGCCCGCGCCGCCCAGGCCCGAGCCACCGTCCCCGTCCAGCAGGCGGCCCCCGAAGACGCCGTCGCCTGCTCCCTGGAAAACCCCGAGTCCTGCGAGGCCTGCCAGTGATGTCCAGCAAGAACCTTCTCGACCCCGGCTTCGAGCTCACGCTCCGCCCGATGCGCTACCCGGACTTCTACGAGCGCTACCGGGACGCCATCAAGAACACCTGGACCGTGGAGGAGGTCGACCTCCACTCCGACGTCGCCGACCTCGCGAAGCTGTCCCCGATGGAGCAGCACCTGATCGGCCGGCTGGTCGCGTTCTTCGCGACCGGCGACTCGATCGTGGCGAACAACCTGGTGCTGACGCTGTACAAGCACATCAACTCCCCCGAGGCGCGGCTCTATCTGAGCCGGCAGCTGTTCGAGGAGGCCGTGCACGTCCAGTTCTACCTGACGCTCCTGGACACCTACCTCCCCGACCCGGAGGACCGCGCCGCCGCCTTCGCGGCGGTCGAGAACATCCCCTCCATCCGCGAGAAGGCCGAGTTCTGCTTCACGTGGATGGACTCGGTGGAGAATCTGGACCGCCTGGAGTCCAAGGCCGACCGCCGCCGCTTCCTGCTCAACCTGATCTGCTTCGCCGCGTGCATCGAGGGCCTGTTCTTCTACGGCGCCTTCGCGTACGTCTACTGGTTCCGCAGCCGGGGTCTGCTGCACGGTCTCGCCACGGGCACCAACTGGGTGTTCCGTGACGAGACGATGCACATGAGCTTCGCGTTCGACGTCGTGGACACCGTCCGCAAGGAGGAGCCGGAGCTCTTCGACGACGAGCTCCGGCAGCAGGTCACCGACATGCTGCGGGAGGCCGTCGAGGCGGAGCTGCAGTTCGCGCGGGACCTGTGCGGTGACGGCCTGCCCGGCATGAACACCGACTCGATGCGCCAGTACCTGGAGTGCGTCGCCGACCAGCGGCTCGGCCGCCTGGGCTTCGCCCCGGTGTACGGCTCGGAGAACCCGTTCTCCTTCATGGAGCTGCAGGGCGTTCAGGAGCTGACGAACTTCTTCGAGCGCCGCCCGTCCGCGTACCAGGTGGCGGTGGAGGGCACCGTCGACCTGGACGAGGACTTCTGAGGCTGCCGCTCCCCGCGGTCCTCGTGGGCCTCCCTGATCTGCCGGTCGATGCGCCTGTCGCGCAGGACGCCGAGCACGGACGGGAGGGCCATGAGGACCAGGATGCCGAGGACCAGGACCATTCCGACGAGACCTTCGATCTGGTTTCCGTTCATGGACACCACTGTCGCGCCGCAGACTCCTTACCGTGAGTGGCAGCACTGCCACACACCCTCGAATTACTGCCAGCGGCGAGGCACACTGGCAGCATGCTGACGAACGTGGCCACGGTGCTCCTCGACGGTGTGCACCCCTTCGAGCTGGGGGTGGTCTGCGAGGTCTTCGGCCTCGACCGCTCCGACGAGGGGCTGCCGGTGTACGACTTCGCGGTGGTCTCGGCGGAGGGGCCCGCGCTCGGCACCCACGTGCCCGGCCTCACCGTCTCCACGCCGTACGGCCTCGACCGCCTCGAAGAGGCCGATCTGATCGCGGTGCCGGCCTCGGAGGCCAATGTCACCAGGGAGCACCCGCCCGAGCTGCTGGACGCGCTGCGCCGGGCGGTGGACCGGGGCGCCAGGGTGCTCAGCGTCTGCTCCGGCGTCTTCGTGCTCGGCGCGGCCGGGCTGCTCGACGGGCGCCGGTGCGCCGTGCACTGGCGGCACGCGGAGCTGCTGGCCCGCCGGTATCCGCGCACCCGGGTCGAGCCGGACGTGCTGTACGTCGACGAGGACCCGGTGATCACCTCGGCGGGCACCTCGGCCGGTATCGACGCCTGTCTGCACATCGTGCGCAAGGAGCAGGGCCCCGAGGTCGCCCGGAAGATCGCCCGGCGGATGGTGGTGCCCCCGCACCGGGACGGCGGCCAGGCCCAGTACATCGAGCGCCCGCTGCCCGAGGGCCCCTGCGACACGGTCGGCGGGGTGCTGGCCTGGATGACGGAGCACCTCGACGAGGAGGTCACCGTCGAGCAGCTGGCCGCCCGCGCCCTGATGGCCCCGCGCACCTTCGCCCGCCGCTTCCAGCAGGAGACCGGCACCACGCCGTACCGCTGGATCCTGCGGCAACGGGTGCTGCTGGCGCAGGAGTTGCTGGAGGGGACGGACGAGACCATGGACGCCGTCGCGAGCCGGACCGGGTTCGGGACGGCGGCCGCGCTGCGGCACCAGTTCGTGAAGTCGCTGGGTACGACGCCGAACGCCTACCGGCGCGCGTTCCGGGGCCCGCAGGCCGCCTGAGCGCGCGCCGGTATCAGGCGTGACCCGCCGGTGGGCAGGTCACCAGGGCACGGGTGCGAGCAGCAGCCGGTGCGGACGCAGGGTGATGCCCACCCGGGTGGTGTCGTTCGACCCGGGGACCTGTTCGAAGCGGTACTTGGCGCACAGGGCCGCGGTGATCAGGCTGAGCTGGGTCATGGAGAAGTGGTCGCTGGGGCATTTGCGGTTGCCGACGCTGAAGGGGCTCATGGCGTACTTGGGCACGTCCCCCGCCCGCTCCGGCAGCCAGCGGTCCGGGTCGAAGTCGAGGTGCCCGGGGTAGGAGTGCGGGTCGCGCTGGACGGCGTAGGGGCTGTAGACGATGTCGGCCCCGGCCGGAATGCGATAGCCACCGAGTTCGGTGTCGGCCTTGGCCCGCCGCGTCAATATCCATACGGCCGGCCGCAAACGCATCGCCTCGACGACGACATTGTTGGTGTGGGTGAGACGGCGCACGTGCTCAAAACCGACCGGCTGACCGCCCGTCACGGATTCGACCTCGGCCCGTACCTTCCGGGCGTGTTCCGGGTGTTCGGCGAGGACCTGGAGCAGCCACATGATCGTGGAGGCGACTGTTTCGCTGCCGGGGGTGAGTATCGCGACCACCTGGTCGTGGATCTCCTGTTCCCCGATGGGGTCGCCATTCTCGTCCTTCGCCGCGAGCAATGCCGTCAGCAAATCGTCCGGCTTTTGACCAGATGCCCGGCGCTCGGCGACGATCTCGTCGACGAGGAGATGCAAATCGGCCAGCGCCCGGTTGAATTCACGGTTCGCCGGCAGCGGCAGCCGGTACAGCGGGCCGAGTGGTATGACCATCCGCCGGTACATACCGCGGAAGACGCTCGCGAGGTCGACGCTGAGCCGCTCCGCGCGCTCGTCCATGTAGTCGCCGCGCAGCAGGCAGCGGGCGGCGATGCGGACGGCGACCCGGAAGGACTCCGAGGTGCAGTCGACGGTGGAGCCGGGCTGCCAGCGTTCGGTCAGCGCGTGCGCCTCCTCCTCCATGACCGGCCCGTAGGCGGGTATCGCGGAGAGGTTGAACGCGGGCTGGATGGTGCGGCGTTGGCGCCGGTGGCGGGGGCCGTTGGCGGTGGCGACGCCCTCCTTGCCGAGCAGCCCCTCCAGGGACTCCCACAGCGGGCCGGCGATGATGAAGTCGGGGTTCAGGGCGAGGGCGCCGGTGAGCTCCGGGGTGGTGACGGCGTACACCTCCTTGGGGCCGAGCCGGAGGCGGACCATGTCGCCGTGGGCGCGCAGCCGGGTCATGAAGGCCAGCGGGTCGCGGACCAGCCGCCAGCCGTGCCCGAGGATCGGCACCCCACCGCCGGCCAGGGGCGGTTCGCGCAGTTCAGCGTGTTCGGAAGCCTCCGCGGTCGCGGGCTTCACGGACTCGACGGTCATTTCTCACCTGCCGCTTCGTTGTTGACGTACGGGGGCGTGGACCGGTCGTCCCAGCTGTCGACCATGTAACGGCCGGATTCGTGGTGGAACCAGTAGACGGAACTGAACCAGTTCCGCATATTGCCGACGCAGGCCGTGACGGCGCCACCGAGTTCCTTTCCGCGCACGGTGCCGTCGTCGAGTTCCTCGGCGAACCGCAGTGCGGCCCGTTCGGCGGCCAGGAATTCGCTGATGCATTCCTCGACGCGTCGCCTGAGTTCCTCGACCGCCTGCTCCAGACTCATTCCCTCGTGGGTGACGAGACTGATTCCGAGATTGTGGACCTCGTCGCCCGCTATTTCCTTCGGCAGCGAGCAGAGGTCGTTGTACCAGGCGGCGAACTCCTGACTGAGCAGCGCCGCCCGACGGTACGCCGGGTTTTTCCGTACGGCGTCCGGGAGTTCGGTCCCGGCGCTCGGCTCCAGCAGGTCCGTCCATATCCAGTGGGCGAAAGTGAGGCGCCGCAGGGCCAGGTATTCATCGACCCCGGGAACGTGACCCGAGGTGCGGTTGCGGAACTCGCGGTCGTACGCCTCGATCACCTCGTGGAAGTGCCGGGCGAACCGCTGGTTCCAGGTCCCCGGCAGGAACGCGTACAGCCGCGCGATGCTGTCGGCGAACCCGGCCACCAGGGTGTCCGGGTGGTGCAGGTGGTGCAGGGGCGCGTCGAGGGCCGCGTGCAGCCGGAACCGCAGCCGTCGCCAGTCGCCCGGCCTGCCGTGCACGACGTCACGGTCGTGCCGGTCGTCCCAGACGAAGAACCAGGCGCTGTAGTCGCATATCGCCTGGATGACCTCGTCGGACGCGCCCAGGTAGTAGCCCGCCATGAGGTCGGTGTAGCAAAGACCGTCGGCATATTCCCGCACCTTGTCCGCCGGCATCAGCCGCTTTTCCAGCAGCCAGAGGCGGGTCTTCTCCTGTAGCCGTGGCCAATACGGATGCAGTTGCCGGGGAAACTCGGCCTCGATCACCGGGAGGGCGAGTTGCGGTGGAACCGCGACCGCCGTCGGCGTCGATGTGGTGCTGTGTGAGAAAGCATGCACGAACAAACCCCTCTCAGCCGAGCCAGGTGCGCACGCCCCTCCCGCTGTGCCGGGCGTGCGCCGTTGCGTATCCCCGCAGTCCCCATTCAGCACCACAACTGACCGGTCTGGGAACGGATTTGCTTCACTCACTACCCCACAGTGCCGAGAATCTCCCCTTGTGTGACTGATTAAGGTTCGCTAGGGGTGCACAAAGGATCGAATGTACGACGCACAGACGAGCGAGTCCGACCGAACATGACGAACGCCTGGTCGGAGCGGGCCCGACCAGGCGTTGTCACAACTGTCCTTCTGCGTCTCAGTCGTTGGCGACCACGGGGTAGCGGGGCTCGTTCTCGGCCATCTGCCGCAGCGCGTCCTTGCGCTCGCGCTTGGAGAGCCGGTCGATGTACAGGTAGCCGTAGAGGTGGTCGGTCTCGTGCTGCAAACACCGAGCGAAGTAGCCGGTGCCGCGCACCTTGATCGGGTTGCCCTTCTCGTCCTGCCCGGTGACCTCGGCGTAGTCGGGCCGGGCGAGCGGGGCGTAGGCCGTGGGCACCGACAGGCACCCCTCGTTGCTGTCGTCCAGCCGCCGCTTGTCCGCGGGCAGGTCGACCAGCTTCGGGTTGCACACCACACCCACGTGCCGGGCGCCCTCGTCGTCCTGACAGTCGTAGACGAAGACCTTCAGGTCGACGCCGATCTGGTTGGCGGCGAGCCCGACGCCCTCGGCGGTCCGCTGGCTCGCGAACATGTCCGCGACGAGCTGGTCCAGCTCCGCGCCGAACTCGGTGACGTTCTTGCACTCCTTGTGCAGCACCGGGTTCCCGACGACGGTGATGGGCCGCGAGGTCCCCCGCTCACGCCAGGCGTTCTCGCGCTCCTCGGTCCCCTCGGTGTCGACGACGAATCCCTCGTCATCCACGGGGAGCACGCCCGCGTGCTGCTGATCGGTGTCCTGCTGCGCCATGACCGACGTAAGCCTTCCTAGGTAAAACGGGGGTGATGTTGCTGATACAGGGTACGTGGACGCGCCCCTTCAGGGGCGCGGGGAACTGCGCGACAAGCCCCCACCGGCCCGCACCCGACGAACGGCGCTCAGCAAACCTCTTCCAGATCCCGCCAGTCCCTGGAATCCGGGCTGTCCGCAACCCACCCGTCCAGCAACCCCCTCACCAGCGAAGCCGGCGCAGCCACCCCGCACTCCCGCTCCGGCACCCACAGCTGCCCGTCCGTCCGATGCCCGAGCGGCCCCGGATGCCCCGGCTCACTGTGGTCGTGGGGATCGAGATGCACCCCGTCGCCCTCGTCCGACGGCATCCGCGACTCGGAGCACATCCGGCACAGCAACCGCACCGAGGAGGACCAGTCCTCCGCCGCGAACCCGGCATCCCCCGCCAACTGCTCCAGCGCGTCCCGGTCCGCCTCCGTCGCCGCCTCCAGCAGCACCACCCAGGTCGGCACCGGCGACGGCGCCCACAGCTCGATCTCGTCGAAGACGGGGTACGCGTGCCCGGTCGCCGTGGTCCGCTCGCCGTGCGGCACCCCGTCGTGCAGGACGACCTCGCCCCAGCGCCGCCCGGACGAGGGCAGCGGGATGGACTGCACCTCGATGCGGGCGGGGTCCAGCCGCCGCCCCCACACCACCTCGGCCTCCCCCTCCGGGGACAGCCGTACGGCGGCACTGCCCAGGTCCATGCCGTTGGGCTCACCGGACGCCGTGGCGCCGCCCGGCACCCGCAGCCCGTACGCCTGCCAGGCCCGCCGGGCCAGCGGCCAGTCCTGCAGCGCGGTCGCCGCGATGCCCACGTTCCACCAGTCGGGCGCCCCGGTCTCCCGGTCGAGCAGGGCCACCGCGCGCAGGCCGGCCGCCCGCGCCTGCTCCCAGTCGTGCCGGAACTTGTGCAGCAGGGCGAGGTTGAACCAGGACTCCGACAGCCAGGGTTCCAGGTCGGCGGCGCGTGTCAGCAGCTCGCCCGCGTCCTCGTACCGGCCGTCGCCGATCAGCGTGAACGCGCGGTCGGTGGCCTGCCGCCAGGAGGCGGAGGGCCGGTGCCGTCCCTTGCCGAAGATCCTCACGATTCCCGCCTGCCAGTTCCAGTTCCGCACAGTGGGCTGGCTTGTGCCCCCGGACATCACCCTCTCCCTCGCATCCAACCACGTACGACGGGAGCGCCGCTCATTACCCATGGGTTACCCAGCCGCGCGCAAGGTCAGACAGTCTCTGGAGAGCACGCGGGCCAGGGACTCCACAACCTCCGGAGCGTAGTCCCCGGCGGTGGCCAGCCGTAACTCCTCCAGCGCCGTCAGCGGCCCGCCGGGCCCGGAATCCCGGGCCTTCTCCTCGTACGCGTTGACGGCCCGCACGATCCGCGCGGCGACCGGCTGCTCCCGGTAGGGGTCGGCCTGCCGTTCCACGACCACGGCGACCGCCGCGTCCACCCCGGTCTGCCGTACGACGGCGCCGCCGAGCAGGGCTATCCGGCGCTGCTCCGCCGCCGGCAGCCCGGCGGTGGCCCCGGCGGGCACCGGGTCGACGAGGCTGAGCTGGCCGATGTCGTGCATGAGCGCCGCGTACTCCAGGACGGTGAGCTCCGCCCCGGACAGTCCCAGGTCCCGCCCGACGGCCTGGCTCAGCGTGGCGACCCGGCGGGCGTGCCCGGCCGGGGTGTACCCCGCTATCTCGGTGGCGCGGGCGAGGGAGGCGATGGTCTGCCGGTAGGTGGCCCGGACGGCCGCGTACCGGCGCAGGGACAGCTGGGTGAGGAGGAGTGGCAGGCAGAACACGGGCAGCGCCCACAGCCCGACGACGGCGACGGCCAGTGCCATCACGGCCCCGGTGGCGCAGACGGCGGACCCGATGCCGAGCAGCCCGCGCAGCTCGTCCCGCAGCAGCGGCCCGAACGGCCATGCCGTCCGCGAGTGGGCCTGCGCGGCGGCGAGCACGGCGTCGCACAGCGCGGTGAGCACGAGGAGCGCGACGAGCAGCAGGGCGTACGCCGGTCCGTCCCAATGCTCCAACGCGCCCCTGCTGTAGAGGGGTTGGAAGCAGACGGCGGCAAAGCCGACGGTGAGGACGCGGCGGGTGAGGTGGTCGAGGGTGGGCCGCCGCCCGTCGGCTATGTGCGGGACGTTGCCGAGCAGCGAGGCGGCGCAGACGACGGTGACGACCTGGAAGGCCCCGTCGTGCGTGGCGGCCCCGGCATCGGCGCCGAGCAGGGCGTAGGCGAGCGCGCCGGCGGCCCCGAGCGGTGCGGCCTCCCGTACCTCGGCGCCGGTCCACCGGGCCCACTCGCCGACGCCGACGAGCACGCCGTAGGCCAGGGCGGTGCCGCGGTCGTCGAGGCCTTCCCAGAGGGTGCCGGCGAGACAGCCGAGGGCGAGGAGCAGGGCGGCGAGGCGGATGCAGCCGAGCGCGGCGGGGCGGCGGGAGCGGAGGACCGCGGCCGGACCGGCGGCACCGCTGCCGCTGCCGCTGCCACCGGCCGCCGGCCCCGGGGCGAACGCCGGGGCCCCGGACGTCACGGGGCACCTCGTCCGGCGCTTTCGCGGTCACCGCTCGGCGGACCGGAGCGGGCCGGGCCGGGCGGCTCCGCCGGGTCCGGTGACCGGACGTCGGCGGTGACCGCCGGGTGCCAGCCGTGCCTGGCCAGCGCTCGGGTCAGGGCGTCGACGATCCCCGCGTCGAAGTGCCGCCCCGCGCACCGCCGTAACTCCGCCACGGCGGCCGCCACCGGCCGGGCCCTGCTGTAGGAGCGCGTCGACGTCATCGCGTCGAACGCGTCAGCGACGGCCACCACCCGGGCGGACTCCGGGATCTGGCCGCCCGCCAGTCCGTACGGGTAGCCGCTGCCGTCGATGCGCTCGTGGTGGTGGAGGATCGCCGCGCGGGCCTCCCCCAGGAAGGAGATCCCGCGCACCATCTCGTGGCCGTACTCGGGGTGCAGTTCGATGATCCGCCGTTCCTCCGGGGTGAGCGGACCGTCCTTGCGGAGCAGCCGGGTGGGGACGCCCAGCTTCCCCACGTCGTGGAGGATGCCGGCGAAGCGGAGCACCTCCACCCGGTCGTCGTCCATGCCCAGTTCGCGCGCGATCATCACGGAGGCGTGTCCGACCCGCTCGCTGTGCCCGCGGGTGTACCCGTCCTTGATGTCGACGGCCTGGACGAGCGCGCGGATGGTGGCCTGGTGGGCTGCGCGCTCGCGGTGGTACTGGGCGAACACCCACCAGGACACGCACATCGGCAACAGGACGAGCAGAGCTGCGACGGGACCGTAGGGGCTGCGCCAGAGCACGGCCATCATCAGCCCGGCCAGCCCGTGCACCCCGACCGGGGCGAGCGAGCGGGAGAGCAGGCCGCGCCAGGCCCGGCGCACCGGAACCCTCTCGGCAACGGCGAGGATCCCGCCGTCCAGCACGGCGAGAACGGCGCAGAAGGCCAGCACGGCCGCGGCGCAGGGCAGCAGTGCGTACGGGAAGTCGCAGCCCACCACCGAGTCCCGCCCGCCCAGCGCCCAGTGCACGCGCCCCGCGCCCCAGACCGCGAGCGCCAGCTCGGCGGCCCGCCAGGTCCGGCGCAGCGCCTGCGGCCGTTGCTCGGCGCGGGAGAGCAGCGCACCCGGCAGCGGTACGAGCGCGGCGGCCGGCGGTGGCAGCAGGAAGGCACCGGCGAGCAGCACCGGGTAGAAGGTGCCGCCGAGGCGGCGCCGCACGACGTGCTCGCAGGCCGCGTACAGCGCGGAGAGGAGGGCGACGGCCCACCAGGGCGCACGCAGGTCGGGCAGCGGCAGCAGACAGAGCAGGGCGGCGAGGGCGACGCAGGTCACGTACGCGCGTACCCGTACCGGGACCGCCTCCATCTCGCCCCTCCCCCGACCATGCCTGTCCAGGCTCCGGAGCCTAGGGCGGGAGCCGGAGGGTCCGGGGCTTATGACCGGAGGATTAGCACGTTCGGGTGATGGGACACCGGGGCGGGAACGGGCCGGCGCCGCCTGTCGGCGGCGCCGGCGCGGTCAGCTCTCCGGCGTGACCTGTGCGGGCTGGGCGGCCCGGACAGTCGTGACGTCGTGGTCCGGGACGGCCTGGCCGGACCGGATCAGATCCAGCCGCCCCAGTACCTTGGCGCGCAGGTCGGTGGGTACGTCGTCATGCCCGCAGCACCGCTTGACCAGCTTCTTCACGGCCTCCTCCAGCCCGTACTTCTCCAGGCAGGGGGAGCACTCGTCGAAGTGCTGCTTGAACTTGACGCGATCGACGTCAGGCATCTCACTGTCGAGGAACTCGTACAGATGATCGAGTACCTCACTGCAGTCCGTCTCGTGCGGCTCTCCGCAGCTCATGAGCCCGAGCCTTTCGCTTCGTTCGACTCTCCGGCGCCGGCCGGGACGAGCCCGCGCTCCCGCGCGTAGTCCTCCAGCATGCCGCGCAGTTGACGGCGGCCTCGGTGCAGCCGGGACATCACCGTACCGATGGGTGTCCCCATGATGTCCGCGATCTCCTTGTAGGCAAAGCCCTCTACGTCGGCGAGGTAGACGGCGATGCGGAATTCCTCGGGGATCGCCTGCAGCGCTTCCTTCACGTCCGAGTCGGGCAGGTGGTCGAGCGCCTGCGACTCCGCGGAGCGCAAGCCCGTCGACATGTGCGACTCGGCGCGGGCGAGCTGCCAGTCCTCGATCTCCTCCGCCGCGGAGCGCTGGGGTTCGCGCTGCTTCTTGCGGTACGAGTTGATGAAGGTGTTCGTGAGAATGCGGTACAGCCAGGCCTTGAGGTTGGTGCCCTCACGGAACTGATGGAAGGACGCGTACGCCTTGGCGTAGGTCTCCTGCACCAGGTCCTCGGCGTCGGCCGGGTTGCGCGTCATACGCAGCGCGGCCGAATACATCTGGTCGAGGAATTCGAGCGCGTCCCGTTCGAAGCGCGCGGTGCGCTCCGAGGTCGACTCCGCGCTGACGCCCTGGCCCTCGGGCAGCTCCGCCTGGCCGTTGTCGGTCCCTGCGTCGGTACCGGTGACCGGACCCACCTCCTCAAGATCCCGGGCAGGACCAAAACCGATCCCACTCGTCTCGGAGGATAGAACACGACCCGTGCCTGCCGCCGCTCGAATAGGAGCGGTCTTGGCCGCGTGCAGCACCGTCCAGTCCAGGTCAGCGCTGCTGCTTCGGCTCGGGCAGATGGTCGAACCCATGCGGCGGACTTCCTCTCCTTCGGCGTCGGCGCTGGTGTCCCAGCACTTCTGTCCGCCTCAACAGTGGTCCGCCGCGCAACATTCCCGGGCGTCACCCGAGGGACGCGGTCCATGCGACGACCGCGTCCGTGATGATGGTCACTGCCTGTTCCGGCCCGATCTCCGCCTTTTTGGGTACGGCGAACCCGTGATCCCCGTAGGGCACCTCGACGAGTTGGTACTCCCCCTCCGGGAACTCGGCCGGCTTCCCGAACGGGTCGTTCCCGCCCTGCACGACGAGCGTGGGCACCCCGGCCCCGAGCAGTTCCGAGGCCCGCGACTTCTCCGGCTTCCCCGGCGGGTGCAACGGAAAGCTGAGAGCCAGGACGCCGACCGCCCCCAGCTCCGTCGCCGTACGGCAGGCGACCCGGGCCCCGGCGCTGCGCCCGCCGGACACCACCGGCAGCCCCGGCGCGGCGAGCGCGGGCCACACCCCGCGCCAGCCGACGTCGAGCGTCTTCGGCGCGGGCGCGAGCTTCTTCCCGGCGACCCGCCAGGGCTGCTCGACGAGCGCGACGGTCACACCGTGGCCGGGAAGGACCGCGGCGACCGCCTGCAGATCCCGTGCCTCGACGCCCCCGCCCGCCCCATGGCCGACGGCCAGCACCAGCCGCGCCCGCTCCGCCTCGTGCCAGGTGATGCGGGCGTCCCCCGCCTCCGTACCGACGATCTTCGACATAGTCACGCCAGAAGGCTAGAAGAGCGTGCCCTCCTCGGGCCCCTCCAGCTCCTTCAGCAGCTCCGGGCTGTTGTTGCGGACGTTGCTGACGGCCGTGGAGACCGGGTAGGCCCGCATCAGGCCCTCCGGCGGCGGGGCGAGCAGCGAACGCAGGTCCTCGACGTCCGTCCGGGCCGGGTCGAGCCAGGCGTCCCAGCGGTCCGGGGTCAGCATCAGCGGCATCCGGGGGTGGATGTCGTGCAGCGACCGCGGCCCTTCCGCGGGCGCCACGGCCAGCGGCGAGGTCTCCGCCTCCGTGGTGATCACCGAGCACGTCACCCACCAGGCCAGCGGGTGCTCGTCGGGCAGCGTCCGGTCCCGCCAGAACTCGTACAGCCCGGCCATCGCGAACACCGAGCCGTCGGCGGGGAGCACGAAGTACGGCTGCTTGCGCGGCCGCTTCTTCTTCCCCTCGACCTCCAGGTCCCGCTCCTCCGGGGCGGTGACCCACTCGTAGTAGCCGTCGGCGGGCAGGATGCAGCGGCGGGTGGCGAAGGCGCGGCGGTACGACGGCTTCTCGTGCACGGTCTCGGCCCGCGCGTTGATCATCCGGGCGCCGCCCTCGGGCGTCTTGGCCCAGGAGGGCACGAGCCCCCACTTGAGCTTGCGCAGCTGGCGAACCGGACGGGGGTCCCCGGCGTCTTTCACCGGACGGTCGAGGACGGCGTAGACCTCCTTGGTCGGAGCCACGTTGTAGTCGGGCTCCAGGGTCTCCTCGGGCTCCCACTTCTCTATTTCAAAGATTCCTGCGAGATCCTCGGGCCCACGACTGGATGCATACCGTCCGCACATACGTGCAACACTGCCAGGCCCGCCCGTCGCCCGACCACCACCCCCCAACGACGGCGCTACGCGCCGACACCTTTTGGACCGACCAGAGGGAGTAATCACCGCACCATGGAGAGCACCGCCGCCCTCGCGCTGCCCGACCTCTGGGACCGTCTGACGGGTACCCAGTCCGATCCCGATCTGTGGGTGGTGCTCGCGACCCTGGCCGCCGCGGTCGCGGTGGTGGTCCCGCACAACCTGTGGCGGATATCCCGCAACGCCATCACGATCGCCCACGAGGGCGGCCACGGCCTGACCGCCCTGCTCACCGGCCGCCGGCTGACCGGCATCCGGCTGCACTCCGACACCAGCGGCCTCACCCTCAGCCGGGGCAAGCCGCACGGCATCGGCATGATCCTCACGGCGGCGGCCGGCTACACGGCTCCCCCGCTGCTCGGCCTCGGCGGCGCGGCCCTCCTCGGCGCCGGCCGCATCACCCTTCTGCTCTGGCTCGCCACGGCCCTGCTCGTGGTGATGCTGGTGATGATCCGCAACGCGTACGGCGTCCTGACGGTGTTCCTGACGGGCGGCACCTTCCTGCTGGTGTCCTGGCTGGCCGGACCGCAGGTGCAGGCGGCGTTCGCGTACGCGGTGGTGTGGTTCCTCCTGCTGGGCGGAGTCCGCCCGGCCTTCGAACTCCAGGCGAAGCGCTCCCGCGGCGGCGCGGGCGACTCGGACGCGGACCAGCTGTCGAGGCTGACCCATCTCCCGGCGGGCGTATGGCTGTTCCTCTTCCACACGGTGTCCCTGTGCTCGCTGATCGGCGGGGGGCGCTGGCTGCTGGAGGTATGACGCGCCCCGAAGGGGCAGGCGTCAGGGGGCGCGGGGCTGTATTCGATGTGCGGCTCCGCCGCGCGGGCGCGACCAGCCCCCACGGCGCCGCACCCGGCCGACCACCCCAGCCCACCGCCACCGCACCCCGACCCCGGCCGCGCACTAAAGTGACCCCATGGCCGCAAACCCCACCGCACCAACCGCCCTCTGGCCCGCCCCCCACGCGCGCGGAGCCGTCGACGCGACGGTTCACGTGCCCGGGTCCAAGTCGGTCACCAACCGCGCCCTCGTCCTCGCCGCCCTCGCCTCCGAACCCGGCTGGCTGCGCCGCCCCCTCCGTTCCCGCGACACCCTGCTGATGGCCGGCGCCCTGCGCGCGATGGGCGTCGGCATCGACGAGGGCGTGGGCCCCGACGGCTCCGGCGAGGCCTGGCGGGTGCTCCCCGCAGGTTTCCGCGGCCCCGCCACCGTCGACGTCGGCAACGCCGGCACCGTGATGCGGTTCCTCCCGCCCGTCGCCACCCTCGCCGCGGGCGACATCCGCTTCGACGGCGACCCCCGTTCGTACGAACGCCCCCTGCACGGTGTGATCGACGCCCTGCGCGCCCTCGGCGCCCGCATCGACGACGACGGCCGCGGCGCGCTCCCCCTCACCGTCCACGGCAGCGGCGCCCTGGACGGCGGCCCGGTGTCCGTCGACGCCTCGTCCTCCTCCCAGTTCGTGTCGGCCCTCCTCCTGTCCGGCCCGCGCTTCAACCAGGGCGTGGAGGTCCGCCACACCGGCGCGACCCTCCCCTCCCTCCCGCACATCCGCATGACGGTGGACATGCTGCGCGCGGTCGGCGCCCAGGTGGACACCCCCGAGTCGGGCGGCGAGCCGAACGTCTGGCGGGTCACGCCCGGCGCCCTGCTGGGCCGCGACCTGACGGTCGAGCCGGACCTCTCGAACGCCCAGCCCTTCCTCGCCGCGGCCCTGGTGACGGGCGGCAGGGTCGTCATCCCGGACTGGCCGTCCCGGACGACCCAGCCGGGCGACCGGCTGCGCGAGATCTTCACCGAGATGGGCGGTTCCTGCGAACTGACCGAGTACGGCCTGGAGTTCACCGGCTCGGGCCGGATCCACGGCATCGACGTCGACCTGGGTGACGTCGGCGAGCTGACCCCCGGCATCGCGGCGGTCGCCGCCCTCGCGGACACCCCCTCCACCCTGCGCGGGGTCGCCCACCTGCGGCTGCACGAGACGGACCGGCTGGCCGCGCTCACCAAGGAGATCAACGAGCTCGGCGGCGACGTCACCGAGACCGCCGACGGCCTGCGCATCCGCCCGCGCCCGCTGCACGGCGGCGTCTTCCACACCTACGACGACCACCGCATGGCGACGGCCGGCGCGATCATCGGCCTCGCCGTGGCCGACGTACAGATCGAGAACGTGGCGACGACGGCGAAGACCCTGCCGGACTTCCCCGACCTGTGGACCGGGATGCTCGGGAGCGACGGGGCGTAGGGGCGTACACCATGCGCCGCTACGGCAAGCACACCGACGAGGACGACATCCGCGCCCGCCCCAACCGCAAGGGCAACCGGCCGCGGACCAACATCCGCCCCAAGCACGAGGACGCGGCCGAGGGGATGGTCCTCACCGTCGACCGGGGGCGGCTGACCTGTCTGGTCGAGGACCGGACGATCCTGGCGATGAAGGCACGTGAACTGGGCCGCAAGGCGGCGGTGGTCGGTGACCGGGTGGCCCTGGTCGGCGACCTGTCCGGCAAGAAGGACACCCTCGCCCGGATCGTGCGGATCGAGGGCCGCTCGTCCGTGCTCCGGCGCACCGCCGATGACGACGACCCGTTCGAGCGCGTGGTCGTCGCCAACGCCGACCAGCTGGCCATCGTCACCGCCCTGGCCGACCCCGAGCCCCGCCCCCGCCTGATCGACCGCTGCCTGGTGGCGGCCTACGACGGCGGCCTCACCCCCCTGCTGGTCATGACCAAGTCGGACCTGGCCCCGCCGGACAAGCTCCTGGAGCTGTACGGCGACCTGGAGATCCCGTACGTGGTCACGAGCCGCGAGGAGCTGGCGGCGGGGGAAGCCGCCCGCTGGGTCCGGGACCATCTCGACGGCAAGATCACGGCGTTCGTCGGCCACTCGGGCGTCGGCAAGACCACGCTGGTGAACGCCCTGGTCCCGGAGGACCGCCGTCGTACGACCGGTCATGTCAACGCGGTGACCGGACGCGGCCGCCACACCACGACCTCGGCGCTGGCCCTCCCGCTCTCCGGCGACGAGGGGTGGGTCATCGACACCCCGGGCGTGCGCTCCTTCGGCCTGGCCCACATCGACCCGTCCCGCGTGATCCACGCGTTCCCCGACCTGGAGCCCGGCACCGCGGACTGCCCGCGCGCGTGCAGCCACGACGAGCCGGACTGCGCGCTGGACGAGTGGGTCGCCGAGGGTCACGCGGACCCGGCCCGCCTCTACTCGCTGCGGCGGCTGCTGGCGACCCGGGACCGCAAGGAAGGCGACTGACCACCGGGGTGTTTGCCTTGACCGGAGTTCGGTAAGTGCATAATCGCACCGAGCTGGACATACGGGAGGACAGCACATGGCGTGGCTGCTGGTGATCGTGGCCGGGATCCTGGAGACCGGCTTCGCCGTGTGCCTCAAGCTCTCCCACGGCTTCACCCGACTATGGCCGACGATAGCCTTCGCGTCCTTCGCCCTGGGCAGCTTCGGCCTCCTGACCCTGTCCCTGAAGAAACTGGACGTGGGCCCGGCCTACGCGGTCTGGACCGGCATCGGCGCGGCAGGCACGGCGATCTACGGCATGGTCTTCCTGGGCGACCTCGTCTCCACCCTGAAGATCATCTCCATCAGCCTGGTGATCGCGGGCGTGATCGGCCTCCAGCTGTCCGGCTCCGCCCACTGAAGCGCCCCGTCAGGGGCGCGGGGAACTGCGCGATCAACCCCCACCCACCCGCAGCCAATCCACAACCCGCACCACCCCTCCCTCACACGGGTTGCCGATAAAGCGCCCCGCGCACCAACTCCGCCACCCCACCCGCACCCTCCCCCGGCGGCGCCGAGACACACGACAACGCGAGCCGCACCACCAGCTCGCACGACCGGGCCAGCTCACCGTTCCCCTTGCCGGCCCCCGCCCCGGAAAGCACCGCCACCGCCCGGTCCCGCACGATCTGCACGAAGTCCCCGGGCGAAGGCAACGGCCCGTCCGCCCTCCGCTGCGCCGGCACCGCCGAAGAGGACGGCACCGCGGACAGCGTCGGCGACGGCAACCGCTCGCTCCAGCACCCCGTGAGCATCGCCCGTACCAGCACGTTCTCCCGAGCCGCCACCGCCATCCACTCGGCCGTCGCCGTAAGGCGCTCCCGCCCCTCGGCATGGCTCCCCAACGCCCGTTCCACGCCCGCGAGATACCCGTCGGCCTCCCTGCGCACCAGCGCCCGCGCCAGGCCTTCCTTGCTGCCGAACTCGTTGTACAGCGTCTGCCGGGACACCCCGGCCGCCGCCGCCACGTCGACCATCCGCACGGCAGCCCACGGCCGGCGCGCAAGCGCCGCATACGCGGCGTCCAGAAGGGATTCCCGGGCAGCAGGCATCATCGCCTCCCTGGGGCGAGCGACTCTGCGCCCAGATTTGACGCGCACGAATCGACTGTCAAGGGTTCGCGAAGGCACCGGGGGGCGCCCTTCGGCCAACACGCGCGGGCGCGCCACAGGCGTACCGCAGTCCAACAGAGGTCACCGCCCGATCACTTGCCGGTATCGCCCGGCTCCCCTTGTAGCCCCGCGCCCACCCCGGCAGATACCGTTCGTCACATGCCGGACTACCTCGATGACCTGCGTCTCGCCCACGTGCTCGCGGACGCGGCCGACGCCGTGACCATGGACCGCTTCAGGGCCCTCGACCTCAAGGTCGAGACCAAGCCGGACATGACCCCGGTGAGCGAGGCGGACAAGGCCGCCGAGGAACTGATCCGCAGCCAGCTGCAGCGCGCCCGCCCGCGGGACGCGATCCTCGGCGAGGAGTACGGCATCGAGGGCACCGGCCCGCGCCGCTGGGTGGTCGACCCGATCGACGGCACCAAGAACTACGTACGCGGCGTCCCGGTCTGGGCGACCCTGATCTCCCTGACGGAGGCGGCCGAGGGCGGCTACCAGCCGGTTGTCGGCCTGGTCTCCGCCCCCGCGCTCGGCCGCCGCTGGTGGGCCGCGAAGGGCCACGGCGCCTTCACCGGCCGCAGCCTGTCCTCGGCGACCCGCCTGCATGTCTCCAAGGTCTCGAGACTGGCCGACGCGTCCTTCGCGTACTCCTCGCTCAGCGGCTGGGAGGAGCGCGGGCAGCTGAACGGCTTCCTGGACCTCACCCGCGAGGTGTGGCGCACGCGCGCGTACGGCGACTTCTGGCCGTACATGATGGTCGCCGAGGGGTCCGTGGACATCTGCGCCGAGCCGGAGCTGTCCCTGTGGGACATGGCGGCCAACGCGATCGTGGTGACGGAGGCCGGCGGCACCTTCACCGGCCTCGACGGCCGTCCGGGCCCGCACAGCGGCAACGCGGCCGCGTCCAACGGCCTGCTCCACGACGAGCTGCTGTCGTACCTCACCCAGCGTTACTGAAACGGCCTTCTGAGGCACAACGGGCACAAACGGACTCACTACTCCCCTCACATATGAGCGCGTGCGCCCTCAATTGGCTGCACGCACCCCCTTGTTGACCCGCGCTTTACCTGCCACCCTGAGAGAACCCTCACTTGTGCATTTGTGAATCGCTGAACTATCCCGGCGATTTCCCCAGGAGGTGGCACTTTCATGCTCGTCCGTGACGCCATGAGCACGGTGGTCCTCACCGTCGGCCCCGCCCACACCCTCCGCCAGGCAGCCGCCCTGATGTCCGCGCGCCGCGTGGGCGCGGCGATCGTCCACGACCCGGACGCCGGCGGCATCGGGATCCTCACCGAACGCGACATCCTCAACTCCGTGGGCCTCGGCCAGAACCCCGACACGGAACCCATCCACGCCCACACCACCAACGACGTCGTGTTCGCCACCCCGACCTGGACGCTGGAGGAGGCGGCCCGGGCGATGGCCCACGGCGGCTTCCGCCATCTGATCGTCCTGGACGGCGGCGAACCGGCCGGCATCGTCTCGGTCCGCGACATCATCCGCTGCTGGGCCCCGGCCCGCGCACCGGAACCCGTCTAGAGGCTGTCCGGGCACGCCGAACGGGCCGGGGGAGGGCCTGGACCGCGGCCTCCAGCCGCTTGCCGAAGCCTCCGTCGGCCTGACGGTAGTCGCCCTGTCGCTTTGCCGGTCCCGAGCCCATCCCATATTGGACTTAGTCCAAGTCAAGCAGGGTTCCAAAGTCACACCTGTTCGGAAAAAGGGGGCCCTGCTGTTAGGCTGAATGCCATGAGTGACCTTCTGGAACGGCTGCGTGGACGCGGATGGCGGATGACCGCGCAGCGACGCGTCGTAGCCGAGGTACTCGACGGCGAGCACGTCCATCTGACGGCCGACGAGGTGCACGCCAGAGCGGTGGCCAAGCTCCCCGAGATCTCCCGGGCGACCGTCTACAACACGCTGGGTGAGCTGGTCTCGCTCGGCGAGGTCCTCGAGGTCTCGACGGACAAGCGCGCCAAGCGGTACGACCCGAACGCGCACCGGCCGCACCACCACCTGGTCTGCGCCCACTGCGGCTCGATCCGCGACGTCCACCCGACCGGCAACCCGATGGCCGATCTCCCCGCCTCGGAGCGGTTCGGCTTCACGGTCTCCGACGTCGAGGTGACCTACCGCGGCCTGTGCCCGGACTGCGCGGCGGCCGTCTGACGAACGAACGTTCCCGAAGGCCCCGGTGCTCGTGACGAGCGCCGGGGCCTTCGCCGTGCTCCGGCTCGATGAGCGCCGGTCCGGGAAAACACCGAGGGCCGGAGTCCGTTTCCGGACTCCGGCCCTCGGCCTTCAGTAGCGGGGACAGGATTTGAACCTGCGACCTCTGGGTTATGAGCCCAGCGAGCTACCGAGCTGCTCCACCCCGCGTCGATGAACGCAACACTACGTGAGGGACGCGGGCGGAGGCAAATCAATACCGGTCAGCCCTCCTGACCTGCGGGAACGCCCGACCTAGGCCGAGAGCTCCTCCCGCAGGGCGTCCCGGAGCCGCCCCGCCCGCTCGGTCACCTCCGCCGGACCCAGCGCCACCGCCCGGTCGGCCCACCGCTGCCCGACCGCGAGCTCGCCACGACGCGCGTAGACCAGGGCGAGGCGCAACGCCGCCCGTCCGTGCCCCGCGTCGGCGGCCCGCTCCCACCACACGGCCGCCTCCGGCTCGCTGCCTTCCCTGGCCAGCAGCAGCCCGAGGTTGAACGCGCCGTTGCGCGACCCGGCCTCGGCCGCCGTCCGGTACCAGCGCGCCGCCTCCACCACGTCCCCGCGCGCGGCGGCCAGCATCCCGACCCGCACCTGGGCCCGCCGGTGCCCCTGCGTGGCGGCCCGCTCGTACCACTCCTCGCACTCGGTCTTCACGTTCAGGGACGACTCGCCGAGCTCGTGCTCGGACACCGGCGGCCGGCGCGCGTCGAGGACGGCGGCGAGCCGGTAGGCGGCCTCGGCGCTGCCGCCGCCCGCCGCGCACCGCAGGTGGCGCTCGGCGGCGGCCTCGTCGCCCTCGCGGAGCCGGACGATGCCGACCTGCAGGGCGGCCTCGGTGTGCCCGGCGGCGGCCGCCTGCTCGTAGCAGCGCAGCGCGACCCGGTCCTCGCCGCGCCCGGTGTAGAGGATCCCGAGGTTGAACGCGGCGTCCACGCTGCCCGCCTCGGCGGCCTTCGAGAACCACGGCTCGGCGCCGCTCGTGTCGCCGACCTGGAGCAGCAGGACGGCGAGCGCGTTCGCGGCCTCGCGGTGCCCGGCGTACGCGGCCCGCCGGTACCACTGCTCGGCCTGCGCGGTCCGCCCCTGCTCGGCGCAGAGCAGCCCGAGGTTGTACGCCCCGTTGTCGTCGCCGGCGTCCATCGCCGCCCGGTACCAGCGCTCGGCGGTCTGCGTCTCGCCGCGCTCTGCGTGCAGTGCGCCGAGCGCGTTCGCCGCGTTGCCGTCGCCGTCCTGCGCGGCCCGCAGCCACCACACGGCGGCGCTCTCGGTGTCTCCGGCGTCGCGCAGCAGGAAGCCGAGCGCGCAGGCGGCCCGGGCCTCGCCGTCCTTGGCGGAGGTCAGGTACCAGCGCCCGGCCTCCTTGAGCTCGCCGCGCTTCTCCAGGATCGCGCCGAGGTGCAGCGCGGCCCGCCGGTGGCCGCGGGCGGCGGCCTGCCGGTACCACTGCTCGGCCTCGTCGGCCTCGGCGCCCTCCGCGGGCCCGGTCTCCGTGTCGACACCGTTGTCGGACCCGGTCCCGTCCTCGCGCACGGCCGCCCGGCGGTCGAGCGCGCGCGCCAGCCGGTACGCCGCCTCCCGGTGCCCCCGCTCGGCGGCGGCCCGCATCCACTGTCCGGCGTCCGTGTCCCCCCGGTGCTCCAGCAGGTCGGCCAGCGCGTAGGCGCCGAGCGCGTGGCCCTGTTCGGCGGACTGGCGCAGCCAGTACTCGGCGGCGGGTTCGTCGCCGCGTTCGCGGTGGTGGCGGCCCAGCGCGTGGGCGGCGGCCGCGGATCCGGCGACGGCGGCGATCCGCCACCAGCCGGCGGCCTCCTCGGGGTAGCCCCGCTGGTGCAGCAGGACACCGAGGTTGTTGGCGGCGGCCCGGTCACCGGCCGCGGTGGCAGCGCGCAGCCGCGGCTCGGCCCCGTCGAGGTCGCCACGGCGCAGCAGCATGGCGCCGAGCACACTCATCGACTCGACGTCACCGGCCTCGGCCTGGAGCCGGTGACGTGCCTCCTCAGCGGCCTCGGCGGCCTCGTCGCGGGTCGGCTCCTCGCCCGAAGGCTGCACAAATCGCCCTGTCTCGAACAGAGTTGCCTTGTCCCCCATAACGTTCATCGTCGCACCACCTGCAACCTGGGTACACCACGTATACCGCAGACCGTGAGGTCACTTCAGCGTTTTGTCGACATGCCCACAGAACGACAAGTCAAACACACCTCACTCAACTCCCCACAGCGGCACGGCGACCCCATCCACCGGTACATGCGTTCGCCGCCCGTCCGGACACCGGGGGCCGTTCGGCCGGACACCACGAGCGGCCCGGCTGCCGGTCCACGCGCACGCGCGAAGGCCCGGATCCCAAGAGGATCCGGGCCTTCGACTTCAGTAGCGGGGACAGGATTTGAACCTGCGACCTCTGGGTTATGAGCCCAGCGAGCTACCGAGCTGCTCCACCCCGCGCCGTTGTGGTGAAACCGTATCACGGCGCGGGCCGGGCTTGATCACCAGCTCGGGGTCAGCCGCTCGGGCTGGAGCTCCCGCCGGGACTCGGACTGCTGCTGGGGCTTGCACTCGCTCCCGTGCCCGGACTCGGGCTGCTGCTCGCCGTCGCACCGCCACCGGTCCTGTCGGCCTTCGACTGGGCCTCCTCGGCCCGCTTCAGCGCGTCCTGCAGCTCGTCCTGCGCCTTGCCGTACGCCGTCCAGTCGCCCTTCTTCAGGGCCTCCTGGCCCGCCTCGAAGGCCTTCTGGGCGTCGTCCAGCGCCGCTTGCACCGTGGGGTTGCCGGACGACGTCGGTGGCGAGGTCGTCCCGGTGTCCGAGGACCCCGTATCGGAACCGTCCGCACCGAACACCTTGTTGAGCGCCTCGTCGAGGGTGTTCTCGAAGACGGTCTTGCCCTCGTAGGTGACCAACACCTTGCGCAGCAGTGGGTACTTGACCCCGGCACCGCGGACGTAGACCGGCTCCGCATACAGCAGGCCCCCGTCCAGTGGCACGGTCAGCAGATTGCCGTACTCGACCTCGGAGTCGCCGCCCTTGAGGAGTTTGATGGCGGCCGCGATCTCCTGTTCGGAGTTGAACTTGCTCTGGACCTGTTTGGGTCCGTCGACAGTCGTACTGGTCGGCAGTTTCAGGATCCTGATCTTGCCGTAGTCCGTCGAACCGGCCTCGGAGTCGACCGACATGAACGCGCTGAGGTTGTCACGGCCGTTGGGCGTGAACGTCGTCGACAGCGAGAACGTCTGCGCGCTCTGGTCCGGCATCTTCATGCTCAGGTAGTACGGCGGCACCGCGTCGCCCGACTTGTTGGTCGGGTCGTCGGGCACCTGCCACACCTCGCTGCCGGTCAGGAACGTCTGGGCGTCCGTCACGTGGTAGCGGGTGAGCAGTTCGCGCTGCACCTTGAACAGGTCCTGCGGGTACCGGAGATGGGCCATCAGGTCCTGCGAGATGGCGCTCCTGGGCTGCACCGTGCCAGGGAAGGCCTTCATCCAGGTCTTCAGCACCGGGTCCTCGGTGTCCCACTGGTAGAGCTTGACCTCGCCGGTGTACGCGTCGACGGTCGCCTTCACCGAGTTGCGGATGTAGTTGACCTGGTTCTGCTGGGCCACCACCGCGCGCGAGTTGTTGGTCGCGGTCAGCGAGTCGGCGGTGGTGTCGCCGAGGGTCGTCCGGGAGGCGTAGGGATAGCCGTTCGACGTCGTGTAGGCGTCGACGATCCACTGGATACGGCCGTCCACGACCGCCGGGTACGCGTCGCCGTCGATGGTCAGCCAGGGGGCGACCGCCTCGACCCGCTCTTTGGGCGTGCGGTTGTACAGGATCCGCGAGCCCTTGCCGATCGCGCCCGAGTACAGGATCTGCGGCTCGTTGAACGCCACCGCGTACGCGGCGCGGTTGATCGGGCTGGAGAGGCTGACCCCGCTCTTGCCCGCGTAGCTGGTGAGCTTCTCACCGTTGTCGTCGGAGTAGTCGATCTCCTTCTGGGGACCGCCGACGATCGAGTACGTGTTGGTCTTCTCGCCGTAGTAGATGCGCTGCTGGTACGTGCCCAGGTCACCCGTGGACGGCAGGTCGGACTCGGTGAAGACGGGCTGGCCCTGGTCGTCCGCCTCGGTGCCCTTGGCGGCGACCACGCCGTAGCCGTGGGTGTAGCGGAAGTGGTCGTTGATCCAGTTGTTCTTGGGGATGCCGGCCAGGTTCAGTTCGCGCAGGCCGATGACGGTGTCCTGGACCTTGCCGTCCTTGGTGTAGCGGTCCACGTCCAGGTTGGTCGGGAACGCGTAGTAGTTCCGCATCTGCTGGAGCTGCTGGAACGTGGGCGAGACGATGTTCGGGTCCATGATCCGGATGCTCGCCGTGGCGTCGACGTCGTCCCGGAGCTTGGCCTTGTCCGTGGTCGTGCTCGTACCCTTGTACTCGGTCACCTTGGTGTCGTCGATGCCGTACGCCTCGCGGGTCGCCTTGAGGTTCTTCTGGACGTACGGGGCTTCCTTGGCCTGCTCGTTGGGCTGGACCTGGAACTTCTGGACGATCGCCGGGTAGAGGCCGCCGATGAGGATCGCGGAGAGGACCATCAGGCCGAAGCCGATGACGGGCAGCTGCCAGGTGCGCCGCCACAGGGTGGCGAAGAAGAGCAGCGCGCAGATGACGGCGATGCAGAACAGGATGGTCTTGGCGGGCAGGTAGGCGTTCGCGTCGACGTATCTGAGACCGGTCCAGTTGCCGGTGGCCTTGAAGTCGCTGGACTTGACCGCCAGTCCGTAGCGGTCGAGCCAGTAGGCGACCGCCTTGAGGGCGACGAAGAAGCCGAGCAGCACCGACAGATGGCCGGTCGCGGCACCGGTGGCGCGCGCGCCGGGGCTGGTGACGCGCAGCCCGCCGTACAGATAGTGGGTGAGCGCGGCGGCGATCAGGGAGAGGATCGCGGTGGCGAAGCCGAAGCCCAGCAGGAAGCGGTACCAGGGCAGGTCGAAGGCGTAGAAGGAGACGTCGAGGTGGAACTGCGGGTCCTTCTGGTGGAAGGGCACGCCGTTGACCCACATCAGCCAGGTGCGCCACTGGCCGGCCGCGGACGCACCGGCGATCAACCCGACCAGCGCGGTGACCGCGAGCAGCAGCCACCTCTTGTACGGCGCGATGCCCATCCGGTAGCGGTCGAGGCTCTGCTGCTCCATGGACATGGCGCTCAGCGGGGGGCGCAGCCGGTGCGCCAGCCAGATGTTGAAGCCCACCGCGGCCGCCATCAGCAGACCGAAGACGGCGAACAGCCCGATCTTGGTCCACAGGGTGGTGGTGAACACCGAGGAGTAGTGCACCGACCGGTACCAGAGCCAGTCCGTCCAGAAGCCCGCGAACATGGTGAAGGCCATGCCGAGCACGGCAAGGACGCCCAGTGTCAGGAGCAGGGTCCGGACCCGCCGGGACGGACGTCCGGTCGCTCTGATCCGTGGCCCCGTCGGGCCTCCGCCGCGGTCCGGCATCTGGAATGCCAAGGTGCGCACCTCGAAGTTCGCTGTTTGATCCGCTGTTGATCCGCTGTTGTTGCGTCAGGCCCTCTTGTTCGCCGGCCGGACGTGTCCCCCCGTGATCGCGGGGCCACACCTATGCAACTTACTCACGGCTTACTCGGTTCCCGATTCCGGCCATGAACGAGGCAGGATTGTGACCATGTCCAACACTCCCATGGCAGCGAACCCGCTCACCCGGGCCGTGCTCGAGATCGACGAGTACGCCTCCGGCCTCGGCTGGGACCAGCCCGCTCGCCTCTTCGCCCTCGTCGACACCGCGCGGCTGCGCGCCCAGGAACCGGCTCTCGCCGCCCAGCTCGGTCTGGAGGACGAGCCCGCGACCACCGGTCTCACCCCGATCGAGCAGGACGAAGTGCCAACGGACAAGGCGCTGGACGAGTTCCTGGGCACCATCGCCTGGCCGGA
Organism: Streptomyces sp. NPDC013157; assembly: GCF_042899865.1. Lineage (NCBI taxonomy): Bacteria > Bacillati > Actinomycetota > Actinomycetes > Kitasatosporales > Streptomycetaceae > Streptomyces > Streptomyces sp. NPDC013157. Next base: position 2,558 of record NZ_JBIBAK010000026.1, on the reverse strand, counting down.
CGCGGTGGCCGGCTGCGCGCTCACGGTGGAGCGGCTGATGCTGCCGCCGTCCGCCGAGTCCCAGGTCCCCGAGGGGCTGAGCGACGCCAGGCTGGCCACGTGGGTGGCGAGCCACCCCGAGCGCCAGGAGGTCCGGATGACGGTCGCCGTGCTGCGCGACGGCAGCCGCGACTCGGCGGTGCGGCTGCGCGAGAAGGATTCCCCGACGGAGGTACTCACCGGCCCCGACCTGGTCCCGGGCCTGGCGGACGCGCTGAAGGCGACGTTCGAGGACTGAGGCCGCCGCCGGACGGCAGCCGGGGGCGCCCCTCGTCAGGAAGGGCGCCCCCGGCTGCGTGTACGCCCTCTCAGCCCTTGGCGGTGCACTTCGGCAGGGCGCCGGTGTCCCCGCTGCGGATGTCCTTGAGGGCGCCGAGGGCGTCGTCGATGGTCTTCACCTTGACGAGGGTGAGCCCGCTCGGGGTGTCCTTGGCGGCCTCGGCGCAGTTGTCGGCCGGGGTCAGGAAGTACTGGGCGCCCTTGCTGCGCGCCCCGATGGTCTTCATCGAGATGCCGCCGATCGGGCCGACCGTGCCGTCGTCGTCGATCGTGCCGGTACCGGCGACGAACTTGCCGCCGGTGAGGCTGCCCGGGGTGAGCTTGTCGTAGATCCCGAGCGAGAACATCAGGCCCGCGCTCGGTCCGCCGACATCGGCGAGCTTGATGTCGATGGAGAACGGGAACGTGTGATCGGTCCCGGCGGAGATCCCGACGATGGCGCGCTTCTCGCCGCTGTCGTCGGAGGTGGTCGTGGTGACGGTGACCTTCTCGGTCTTGGTGGCCGTCTTGTTCGCCTTCTCGGCGGCGGCCTGCTCCTTGGCCGGCACGACGGTGAAGACCACGTCCTGGCCGGGCTTGTGCTTGGTCACCAGCGTGGCGACATCGGCCGGCTGCTTGACCGCCGTGCCGTCGACGGCCTTGATCACGTCACCGGCGTGCAGCTTGCCCTCGGCCGGCGAGCCCTTGAGGACCGTGGCGACGATCACCCAGGACTTCACCGGCACGTCCAGCTCCTTCAGCGCGGCGACCTTGGCGCTCTCCTGGGACTGGCTGAACTCCTCGGCGTTCTCCTGGGTGGACTGCTGCTCCGTCTTGCCGTCCGGGTAGAGCGTGTCGTGCGGCACGACCTTGTTGTCGTGCGAGAGCCACCCGTAGACGGCCTCGACGAGGTTCATCTTGTAGTCGGCGCTGGTGACCCTCACCGTGGTCATGTTCAGATGCCCGGAGGTCGCGTAGGTCTTGTGACCGGAGATCTGCAGCACCGGCTCGCCGTCGTGGTCCCCGAGCGTGTTCACCGTCGGGCCGGGAGACATCTCCGAGTACGGCACGTTGATGAGCACTCCGGCGCACAGGAGCGCGATCAGCATCAGAGTGGAGGCGAGCATCGTCGCGGTGCGGCGTGGCATGCCAAGACAGTACGGGACGGGTCTGTCAGCGCACCGTCAGGGCCACCCGTCACACGCGCCCCGGCTGCCCTCAGCTGCCGGAGCGGGACTTCTCCATGGCCTCGCGGAAGCGCGCGTACCCGTCGAGTTCAGGCCCGTCGCTGCGCGCTCTCCTGGTCCGGTTGGCCCAGCTGCCCCACAGACCGGCACCGATCGCCGCCACGAGCGGAATCAGCAACCACACGAGCGCCGCCATGCCGACCTCCCAACCCCATGAGCGTCCGCGACTGACTGATCAGCAGATTAATCACCCGTACCGACAACGCTCACGCGGGGGGTACGGTTACGCAAGCGGAGGCCGGACAGGGGCCCGTCAGCAGGCTCCGACCCATTCCTCCGTCCCATCCGAGAACTTCTGGTGCTTCCAGATGGGCACCTCGTGCTTGAGGTCGTCGATCAGCTTTCGACAAGCTTCGAAGGCGTCCCCCCGATGCGGACACGACACACCGACGACCACGGCGAGATCACCCACCCGCAGGTCCCCCACCCGATGCACGGCGGCCAGCGCCCGCACCGGGTACTCGGCGACGATCTTCTCGGCGATCCGCCGCATCTCGTCCTCGGCACTGGGGTGACACGAATACCCGAGCGCGTCCACATCGGCGCCCCCGTCGTGGTTCCGCACCGTACCCACGAACAGCGCGATCCCACCGGCCGCGTCGTCCCCCACGGCCGCGAAGACCTCGTCCACGGAGAGCGCACTCTCCCGAATCCCGATCAGCTTCACGGGATCGACAGCGCCCCGCTCCCCAGGATGATCACTCACAGCAGCCATACCCCCATGGTGCCGCAAGCCCAGGACCACACGGAATACGACCAACACCAGGCACACGCGCGTGTGTCTTCGGAGACTCCTACAGCACTTGAGGACGAAGACCGTCCGGCGTTCGAGGACGAGAGCCGGTCCGCACCCCCACCAGCCCGACCGGCGTTCGAGGACGAGAGCCGGTCCGCACCCCCACCAGCCCGACCGGCGTTCGAGGACGAGAGCCGGTCCGCACCCCCACCAGCCCGTCCGGCGTTTGAGGACGAGGCCGTTCAGGCCGAAGCGGGGGTCCGGGGGCGGCAGCCCCC
>NZ_JBIBAK010000025.1:0-133014 GCF_042899865.1 Streptomyces sp. NPDC013157 | reverse complement strand
CGCAACTTCGGTGCGAAGTCCATCGACGAGGTCAAGGCGAAGCTGGCCGGCATGGGCCTGGCCCTCAAGGACAGCCCGCCCGGATTCGACCCCACCGCCGCGGCGGACGCGTTCGGCGCGGACGACAACGGGAGCGCGGGTTTCCTGGAGACCGAGCAGTACTGAACGCAGCGCCGGGTCCTGTGGAGCCGGGAAAGCAGGACCCGGCGATGAGACCGGCCGACTGCGCTCGGCTCCCCGACGGCCCACCGCGTGTGCAGATCACCGGGGGCGTCTGGTTCCACCTCCTTGAACTCCTCGGCGTCGAAGTCCCTTGAACCCACCGGCCCCGGACCCGCATGGCACCGGGCCGGACCGGAAACGGAAGGGGCGGCCACATCCGGTGACCGCCCCGCACTGAGACCCCGTACTGAGACTCCGTACCGCCGCCCCGTCAGGACGGCGGTGCCTCCCGGACCGTGAGCGGGCCGAGGATCGCGTCCAGGGCCGCGTCCGTGAGAGGGCCGCCGGTGCCCGGGCCCTCCCAACAGCCTCAGAGCCTCCCGGCCGGCGTCGGGAAGGACCCCGCACCGGCGAACCCGCCACGGGGCCGTCGCCGGCCACACCGTCCAGGCCGGCCGAAGCCTTCACCCACCCGGTCCGGCCCACTGTCCGGACCGGTACGGCCGGCGCATCCGCAGACGTGTCATACGCGTCAAGCGATGCCCCGGATCCCGGGGGCCGGGCTGAGAGACCTTCCGTCCACAGCCTGTGGAGAAGGGCGTCCCGGACGGTGTCGTGGACGTTGTGCCCGGTCAGGCCGGTTGCGTGCCGATCGACGGCCGTCGTGGTGGGCAGCGGTGGCGACCCCGCACCACGGGGCGGGGCGCCGTACAACCAACCGCCCCCTCCGGTCGTCTCCTACACGCCCGGACCAAGATCCGGCTCACCGCCCTGGAGAAACATGCGTATGCGTACCGCTGCTGCCGCCACCGCCGGCACCCTGGCGCTGATCGGGTTCGTCACACCCGCCGCCCATGCGGACACGAGCGCCGGCGACACCGTCTTCAGCTCGCTGACCTTCAGCAAGACGACCGTCGGCGTCGGCGTCAGCGCGGCGCAGACGCTGAGCGTCACGGCGACCGCCAAGGACGACTCCGGGATCAAGGTGATAGCCGGCTTCAAGCTGGTCAGCTCCGACGGCCGGTACCTCTACGCGAACTCCATGTCCTGCAGCCGTCCGACGTCGGCCACCATGAAATGCACGGGCACGTACACCCTCGACCCCGACCTCGTCGACAGCTACTACGACCTCAGGAACAGCTCGGCCGGTACCTGGTACTTCCAGGCCGAAGCCGCGGCCAAGGACGGCGACTACTACGAGATCCAGAAGAGCGCGCCCTTCAAGGTGAAGCGGGTCGCCAGGCTCGCGAACACCCAGGCCGGGCCCGAGCCGGTCGCCAAGGGCGGCAGGCTCACCGTGACCGGTGCGCTCACCCGGGCCAACTGGGACACCAACGTCTACGCCGGGTACGGCAGCAAGTCCGTGGCCCTGCAGTTCAAGAAGTCCGGCTCCTCGTCGTACACGACCGTCAAGACCGTGACCACCGACGGCAGCGGCAAGCTGAGGACCACGGTCACCGCGAACGCCTCCGGCACCTGGCGGTGGAAGTTCGCGGGCGCGAGCACCACGACCGGCGCCACGGCGTACGGCGACAGCGTCGCCCTCGGGTAGTCGGTGTGTCGGCGGCCCCCGACCCGTTGGTGAGGCTGCGTCCGGGGACCAGCCGCGCACTCCGTCGATGCCGCTCAGGGGCGAGGGCGGCCGGGTTCGGCTTCCCGCCGGAAGCAGGCAGCGGCGGCCTCCGGGGGTGCCGGTTCGCCGTTACGGTCGACGTCGTCCGTCAGGAGGGACGGGCCGGGATCACAGGGCGGTCAACGGGAGGCCGGCGTCGCGCGCGCCGATCGTGCGGGGGAGACGGAAGTCCATGGCCCGGCCGACCTCTCGCCAGGTCGCCTCTGCCGTCCTGCGCGCATCGGCGGCCACATCGCCACGTTCGCGTATGAGCCGTTCGTAGATCGGGGCGTCGCTCTGCGCCGTTGCACTCACCGTACTGGTCCCTTCCTGGTGACGACACCCGCTTGGCCTCCGGGCCGCAGGCGGGGCCGAGTCTATGGCGCCCGTTCCTCCGGCATCGTCCGGTTCCGCCAGGCGGGACGCGAGGTGCCCCAGCACCCGCCACCGAGCGGCGCGGAGACCGGCCGGCGCCGACGACGTCCGCGACATGGTCCGCGGCAGCGCCCGCCACGTCGGGCGTCCCTTTCAGGCGGCGGTTTCCGGGCACGCAGCCCCACCCAGCCCCTAGGGGCAGCCCCGTCCCTGCCGGGGTGCCGTCGCGCACCCTGCCCCCGGACACGATCCTCGCCGTCCCGCCTGAGCCCGAGCCGGTCCGGCCGGCCTCGAAGTGCTCGTGCCGGGCACTGGGGCCTGATGGGTGCTCTGCTCTCGCCGGCCTCGGCGGTCTGTTACGGCGTCGTCGACTTCGCCGGCGGGCTGCTGTCCCGCCGGGCGCACTTCGCGGTGGTCCCCTTCCTCGGGCAGATCGGCGGGCTGCTGCTGGCGCTGGCGGCCGCGGTCCTGGTGCCCGCAGCGGCGGTCCGCTCGCCGGACGTCTGGTGGGGAGCGTTGTCGGGGGCGGGCAGCGGGACCGCCGTGTTCTGCCTCAACCGGGGCCTGGCCCGGGGGGCGATGAGTGTGGTGGTGCCGGTCAGCGCCGTCACGGGAGTCGCGCTGTCCGTACTGTGCGGGGTGTTCTTCCTGAGCGACCGGCCAGTCCTGGCGGCCTGGCCGGGCATCTGTGTCACCGTGGCCGCCGGGACTCCTGGCCGAGGCGGTGGCGATCGGAGCAGGCGCGGCCTTCGCGCTCATCCTCTACCCGCGGGCCGCCCAGCTGCAGATACTGGCCGTGGCCGTCGTGCCGGCGTCCCTGTACCCGGCGGTCCCCGTCGTTCTCGGCGTCGCGGTCCTGCGGGAGAAGCTCACCCGGGCGCAGGTGACCGGTTTGGCGGGTGCGGCCGCCGCGATCGTTCTGCTGACCGTGGGGGGAGGGCGAGACCGCGGGGGACACCGGGGTACGGGAAGGAAGCGCGAACGGGACCCCTGGGGTGCGCCGGGGATTGAGCCGGGTGCACCCGGCGAGAGTCCCGCCCGCCTGGGATCAGCCGGTCAGGCGGCTGCGCAGCAGTTCCTTGCCCAGGTCTGCGCCCTTACGGCTGTCAGCCTGCGCCTTGCTGAACAACTCGACCAGTTGCTCGTCCTTCGCCCGCTCGGCGTCCTTGATGTAGGTGTCCAGCCGGAGGGCGTTCTCCAGGCAGCTCTCGACGTACCAGAGCAGGTTGTAGTCCTTGTCCTGGGTTCCGGTGATGCCTCCGGTCTCCGTGGCGCTGGCCATCGTCGCATCACTCCGTTCCGTTGTGTCGAAGCGGGCGCTCGGCCCGCCGGCATTGTCGTCGGACCGCTCGAGTACCCCGGAGGGAGACGACGCACCATGTGGTTCAGTCGGCGGCGGGGCCCGTGGGGGCGGCCGATTCGGCAGCCGCTTTGCGCCGAGGCAAATCCCTTGGGCGGCAGCGAAGTTGGCGCCGTACTCTCCCCGGATGACTACCGTTTCCGTCGAAGATCTCGCACGCGCCTGCACCTCTGTCGGCGACCTGCTCGCCGAGGTCCGCCCCGAGCAGTGGAAGGAGCCGACGCCGTGCACAGAGTGGAACGTGCGTGAGGTGGTGGCCCACCTGGTCGACATGGACCTGGTGTTCGCAGCCATGATCGAGGGCGGCCCGATGCCCGAACGCGGAGTGGACCGCCTCGGTGACGACCCGGTCGGCGCCTACCGGTCCTCCAGTGCTTCGCTGCTGGCAGCCTTCTCCGCCCCCGGGGTGCTCGGGCGGAGTTGTCGCGGACCCATGGGGAGCGCCACGGGCGCCGAGCGCCTGCAGATCCGCCTGTACGACCTGCTCGCTCATGGATGGGACCTCGCCCAGGCCGTCCAGATCCCCGCCCGGCTGCCCGAAGACCTTGCCGAGCAGGCCCTGGCGTTCGCGCGGGCCCAGCTCTCCACCCAGCCCCGGGCGGGACGATTCGCCGAGCCGCGACCCCTCGAGGACACCGCTCCGGCCCTTGACCGTCTCGCCGCGTTTCTCGGCCGACCGGTCCCACCGCACCGTGAGCCGTAGCGGCTCGCGGGGGTGTGGGCGCGGCCGTCACGGTGCCTGCGTCTCCTGGGGACGGCCCTCGGTCCGCAGCTCGAACCACATGGTCTTGCCGGTGGCCGTCCGGAGGCTGCCCCAGGCGTCCGCGAGCAGGTCGAGGAGTTCGATGCCCCGGCCGTTCTCCGCGTCCGGGTCGGCGACGCCGCGTGCGGGGCCGGCGGACTCGGTGTCCTCGACCTCGCACAGCAGGCGGGAGTGGCGCAGCTGCAGGTTGAGCCTGAGCGGACCGCGCGTGTGCCGCAGAGCGTTGGTGACCAGTTCGCTGACCAGCAGCTCGGAGGTGTCGGCCAGGTCACCCACCGCCCAGTCGCTGAGCTGCGCGGTCACCAGACGCCGGGCTCGGCGCACGGAGGTCAGTTCCCGCGGCAGGGGCCAGGAGGCGTCCCAGGCGGTGGCGCAGCCACGTGGTGCGTCGAACGGCCGCAGCGGCGCGAGCAGGCGGGACCACAGAGCCCACTGCCGGGCGAGCCGCGTCGATGCGGTGGCGCGGGAGGACCGCCCTCCCCGGTAAAAGGCGATGCGGAAGCCGATGGCCCAGGTGGCCATGGGGATCAGTCCCTTCGCTGGCGACCGGACGGTCCGCCGGTGAACGTGCCTGGCATGCGCCGGGCCCTTGCGTGTAGCAGTCGCTACGTCTCAAATATAGACGTAATCCGCGCTACAGTAAAGACCTGCCCAAAGAGTCAATAACGGACAGTCGGCAGTCTTGCCCGCACGCACCCGGGAGCCCCGATGCCTCGCCCGCCGGATCCGGCCAAGCGGCGCGACCTTCTCGAGAAGGTCCGCGAGTACGTCATGCGCAACGGCCTCGCGGACCTGTCCCTGCGGCCTCTCGCCAAGGCTCTGGGCACCAGCGACCGCATGCTCCTGTACTACTTCGGCACCAAGGAACGGATGGTCGCCGAGGCCCTCGACATCTACGAGCGTCGGCCCCTCCTGCGCACCCGCGAAGTGCTGCAGGCCATCGGCCCGCCCGCGAGCCCCGCCGAACTGCGCCGCTTCGTGGAGGAGGTGTGGCGGCGGTTCAGCGACCCCGGCGTACGTGCCGCGCTCCCTCTCTACTTCGAGATCATGAGCGCCAGCGTGCTGCACCCCGACCGCTACGGGCCCGTCATGCGCGACATCGTCACCGAGTGGACCCTCCTGTTCACCTCGGTCTTCCGTGACCTCGGCATGTCCCAGGACCGGGCGCGCACCCAGGCCGCCCTTCTGGCCGACGCCTCCCTCGGCCTGCTGGTCGCCCCGCTGGCGGATGGCCACTGGGACCGGGCGCACGAAGCGTTCCGCGCACTGCTCGACAGTCTGGAACCCGGATGGCAGGCCACGGCATGACGCTCGGGGAGGAGATCAACGCCAGGGCGCGCCGAGGAGCGGACTCCCCGCAACCTGGCCCGGCACCACGATCAGGACCGGCGGTGTGGTGCTGGGCTGGGTGGTGCCCGGCTGGGTGATGCCCGGCCGGCTGGTGCCCGGCTGGGTGGAGGGCTGGTTCGCCGTGCTGCCCGGGGCCTGCGCGGCTCCGGTGGCCCACAGCTGGTCGACGCGCGAGCGCTCGGCGGCGTTCGGGTAGCGGTTGGTGCAGGACGGGCCGGGGCCGCCGCCCGACATCAGCTCACTGCACGGCCCGCTGTAGTCGTCGGCCAGACCCAGGACGTGCCCGGTCTCGTGGGTGACGACGCGGACCGAGTCGTACTGCCGGCTCTGCGTGTAGTCGATGAAGATGTAGCCGCCGCCGTGGCCGTTGGTGGAGGCGTAGGACCCGCGTGAGTCGTTGCCCTCGTAGTAGGAGAAGTCGGCGCCGCTCGTCGCCTCCTTCAGCTTGACGTTGGTCTCGGAGCCGTTCCAGATCGCGGCAGCGCTCGATATCTGCGAACGGAAGCTCGGTGCCCGGGAGTCGTCGTAGGTGATGGTCACCGCCTGCCCGGCGGGCTGGGCGGCGTGCTTCTGGGCGACCGACTTGAGTACGGCCTCGAAGAACGCCTTGGTGTTCGCGGCCTCCTCGCCCGACCCGTCGTACCCCGCCACGGTGGTACCGGGGGAAGCGGACGGGGTGGCGGCGGTCCGGGCGCTCGCCGGCGCCGTGCCCAGCACGCCGGAGGCCAGACCCAGGCCGACGGCGAGTGCGAGAGAGAGGGGTCTCGCGGACATTCGGGACGAGTTCATGTGGGGGGCTCCTACTCACTCGGTGACGCCGGGGACCGGTGCGCGGTCGAATCTGCGTGAAAACACCGGTTCCGAACTGCGGCGACGTCCTGTGGGTCGACATTCTTAGAACGGCTCCACAGGGAGCGCAAAGGGCCCTCGCAACTACGTCGCCTCGTAGGTCCCGGGACCTTGTCAGGGCAGCGCGCGGGTCCGGGGTCCGCCTGTCGCGACGGGAGGAGAAGCTGTCGTGCCGTCAGAAGCCTTGCTGTACAGGGCAGTGGGCGTGCCGGTCGGCCGGGCGGGATTCCGGCAGGTGCGTCGGGGTTCACATCCGGGCCAAGACGGACAAATGGCTAAATGTCTTCCATTGTGCGTCTACTAAGTGCGCCGGTTAAATGATGGAACGCTGTGACCGAGGTCATAAAACATGGGCTTCCGTTTATTTCCTGCTTTACCGGGCCTGATTCGCCTCCCTGGCGGGGCATGCTGGCTTCAGTACGGGCCGACCGGGAGGTGCTGGATGCGGTGGTGGGCCGGGACCTGGGTGGTCGTCGGAACGGCTGCCCTGGTGGCGTGCGGTGCGCCCGCGGGCGGTGGAACGGCGGGAGGGCCGTCCGGCGGTGACCCGGCGGAGCCGTCGGCCGGGCCTTCCGCCTCGGCGCGGACCTGTGCCGCCGGACATGCGGAGGTCACCGTCGCCCCCGGTGAGGCGGTCGGAGGGCGGCTGTGCGTACGGTCCGGGACGGTGGTGTCGCTCGTTCTGGAGCCCCGGACGGACGACCGGAGGTGGACGGGGGTGCGGAGTTCCGCACCGGCCTCGGTCCTGGTGTCCGCATGGCGGGTGGACGGGGACGGCACGGCGCACGCCTCGCTGCGGTGCGCGGGCACCCGGGGCGGTACCGCCACGGTCACGGCCCTGGCGAAGGCGCCGGACGTGGCGGGCGCGGCCGGTGGCGCGTTCACGCTGGACGTGACCGTGGTGCCGTATCCGCGGGAGGGGTGACCCCGGTGCACCGGCGTACCGGTGTACGGGACCACCCCTCACTGTTCACGCGCGGCGGGCGTCAGCGGAGATCGCGGACCTTGATCGTGTAGATGCCGCGGCCGTGGGTGGCCGCGTACAGGGTGCCGCCGTCGGGGCTCAGCTTCAGCTGGAGCACGGCGACGGCCGGGAGCGAGCCGACGCGCTGCCACCGCGTGCGGCCCGGCGCCCGGTAGACGACGCCGAGGTCGGTGGCGACGGCGAGGCCGCCGTTCGGGGTGACGACCGCCGAGTCGGTGGGTACGTCGGGGAGGTTCTTCGAGATGTCCTTCCAGGTGGTGCCGCCGTCGGTGGACTCGAAGACATGGCCGACGCCCGCGCCGGGGCCCTCGGTCCAGTGCCGGGAGAAGCCGTTGACGGCGAGGAAGACGTGGTCGGCGTTCTTCGGGTCGATGGCGAAGCCGCTGAGGTAGCGGTTGGGCACGGTGCCGTCCGCCGGCAGGGCGATGTCGTGCCAGCCGGTGCCGTCCTCATTGCCGACGGAGATGCCGCGGGCGAAGCCCTGGTTGTTGCAGGGGCCGCACCAGGCCGCATAGACCTTGCCGCCCGAGGCGGCCACGGCGGTCGCGGTGCGGCCGGCGCCGAGGTCGTACACGCTGGTCCACTCCGCACCGCTGCGGATGGCGTAGCCGTGGGTCTGCACCCACACGTGGCGGCCGCCCGCGATCCACGTCGAGCTGTTGCTGCCGTCGGCCGCGAGCGGGGCGATGAAGCGCGCCTCGCCGGTGGCGTTGTCGGCCGGCGCCACGTTGTACGACGTGGCCTTGGTGGCGTCGGTGGTCCAGCTGCCGTCGTTCACCGCGCAGTTCTGGGTCACCTGGATCGCGAGGTAGACGTACTCCTGCGCGATGTCGCAGCCGTCGGCGGGGTCGGTGAGGGTGTCGCCGCCGTCGCCGCCGAAGTTCGAGCCCATGACCGTGTCGTCGCTGCGGAGGATCGACTGGCCGTTGTCCTGGAGGCCGCCGGTGACGGAGACGCCGCCGTGCTCCCGGTCCTTGCCGATGCCCACCGAGTAGTACTGCAGGGTGTCGATGGTGCCGTCGTTGAGGGAGGTCCAGTCGGTGGCGTGGCCGGAGGCGTCCTGGGAGCCGTCGACGGGGCGCTTGTAGACGCCGCCGTCGTTGCCGACGTACACGAAGCTCTTGCCGTGGTAGCGGCCGATCGCGACGCCGTGCTGGTCGGAGTGGGTGGTCTGGCTGCAGTCGCCGGTCTGCTTCGCCGGGTCGATGGACCAGCAGGGGAAGGAGAAGTTCCAGTACGGGCCGACGGTGGACCAGGTGGAGCCGCCGTCCTTGGTCTCGTACACCTCCTCCAGACCGGCGTAGACGTGCTCCGCGTTCGCCGGGTCGACGGTGAGGAACTGGTTGTACCAGGCCTGCACGCCCGGCATGTAGCCGCTGGTCGTCAGCGCCGAGCCGTCGGCGGCCAGGCCCTGGTAGTCGGCGATCTTCGTCCAGGGGCCGGTCGGGGCACCGGACTTGGAGACGTAGATGCCCTCCAGGCCGCTGTCCGGGTTGGTGTTCAGCTGCTCCGGCGACTGGTCGATGGCGTAGTAGCGGGAGCCGTCGGCGGAGCGGGCGAAGGTGACGTTGCCGACGTCGTCCGCGTCGGCCGGCAGGTCGCCCAGTCCGCTGGTGATCCGGGTCCAGGTGCCGTCGGCGCCCTTGGTGTAGAAGCCGTTGTAGTCGTCACCGCTGCGCCAGCCGACGGCCAGGACCACCTTGCCGGGGTCCTTGGGGTCGATCGCGATGTCGTTGGCGATGTTCTTGTACGCGGCCGAGGGGTCGCTCGCCAGTGAACCGCCCGGCAGATAGTCGGGGTTGGGCGCGAACTCGAGCTTCCAGGCGCCGGTGAGCTTCTTGGCGGAGTGGCTCCACACGCCCTTGCTGGTGGCCGCCCACACCTTGCCGCCGCCGAAGCGCAGTTCGTGGATGGTGGTGGACTCCAGTTCGTCGCCGCCGACCCGGCTGCGGGCGGAGAAGGTGCCGTGGTGCGGGTCGGAGAGGACGTAGACGCCGCTGCCCAGGTAGGCGTCCGCGTTGGTGGTGGCCTCGCCGGTGCCCAGCCACAGCCGGCCGGAGCCGTCGACGGTGAGCGCGCCGGTGGACTGGGAGGACAGCTTGTCGCTGATGGGCTGCCAGCGCCCGCCGCCGGTGCGCGAGCGCCACACGCCGCCGCCCGCGCTGCCCGCGTACACGTACCCGTCGTCGTCCGCGGCGATCGCGGCCATGCGGCCGGTGACGTCGCCGGAGCCGCCGCTGGAGTTGGAGTCGATGTCGCGGTAGCGGGAGTCGTCGGAGTTATACGGAAGGTCGGTGATGTTGCGCCAACTGCCCTTGGTGCTCGGCAGGTTCGTGAGGCCGGTCCAGGCGGCGCCGTACGCGCCGGGGGCGACGATGCCGGGCGAGGTGCGGGCCTCGGCGTACTGGTCCGCGCCCTCGGCGATCTCGTCGGCCTCGTTGCCGTCGTCGTCGTCCGCGGCCGTGGCCTTGGGGGTGATCGCGCCCACCGACTGCTCCCGGGCGGCGGCGAGTTGGGCGAGCGCGCGGGCTCCGAACGGGCTGCCGTTCCCGCCGGGCGCGGCGCCCGCGGGTATCGCGACGAGTGCGGCGGATGCGGTGATGGCCCAGATCGTGAGCCACCGTCTCTTGCGGGTTGATGCTGACACCAGATACTCCCCAGCGGGCGGTTGTTACAGCCGACACACAGCACCCGACCACCGGCGGCGGGGATCATCCGGTATTTGGACAACTATTGACCAGAACCTGTCATTCTTGGCTCCTGTGCCCGGACCCCGCAGGCCTTTCCGGTACGTACGGTCCGGGAGCCCGGCGCCCACCGCGGTGCCGTTCCCGACCGGCACGCGGCGCGATCCTCACATGGCGCGCAGGCCCCGGTCGGCGAAGGTGATCAGCCACTCGAAGCTCTCGTCGATGTCGGAGCTCCACTGGAAGCCGTTGTCCGCCTGCAGCGTCGCGAAGCCGTGGCAGAGGCTGCGGAGCGTGCGCAGGGCGTGGTCCGCGTCGGACTCCGGGATCCGGTAGTCGCGCAGGACGGCCATGAAGGCGTCGAGCAGCCGCTGTCCCGCGACGGCGAGGGGATCGTCGGGGCCGGACGGTTCCATGCCGATCGTCGCCGCGTACCGGCCGGGGTGCGCCAGGACGAAGGCGCGGAAGGCGCGGGCCGCGGCCGCCAGGGCGTCGCGGCCCGCGTGCCCCCGGACCGCTCCGCCGACGGCGTCGGCGGCCTCGCCCAACGCCTGGGCCGCGATACGCCGGTTGAGGTCGTCCTGGCCGCCGACGTGCTTGTACAGGGACGGGGTGCGGACGCCCACCCGTTCGGCCAGCAGGACCATCGTCAGGTTGGTGAAGCCCACTTCGTCGGCGAGGGCGGCACCGGCCGCGACGACGGCCGCCGGGTCCAGGCCGGCCCTAGGCACGGGCGGCGGCCGAGCGGAGGAACGGGAGCATGAGCGAAACCACCTGGTCGGGGAACTGGTCGTGCGGGTAGTGCCCGGCGCCCTCGATCATCTCAAGGCTGCCGAGACTGGAGGGCAGGGCGTCGACGATCGCCGTCCCTTCGGCGTGCGGGTCGGCCCAGTCGGGGTCGAGCGTGCCCATCACGACCAGCACCGGGCAGCGGACGTTGCCGAGCTGCGCGCCGGCGTCGGTGGGGGCCGTGCGGCCCATGCCCTGCAGGGCCTTCATCCGGCCGGGCTCGCGCAGCAGGGCGTCGATGCGGCCGAGGCGCCCGGCCCAGTCGGCCGGCTTCACGCCGGGGTAGGCGACGTCGAGGTACGAACGCCAGAGCGGCACGCTGCCCAACACGCCCGCGCCGAGCAGCCGCAGCATGCCCCGCCGGAAACGCCCGACCCGCAGGTCGCCGAGGCGGATCGACTGCTTGCGGGTGAACGGCGCCAGCTCGACGACGGCGGTGATCAGCGAGGGTTCCTGCGCCGCGGCGACGGTGGCGGCGCCGCCCGAGATCGAGTGGCCCACGAGCACGGCAGGACCGCCCAGGTGGCGGATGACGGCGAGCAGGTCACCGGCGATGGCGGTGCGGCTCCAGGCCGGCCAGTCGGCGCTGGACTCGCCGCAGCCGCGCAGATCGACCGAGGCGACCCGGTAGCCGGCCGCCACCAGGTGAGGGACCACGGCACGGTAGGCGGCCCGGCTGTCGCCCATGCCGTGCGCGAGGATGACCAGCGGGCCGGACCCCGTCACCTCGTAGGCGATCGTGCCGCCGTCGACGGCAAGGTGCTCGGTCATCGCGTCCTCCAGGGGGCTAACGGTGTTAGCCTTAAGCTAATCCCGTTAGCCAACGGTGTCAACGGAGGACGGCGCCCGCTCGCCGCGGACCTCGGCCGCCGAGGACCGACCGTCGCCGGGGCGGCTACCAGGAGAGGGCGTCCCGCGCGTTGTCCTGCCAGTACGTGACGGTGGCGGCGCTGTTGAAGAAGACACCGCCCTTCGGCAGCTTCAGGGTCTTCTCCTTGCCGGCCGCGTTGCCCTTCCGGTCCGCGAAGAACACGCCCAGGGTCTTCTCCTTGGCGCCCCCTTCGCCCTCGGGGGTGGACGTCGTGATGCCCGCGTACGCGGACCGGCCGGGCTTCAGCGTCACCACGGACTGCGGCGTGGTCTCCTCGGCCCACGCCACCGGGGCCTGGGCGTCGGCGCCGGCCCTCAGGAAGGGGGCGATGTAGGCGTAGCAGGGCTTGCTGCCGGTGTTGGTGGCCTTGAGCAGCAGGTGGTTGACGGGACGGGACACCTCGGTGACGGTCAGCTTGGTGTTCGCGGTGGTGCAGGTGACGACCGAGGGAGCCTTGGCGGTGGCGGCCGAGGCGGTCTGCGCGGTGGCCTGCAGACCGAGGAGCGCGAGGGCGGCGGCGACGACCATGGAGGAGGCGGCCGCGCGGGCGACGGAGCGGGTGACGATACGCATGAGTGGGCTGCTTTCTCTGGACATACGGAGGGACTTGGGTCGAGCGAGGACGGCCACCGAATCGGTCGGGCGCCGTGCTCCGACGACCCAAGGCTGTGCCGGGCCGCGTCCCATCCGCCATTCCCGCCGGGAGTTTCGGGATGCTGGAACGCCCGTACCGGCTCTGAACTGCGAGGACGCGGCCTGCTTGGGATGCCGGATGGAACGACGGGCGGTGGGCGCCGGTCGACGCGACGGGAGCTGTGGCGGGCGCCCTCGCTGGACGAGCACTGCACGCCGACGGCGCTGGGAGGCGCCCCCTACGCCCGGTGCTCGGCGGGCACCGAGGCGGGGCAGGCCCCGGTCGGGCTGATGGGGCCCGGAAACCGGGCAGGTCGGACGGATACCGCTGGCCCGTCCGCTGACCGGTGCGGCCACCCTGGTGGACGGCGTCGTCTGCTTCGTCCGGTCGGACGGGACGGTCACCGCGGTGTCAGCGACGTACAAGCGGGTCTACTTCGCCGACCGATTCGGCCGTCCGCCGGCACTGGACAGCCGCACCGGCGCGGAGGTCTGGCGCACCTCCGCGCCGGACGACCCCGGGGACAGGGCGCAGAGCTACCCGCCGCGAGTGCTGCTCGTCGAGGACGCGATCGTGGCGACGGCCGGCGACACGGCCTTCTCCCGGCGCCCGGGCAGGCGTGCGCGAGCCGCGCTGCCGGATCGCCTCATGAAGCAGGAGACGGCGGGTAAGCGAAGTCGTACGGCGGCGAGAGCCTGTGACGAGACGAAGTGGACGCCTGCGGAAGGAGTTCCATGGTCACCCCGCTGAAGAACCGGGCTTCGGACGGACCGGAACCCGGGGCGCCCCTGCGGTACAGCGCCGCCTGGGACGCCGCGGACACGCCGGTCTCCGACGCCCGGGTCGCCGTCCGCGCGCTGCTGGCCCGGGCCGGCCACCACCCGGACCACCGGCCGAGCCAGGACGCCCAGCTCGTCGTCAGCGAACTGGTCACCAACGCGGTCCGCCACGCACCCGGCCCGGTCGGCCTGGCCCTGGAGGTGTCACCCGACGCGGGCCTGCTGCGCATCACCGTGAGCGACACCTCCCCCCGTACGCCCGAACCGCGCGCCCACGACGCCCGCCGCGTCGGCGGACACGGCCTGCATCTGGTCACCCGGCTGTGCGGCAGGCTGCACACCGTCGCGCAGGACACCGGCAAGCACGTCGTCGCCCACCTCCCCCTGCGCAGGCCGGCCGTTCCCGAGCCGTAGAGCCCGGGAGCTCAGGTCAGCATGCCTTCGCGCAGGCGGGCGAGGGTGCGGGACAGGAGCCGGGAGACGTGCATCTGGGAGACGCCCAGGCGTTCGCCGATCTGGGCCTGGGTGAGTTCCTCCACGAACCGCAGGTGGATGATCTGCCGGTCGCGCTCGGCGAGCCCGGCGACCAGCGGGGCCAGGGTGTGGAAGTCCTCCACCAGTTCCAGCGCGCCGTCCTCGGCGCCGATGAAGTCCTGCAGGGCGCTCTCGCCGTCCTCGCTGCCGTTGATCGCGGCGTCCAGGGAGGAGGAGTTGTAGCCGTTGGCGGCCAGGCGCGCCTCGCGCACCTCGTCCTCGGGCAGGCTCATCAGGTCGGAGAGTTCCCTGACCGTGGGGGTACGGCCGAGCCGGCTGCGGAGCTCCTCGGTGGCGCGGGCGAGCTGGACGCGGGCCTCCTGGAGCCGGCGCGGGACGTGCACGGCCCAGGTGGTGTCGCGGAAGAACCGCTTGATCTCGCCCACGATGTACGGCACGGCGAAGGAGGTGAACTCGACCTCGCGGGAGAGCTCGAAGCGGTCGATCGCCTTGATCAGGCCGATCATGCCGACCTGGACGATGTCCTCCATCTCCTCCGGTTCGCGGCTGCGGAACCGGCCGGCCGCGAACCGTACCAGCGACATGTTCATCTCGATCAGCGTGTTGCGCGCGTACTGGTGCTCGGGCGTGCCCTCCTCCAGGACCGCCAGCTGCGCGAAGAACAGCTTCGACAGCTCCCGCGCGTCCTGCGGTGCGACCTTGGAAGGGTCCTCGATCTCCGGAACGTCCACCGTCTGCCCGACGGTCTGCACGGTCGTCGTCCGCATGATGCGCCCTCCCAGTCGATCGCTCTCGTCCGCGCCGGTCCGTGGCCGGCATGCACGCGCCTACCCCGGGTGCCGACCGGCATTCCTGCAGCCGCCGGCAGTCCCCGCCCGGCCCGCCGCTCAGGGGCCTGGTGTCCGGCCCGCCCTGTCCGCCCGGCACCTGTCGTCCCTGTGGCACCGATCACACCATGGCGGGCGCCGGGCGGGCCCAGGACGGGGCGCCCTCGGTCCCGTCGTCGGGTCCGCGCCGGGTTTCACGCCGTACGCGCTGGACACCCGGGACGGAAGGAAGAACGGGGGCGGGACGGACGAACCGGACCCCAACCGGCCGGAGGAGAAAGAAGACGAGCCGCCGTGACCGCGGAAGCCGGCAACCCGATCGCCGTTCGCCGTCACCGGCCCGAGACGGGCTGGGCGAGGGCGCGCCGCCTGCGCGGGCGGGGCATCCGCACCTGTATGCGCGCGACGCTCGACAACGACCCGGGACAGGCGCGGCAGGAGGACGACTGGAACGTCGTACGGGGCGAGGACTGACCGGTCGGCCCCCGGACACCCGCGCGCGGCCCGCTCACTCGGTGGTGTGAACTTCTCCCCGTGCGCCCTTAGTTGCTGCTGGAGCTGCGGTTTTGTGGTGGTGTGTCCGGCCTAGACTCCGGGCCCATGTCGCTCTGGCTGCTCAACCACTTCAGTACCCTCACACTGGCCGTCGTCACCGTCGGCGGCACCGTTGCCCTGGCGGTCGCCGGCAGTGTGCTGCTGCGGCGCAGGTATCCGTCGGTGGCCGGCGGGGAGCACAACGACATGGTCGGTGTGACGCTGGGGATGTTCGGCGCCATCTACGGGATCATCCTCGCGTTCGTGATCGTCACGCTGTGGACGCAGCTGGAGGACACCCAGACCATCGTCGCCGCCGAGGCCACCGACGCGGCGCTCATCACCCGTGACGCCGCCGCGTTCCCGGCGGCGGTGCGGTCCCGGCTCGACTCCGCCATGAGCGGCTACGTCCACGCGGTCGTCGAGGACCAGTGGCCGCGGATGCGCGCGGGGCACCCCAGCTACGGGGCCACGGAGACCCATCTCCGGTCCGCCTTCCAGGTGTTGCAGACGTACGACCCGAAGTCCGAGCAGGAGCAGGTCTTCTACGAGCAGACCGTCAGCCATCTCGACGACGTCGCCTCCCAGCGGCGTGCCCGCATCACCATGGCCCGCCAGGAGCTGCCCCCGCTGCTGCAGGTTCTGGCCGTCGGAGGCGCCCTGGTCCTGGTCCCCCTCACGTTCCTGTTCGGCATGCGCAAGCTGAGAGTCCAGATCCTCTTCGTCGCCTCGGTCGCCGGGCTCGTCGGCTTCAGCCTGCTCCTGGTCTTCGTCCTGGACCGCCCCTTCTCCGGTGACCTCAGCGTCAGCCCGGCGCCGTACCGGGAAGGAGCCCTCGCCCAGTACTGGACCCGGTGAGCGGGGGTGAGCAACCCGCGTTCCGGCCGCCACGGTGCGTGCCGGAGCGCGGGCGAGCCGGGCCGGGGCCCCGCCCGACGAGCCGGAGCAGGGGCCCCGGCATACGCTGATCCAGGGGGGTGCATTCGGGTGAACCGCACGCCGGAAGGGGCGCCCCGATGGACGACTACCCGCTGATCGAGAACCACGGGCTGATCGGCGATCTGCAGACCGCGGCGCTGGTGACCACCGAGGGGGCGATCGACTGGTTCTGCTCCCCGCGGTTCGACTCGCCCAGCGTGTTCGGGGCGCTCCTGGACAAGGAGAACGGCGGCCACTGCACGGTCCGGCCGGCCCACCGGGCCCATGCGACCAAGCAGTTGTACCTGCCCGACACCGCGATCCTGGTGACCCGGTTCATGACCGAGGCGGGCGCCGGCGAGGTCATCGACTTCATGCCCGTGACCGGTACGACGGCCACGGACCGGCACCGGCTGGTCCGCCTGGTCCGCTGTGTGCGCGGCACCATGACCTTCGACGTGGAGGTCGCCCCGCGGTTCGACTACGGGCTCATGAAACACGAGGTGCACATCACCCAGCACGGAGCGGTCTTCGTCGCGGAGGACGGCACGGAGCTCACCGTGCACCCCGTCCGGGAGCCGGAGGACGAGCGGCTCACGGAGATCATGACGCACCGGGACGCCGACGTGCAGGTCTCGCTGACCCTGGCGGCGGGCGAGCAGCGCGGGCTGATCCTGGAGATGGGCGCCGAGGGACCGCCCAGGGAGGTCCGCCGCGAGGAACACGAGCGGATCTTCGACGAGACGGCGGTCTTCTGGCGCAACTGGCTGGCCCAGTCCCGCTACACCGGGCGCTGGCGGGAGGTGGTGGAGCGGTCCGCGATCACGCTGAAGCTCATGACCTTCGCGCCGAGCGGCGCCCTGGTGGCCGCTCCCACGGCGGCGCTCCCGGAGCAACTGGGCGGTGAGCGCAACTGGGACTACCGCTTCACCTGGATCCGGGACGCCTCCTTCTCCGTCTACGCCCTGCTGGGACTGGGCTTCACGGAGGAGGCCAGGGCGTTCATCGTCTGGCTGGGCAACCGGGTCAAGGAGCGGGCGGGCAGGCACGGGGACACCGGCCCGCTGAACATCATGTACAAGGTGGACGGCTCCTCCGACCTGCACGAGCAGATCCTCGACCACTGGGAGGGCTACGCGGGCTCCGCCCCGGTCCGGATCGGCAACGGCGCCGCCACCCAGCTCCAGCTGGACATCTACGGCGAGGCGCTGGACAGCATCTACTTCGCCCACCGGCACGGCTTCACGGTCGGGCACGGGGGCTGGACCTCGCTGCGGACGGACCTGGAGTGGCTGGCCGACCACTGGGACCGGGCGGAGGAGGGGATCTGGGAGACCCGCGGCGGCCGCCAGGACTTCACGTACGGCCGGGTGATGTCGTGGCTGGCGTTCGACCGGGCGCTGCGCCTCGCCGAGGCGACGGGGTGGCCGTCCGCGGCCGACCGCTGGAGGGCCGAGCGGGACGCCGTCTACGAGCAGGTCATGGCCAAGGGCTGGAGCGAGAAGCGGCAGGCCTTCGTCCAGCACTACGGCAGCGAGGTCCTGGACTCCTCGCTGTTGCGCATGGCGACGGTCGGGTTCATCACCCCCGGGGATCCGATGTGGACGGCCACCCTGGACGCCATGGAGGAGGAGCTGGTCAGCGACAGCCTGGTCTACCGGTACAACCCCAGTGCCTCGCCGGACGGTCTGCGCGGCTCGGAGGGCACCTTCTCGCTGTGCACGTTCATGTACGTCGACGCGTTGGCTCGCGCGGGCCGGACAGACCGGGCTCGGCTGGTGTTCGAGAAGATGATGGGGTACGCCAACCATCTGGGCCTGTACTCCGAGGAGATCGACCCGACGGGTCGCCAACTCGGCAACTTCCCGCAGGCGTTCACGCATCTCGCGCTCATCGACTCGGCGATCACCTTGAACGAGGCGTTGGACGCGCGCTGAGCATGCCGAACGAATTCGTCTCCGGTGCAGCGGCGCGCCGTCGGGGGCGCTGGGGGTACCCCCGGCCGGAGGCTGGGGGAGGAACTGCGCGACCAGCCACGATGGCGCCGCAGCTGACACATTGCGCCGAGTCCGGCCGTCGGTCGTCCGCGGGCCGGTGGGGGCTGGTCGCGCAGTTCCCCGCGCCCCTACGGGGCGCTGCCGGACCGCAGGTCGGTGTCCGTGAGGGACTCCAGTTCGCCCTGGGTGTCGAGCCAGTAGAGGAAGACGACCGCGGGGACGACGAGGACGACGGCGACCAGGGTGACGAGCCCCAGCCAGCGCAGGGTGGTGTGCGCGCCCGCGCCCTCGGCGACGGTCAGCGAGGTCGGGACGAGGTAGGGACGCTGCGCCATGCCCCAGGCGATGACGGCCGAGGCGACCACGCCGACCGCCGTGACCCGGGACCAGCCCCCCGAGGGCCGGATCAGCAGCCATGCGGTGGCGAGCGTGGCCAGCACCGCCACGATCACGAAGACGAGCCCGACTCCGTGGGTGAGGCCGTGCCAGACGTGGGGCGCGTCGCCGTGGGTGACGACCAGGGTGACGACGGCGAGCACGGCGACGGCGGCGAGGGCGGCGAGGGCCCGCCGGCGGAAGTAGCGGTCCAGGTCCGGCGCGTCGAAGCGGCGGGCGTCCGCGGCGAGGAAGACCGCGCCGAGCGTCGCCGTCGCCGCGACGGCCAGCAGCCCGAACAGCAGGGACGTGGGGTTGGCCCAGGCGTCCGTGGACGCCGTCGTCGTGGCGGTCACCCGGCCCGAGGCCACACCGCCGGCCGCGGCACCGAGGAAGAACGGCGTCAGCAGCGAGGAGACGGCGAAGACCGCCCCGTACAGGCGCCGGCCGGCCAGCCGCCGGACGGGCTTGCGCAGCGCGAACCCGGCGCCGCGCAGCACGATGCCCACGGCGGCGAGCGCCAGGGGCAGCCACATCGTGGTGAAGACGCGCTGGAAGAGGACCGGGAAACCGGTCCACATGATGACCAGGACGAAGATCAGCCAGACGTTGTTGACCTCCCAGACCGGCTCCATCGCGTGGTCGATCAGCCATCGTGGCCGCCTGCCGCGCTCGGCGCCGCCCGCGGTCAGGTCCCAGAAGCCGGCGCCGTAGTCGGTGCCGCCGCCGCAGGCGTAGGCGGCGATCGCGAGGAGCAGGACGACGGCGATGACGCCCGCGATCACGGTCGGCTCCCGGCCGAGCGGGGCCCGTACGGCGTGTCCGTCTCCGGTGTGTCCGGCTCCGGTGTCTCCTCCGGCGGCCGGGGTCCGCCCCGCTCGTCGGCGGTTCGCCAGCGTGAGCGCATCTTCAGCAGCACCGCGAGGAACGATCCGAACACGAAGACGTACACGACCACGATCACCGCGAACATGGCCCACAGGCCGGCGGAGCGGGTCGCCGTCACCGCCTCGGCGACCCGCATGTTCTGGTAGACGATCCAGGGCTGGCGGCCCACTTCGGTGGTGATCCAGCCGCACTCGACGGCCGCCACGGAGGCCACGCCCGCGCACGCGGCGGCGCGGAAGAACCAGGGCGAGACGGGCAGCCGGCGGCGCCACAGCCACAGGGCGCCGTACCAGAGCGCGAGCAGGAGCAGCAGCGAGCCGATCCCGACCATGGTGTCGAAGGCGAAGTGGGCGATGGTGGCCTGGGTGGCCGTCGGCCGGTCTTCGGCGGGGACGGAGGTGAGCCCGGTGACCCGGGTGTCCGGGCGGAAGCCGGCCAGGATCGAGTCGAGTTGCGGGATCCGGATGCCGCCGGAGACGGTGCCGTCCGGGTGCAGCCGGCCGTACAGGTACTCCGGCTGGTGGGTGGCGGTCTTCCAGACGATCTCCATGGCCCCGAACTTCACCGGCTGCTTGTGGAAGACCTGCCGGGCGATGGAGTCGCCGAGGACGAACTGCACCGGCGTGCACACCGCGGCGAGGGTGAAGGGGACGGTGAAACCGAGCCGGTGGTAGCGGTCCCGGCGGCCGCGCAGCCACCCCACGGCGTAGACGCCGGCCACGACATAGCCCGCGGTCACGAACATCGCGAAGACGAAGTGCCAGTACTCCGGGCCGAACATGGGGGTGAAGACGGCCTTCCAGATCTTCACGCCGACCGGGTTGCCCGCGGCGTCGAGGGTGAAGCCGCGGGGGGTGTTCATCCACGAGTTGGCGGCCAGGATGCCGAAGGCGCCGAGCAGGGCCACCAGCGGCAGCGGCAGTCCGAGCAGGAAGTGGGTCCGGGCGGGCAGCCTCCGCCAGCCGTAGAGGTAGATGGCGATGAGCACGGCCTCCAGGAAGAACGCCCACGCCTCGACGCCGAAGCCGATGCCGAAGACGTCGCCCCAGCGGCCCATCATGCCCGGCCACAGCAGCCCGAACTCGAAGGACAGCACCGTGCCGGTGACCACGCCGATCGCGAACTGCACCGCCATCACGGCCGACCACCGCCGGGCCAGCAGCAGGGCGGTGGCGTCGCCGCGGCGCAGGCCGTAGCCGTGCATGACGAGCGTGATCAGCGGCAGCGCGACGCCCAGGGGGACCAGGATGATGTGGGAGGCCAGGGTGAAGGCCATCATCGACCGGGCCGGCAGCGTCTGCGCCGGTGCGTCGGCGAGGGATCCGGCGAGGAGCAGGGCCGTGTGCACGCGTCAGCCGCCGGTGGCGAAGCCCGGGAAGAGGGTCATCCCGCCGTCGACGTAGAGGGTGGCGCCGACGACGTAGTCCATGAGGTCGGAGGCGAGGCCGACGGCCGCGTAGCCGATGTCCTCGGGGTCGCCGACCCGGTCGTAGGGGATCAGCTTCAGCAGGTCCTGCTCGGCCTGGGGGGTGTCCCAGGCGCTGCGGTTGATGGGGGTCCTGATGGCGCCGGGGGCGATCGCGTTGACGCGGATCTTCTTCGGGGCGAGCTCCTGGGCCAGGGTCTCCATCATCATCTGCACGCCGCCCTTGGAGGAGGCGTAGTTGACGTGCCCGGCCCACGGGATGATCTGGTGCACCGAACTCATGCAGATGATCTTCCCGGCCGCCCGCGACACCTCGGGCACCACACCTCGGCGCAGGAACTCCTTGGTCGCCTCGCGGGCGCAGAGGAACTGCCCGGTGAGGTTGACGTCGAGGACCTTCTGCCACTGGGCGAGGGTCATCTCGGTGAACGGGGCGTCCCGCTGGAGTCCCGCGTTGGCGACCAGGATGTCGATCGTGCCGAACTCCTGGACCATCCGGTCCATCATGGCGACGACCTGCTGCTCGTCGGAGACGTCCGCCTCGTAGGCGGCCGCCTTCACCCCGGAGCCGGTGATCTCCTCGACCACCTTCTCGGCCTCGTCGCCGCCGGCGACGTAGTTGACCACGACGTCGGCCCCGGCCCGGCCCAGGGCGATGGCCGTTGCCTTGCCGATACCGGAGTTGGCGCCGGTGACCAGCGCCTTCTGGCCCTTCAGCAGGTGCGCGGGGATCACGTTCAGGGGTGCGCCCTCGGTGGAACTCACGATGTCCTGCTCCTCCACTGCGTGCCCGCGCCCGCCGGGCCCGTCGCCCGGAGGTCCGGGCATCAGACAAGCACCGGCCGGGCACGACGGCACGCGGCGGCGGACCGCGTTGCGCTGCCCGGCGGAGGATGTTCGCCCGGTCGGGGGCCGGGTGCCCGCGCGGACTCAGCCCAGTCGCTCCAGCAGGTGGTCGCCCACCCGGAGGGCGTTCGCGATGGCCGTCAGGGACGGGTTCACCGCGCCGATGCTCGGGAAGAAGCTGGTGTCCACGACGTAGAGGTTGTCGAGGTCGTGCGCCTTGCAGTTGACGTCCAGGGCCGAGGACGCCGGGTCGGTGCCGAAGCGCACCGTGCCGGCCTGGTGGGCGGTGGCACCGATCGGCATGCCCTTGTGCAGGTAGATGCTGTGGGACAGCAGGTGGTGCTCGTGCATGCCCAGATGGCCGAGCAGGTGCTGGAGTTTGTGCCGCAGGCGCTTCAGACCCTCGATGTTGTTGCCCTCGTCGAGGGTGAGCCGGATCTGGCCGTCCTCCTCCAGGGTCACCCGGTTGTCCGGCTGCGGCAGGTCCTCGCCGCACAGCCAGAAGTCGACGGCGTGGTGAGCCAGGACCTCGAACGGCATGTCCGGCGTGACCGCTCCGGCCCAGCGCGGGGCCTCGCCGTGGATCTGGTCGGCGTCCGACTTGCCGAGCATCTGGATGTCGCCGAGCGGGTACTCCCAGTCGTCCGCGCCCAGGTACCAGTCGTGCAGGGCGAGGGTCTTCTGGAACCGGGTGTCGTTGGGTTCCTCCGAGACGGCCATCAGCGCCGCGTTGTTGTGGCGCATGTAGAACCGGCCGACCACGTCGGAGCTGTTCGCGAGGCCGCGCGGATGCCGGTCGTTCGCCGAGGCCAGCAGCAGCGCGGCCGAGTTGACGGCCCCGCAGGCCACCACCACGACGTCGGCCGAGAACCGGGCCTCGCGTTCGCCGGGCAGCTCGGCGACGACGGAGGTGACGCTGCGTCCGGTGGGGTCGGTCTCCAGGCGGGTCACCCGGGCGTCGGTGATCATCTCCACGTTCGGGTGTTCCAGCGCCGGCTCCACGCAGATCACCTGGGCGTCCGACTTGGCGCGGACCAGGCAGGGGAATCCGTCCACGCGGTCGCAGCGGATGCAGACGCTGGAGTGGGTGGCCCGGCCGTCCTCGTCCTGGGTGAGGTTGACCCCGATCGGCAGGTGGAAGGGGTGCAGCCCCTGCTTCTCCAGGTCCATGCTCAACCGCTCGATGCGCGGCTCGTGTTCGACCGGCGGGTACGCGTACTGGGCGCTGCACGGCCCTTCCCAGGGGTCCTCGCCGTGCCGGCCGTGCACCAGGTAGAGGTGCTCGGCCTGCGTGTAGTACGGCTCGAAGTCGTCGTAACCGATGGGCCAGGCCGGGGAGATGCCGTCGTGGTGGCGGAGTTCGCCGAAGTCCTCGGGGCGCAGCCGGAACAGGGCCGCGCCGTAGAACTTGGTGTTGCCGCCGACGTAGTAGTTCACCTCGGGCGGGAACTCCTTGCCGTGCCGGTCCAGCCAGAACTCCGGGGCCCGGTACTTGGCCTTCACGAACACGGCCGTGGAGTCCCAGTTGTCGCGTTCGCGCGGCAGGTATCCGCCGCGTTCGAGGATGAGCACGCGTTTGCCGGACGGGGCGAGGCGGTGGGCGAGGGTGCCGCCGCCGGCACCGGTACCGATCACGATGACGTCGTACGGGGGCAGGGTGTCCACGGCAACCACCGTCCTTGTCCGCCTGGCCCGCGGCCCGGTGCGGGTATCCCTCATTCGAACGTACGCGCCGTACGGGGGTGCGGCATCCGGGCGGAGCCCGCTGCGGAACGGTCACAGCAGGGCGATCGGGTTCACCGGAGAGCCGGTCGCCGCCGGGAGCCGCAACGGGGCGATCACGCACAGGAAGTGCCAGCGTCCCCACTGCTCGCACACCGGTACCAGCTCCTCGAAGTCCAGCCAGTCCAGCAGGTGCAGGCCCAGGGCGTTGACGGCCAGCACATGCACGGGAAACCCGACTCCGGGGACCGCGCCGGGCGCGGCGTCGCTGTTGCCGTCCGAGCCGAGGACCGACACGCCCCGCTCGGCGGGGAAGTCCATGGCCGTCGGGTGCAGACCCGCGCGGGACCGCGTCACGTCCCAGGGGCCGAGGGTCCGGCGCCGCAGCCGGTGCCCCACCCGTACGAACAGCAGGTCGCCCGGTCCGACCGTGGTCCCCTGGGAGGCCTCGGCGGCGACGAGGTCCTCGGCGGTCACCTGGTCGCCGGGCTCCAGCCAGCGCACCCCGCGCAGGCGCGGGATGTCGAGGAGGACACCCCGGCCCGCGATTCCGTCCCGGGCCAGGTCGAGGGAGAGCGCCTGGGCACCGTCCGGTGTCACGGTGCTCGCCGGGACACCGCCGTACAGCTCGCCGTCGAAGATCACGTGGCAGAGCGCGTCGAGGTGGCTGTCGACGTCGTTGTGCACGTTCATGGCGAACCGGTCGCGGGCGAACACGAGCCCGGGCGCGCCGGTCTCGCCGGGTGCGGGAGCCGTCATCCGGTGGGTCGCGGGCTCCGGGCTGTCCGGACCGCGCCGCGTCTCGACGGCCGCGGCCAACGACACGGTGCGCCCGCACCGGACCTCGGCGGCGGCCGCCGCGACCCGCTCCGGCGTCAGCCGGTCCAGCGCGCCACGCCGTTGCGGCCCGCCGTCCCGGGCCCGGTCCCGCAGCCTGCGGTACAGATCGCGGAAGGCCGCTTCGGAGAGGGCCCGCGGGGGCACGGGCGCGGAGGGCGCGGGCTGGTCCGAGGCCATCGGGACACCTCCTGCTCCGGTCCTGCTCCGGCTCTTGTTCCGGTCGGCACTCCTGCTGACACCGAACCACCCGGGCGGCCGGAGCACCCGCCGGACGCGGGGCGGAGGACGCTCCCGGTGCGGCCGCCTCCGGGCCCCGGACAACCGCTTCCCGGCGTGCGGGCGATGTGGGCGCGGCATACGCTGATCGGGTGAAGTCGCAGGATCTCCAGGCGGTCTCACCGCCGTCCGACGGTCTGCGCGACCACTGATCCCCGCCCGCGTGCTTTCTCGCGATCACACAATCCTTCTGCGGAGACCCGACGAGCGCGGAGCGCCGCCTCCCGGTACGGATCCGCAGCCTCAGCCCCTGTGGAGGCCGGGATGCGAGTCGTCGTTGATCTCTCCCGATGTCAAGGCTATGCGCAGTGCGCGTTCCTGGCTCCGGACGCGTTCCGGATGCACGGGGAGGAAGCGCTGATGTACGACCCGGAGCCCGACGACGCCCAGCGCGAGCGGGTGCTGCGGGCGGCGGCGGCCTGCCCGGTCCAGGCGATTCTCGTCGACCGGCTGGAGGGCCGGCCGGCACCGGTGGAGGCGGCGAGGTCATGACCAGTGCCGACAACCTGCGTGCGTTCAAGCGCGACGGCCGCATCGTGATCGTCGGGGCGTCCCTGGCGGGGCTGCGGGCCGCGGAGTTCCTGCGGGACGAGGGTTTCACCGGGTCGCTGACGATGATCGGCGACGAGGCGGGCGAGCCCTACGACCGGCCTCCCCTGTCCAAGCAGGTACTGACGGGATGGGTGCCCGCGCACGGCACCAGGCTGCCGCGCCGTCGTGAGATCGATGCGGAGTGGCTGCTGGGTGTGCCTGCCGGCGGGCTGGATCTGGCCACCAACAACGTGCGTCTGGCCGACGGGCGCGAGATCCCCTTCGACCGGGTGCTGATCGCCACCGGGGTACGGGCCCGGCCGTGGTTCGTCGAGTCCGAGGCCGCGCTGGACGGGGTGTTCGTCGTCCGGACCCGCGAGCATGCCGAGAGCCTGCAGCAGGCTCTCGCCGCCGGGCCCTCGCGCGTGCTGGTCATCGGTGCGGGGTTCACCGGCTCGGAGATCGCCTCCATCTGCCGTGAGCGGGACATCCCGGTGACGGTGGCCGAACTTGCGCCGGCTCCGCTGGTCGGGGCGCTCGGTGCCATGATCGGCGAGGTCGCGGCGGACATGCAACGCGCGCACGGCGTCGACCTGCGGTGCGGTGTCAAGGTCACCCGGCTGGAGGGCGACGCGCAGGGGCGGCTTCGCCGTGCCCACTTCGACGACGGCAGCTCCGTCGACGCCGACGTGGCGGTGGTCGCGCTCGGGGGCATCCGCAACACCGAGTGGCTGCAGGGCTCCGGACTGGCGGCGGGTGTCTGGGGCATCGCCTGCGACACGGGCTGCCGCGCCCTCGACCTCAACGGCCTGGTCACCGACGACGTCTTCGTCGCCGGTGACGTGGCGCGCTGCCCCAACCCGGTCTACGAGTACCGGCTCATCTCCCTGGAGCACTGGGCCAACGCCGTGGAGCAGGCCGAGGTGGCGGCGCACAACATGGTCAACGGCCAGGCGGACCGCTGGCCCCACCTGTCCATCCCGACGTTCTGGTCGATCCAGTTCGGCGTCAACATCAAGACCGTCGGTGTGCCGACCTTCGCCGACGAGGTCGTCGTCAGCCAGGGATCGGTGTCCGACCACCGCTTCGTCGCCGCCTACGGCTACCAGGGCCGGGTCACCGCCGCGGTGAGCTTCAACAACGCGAAGTGGCTGGACCACTACCGGCGTCTCATCGAGACGGCCGCGACCTTCCCGCCGTCCTGCCCCACCCCCGACCAGCCCGTCGACTCGAAACCGGTGCCCGTCGACTTCCCCGGCCCGGTCCTGCTCGCGCAGGGCGCCACCGTGGTCGTCACCGGACACAACCCGAGTGAGCGACGCGTCACGGCTGCGTACCAGCACCACCGGTAGGAGGGAGCGCCATGACCACGACCGAGATGCCCGACACGCTGCACCGGATCCTCGACTACGCCTCCCGGGCCGACCCGTACCCGCTCTACGCGGAGCTGCGCAGGACACCGGTGGCCCGGCAGGAGGACGGCAGCTACGTCATCAGCACGTATCGCGAGCTCGCCGACATCCTGCACAATCCGCACCTGAGCTCCGACGTGCGCAATCTGTCGCATCCGATGCCCGCGGCCCCGGGAGGGGACACGCCGGCGTTCATCAACATGGACCCGCCCGAACACGACCGCCTGCGACGCATGGCGATGCGCCACTTCGGGCCCCCGCACACCCCGGGGCTGGTGACCGGCCTGGAACCCGACCTGTCCGCCACCGTCAGCGGCCTGATCGACGACTTCGCGGGCAAGGAGCGGATCGACATCGTCGATGACCTCGCCTACCCGTTCCCCGTCACGGTGATCTGTCACCTGCTCGGCGTGCCGCGCGAGGACGAGCCGAGGTTCCGCCTGTGGGTGAACGACATCATCAACTCGATCGACTACGACCCCAGGACCGACCCGAAGGAGAAACTCGACAACGGTGTGCAGGCCCGCAAGGACCTGCGCGGGTACCTCGGCGGGCTGGTGGAACAGCGCCACGGCCACCCGGGCGAGGACCTGTTGTCACGGCTGGCCAACGACGACGGGCCGGACGGGCAGATGACCGACGAGGAGATCATCAGTACCGCCAACCTGCTGCTGATCGCCGGCCACGAGACCACCGTCAACCTCATCACCAACGGCATGCTGACGCTGCTGCGCCACCCGCAGGTGCTGCAACGGCTGCGCGACGAACCGGATCTGGCCGTACCCCTGGTCGAGGAACTGCTGCGCTACGAGCCGCCCGTGCACATCATTCCCTGGCGGGCGGCGTACAGCGAGATCACCGTCGGAGACACCGTCATCCCGCAGGGCTCGCAGATCATGCTGATGCTGGCCTCGGGCAGCCGCGATCCGGACCGCTTCCACGATCCCGACCGCTTCGACCCGGACCGGAGCGACAACCAGCACCTCGGCTTCGGCAGCGGCATCCACCTCTGCTTCGGCGGCCCGCTGGCCCGCCGCGAGGCCCAGATCGCGCTCACCGAGCTGGTACGCCGCCTCGACGGCCCCACCCTGCTCGCCGACCCGCCCCCGTACCGGCGCAGCCCCGTGCTGCGCGGGCCGATCCATCTGCAGGTCGGACAGAACGGCGGTTAGCGCGGGCTATTGCACAGCTGTGACGGCGGGCGCACAGCTCCGTCACCCCCCGGCGGAAGACTTCTCTCATCGCAGCGTCGTTCACATGCCTGGGGGAACCTCGATGTCCGCTCGTCACCGTCGGAGCACCGCCGCCGTCACCACCGCCAGTGCCGCCGCACTGCTCACCCTGTGCG
Source organism: Streptomyces sp. NPDC013157 (assembly GCF_042899865.1). Lineage (NCBI taxonomy): Bacteria > Bacillati > Actinomycetota > Actinomycetes > Kitasatosporales > Streptomycetaceae > Streptomyces > Streptomyces sp. NPDC013157. Next base: position 105,363 of record NZ_JBIBAK010000025.1, on the reverse strand, counting down.
CCGCGGCCGCCACCGCGACGGCCGTTCCGTCCTCCGGCAGTGCCGCCTCGGTCACCGTGCCCCGGGGGCTCAGCATCAGCAACGGCACCCGGTACGTCGTGGTCGGCGGCAAGTCGATCGACTTCGGCACCATCGTCCGCGACCTGGCCTGGAACCCCAGCGGCAGCAAGGCCGCCTTCGTCGACGGGCACGGAAACCTCGTCGTCTCCGACCCCGACGGCAGCCACCGCGTCACCGTCGCCGTCAACCCGGGCGGGCAGACCTGGTCCCACCCCACCTGGCAGGTGACCGCCGCCGACCGGGCGAACCACATCCCCGCGAAGAACAACCTCATCTTCTCGGCCAAGATCCACGGCCACACCGTCCTGGAGGGCGTCAAGGCCACCAGCAACCACGGCAAGCCGGCGAAGATCAGCCTCAACGGCGACCCGGGCGACGGCGCCGTCCCCCAGACCGACAACACCTGGCCCAACGTCGGCGGGGACTACGGCTCGGCCGTCTACGAGAACACCCGCACCGGCGAGGTCTACATCCGCGACGACTACCTGCGGCAGCAGGGCGGCGCGCTGACCAAGGGTTCCGAGCCCGCCCTCTCCCCCGACGACGAGGAAGTCGTCTTCGTCCGCTCCGTCCACGGGCACGACCATCTCTTCGTCGAGGACTTCGGCGGCCCCACCAACGTCGTCAAGGACGTCACCCCCAACGCCACCACCGACTACACCGAGCCCACCTGGTCGCCGAACGGCAAGACCATCGCCTTCCGCGCCCCGACCGGGACGTACACCCTCACCAAGACCGCCCACGGCTTCGGCAAGCCCGTCAAGGTCTCCACGCACACCGGCCTGTCCGCCTACCGCGGCTGACCGCCGCCCAACCTGCCGCCGGAACGGGCGAGTTCGGCCTCCAGCTCCGGCAGGTGCTGGTCGGCCGTGTCGTGCGGCAGGTACTCGACCACGTCGAGGAAGCGAAACAGGACCTTGGTGCCGGTGACGGCGAACTCGTAGTCGCCGTACCCCACCACGGCACCCATCTCCCCACGGACGGCGCCCCGGACGACATGCGCGGTCATGTCGTCCGGGCTCTGTGCCGTCAGCCCCCGCCGCGCGTTGGGGCGCGCCAGGTACGGGCAGACCATCGAGGCGTAGAGCATGCACGCGCGGTGCCCCGGACCCTCCAGGGTCGCCGCAATGTTGCGGTACGGACGCCCGGCGGCGAGCGCCTCGCGGATGGCGGCGCTCTCCGCGGCCCCGACCACCCGCCACACCGGGCCCCTGGGCATCAGCGTGTTGCAGACCGAACACAGCCGCTGTCGCGCGCACTCGGCGCTGCGCCCGTAGTCGGTGAGCGCGAACTGCGGCTCGTCGCCCTCCCACGGCGTGATGGCGGGCACCGGATAGCCACGGCTGTCCCGAGGCCTGGCCTCGACGGTCGCCGGCATGGGAACGGAATCGAATCGCACACCCCATGGTGAACCAGACGCTCCCGCCGCTGCGACCGGCTTCCGTCACTTTCCCCCGGGCCCGGTGCCCGGTTGCGTGTCGATGCGGTACCCGGCGCCGGGGACCGTGGCGATGATCCAGGGCTCGCCGAGCCGCTTGCGCAGCGCCGAGACGGTGATGCGCACGGCGTTGGTGAACGGGTCGGCGTTCGCGTCCCACGCGCGTTCCAGGAGTTCCTCGGCGCTGACGACACCGCCTTCGGCGCCGACGAGTACCTCCAGCACGGCGAACTGCTTCCTGGTCAGCGCGACATACTGCCCGTCCCGGTGGACCTCCCTGCGGAACGGGTCCAGCCGCAGCCCCGCGATCTCCCGTACGGGGGGCCTGCTGTGGGCGCGTCTGCGGTCGAGTGCCCGGAGCCGGAGCGTGAGTTCCTGGAGCTCGAAGGGTTTCGTGAGGTAGTCGTCGGCGCCGAGCTCGAAGCCGGACGCCTTGTCGTCGAGGCGGTCGGCCGCGGTGAGCATGAGGATCGGCATACCGCTGCCGGAGGCGACGATGCGCCGGGCGATCTCGTCCCCCGACGGTCCGGGGATGTCGCGGTCGAGGACGGCGATGTCGTAGCTGTTGACGCCCAGCAGCTCCAGGGCCGTACCGCCGTCCCCCGCGATGTCGGCGGCGATCGCCTCCAGGCGCAGGCCGTCGCGGATGGCCTCCGCCAGATAGGGCTCGTCCTCGACGATCAGCACACGCATGTCATCGAGGCTACGAGCCGGCACCTATGGCCGGCGTATCGAAATCCGCATACGCGCGGGCAACACCGCACCGCCTTGGCTGGAGGCATGTCCTACAGCGAACCAGCACGAACAGCGGGCGGTGCGGCCGGGGGACCGGTGGGCCGGACCGCGCACCACCGAGGGGCCGCGGACCGGGCGCTGAGCGTCCGGCCGATCAGCGCCGCCGAGCACCTGGCGTTCGTGCGGGCACAGCGGTCGGTCAGCTTCCTGCAGACCCCGGCGTGGGGCCGGGTCAAGACCGAGTGGCGCAGCGAGTCCCTCGGCTGGTACGACGGCCGGCGGCTGGTCGGTGCCGGGCTCGTCCTGCACCGCCCGGTGCCGCGGCTGGAGCGCTGCACGCTGGCCTACCTGCCCGAGGGCCCGGTCATCGACTGGACCGGCGAGCTCGGCGCGTGGCTCGACCCGCTGGCGGCCCGGCTCAGGGCCCACGGCGCGTTCGCGATCCGGCTCGGGCCGCCGGTGCGCACGCACACCTGGAGCGCCGAACAGGTCAAGGAGGGCATCGCCGACCCGGGCACCGGGCGGCTCACCGACCTGTCCGGCGGGCCCGCCGACCCGGTCGGCGCCCAGGTGACCGGCGGGCTCAGGGACGCCGGCTGGCTGCCGCAGAGCCCCGAGGACGGCTTCGGGGTCGGGCATCCGCAGTTCAAGTACGAGCTCCCGCTGACCGGCCGGACCGAGGACGACCTGTTCAAGGGCATGAACCAGCTCTGGCGCCGCAACATCAGGAAGGCGGCCAGGGAGGGCGTGCAGGTCACGGTCGGCACGGACCTGAAGGCGTTCCACGGCCTCTACGTCCACACCGCCGGGCGCGACCGTTTCACGCCCCGGCCGCTGCACTACTTCGAGACCATGTTCGCGGCGCTGGCCGCCGAGGATCCCGGGCGGATCCGGCTCTACCTGGCCCGTCACCGGGGCGACCTGGTCGCCGCCGCCGTCCTGGTCCGCGTCGGCGCCCACGCCTGCTACTCCTACGGCGCCTCCGCCACCGAGAAGCGCGAGGTGCGCGGCTCCAACGCCTGCCAGTGGGCGATGATCCGCGACTCGCTGGCGGCCGGCTGCGACGTCTACGACCTGCGCGGCATCACCCCCACCCTGGACGCCGGCGACCCGCACGCCGGGCTGGTCCGGTTCAAGGCCGGTACCGGCGGCCGGGCGGTGCGGTACGTCGGCGAATGGGACCTGCCGCTGCGGCCGATGGTCTACCGGGCCTTCGACCTCTACATGAAGCGGCGCGGGCGATGACGGGGCGTGGCACGGGGATCACCGTCTACGGATGCGGGCAGGACGAGGCCGTCCTCTTCCGGGAGCTGGCTCCCCGCTTCGGCGTGGTGGCGACCGTCACGGAGGCGGCGGTGTCCGAGGCCAATGCCCGGCTGGCTGCCGGGAACCGGTGCATCAGCGTGGGTCACAAGACCGGGATCACCGGCTCCACCCTCCGCGCACTCGGCCGGGCCGGCGTCACGTACATCTCCACGCGGAGCATCGGCTGCAACCACATCGACGTGGACTGCGCGACGGGTCTCGGCATCACCGTCGAGAACGTCTCCTATTCGCCCGACAGCGTGGCCGACTACACGTTGATGTTGATGCTGATGGTGCTGCGGAACGCGAAATCCACGCTCCGCCGCGCGGACCTGCACGACTACCGGCTGCACGACGTGCGCGGAAGGGAACTGCGTGACCTGACCGTCGGGGTGGTCGGAACGGGACGCATCGGCACCGCCGTCGTGGCCAGACTGCGGGGTTTCGGCTGTCGGGTGCTGGCCCACGACAGACGCCCCAAGATCGCTGCCGACTACGTTCCGCTCGACGAGCTGCTGCGGCTGAGCGACGTCGTGACGCTCCACGCACCGCTCACCGCGGACACCCACCGACTCCTCGACCGTCGGCGTATCGAGCGGATGAAACCCGGCGCGTTCGTCGTCAACACCGGACGCGGTCCGCTGGTGGACACCGAGGCCCTGGTCGCGGCACTGGACAGCGGCCGGCTGGGGGGTGCGGCACTGGATGTCGTCGAAGGGGAGGAAGGCATCTTCTACGCCGACCGCAGAAACAGGCCCGTCGAGAGCAAACCGCTGGTGCGGCTGCAGGAAATGCCGAACGTGCTCATCACTCCGCACACCGCCTATTACACGGACCACGCCCTGAGCGACACGGTCGAGAACTCCCTCGCCAAGTGTCTGGAATTCGAGAGCAGGAACGAACGGAATGAGCATGGCTAAGCTGAAGGTCGGCGTCATATTCGGGGGCCGCTCCGAGGAACACCCCGTCTCCGTCAAGTCCGCGCGGGAGGTCGCGCGGAACCTCGACACCGAGAAGTACGAACCGTTCTACGTCGGGATCACGAAGGACGGGGCATGGAAGCTCTGCGACGGCCCCGGAGCGGACTGGGAGAACGGCGGCGGCCGCCCGGTGGTGCTCTCTCCCGACCGCGACGTCCGCGGACTGCTCGTTCTCGAGCAGGGGCGGTACGGGACGGTCCGCCTGGACGTCGTGCTGCCCGTGCTGCACGGCAGACTCGGTGAGGACGGTGCGATCCAGGGCCTGCTGGAGCTCTCCGGCATCCCCTACGTGGGCTGCGACGTCCAGAGCTCCGCGCTGTGCATGGACAAGTCCCTCGCCTACCTCGTCGCCCGGAGCGCGGGAATCGCCACGCCGGAGTTCCGGACCGTGACGGCGGACGACGACGTCGATCCCGGCCGGCTCACCTATCCCGTCTTCGTGAAGCCGGCCCGCTCCGGGTCGTCCTTCGGCGTCAGCAAGGTGTCCCGGGCGGAGGACCTGCCGGATGCGGTGGCGACCGCACGCCGGTACGACTCCAAGGTGCTGGTCGAAGACGCCGTCGCCGGCAGCGAGATCGGCTGCGCCGTCCTGGGGAACGGCCGGGATCTGGTCACGGGCGAGGTGGACCGTATCGCCCTCTCGCACGGTTTCTTCAGGATCCACCAGGAGACCGAGCCGGAGAGCGGCTCCGAGAACTCGACGGCGGTCGTCCCCGCCGACATCCCGGCGGCGGCCCGGGCCCGCGTCCAGGAGACGGCGAAGGCCGTGTACCACGCCCTGGGGTGCAGGGGGCTCGCGCGGGTGGACATGTTCCTCACTCAGGACGGGAAAGTGGTCCTCAACGAGGTCAACACGCTGCCCGGCATGACCTCGTACAGCCGTTATCCGAGGATGATGGCGGCCGCGGGGCTGCCGCTCGCCGACGTGATCGACCGGACGGTGGCGCTGGCACTGACGGGGAACGGCCGGTGAAGGACGGTTTCGTCTTCGTGGACGAGCTGGTCCCCGGAATACGCTGGGATGCCAAGTACGCCACCTGGGACAACTTCACCGGCAGACCGGTGGACGGCTACCTGGCCAATCGCATCGTCGGTACGACGGCTCTGTGCGCGGCCCTGGAAAAGGCGCGCGGGAAAGCCGCGTCCCTCGGATTCGGGCTCCTGCTCTGGGACGGTTACCGCCCGCAGCGCGCCGTGGACTGCTTCCTGCGCTGGGCACAGCAGCCCGAGGACGGCCGGACCAAGCCGCGGCACTATCCGAACATCGACCGGGCCCAGATGTTCGACATGGGATACGTCGCGGCCAGGTCGGGCCACAGCCGGGGAAGCACCGTCGACCTCACGCTGTACCACCTGGCCACCGGTGAACTCGCTCCCATGGGCGGCGACCACGACCTGATGGACGCCGTCTCACATCACGGAGCGCAGGGGATCACGCCGGCGGAGGCGGCGAACCGGCAGCATCTGCGCGACGTCATGGCGGCCTCCGGTTTCGGCGCGTACGAGTGCGAGTGGTGGCACTACACGCTGAAGGGCGAGCCGTATCCGGACACCTATTTCGATTTCCCCGTCACCTGGTCGAACGGCTCCGGTATGACCTCCCCGCTTCGGGGAACCCGGCAAACCGACAGAGGCCGTGGAACGCGCTAGGAGGTACGGGTCATGATCGCTCTGGGCATCATCCTGCTCATCGTCGGATTCCTCACGGGCATATCCATCCTGTGGACGCTGGGCATCATTCTGGCTGTCGTCGGCGCCGTCTTCTGGATCATGGGATCGATGGGTCACGCGGTCGCCGGTCGACGTCACTATTGGTGAACGTGACAGCGTTCCGCCACCTCGCTGTCAGGAGGTGAGGACGGAGATGCCGTCGCCGAGGAGTTTCAGTCCGAGGACGAAGAACAGGACGGCCATCACGGCGACGTTGTGCTGAGCCGCCCACTCCTTCCAGTTGCCGAGGGTGGTCCTGGCTCGCTCTCCGCCGACCAGGAAGACGCACAGCGGGGCCAGCAGACCGAGGGTGGCGATCACGACGAAGATCGCCAGGGCCCCGATCTGCTGCCCCACCGGCAGGCCGGCGGAGCCGATCGCGGCCCCCGCGGCGATGGTCAGCGGGGCGTTCTTGGCGTTGAGCGCGGCCAGGCCCACTCCCAGGGCGAAGATCTTGAGGGGGGTGAGGCTGTCGATCGCGCTCATCCATTTGGGGAGCCGGGCCTGTGAGGGGTCCCGCGGCCGTCGGTGCCACATCCGGGCGCCGAAGAGGACGAGGAACAGGCCGAGGGCGAGTTTGAGGGCTCCGACCCAGGTGGCCGGGTGTTTGTGGGCGGAGGCGTGCGCGGGGGAGGCGATGGCCAGCATCACGGCGCCCAGTACCGCGAGTCCCAGGATCCAGCCGACGGTGAAGAGGACGCCGTTGAGACGCCCCCGGGGCGTGGCGAGGATCAGGATGACGGCGATGATCGGGAGGGGGCTGACCGCGACAGCGGCGGCGAAACCCAGTACGTCACCGAGAACTGCGCCCATGGTTGCCTCCGACGTGCTCGGCGCTCCCCATCCTCTCCATCCTCACGCCCCCGGCCCGATCTGTCCTCGGGAGCCTGCCGCGCGCCCGGGCCGCACGTCGTGAAGGTCAGCTCCGGGAGCCGTCGCAGAGGCCGAGGATCCTGGTGAACGGCCTGCGGAGCACCACGGCCGGCGGCTCCCTGTCGTTCTCGGCGTACCGGGCCAGTCCGGCGCGGGCGGCGTCCGTGTCGGCGCGCGGATCCCGCCCCGCGAGGACCGCCTCCAGGGCGCGTCCGGTGGCCTCGGCGACCGGGAGGAGGAAGGTCCGGGCCCGGGAGAGCGCCGGGGCGGGGCCGTCGCGCACGCTGAAGAACTCGGCCTCGGCGGCCAGGGAGAGGAGCTGGGGCACCGCACGGACGGCGAGGTCGATCCGGTCGCCCAGTTCGGCCACCTCGTCGCGGTGGCGGCGCCGCAGCGGATTGAACCGCAGGGCCTTCTCCGCCTCCCGGGCCTGTGCCCCGTAGCCGCGCAGCCGGTCCGCCGTCGCCTGCGCGGACATCCGGTTCGCGCGCGCCGCGTCCGGGGACCCGAGCGCGCGCGTGGTGCGCACCAGGCCCTCCCTGAGACCGTCCGCGCACTCCCGGGCCAGCGCCGCCATCTCGCTGCGGGGGTTCCGCGGCCAGAGCACCGGAGCGAGGACGGCGGTGACGGCACCTCCCAGCGCGTTCTCCCACAGCCGGGCGAAGCCGTACGACTCCGGCGAGGGGTTGGCGAAGACCAGCAGCGAGGTCACCGCGACCTGGACGTTCAGGGTCGTCCCGGAACTGATGACGGTCCCGCACAGCAGGGCCAGCCCGATCACGACGGCGAGGACGAGCGTGCTCGGCCGGAAGAGGCTGACCACGGTGACGCCCAGGGCCACGCCCGCCAGCACGCCCAGGATCCTCAGCAGCAGCGCCGCCAGGGAGGAGGCGGAATCACCGCGCAGGCACAGCAGCGGAACGATGGCGGCGAACACCGGTGGCTGGTCGGCACCGGCCCACAGCGCGGTCTGCCAGCAGAGCACCGCGATCACCAGGATCCGGGCCGCCGTCGGCCCCTGCGCCCGGAGCCTGCGGCCCGCCCGCGCGGCCGGGGAAACGCCCGTCACCCGCCCACCTTAGGCACACATCACGCCCTGACGCGCTGCGGTGACCCTCCGTCGGGAGGGGCCGCGTCTCCGGCCTACCCGCGGCGGCGGACTGCCGCGGCCTCCGGCAGGTGGCCGGTGCCGCCCAGGACGAGGACCTGGAAGGCGGCGCCGAGGTAGGCCGTCACGAAGCGGGCGATTCTGCGGGTGCTGCGCATGGTGGGGTGACCTTTCCGCCGTGGGTGGTCCGAGGGCCGGTGCTGCGAACGGGGGCTGGGGCGTCACCAGTTGACGGCGTCGTCCATCGACTGCTGCCAGTACGTGACCTTGAGCGAGTCGTCGACGTAGACGCCCTTCGCGGGCAGCGGCGGGTGGGCGCCCGTGCCGACGCTCTCGTTGCCGGAGCGGCCGTGGAAGTAGACGTCCAGGGAGTTCACGGTGTGGCCGTCGGTGCCGCTGCCGTCGGTGGCGGACAGGTTCACCGAGGCATAGCCGGACTCGCCGGGCTGGAGCGTGACGACCGCCTGCGGCTGCGACTCCTCGATCACCGGGGGGACGGACTGGGCCTCGCCGAAGCGGACGGCCGGGTAGGAGTAGAGGTAGCAGGTCCTGCTGCCGGTGTTGGTCACCGTGAGCAGCATGTGGTTCACCGGGCGGTTCAGCGGGGCCGCGACCGTCCTGGTGTTGGACCCCTCGCAGGTGACCGGCTTGCCGGCCGCGGCGGGGGCCTTCGAGGCGGCGGCGTCCGCGGCGGACTTCGGCGTGCCGGTGGCGGCCCTGGCCGTCGGGGCGGAGGCGGCGGTCGCGGAAGCGGAGCCGGCGGCCGGGGCGGGGGATGAGGCGTGCGCGGTCGGGGTGGTGGCCGCGACGCTCTCGGCGTGCACGCCCGTGCCGTCGCTGCACGCCGTCAGGGACAGCGCGGCGAGTACGACGGTGGTGGCGGCGCCGACGAGACGGGTGCGGGAGGTGCGGAGGCTGGACATGTGGACGTGCCCCTTCGGTTTTCGGGTGGCGGTGGTGATTGGATGACCGAAGCCTGCGAGGCGATCTGTCCCAACCGCCAGGCACGGCGGGCAGTTGGGGACACTGGAACGCGGAAACGGGCTCCGACCAGGGCGAACACCGTCGCCCTGGAACGCGGGACTGGAACGCGAGGGGATGGGGAAACGGGTGTCAGGGGCAACAGGGGCCGACGCGACGGAGGCGTTCGCGCTGCTGCTGCGGGAGCTCAAGGACCGCTCGGGACTCAGCTACGGCGTGCTGGCCAAGCGGCTGCACATGAGCACGTCGACGCTGCACCGGTACTGCAACGGCACGGCGGTGCCCGTCGAGTACGCGCCGGTGGAGCGCCTCGCACGGGTCTGCCGGGCGACCCCCCAGGAGCTGGTGGAACTGCACCGGCGCTGGATCCTGGCGGACGCGGCACGGGGGAGCAGGGCGGACCAGGCCACGGCGACGGCCGCGCCGCAGCAGGCAGGCACCGGGGCGCCGCACGGCGCCGACGACGGCGGTGAGCAGCCGGTCGTCGCCGGCCCCGGCGCGTCGCACGGAGCTGACTCCGGCGCGTCTCACGGCGCCGACGACGGTGAGCCGGTCGTGGTCGACCTGCCGCGGGAGCCCGTGGCGCCGCGCCGGCGTCGTACCGCCCTGATCGCCTCCGTCGCGGTGGCCGCCGTGCTGGGGGCCGTCGTGTTCGCCCTGAGTCCGTCGCCGGGCGGCGGGAAGGGCGGCGCGGACGACGGGCAGGCGGCCGGTGACGCCGCCGCGGTCACCGGCGCGCCGGACGCCGGGAGGACGCCGTCCCGCTCCCCGTCCCCGAGCGCGAGCGGACGCAAGCCCTCCGCATCGTCCTCCGCCACCCCCACCGGGTCCGCGGGGACCGGGTCCCGTGGTTCGGCCGACGACGGCAAGCAGGGCGGCGGGGCCCAGGGCACCGACGGCGGCACCACCGGCACCGCGGTCCCGCTCACCGTCAACACGCGTCCCTATGTCTACGACGACCCGTGCAGCCAGCACTTCCTCGTCGACAGCGAACCCGCGCAGGTCGGCCCGCCGGCGAGCGAGCAGGACGCCCCGCGCTGGGCCGCGGCGTACGGGGCGGTGTCCTCGGGCGAACAGGAGGTCGCCCTCACCGTCCAGGGCACCGGCTCGGAGACCGTCGTCCTGGAGGCGCTGCACGTGCGCGTGCTCAGCAAGGGCGCACCGCTCGCCTGGAACGACTACTCGATGGGCGTCGGCTGCGGCGGTGGCGTCGGGACCAAGTCGTTCGACATCGACCTCGACAACGGCAGCCCCACGGTCACCGCCAGGAACGGCCAGCGCGACTTCCCGTACAAGGTCAGCGAGTCCGACCCGGAGGTCTTCTACGTCTTCGCCCGGACCAAGGCCCACGACGTCCGCTGGGACCTCACCCTGGACTGGTCCAGCGGCAGCCGCCACGGCACGGTCCGCGTCGACAACGCCGGCACCTCCTTCCGTACCAGCGCCGACGCCGGGCGCCCGGGCTACGACTACCCGCTGGGCGGCAGCGAGTGGATCCCGCGGGAGGGCGGCTGACGGCCGCGACGCCGGGCGCTCACGTGTCGTGCGCGCCCGGGCGCGGAGCGCGTCGGCGGTGGGGGCGGATGCGGCTCAGGGGTGATGGAGCCGCATGAGTTTGGTGTTATATGAGCCGTATGCACCATATGCTCCGGCAGGTGCGGTCCCGGTACGGGATACGCAGCGTTGCCGGTCAGATGTTCCTCCTGCAGGTCGCGGTCGTCCTGGTTCTCGTGGCGACGGCCGTCGCCGCCCTCCTGCTGCAGTCGCGGACCGACGCCGAGCGGGAGGCCCGCAACCGCACCCAGGCCGTGGCCGCCTCCGTCGCCGCGGACCCCACCGTGCGGCAGGCACTGACCGGCGCCCATCCGGCCGCCGTGCTCCAGCAGTTGGCCGAGGAGACCCGCCGGCGGGCGCATGTGGACTTCGTCGTCGTGATGAGCCCCGAGGGCATCCGGTACACCCATCCGAACCCCGCCGAGATCGGCAACCGCTACATCGGCAGCATCGGGGCGGCACAGCGCGGCGGCACCGTCACCGAGACGACGACCGGGACGCTCGGCCCCTCCGTCCGGACCGTCGTGCCCGTGACGACCACCGCGGGCAAGGTCGTCGGACTGGTCTCCGCGGGCATCACCGTCCACCGGGTGAGCCTGGCGGCCGCCCGGCAGGTGCCGCTCGTCCTGGGGGGCACGGGGCTGGCACTCGCGGCCGCCACCGGCGGCACGGCACTCGTCGGCAGGCGCCTGCGCCGCCAGACGCGCGGTCTGGGGCCGGTGCAGATCACGCGTATGTACGAGCACCACGACGCCGTCCTCCACTCGGTGCGCGAAGGCGTCCTGATCGTCGACCCGCGGGGCCGGCTGCTGCTGGCCAACGACGAGGCGCGGCGCCTGCTGGGCCTCGCGGGCGACGGGGACGGCCGGCCCGTCACCGAGCTGGGGATCGCCCCCAGGGCCGAAGAGCTCCTCGCGTCAGGCAGGGCGGCCACGGACGAGGTGATCGAGGTCGGTGACCGGCTGCTGGCCGTCAGCCAGCGCCCCATGGACGTGCCGTCCGGACCGGGCGGCACGGTCGCCACCCTGCGGGACACCACCGAACTCATCGCGCTGACCGGCCGGATCGAGCTGGTCCAGGAACGGCTCACGCTGCTGTACGACGCCGGACTGCGCATCGGCACCACCCTCGACGTGACACGCACCGCCGAGGAGCTGGCGGAGTTCGCCGTGCCGGGGTTCGCCGACTACGTCACCGTCGACCTGGCCGACACCGTGCTGGGCGGCGAGGAACCCGACGAGGCGGGCCTGGCCGAGCTGCGCCGGGTCGCCCTGCACGGCATCCGGCAGGGGGTGCCGCTCTGCCCGCCCGGCGCGCTCATCCACTTCGCCCCCTTCTCTCCGCAGGGCGAGGGCTTCGGTTCCGGGCGGATGGTGCTGGAGTCCGACATGGCGGCCTTCTCCGGCTGGCAGGCCCAGGACCCCGACCGGGCACGCCAACTGGTGGCCTACGGCATCCACTCCATGATTTCCGCTCCGCTACGGGCCCGCGGCGTGATCCTCGGCGTGGCGACCTTCTGGCGTTCCAAGGAGCCGACCCCCTTCACCAGGGAGGACCTCTCGCTCGCCGAGGAGCTGGTGGCCCGCGCGGCCACCAGCATCGACAACGCGCGCCGCTTCACCCGGGAGCGCACGATGGCGGTCACGCTGCAGCGCAGCCTCCTGCCGCACGCCCTGCCGGAGCAGAACGCGGTCGACGTGGCGTACCGCTACCTGCCGGCGGGGGCGGGGCTCGGCGGCGTGGGAGGCGACTGGTTCGACGTGATACCGCTGCCCGGGGCGCGCGTCGCCGTCGTGGTGGGCGACGTCGTGGGGCACGGACTGCACGCGGCCGCCACCATGGGCCAACTGCGCACCGCCGTGCTCAACTTCTCGACGCTCGACCTGCCGCCCGACGAACTCCTCTGGCATCTCGACGAGTTGGTCACCCGCATCGACCAGGACCGGGACGGCGAGCACGGCACCAGCACCCTCACGGGCGCCACCTGCCTGTACGCGATCTACGACCCGGTCTCCCGAGTGTGCACCATGGCCAGGGCGGGCCACCTGGAACCCGTCATCGTGCTCCCGGACGGCGACGCCCGCCTGCCCGGCGTACCGGCGGGGCCGCCGCTGGGGCTGGGCGGCCTGCCCTACGAGGCGGGCGAGGTGCTGCTGCCCGAGGGCAGCGGCATCGTGCTCTACACCGACGGCCTGATCGAGGACCGGCGCGAGGACATCGACGAGGGCATCGAGCGCCTGCGCCGGGCCCTGGCGGTGGCGGGGCGCACGCCGGACCAGATGTGCCAGGCGGCCATGGACGCCATGCTGCCCGGGGCGTCCCGGGACGACGTGGCCCTGATCGTCGCCCGCACCCGGGCGCTGGACGACGAGCACACCGCGTTCTGGACCGTGCCGTCCGATCCCGCGGCGGTCGCCGGGGTCCGGGCCGCGGCCACCGAGCTGTTGCGGGACTGGGGCCTGAAGGAGGAGGCGTTCACCCTGGAGCTGATCCTGAGCGAGCTGGTCACCAACGCCATCCGGCACGCGACGGGCCCCGTCGGGGTACGCCTGATCCACGACCGCTGCCTCATCTGCGAGGTCTCCGACGGCAGCAGTGTCTCCCCGCACCTGCGCCGGGCCGCCACCCTGGACGAGGGCGGTCGCGGGCTCTTCCTGGTGGCCCAGTTCGCCGACCGCTGGGGGACGCGCTACACGCCCGACGGAAAGGTCATCTGGACCGAGCAGTGGCTCGGCACCGGGCCGTGAACCGGCACGGCGCCGTCGGCGGACCGGTCCCGCACGGAGGTTGCGCACGCGGTCCGGAGGCAAGAAGTATGCCCAGCGTCGATGTCCCGTGATCGAGACCGGAGGCGGCGCGGTGAGCAAGCCCGAGCTGGAGTTCCATGTCCCCGACGGACCGTGGCGGGCCCCGGCCGGCGCCGCCCCGGGGGTCGAGGAGCGTGTCCTGGCCGAGGACCCCGAGCGCGGGTCCCGTACCGCGCTGGTCCGCTGGGCCCCGGGCACGGACACCTCGGCGGACGGGGTGACCCGCCACGACTTCTGGGAGGAGGTCTACCTCGTCGAGGGAGCCCTGTACGACCTGACGCTGGAGCGGACCTTCACCGCCGGCATGTACGCCTGCCGCCCGCCCGGCATGCCGCACGGCCCCTGGACCGCCCCGGACGGCGTCACCATGCTGGTGATCACCTACCGTTCCTGGAGACTGAGCGGGAGTGAGTAGGTGCTGCCCGGACGCGGAGCGAACGCGGTCGACCAGAACAGGTGTGCCAGCGGCGAGGGCAGCTTGATCGAGACTTCGCCGTCGGGGGTGACGCGGATGGTCTCACTGCCGTACCGCTTGCCGGACTCGCCATCGGCCTGGAGGAACCGGCGCCCGGCCTGCCACCGCCGACGCCACTCTTCGTTCGGCGAGCTGCGCTGCCTTCAGATGGTGCCGTGTGGTCAGCAACCGCTTCCCGCCGCGCACCACGTCCACCACACCGGCCTGCCGGTCGGCCCGCGTCGCCTCCAGCCGGTCTTCGAGGACGCGTAGACGGCGGGACTAGGCGTGCCACCCCTTGGGCGACGGACTGCGACGCCCGCAGGGCCGGGCACCACGAACGGTGTCGCCATCTCTCGCAGCTCACTCACCGCCCGCACCCCCGCCCCTGTGTCGCCGAAATCCGTCACCCCGTCCAACGACCACCATCGGTGAAGGCCACGCATTTGACGCAAGAACTCTCGTTCCCCCCAGAGCGGGCCTGCCAGTGGCGTCCACCCCGGATGGTGGTCGACGGCGGCACACCCGGCCCGCGTGTTACCGGTGGCCGGGGCGCCCGCCATGGCCTCGTGCCAGCACACCGCTTCAGACCAGTTCGGGCTGCGGGACCCCGGGTCGCGCCGCCGTCTCGGGCCGGGGATCCCAGCGGTTGACGGTCCGCACGTAGTGGTGGACCACCGAGGCCGTCGCCAGTATGAGCAGCGGGCCTGCTGCCCAGCGGTGCGTGGCCATCTCCAGCGGCAGCCAGCGGTAGGACGCCAGGAGTGCGACGAAGACCGTCGTACCGTGGGCGACCAGCCGGATGCCGGACGGGTCCCAGCCGCGGTCGAACGTGCGCAGGGCCGCCTCGACCGTGAGCGCGAACACCGCGCCGGCGAGGAGGTCCGCGCCGTAGTGGTAGCCGAAGCCCAGCGTCGCGGTGACCGTGGCGGCCAGCCAGAACGTGCCCGCCCAGCGCAGCGCCCGGGGGCCCCGCCGGGAGTGCACGAAGATCGCGGTGGCCCACGCCGTGTGCAGGCTGGGCATGCAGTTGCGCGGCGTGAACCCGTCGTACGACACGGGGCGCGGGGCGCTGATCCGCGGCACCGTGCGCGGCCACAGGTCGGGCACCGGCCAGTGGCCGCCGTGCGGCGGCCGCTCCGGCCAGAGGCTGACCGACGCCCAGTGGTCGGCGCCGGTGCCGTAGGCGAAGACCGGTCCGACCACCGGGAAGATCATGTAGACGGCCGGCCCGAGCAGGCCTATCACCAGGAAGGTGCGGACCAGGTGGTGGCGCGGGAAGCGGCGGTCGGCCGCCACGCCGCGCAGCTGGTACAGCGCGACGGCGACCGCGGCCACGGCGAGCTGGCCGTAGACGACGTCGAGGAGGTTGAAGCCGACCGGGCCGCTTGCGGTGACGACCCGGCCCACCAGCCACGACGGGTTGCCCAGGGCGTGGTCGGCGGTGGCCACGTACTGGTCGAGCACCGCCGGGCGGGTCTTGGAGGTGATGAGCAGCCAGGTGTCGCCGGTCTTGCGGCCGGTCACCAGCAGCAGGCCGAGACCGACGCCCTTGAGCAGCAGGACGCGTTCCGGGCCGGTGCGGCGGGTCACGGCGACGACCGCGCAGCCGAGCAGCACCCACAGGGCGCCGTTGCCGAACGGCTGGCCGCGGGTCACCTCGGCACCGGTCGCCCACCGGACCGCGGCGAAGGCGAGGTCGATGCCGATCGCGGCGCCGAGGGCGGCGAACCGCTGCCGCCAGGTGAGCACCACCATCGTCAACGCCAGCCCGGCGTAGAGCAGGAAGCCGGACTTGGGGGCGCACATCACCTCGCGGGCCTGGTTGGTGAGCGGTCCCGGCAGACCGTAGTGGCGTGCGGCGACCTCCAGTGCGACGAGGAACGCGAAGGCCGTGGCAGCCGCCACGGCCCAGGGTCTCAGTGGTGTGTGTCTCAAGTCCCGGCCGATTTGCTAGAGGTTGAGGGAAGGTGGAGGTCCTGTTCGACGAGGGAAGACGGAAAGACCGCTACCGGGGTTCCAGTTCTGTTCCCGACCGCTGGAAGGCTAATGGCGGGATAACGCAGGGTAAAGGGTTCGGCATTGTCGGTTCAACGTACTTGATCTGTGCATGACCTCTCCGGTGTGATGCGCGAAGACCACTCCGAGATCACTTCGTGAGACTCCGAACCACAGGGGGATCCATGCAGATAGCCCGCACCGGGCGGGGCGTCGCGGCTGCCACGTCGGTCGCCGCCCTCGCGGCCACCGCGCTCACGGCCGCCGCGCCCGTCGCCGCACCGCACACCCTCGCGGTACCGGCCGTCGTCGGGCACACCCTGGCACACCGCGTGAGCAGCCCGCTCTCCGACGCGCAGTGCCAGGCCAAGTGGCAGATCAACTGCTACACCCCGCTCCAGTACCGCACCGCGTACGACCTGAACGCCCTCTACCGCAAGGGCGTCACGGGCAAGGGGCGCACCATCGTCATCGTCGACTCGTACGGTTCGCCGACCGTCCAGCACGACCTCGACGTCTACAGCAGGCAGTTCGGGCTGCCCAGTACCAAGGTGAAGGTCGTCAAGTGGGGGCACGTCCCCGCCTTCGACCCCAAGAACTCCGACATGACCGGCTGGGCCGGCGAGACCACCCTGGACGTGGAGATGGCGCACGCGGTGGCGCCCGCCGCGAAGATCGTCGTCGTCGAGACGGCCGTCTCCGAGACCGAGGGCACCACCGGTCTGCCGGAGATGATGGATGCCGAGAAGTACATGATCGACCACGGTGTCGGCGACGTCATCAGCCAGAGCTTCGGCGCCACCGAGAACACCTTCCCCGGCTTCGCCAAGGGTGACTTCTCCAGCATCAAGAAGCTGCGGTACGCCTTCCAGGACGCCGACCGCAAGCACGTCACCGTGCTCGCCGCCTCCGGCGACGGCGGTGCCACCGACCTCCAGGCGGACGGCAAGACGTACTACAAGAAGCGCGTCAACTCCTGGCCCTCCTCGGACCCGTTGGTCACCTCCGTCGGCGGCACCCAGCTCCACCTGGACGACAAGGGCAACCGCGTCAAGCCGGACAGCGTCTACAACGACTACGGCTCCGGCGGCGGCGGTCAGTCCCACGTGTTCACCCGCCCGTCCTTCCAGAACGGCGTGAAGAAGGTGGTCGGCACCCGCCGCGGCACCCCGGACATCTCGATGTCCGCCGCGGTCAACGGCGGCGCCTGGATCTACTCCAGCTTCGACCCGACCGCCACCGGCTGGGACGTCAGCGGCGGCACCAGCGAGGCCACCCCGCTCTTCGCGGGCATCGTCGCCCTCGCCGACCAGGCCGCCGGCCACCGGCTGGGCAACATCCAGAAGCGGCTGTACGACCTCTCCTCCTACCGCTCCAAGATCACCGGCATCGTGGACGTCAACGACGGCACGGACAACAGCTACCAGGGCGTGACCGGCTACAAGGCGGTCAACGGCTACGACCTCGCCACCGGCGTCGGCACCGTGGACGCCCTGCGCTTCGTCCCGGCCCTCGTCAAGCAGAAGCCCTGATCCCGCCGGCACCACACGGACGACGGCCCGGGTCCCGCACCCGGGCCGTCTCCGTTCCGGGGGGCGGCAGCCGGGCGGGGGCGACGGGAACCGACGCCGGGGCGTCGAGAGGGCGGGACCGCCGCCGGGGAGGCGACACCCCCTGCCTTGGCCGCGCCCGCGACGTCCGACCGTCAACTCGACCGGGCGGTAAGGGACCTGGTCTTCCGCGACGAGGTTCCACTCGCCCACGCCGTCCTCGCCCCGGGCGTCCAGGACGACGACCTGGCGGTCGCGGAAGCGGAGCCGGCGCAGGACGTGGGTCTTCTCCAGGGCGGTGCGGTCGAGCCGGTGGCCGAGCTCGGCGGTCGCCTTGAGGACCGGCAGCCGGGTGCGCTCGCCGGGACCGGGCACGCCCCGCAGTACCAGGGGGGACCGAGGCCGTCGACGGACCGACACGGGTGGCGACGTCCTCCCGTCGGGGGCGTGCCGACCCTCCGGTGGCGCCCGCCGGGACGACGGTGCCCGGCTCGCGCCTGTGAAGGCGCGGTAGCAACTGCGAAGACCTGGTGAAGTCCCCGGCGTGGGGCACCCGTTGTCCACTCCTGGCTTCCGTCCCTCCGCGACCCCGGCCCGTCGCCCCCGGACCGTCGCCCCCCAACTCCCGCCCTGCTGGCCTGACCTGGTAGAACGGTCACCCACCGGGCGCCGCCGGGCAGTGTGCGGAACGGCCCCCAACTGCCGCGTTGTCCATACGTCTTGACGTATCCGGCCGCTACGCGTTTGCTTCGTTCACACCATCGGTTGCGCATGACGCTCCCCCCACCCGGAAGGCGCCTGATGTGAGCGTTCCCATCCTCCGCGGGATCCCCCTGCCCCGCCTCGCGATCACCCTGGCCGCCTCCGCGTCCGCCCTCGCGCTCAGCGCGTGCGGCGTCGTCGACGGCATCGGCGGGAGCGGCGACTCCGCGTCCGCGAAGAAGGGCGACGACATCACGGTCGGGCTGCTCCTGCCCGACAAGGACACCGCACGGTTCGAGAACTTCGACCGCCCCATCATCGAGAAGGAGGTCGCCTCCCTCACCCACGGCAAGGGCAAGGTCGACTACGCCAACGCCGAGGCGAGCCCGGCCACCCAGAGCCGGCAGCTCCGGCAGATGGTGGACCGGAAGGCCGACGTCATCCTGGTCGACGCGGTGGACGCCAGGGCCATCGCACCGGACGTCCGGAAGGCGAAGGCCGCCGGCATCCCCGTCATCGCCTACGACCGGCTCGCACAGGGCCCGATCGACGCGTACGTCTCGCACGACAACGAACTCGTCGGCGAGGTCCAGGGCCGCGCCATCCTCGGTGCGCTCGGCGACAGGGCGGCGGCCAGCGAGGTCGTCATGATGAACGGCGACCCCGCGGACCCGAACACGGCGAGTTTCAAGAAGGGCGCCCTCGGCGAGCTGAAGAACAAGGTCCGCATCGCCGAGGAGTACGACACCGACAAGTGGTCGCCCGCGGTCGCCGGGGCGAACATGAAGAAGGCGATCCGGGCCGTCGGCCTGAAGAACATCGCCGCCGTCTACTCGGCCAACGACGGGATGGCCGGCGCCGTCATCGACGCGCTCAAGGCGGCGGGCGCCACCACGATTCCCCCGGTGACCGGGCAGGACGCGAACCTGGACGCGGTGCAGCGGGTCGTCTCGGGCGAGCAGTACATGACCGTGTACAAGTCGTTCCTGGACGAGGCCACCGACGCCGCGCAGATGGCGGTGTACAAGGTGCAGGGGCGCGACATCCAGTACGACGCGCTGGCCCAGGACAAGGTCGACAGCCCGACCGAGAAGGACGTCCCCGCGACGCTCGTGCCGGTGGTCGCCCTCACGAAGAGCAACATCGAGGACACGGTGATCGCGGACGGCGTCTACACCGTCGCCCAGATCTGCACCCCGAAGTACCGGTCGGCGTGTGCGGCGATCGGGCTGAAGGCGTGACAGCGCCCCATAACGGGCGTGGGGAACCGCGCGATCAGCCACGACGGTGCCGCGGACGAACGACGGCGCTCGGCCGCTATGGGGCCGCCGCCAGGAACTCCACCACGGCCAGGACGAACAGCAGGCACAGGGCCGTGCCGACCACCACCCAGCCGGTGGGGAAGGGCCACAGCAGGTAGACCAGCACCGCCACGGCGACCAGGACCCAGGTGATCCAGGCGCGGTAGCGGTGGACGAAGGGGCCGACCGGCCCGGTGCGCAGCCCGGCGTGGTCGGCGGTGCCCCGTACCGCGCCGATCCCGGACGTCCACAGGCCCCGGACCAGCCCGGCGTACCGGCCGGGGCCGGAGAGCCAGGCGGCCAGGGCGACGACGACGGCCAGGGCCACCACCACGCGCACGCCGGTGCGCAGGAAGTGGGTCAGCGCGTCGTAGACGGCGGCCGCCGCGCCCGGGGAGACGCCCGCGGGCAGCCGGTCCAGGTAGAACACGCGGAACACGCGCAGCCCGATGCCGAGCAGCCCGGTGGTGACGGCGACCGCGAGGCAGCCCGCCACCAGGGCCCGGCGCCGCCGGACCGCGAGCAGTACCCCGGCGGCGACCAGCAGCACGGCCAGCACGGGCAGCCAGTCCCCGGCGAGCTGCAGCAGCCGCACGTAGGTCTTGACCTTGCCGACCTGGTCGGACCTGACGAGGGTGAAGTCGGCGTGCACGGCGGGGATGTGCTCGGCGGGGGTCAGCCCGGCGTCGACGAGGCGCTGCTTGACCTGGTCCACGATGGGGCCGATGTCGAGGGTGACGCTGTCGTCCGTCAGCTGCACCGCGCCGCCGCCGCTGCCGGTGAGGGCCTTGTCGAGGCTGCTGTGGATCCGGCGGTTGGCGTCGGTCCAGACGGTCCGGAACGCGTCGGACGCGGCGACCTCGCGGGCCTTGTCGTGGACGAAGCTGCGGACGGCCCCTTCGAGCGCGTCGCCGAGTCTGCCGCCCAGCGCCTGCTGCAGACGGGGCCGGTCCGCGGGGGCCACGTCGGCGAGCAGGGCGGGCAGGTCGAGGCGGGACATGAGGGCGTCGGTGGCCCGGTTGGCCACGGCGTTCTGCACGTCGGCGTTCGAGGCGAGCGGGGCGACCGTGCTGACGTAACGGTCGGTGTCGCCCACCTGGTCGGCCGCCCACGAGGCGACCACGGAGAGCGGGGCGAGCAGGCAGCCGAGGACGATCAGGACGACGGCGAGCAGGGACCTGACGTGGTGCCGGGGCGGCCGGGCCCGTTCGCTCTCCAGGGCCGCGACCCGGGCCCGCAGTTCCCGCACGTCGTCGGACCGGTCCCCGGCACCGCCGTCGTGCGCGTTGTCCTCCGCCACCCGTACCTCCCGCTCGATCCGGCCCTCCTGCCAGCCGAACCGCCGCGGCGCGCGCACGCGAGCAGGAGAGGGCCGTCCGGGGGACGGAGGCGGCCGACCGGCCCCCGGGGAAACCAGAACGCCCCCCGAGCCACAGGGGGCTCGGGGGGCGTTCCGCGTCCGAAGGGGCTACTTCACCGGCTCCGGCTCCGGCTCGCTCTCCTGCTCAGCGGCGCCCGCCGGGTCGACCGGGGTCTTCACCGAGTCGAGGAGCAGCTGGGCCACGTCGACGACGGTGATGGACTCCTTGGCCTTGCCTTCGTTCTTCTTGCCGTTGACCGAGTCGGTGAGCATGACCAGGCAGAACGGGCAGGCGGTGGAGACGATGTCCGGGTTCAACGAAAGAGCTTCGTCGACGCGCTCGTTGTTGATGCGCTTGCCGATCCGCTCCTCCATCCACATCCGCGCGCCGCCCGCGCCGCAGCAGAAGCCGCGCTCCTTGTGGCGGTGCATCTCCTCGTTCCTGAGGCCCGGGACGTTGGCGATGATCTCGCGCGGGGGCGTGTAGATCTTGTTGTGGCGGCCCAGGTAGCAGGGGTCGTGGTAGGTGATGATGCCCTCGACCGGGGTGACCGGGACCAGCTTGCCCTCGTCCACCAGGTGCTGGAGCAGCTGGGTGTGGTGGATGACCTCGTAGTCGCCGCCGAGCTGCGGGTACTCGTTGCCGATGGTGTTGAGGCAGTGCGGGCAGGTGGCGACGATCTTCTTGGCCGACTTCGGCTTCTTCGTCGACTCGTCCTCGTCATCCTCGCCGAACGCCATGTTCAGCGCGGCGACGTTCTCCATGCCGAGCTCCTGGAAGAGGGGCTCGTTGCCCAGGCGGCGGGCGGAGTCGCCGGTGCACTTCTCGTCGCCGCCCATAATCGCGAACTTGACGCCCGCGATGTGCAGCAGCTCGGCGAAGGCCTTGGTGGTCTTCTTGGCGCGGTCCTCCAGGGAGCCCGCGCAGCCGACCCAGTACAGGTACTCGACCTCGGTGAGGTCCTCGATGTCCTTGCCGACGACCGGGACCTCGAAGTCGACCTCCTTGAGCCACTCCAGGCGCTGCTTCTTGGCCAGGCCCCAGGGGTTGCCCTTCTTCTCCAGGTTCTTGAGCATCGTGCCCGCCTCGGACGGGAACGCGGACTCGATCATCACCTGGTAGCGGCGCATGTCGACGATGTGGTCGACGTGCTCGATGTCGACAGGGCACTGCTCGACGCAGGCGCCGCAGGTGGTGCAGGACCACAGCACGTCCGGGTCGATGACGCCGTTCTCCTCGGCGGTGCCGATCAGCGGCCGCTCGGCCTCGGCGAGAGCCGCGGCGGGCACCTGGGCGAGCTGCTCCTCGGAGCCCTTCTCCTCGCCCTCGGCGGTCTTGCCGCCGCCGGCCAGCAGGTAGGGCGCCTTGGCGTGCGCGTTGTCCCGCAGGGACATGATCAGCAGCTTCGGGGAGAGCGGCTTGCCGGTGTTCCAGGCCGGGCACTGCGACTGGCATCGACCGCACTCGGTGCAGGTCGAGAAGTCGAGCAGGCCCTTCCAGGAGAACTGCTCCACCTGGGAGACGCCGAAGACGTCGTCCTCGCCCGGGTCGGTGAAGTCGATCGGCTTGCCGCCCGAGGTCATCGGGAGCAGCGCGCCCAGCGAGGTCTCACCCGTCGCGTTCCGCTTGAACCAGATGTTCGGGAAGGCGAGGAAACGGTGCCAGGCGACGCCCATGTCGGTCTTGAGGGCGACCACGATCATCCAGATGAAGGAGGTCGCGATCTTCAGGCCGGCGAAGAAGTAGGTGAGGTTCTGGAGCGTGGAGAGGTCCATGCCCCGGAACCAGGACACCACCGGGT
Organism: Streptomyces sp. NPDC013157; assembly: GCF_042899865.1. Classification (NCBI taxonomy): domain Bacteria; kingdom Bacillati; phylum Actinomycetota; class Actinomycetes; order Kitasatosporales; family Streptomycetaceae; genus Streptomyces; species Streptomyces sp. NPDC013157. The sequence continues at coordinate 82,645 of NZ_JBIBAK010000025.1, read as the reverse complement.
ACGAGATGAAGAACGACGCCTCGTAGGAGTCCACGTGGTGCTGGGCGCCCTCCAGCGCGTGCAGCGTGAAGATGCAGACGCCGACGATCAGGATGACGGTCTCGACGAAGTACGCCTGGCCGAAGTTGGAGCCGGCGAACCGGGACTTGCGGCCGGGCCGGTTCGGCTTGCTCAGCTGGCGGATCGCGATCAGCACCAGGATGCCGAGCACCGTCATGGTGCCGATGAACTCGACGAAGACGTTGTACGGCGCCCAGTCGCCGATGACCGGCAGGATCCAGTCGGCCTGGAACAGCTGGCCGACGGCGTTGACGATCGTCAGCAGGAGGGAGAAGAAGCCGACCGCGACGAACCAGTGCGCCACGCCGACGATGCCCCAGCGGTTCATCCGGGTGTGGCCGAGGAACTCCCTGACCACCGTGACGGTCCGCTGGACGGGCTCGTCGGTACGGGTGCCGGCGGGCACGTTCTGGCCGAGCCGCATGAAGTTGTAGATCTGCAGGACGGCGCGGGCGAACAACGCCACGCCAACCACGATCAGAACCAGCGACACGATGATCGCGGCGAGTTGCATGGGGGCTCCTCGGGCCTGCGAGGGGTGGTCTCTTCGGGTCTCTTCTCAGAGGGTTCCCGAAATTACTAAGCGGTAACTTATGCAGTCCGTTCGAGACTACCCGCATCTTTACTCGCACTGTAGCCAGGTGCGGGGTGATCTGGATCGCTGAGGTCTGCCTGGGCGGTACGCCCCAACCCGATCGTGTTATTCGTACAGAATTGTTACATGTAGGTCTAATTTGGACCCGTGCTCTACGGGATCGCCGCCGCCACCACCGCCTTCCTGCTCGCCGCCTTCCTCGCCGCGCTGATCCGCCCGTGTGCCCTGCGGCTCGGGCTCCTCGACCGGCGGCGGGCCCGGCGGGTGCCCGCGCTGGGCGGCCTCGCCGTGGTCGGCGCCACCTGCCTGGTCGCGTTCGCCGGTGACTGGACCGGCGTCGCCCCGCTCGGCACCGGCGTCGGGGAGCTGGTGGCCGCCGGGGGAGCCGTGGCGCTGCTCGGGGTGGTCGCCGACGTGTGGCGGCTGAAGACGCGGTTCCTGCTGTTCGGCACGGCGGTGGCGGCCGCGTGCGTGGTGCCGTACGGCGAGTTCGGGATCGTCGGCGGGGTGCTCGGCGCGGGCTGGATCGCCTTCGTCGCCGTCGCCTTCAAGGGGCTCGACCACGCGGACGGGCTGGCCGGGACCGTCGGGGTGGTGACCGCCTTCGGGGTCGGGGCCTGTGCCGCCGCCGAGGTGATGGACGGGCTCGCCGTACTGCTGAGCGTGCTCGCGGCCGCGCTCACCGGGTTCCTGCTCCACAACTGGGCTCCCGCGCGGATCGCCCTCGGTGCCACCGGCTCGCTGTTCACCGGGTTCGTGCTGGCCGCGGCCGCGCTGGTCACGCGGTCCGGGTACGACCCGGCGGCCAGCGCGGGCGTGCTGTTCGCGCTCACCGCCGTGGCGAGCGCCGACGTCCTGCTCGTCGTGCTGTCACGGCTCCTCGCCGGACGCCCGGTGCTGCGGCGCGGGCCCGACCATCTCGCGCACCGGCTGCGGCGGCTCGGGCTCACCTCGCGGCGGGCAACCGTGGTCCTCGGTGCCGCGTCCTTCGCCGGGGTGCTCGTCGCGGTGCTCGTGCACGGCGGCTGGGTCGGCCGGGCCGGCGCCACCTGCGTCGCCTGCGTCACCTTCAGCATCGTGCTGCTACTCCTTCGGGTGCCGGTGTACGGGCCCCGTAATGCTGTATCGACGCAGGTCAGCGGGCACTTGCGTGTAAGGAACGGATAAGACTTGAGTCTGCTCCACTCAGGTCTGTTGACCCAGGGCGAGGCTTCATGCACACTTGAGTCCGTTCCACTCAAGTCAGCTGGAGGAAATCACCATGGCACGTGCGGTCGGCATCGACCTGGGCACGACTAACTCCGTCGTCAGCGTTCTTGAAGGCGGCGAGCCCACCGTCATCACCAACGCCGAGGGTGCCCGGACCACGCCGTCCGTCGTCGCCTTCGCGAAGAACGGCGAGGTTCTGGTCGGCGAGGTCGCCAAGCGACAGGCGGTCACCAACGTGGACCGGACGATCCGGTCCGTGAAGCGCCACATGGGCACCGACTGGAAGATCCAGCTGGACGGGAAGGACTTCAACCCCCAGCAGATCTCCGCGTTCATCCTGCAGAAGCTCAAGCGGGACGCCGAGGCCTACCTGGGCGAGAAGGTGACCGACGCGGTCATCACCGTCCCGGCCTACTTCAACGACTCCGAGCGCCAGGCGACGAAGGAGGCCGGCGAGATCGCCGGTCTGAACGTCCTGCGCATCGTGAACGAGCCCACCGCGGCGGCGCTGGCGTACGGCCTCGACAAGGACGACCAGACGATCCTCGTCTTCGACCTCGGTGGCGGCACCTTCGACGTGTCCCTCCTGGAGATCGGCGACGGCGTCGTCGAGGTGAAGGCCACCAACGGCGACAACCACCTCGGTGGTGACGACTGGGACCAGCGCGTCGTCGACTACCTGGTCAAGCAGTTCGCGTCCGGCCACGGCGTGGACCTCGGCAAGGACAAGATGGCCCTCCAGCGCCTCCGCGAGGCCGCCGAGAAGGCCAAGATCGAGCTGTCCTCCTCCACGGAGACCTCGATCAACCTGCCCTACATCACCGCCTCCGCCGAGGGCCCCCTGCACCTCGACGAGAAGCTCACCCGCGCCCAGTTCCAGCAGCTGACCGCGGACCTCCTGGAGCGCTGCAAGACGCCGTTCCACAACGTCATCAAGGACGCCGGCATCCAGCTCGGCGAGATCGACCACGTCGTCCTCGTCGGCGGCTCCACCCGTATGCCCGCCGTCGCCGAGCTCGTCAAGGAGCTGACCGGCGGCAAGGAGGCCAACAAGGGTGTGAACCCGGACGAGGTCGTCGCCATCGGCGCCTCGCTCCAGGCCGGTGTGCTCAAGGGTGAGGTCAAGGACGTCCTGCTCCTCGACGTGACCCCGCTGTCCCTCGGTATCGAGACCAAGGGCGGCATCATGACCAAGCTCATCGAGCGGAACACGACGATCCCGACCAAGCGGTCCGAGATCTTCACCACCGCCGAGGACAACCAGCCCTCCGTCCAGATCCAGGTCTACCAGGGCGAGCGCGAGATCGCGGCGTACAACAAGAAGCTCGGCATGTTCGAGCTGACCGGTCTGCCGCCGGCCCCGCGCGGTGTCCCGCAGATCGAGGTCTCCTTCGACATCGACGCCAACGGCATCATGCACGTGACCGCGAAGGACCTGGGCACGGGCAAGGAGCAGAAGATGACCGTCACCGGCGGCTCCTCGCTGCCGAAGGACGAGGTCGACCGCATGCGCCAGGAGGCCGAGCAGTACGCGGAGGAGGACCACCGCCGCCGCGAGGCCGCCGAGACCCGCAACCAGGGCGAGCAGCTCGTCTACCAGACCGAGAAGTTCCTCAAGGACAACGAGGACAAGGTCCCGGGCGAGATCAAGACCGAGGTCGAGGCCGCGGTCGAGGAGCTCAAGGAGAAGCTCAAGGGCGAGGACACCGCCGAGATCCGCACCGCCACGGAGAAGGTCGCGGCCGTCTCCCAGAAGCTGGGCCAGGCCATGTACGCCGACGCCCAGGCCTCGCAGGCCGCGGCCGGCGGTGCCCCCGCCGGTGACGCCGACGACGTGGTGGACGCCGAGATCGTCGACGACGAGCGCAAGGACGGTGCCGCGTGACGGAGGAGACCCCGGGCTTCGAGGAGAAGCCCGACGTCCCCTCCGGCGCCACCCCCGACGACGCCGAGCCGAAGGCCGCTCCCGCACAGGGGGCGGCCCCGGCCGGGGACGCAAGCGCACAGCTGGCCGGTCTGACCGCGCAGCTGGACCAGGTACGCACCGCGCTCGGCGAGCGCACCGCGGACCTCCAGCGCCTCCAGGCCGAGTACCAGAACTACCGCCGCCGGGTGGAGCGCGACCGGATCACGGTCCGGGAGATCGCCATCGCGAACCTCCTGACCGAGCTCCTGCCCGTGCTCGACGACATCGGCCGTGCCCGGGAACACGGCGAACTGGTCGGCGGTTTCAAGTCGGTGGCCGAGTCGCTGGAGACGGTCGCGGCGAAGATGGGCCTGCAGCAGTTCGGCAAGGAGGGCGAGCCCTTCGACCCGACGATCCACGAGGCGCTGATGCACAGCTACGCGCCGGACGTCACCGAGACGACGTGCGTGGCCATCCTGCAGCCCGGGTATCGCATCGGCGAGCGCACCATCCGCCCCGCGCGGGTGGCGGTCGCCGAACCGCAGCCGGGAGCGACGGCGGTGAAGGCCGAGGGGACCGACGAGGCCCCGGCGGCCGGGGACGAGAAGGACAACGGCCCTGAGGAGGGCTGACGTCGTAGGTAACACGTGGAAGGAGGGGCGTCGGGGATGAGCACCAAGGACTTCATCGAGAAGGACTACTACAAGGTCCTCGGCGTCCCCAAGGACGCCACCGAGGCCGAGATCAAGAAGGCGTACCGGAAGCTCGCCCGCGAGTTCCACCCGGACGCCAACAAGGGCAACGCCAAGGCCGAGGAGCGCTTCAAGGAGATCTCCGAGGCGAACGACATACTCGGCGACCCCAAGAAGCGCAAGGAGTACGACGAGGCACGCGCCCTCTTCGGCAACGGCGGCTTCCGCCCCGGGCCGGGCGCGGGCGGCGGCAACTTCAACTTCGACCTGGGCGACCTCTTCGGAGGCGGCGCCCAGGGCGGCGGCTTCGGCGGGGGCGGCGGCGGCTTCAGTGACGTCCTGGGGGGCCTGTTCAACCGGGGTGGGGGCGCCGGCGCGCGCACCCAGCCCAGGCGCGGTCAGGACATCGAGTCCGAGGTCACGCTCAGTTTCACGGAGGCCATCGAGGGCGCCACGGTCCCGCTGCGGATGTCCTCGCAGGCCCCCTGCAAGGCCTGTTCGGGCACCGGCGACGCGAACGGCACCCCGCGGGTGTGCCCGACCTGTGTCGGCACCGGCCAGGTGGCACGGGGATCCGGCGGCGGCTTCTCGCTGACCGACCCCTGCCCGGACTGCAAGGGCCGCGGCCTGATCGCGGAGAACCCCTGCCCCGACTGCAAGGGCAGCGGGCGCGCCAAGTCGTCCCGGACCATGCAGGTCCGCATCCCCGCCGGGGTGACCGACGGCCAGCGCATCCGGCTGCGCGGCAAGGGCGCACCGGGCGAACGCGGCGGCCCCGCGGGCGACCTGTACGTCATGGTGCACGTGGACGCCCACCCGGTGTTCGGCCGCAAGGACGACAACCTCACGGTGACCGTGCCGGTGACCTTCACCGAGGCGGCGCTCGGCGGCGAGGTCAGGGTCCCGACCCTGGGCGGCCCGCCGGTCACCCTCAAGCTGCCCCCGGGCACGCCCAACGGCCGCACCATGCGCGCCCGTGGCAAGGGCGCGGTCCGCAAGGACGGCACCCGCGGCGACCTCCTGGTCACCGTCGAGGTGAGTGTCCCGAAGGACCTGTCGGGGAATGCTCGTGACGCACTGGAGGCGTATCGCGAGGCGACCGCGGGCGAGGACCCGCGTGCCGAGCTGTTCGAGGCCGCGAAGGGAGCATGACAGAGATGGACGGCCGTCGACGTAACCCGTATGAACTGACCGAGGAGACCCCGGTCTACGTCATCTCGGTGGCGGCCCAGCTCTCCGGCCTGCACCCGCAGACGCTGCGCCAGTACGACCGCCTCGGCCTGGTCTCCCCCGACCGCACGGCCGGGCGCGGCCGCCGCTACTCGGCCCGCGACATCGAACTGCTCCGCCAGGTGCAGGCGCTGTCGCAGGACGAGGGCATCAACCTGGCCGGCATCAAGCGCATCATCGAACTGGAGAACCAGGTCATAGCGCTCCAGCAGCGCGTCGCCGAACTCCAGGCGGCGGTCGACGGCGCGGCGGCCGCGATGCAGCAGCGCGAGGCCGCCGTCCACGCCTCCTACCGCCGCGACCTGGTCCCGTACCAGGAGGTCCAGCAGACCAGCGCGCTGGTGGTGTGGCGGCCGAAGAAGGCCAAGGACTAGCAACCCGCGCGAAGAAGGGCCCCGGCCGCAGGCCGGGGCCCTTCTCGTGGCTACGGCTCCAGGACCGCCCGGTCCGCGCCGGGCGCCGACTCCGTGCCGTCGGCGTACAGCGCGGTCACCCAGTAGTAGTGGGTGGTGCCGCGGGCGGCCGTGGTGTCGTCGTAGGAGCGGTCGTTCGTGGCAGCCAGCTTCTCGTACGTCTGCGTCGCCGGGTTCCAGCGGTAGACCAGGTAGCCGGTCGCCGCGTCGACCGCGCTCCACCCGAGGTGGACGCCACCCGAGTCGGGGGTGTCCGCCGTCAGGGTCAGCGGGGAGCCGTCCGGGGTCGCCACCGACGGGGTCAGGTCCAGTTCGTCGACGGCGACCGCGGTCACGGGCCCCAGCGACCTGCTGGAGTTGCCCGCATTGTCGATGGCGTCCACCCAGTAGCAGGCGTGGTCGCCGTCCGGCAGCCGTACGTCCCGGTAGTGCGAGGTGGACGGGGACAGCCAGGCCCACTCCGAGCCGGAGCAGACCTGCTCCTCGCCCTCCTCGCCGAGGACCGTGCCCCGGTAGACCGCGTACCGCTTCAGGTCGGGCTCGGTGTTGTCGTCCCAGTCCAGCTCGATGCCGTACTCGGTGGCCGTCGCGGTCAGGCCGGTCACCTGGGCGGGCGGCTTGTCCGACTCCAGCGTGGTGACGGTCGCGGTGTCGGAGAGCGGGGACACCTGCGGCCACTGCACGTTCGCCACCGCGTAGTGGTACGTCGTGCCCTCCTCGGCCGAGAAGTCGCCGCAGCTGTACCGGCGGGACCCGTCGGAGAGGGTGGTGTAGCTGGTCGTACAGGTCACCCACTGCGCCGTCGAGGTGTCCACGGGCAGCGTCGTCGACCGGTAGACGCGGAACTCGCCGTACGGGGTGTCCTCGGCCTTCATCGTCCACTGGAGGGTCGCGCTGCCGATGCCCGCGGTCGCCGTGAGTCCGCGGGGTGCGGCCAGCGGGCGGGTCACCGCCTTGAGGTCGGTGAACGGCGACAGGTGGCCCGAGCCGTCCACGGCCGCGACCCGGTACTGGACGGTCTCGCCCCGGGTGAGCGTGTCGTCGGTGAGGCTCACCGTGTAGGCGAGGTCCCAGGACTTGGTGACGACGCCGTAGAAGTCGGTCCGCTCCACCCGGTACTTCACCGCGGCGTGCACCCCCGACCAGCTCAGTTCGGCGCCCGTGCCGGTGGCCGAGGCGGTGAACCGGGCGGGCGTCTGCAGCACGGTGCTGGTGACCAGGGCGTCGGCCGTGCCGGTCGACTCGTTGCCGGCCCTGTCGTAGGCGCGGATCTCGTAGTAGTAGAGGTCGCCGGTCGCGGGCGGAGCGTCGGTCAGGGTCGTCGACGTCGTCGTCCCCGCTTTCGTCCAGCTGGTGCTGCCGCGCAGCCGCCGGTAGACGCGGTATCCGGCGAGGTCCATCTCCCGGTTCTTCGTCCAGCTCAGCTTCGTCGTGTTGGCGTTGCCGTCGTAGGACACCAGCGGATCCAGCGGGGTGAGGGGCCTGACCTTGTCGACGCCGGCGGAAGTGCGGGGTGTGTAGGTGAACTTGACCTTGGCGGCGCCGGTCCAGTTGGCGTAGTCGATCCGCAGGGTGTGCTTGCCCTTGGGGACGGTGACGTTGACGGTCTTGCTCACCGTCTTCGTCGTGTTCTTCCACAGGTCGACCTTGCGGATGCCGTCGAGGTAGACCCGGATCCCGTCGAGGCCGGAGGCGGTGAGGGCGAAGGGTCCGCCGGAGCCGAAGTCGCGGGTGACGGTCCAGCGGACGCCGAAGTTGTCCTTCGGGAGCCCGGACGCGGGGGCGCCGCTCCAGCTCTCGCTGATCGCGGAGTCGCAGTCCGTCTTCTTCGGGGTGCCCTTGAAGGTGGTGTTCGCGAAGAACTGCCGTTTGAAGACGGGAGAGGCGCAGCTCGTGGCCGCCGAGGCGGTGGACACGGCGACGGTGGTGAGAAGGCCGGCCGTGGTGGCCAGCACCACGGCCGTCGCCTGCAGGGTGGTCTTCATCAGGTGGTCAGGCTCCGCTCGGCAGGGACACACTGGCGTCCACGTTGCTGAAGGTCTCCGAGCCGTCGGGAGCGACGACCGAGAGCAGGTAGTAGACGGTGGTGCCGTGCGGCACGGTGGTGTCGGTGTAGTGGGTGGCGGTGGGAGCCAGCGGTACGTCCGTCACCCGGACGTAGGCGCTCGTCGCGGGGTCCCAGCGGTACACGTTGATGCCGGCGGCCTCCGTGGCCACCGAGTCCGCGCAGTCGATGTACATGCCGCCCTCGTAGCCGAGGGCGGTGTAGGTGGTCAGCGAGCAGTCCGCGGTGTCCTCGGGGACGGTGGTGGGCCTGAGGTCGAGTTCGGTGGCCGTGACCCGGGAGACGGCGCCGTCCCAGTAGGCGCCGGTGAAATCGGGGTAATTGCCGTAGATGTCCGCCGGGATGACGACGTACTCGTGCGACTCGCCGTCGGCCGCCTCCGGACCGACCACGAACTCGGAGGTGCCGGCGGGCACCGTGCCCAGGTAGTCGGGCGTGCAGCAGGAGAAGTACTCCCAGACCTGGTACTCCTTCAGGTCCGCCGCCGTGCTGTCGTCCCAGTCCAGCTTGAAGCCGTACTCCAGGGGCTGCGCGGTCAGGTTGGCCACCGGAGGCGGCGCGATCTCGTCGCCCGGGCGGGTGACGGTCATGTCGGCGGAGCCGGTGGACCAGCGGCCGGCGGTGTTCTGCCGGATCATCACGTAGTGGTACGTGGTGCCCTGGTCGCCGTCGTAGTCGACGCAGGAGCGGACCGTGTTGCCGGCCGCGTCCGTGCTCTTCTTGCGGCTGCGGCAGTCGGTGAGGTTGTCGTTGGTGAGCTCCACCGGGGAGGTCGCGGAGCGGTAGACGTCGTAGTCGGCGGTGTCGCCGCCCGCCGCCTCGGTCCAGGTGAACGTCACGCCGTAGCTGGGCACGGTCGCCGTCACGTTCTGCGGCGGCAGGATGGACCGGGTGCTGCGCACCACGTTGGAGGCGCGGGCGTTCCTGGCCGCGTCGAGGGCGCTGACCTTGTAGTCGTAGGCCCGGCCGTAGGACGCCCTGGTGTCCGAGTAGCTCGTGCCGGCGGTCTCGGCGATCTCGGTGTACGAGGTCTCCGACGCCGACTTGCGGAAGACCTTGTAGGTCGCGGCGTCCGCGGGGGCCGTCCAGGAGAGGTCGTTGGAGGCCTCGACGGCGGAGGCGGTGAGGACCGGGGCGGCGGGGGCGGTCCAGTCGTAGGAGGTGACCAGCTGGTCTTCGGAACCGGCCGACTCGTTGCCCGCCTTGTCGTAGGCGCGCACTTCGTAGTAGTATGACTGCCCGGTGGGCGGCGGCTGGTCGCCGGCGGTGCGCCGGGCGGGCGTGGTGGCGGCCACCCGGGTCCAGCTGCCGGACCCCTTCAGCCGCCGGTAGACGCGGTATCCGGCGAGGTCCATCTCCTTGTTGGCGGACCAGGTGAGCTCGGCGTACGCCGTCTCCCCGTCGGGGATGTAGTCGGCCGAGGCGCCGGTCGGCGCGAGCGGCCTGACCTTGTCGACGCCGGCGGAAGTGCGGGGTGTGTAGGTGAACTTGACCTTGGCGGCGCCGGTCCAGTTGGCGTAGTCGATCCGCAGGGTGTGCTTGCCCTTGGGGACGGTGACGTTGACGGTCTTGCTCACCGTCTTCGTCGTGTTCTTCCAGAGGTCGACCTTGCGGATGCCGTCGAGGTAGACCCGGATCCCGTCGAGGCCGGAGGCGGTGAGGGCGAAGGGTCCGCCGGAGCCGAAGTCGCGGGTGACGGTCCAGCGGACGCCGAAGTTGTCCTTCGGGAGCCCGGACGCGGGGGCGCCGCTCCAGCTCTCGCTGATCGCGGAGTCGCAGTCCGTCTTCTTCGGGGTGCCCTTGAAGGTGGTGTTCGCGAAGAACTGCCGTTTGAGGACGGGAGAGGCGCAGCTCGTGGCCGCCGAGGCGGTCACGACGGCGCCGCCGAGCAGGGTGCCGGCGGTGGCGAGCACCACGGCGGCGACCGCGGCGCTTCTGGCTGGGTTCATTCGTTCCTCTGATCGGATCGACACGGCGGGGACGGCCGTTGCCGATGTCGACTCATGAGGAAACGACTTGGTTGTACTGATCTTTGCCTGCCCATGAACTCCCTTTGGATGGAGGGTCCGTAAAGGGTGTTTGGAGGTGATTCCGCGGAGTCTTCACAGTTGCAGCGGAGCGTGCTGTTGCGCACTCGTTAAGTAGTTCCGCTTGACGTCGGGTGTGGCGTGCGCGTTGGCTTTTCAGACATCTGGGTCGCAAAGCAGCCCACGTCCGGAACGCACCTGAAGTGAGCCCCCGTATGCGTCGTATAGCCATGTTTGTGGCCGCGTCCACGATGACCCTTTCGCTTGCCGGCTGCGGCGTGCTCAACGCGACAGGATCGTCGACGTCCGCGACCCCGACGAAGGGCAACGACATCACGGTGGGCGTGCTGATGCCGGACAAGATCAACACCCGGTACGCCAACTTCGACGAACCGATCATGGCGGCGAAGATCGCCGAGCTCACCAACAAGCAGGGCAAGGTCGACTACCAGAACGCCGCGTCGTCCGCCTCCACGCAGGCGACGCAGATGCAGAAGATGATCGACGACAAGGTCGACGTGATCATCCTGGACGCCGTCGACGCGCACGCCATCGCGGGCACGGTGAAGAAGGCCAAGGCCGCGGGTATCCCGGTCATCGCCTACGACCGCCTCGCCGAGGGCCCGATCGACGCCTACGTCTCCTTCGACAACGAGCTGGTGGGCGAGGTCCAGGCCCGTACCCTCCTGGAGGCGCTCGGCAGCAACGTCGACACCTCCGACAAGGTCATCATGATCAACGGCTCGCCGACCGACCCGAACGCCAAGCAGTTCAAGACGGGCGCCATGTCCGAGCTGAACGGCAAGGTGACGACCGCGGGCTACTCGTACGACACCAAGGACTGGAACCCGGACATCGCCGAGAAGGAGGTCACCAAGGCGATCGGCCTGCTCGGCAAGGACAACGTCGCCGCGGTCTACTCCGCCAACGACGCGATGGCGGGCGGCGTCGTCAAGGCCCTCAAGGCGGCGGGCGTCACCACCATGCCGCCGATCACCGGCCAGGACGCGGACCTCGACGCCATCCAGCGGATCCTCAACGGCGAGCAGTACATGACGGTCTACAAGCCCTACCCGGACGAGGCCGAGGCCGCCGCCCAGATGGCCGTCTACAAGGTGCAGGGCAAGGACATCCAGTTCGACGCGCTCACCCAGGACACCGTCGACAGCCCGACCAACAAGGACATCCCCTCCCAGCTGGTGCAGGTCAGCGCCGTGACCAAGAGCAAGATCAAGGACACCGTCGTCGCCGACGGCATCTACAAGATCTCGCAGATCTGCACGGCCGCGTACAAGACCGCTTGCGCGGAGGCGGGCCTCAAGTAAGCCCTGCCCAAGGGGCGGGCGGGGGTGGGGCGCTTACCGGCGTCGGCAGGGTGCCTCCCCCAGCCGAAGGCTGGGGGAGGCACTGTGCGACCAGCCCCCGCGCGCCCGCAGACGACTACGCGACCCTCGTGAACTCCACCGTCACCTCCGGCGTCCCTCCCGGCACCCCCCGGTAGATCCCCTTGTGCGGCGTGACGTCGTCGTAGTCCCGACCCCGCCCCACCACCACGTGGTCCTCCCCGGCCCGCACCCGGTTCGTCGGGTCGTACCCGCACCAGTCGCCGGCCCAGTACTCGATCCACGCGTGGCTCTGCCCGGCGACGGGACGGTTCAGCTCGGCCTCCCGCTCCGGGTGCAGGTACCCGGAGACGTACCGGGCCGGCAGCCCCAGCCCCCGCAGCAGGGCGATGGTGAGGTGGGTGATGTCCTGGCAGACACCCGCGCGCTGGGCCCACGCCTCCGCGGGTGAGGTGTTCACGCCGGTCGCGCCCGGCAGGTAGGTCACGCGGTCCGCGACCAGCCCCGAGACGGCCATCGCGGCCTCGTGCGGGCCCAGCCCCTCCGCGGCGCCCAGCGCCTTCCGCACCAGCTTCTTCGGCACCGACGTACGTCCCGTCGGGTTCACGAACTCCAGCAGCCGCGACCCCGCTGCCCGCTCGGCCAGCTCCGCCCACTCCGGTGCGGCCGGCAGCGGGCCCGGCGCCGCCGTCTCCACCAGGCTGGACGCGGTGATCGTCAGGTCCTCGTGGGGCTCCAGGAGGTCGAAGCCGGTGACCTGGGTGCCCCAGTAGTCCCAGTACGACCAGACGGCGGTCGCCGGCTGCACCGTGACCCGCGCGTCCAGCGTGGTCTGCCCCGGCAGGGTCAGCGGGGTCATCCGGACCTCGTTGTGCGAGGAGGCCGCGGGCTGCGCGTAGGAGACCCGGGTGGTGTGCCGGATCCGGAGGCGACGAGCCATCTCAGGCTCCTTCCTGGGCCCACTGCACGAGCCCCTGGTACGGGAAGAACCGCTCCGCCACCGCGTCGGCGGACGCCATGCAGGCCTGCTGGAGGTCGCGCAGCAGGACGGGCAGCTGCTCCTCCAGGGACGCGGTGTCCAGGTATTCGAGGCGGGTGCGGGCCCGGCCGATCGGGGAGCGGGCCGGGTCCTGGCGCGGCCGGCCGAGCGCGGCCAGGCACTCCTCCGCCGTGGTCAGCGCGTGCAGCGCCGAGCGCGGGAAGTCCCGGTCCAGCAGCAGGAACTCGGCCACTCGCGGGGTGTCCCCGAAGCCGGTGTGCACGCGTGCGTACGCCTCGTCGGCGCCGCTGGCGCTGAGCAGCGTCGGCCAGTCCGGCGCATGCGCCGCGTCGAGCACCCGCACCGACAGCAGCCGTACGGTCATGTCCACCCGCTCCAGGCTCCGCCCGAGGACGACGAACCGCCAGCTGTCGTCCCGGCTCATGGTCGAGTCGGCCAGCCCGAAGAAGAGCGCGGCCCGGCTACGGACCAGCTCCAGGTAGGCGTAGGGGCCGGTGCGGCGGGCCGCGCGGCGCCGGTCGCCGAGCGCGTGCCAGGTGGAGTTGAGGCACTCCCACATCTCCGAGGAGATGGCCTCACGGGCACTGCGCGCGTTCAGCCGGGCGGCGCCGAGCGCGCCCTCGATGGAGCAGGTGGAGCGGGCGTCGAAGGCGAGCTGGTCCAGGACCTGCTGCATGTCGACCCGTTCCGCGCCGGCGTCCACGCCGAGGATCGCGTACAGCGACCGGCAGGCGGCGTCCTCGTCGCGCCAGGGGTCCTCCAGCATCCGGTGCAGGTAGGCGTCGAGGATCCGGCCGGTGGCGTCGGCCCGTTCGACGTACCGCCCGGTCCAGGTCAGCGACTCGGCGATACGGGAGAGGATCACGTCGTTCATCGAGCCCCCCGGTCACACATCGGTTGGTACGGTTGACACGTGCTGAGCGAGAACCAAGCCAGCACAGCAACCTCCATTCCTTGGGGAACCGGGCTGGCTCCAACCCGGCTGGTGCTGATCGCGTAAGACTCGACCGTTCGCTGAGCGGCCGAGCGGTGTGAGCCAGGAATCCCTCTCGTCCAAGAGAGGGAGGGTTCAATGCTGCTGCGCTCCTTCATTGCTGCACCTCCTCCTGCACGACACTGGGGGTGCTGGTTGGACCGAGCTGCCGCGGAGCGACGTCGGGTTGTGCCGCTGTCGGTACCGCCGGTCGCTCCGCCGGGCCCTCGGCGAGCACCCAGGTGTCCTTGGAGCCGCCGCCCTGGCTGGAATTGACGATCAGGTTGCCCTCCTGGAGGGCGACCCGGGTGAGGCCGCCGGGCAGTACCCAGATGCCGTCGCCGTCGTTCACGGCGAACGGCCGCAGGTCAATGTGGCGCGGTGCCATCCGTTCACCCGAGAGGGTGGGGGAGGTGGAGAGGGCGACCGGGCGTTGTGCGATGAAGCCGCGCGGGTCGGCGGCGACGGCTTTGCGAGTGCGTTCCAGGGTCTCCCGGTCGGCCTTCGGGCCGATCACGATGCCCTGCCCGCCGGCGCCGTCGACCGGCTTGACGACCAGCTGGTCGAGCTGGTCGAGGACGGCCTCCAACTGCCCTGGTTCGTCCGGTCGGTAGGACTCCACGTTGGGGAGGACCGGTTCCTCGCCGAGGTAGTAGCGGATCAGGTCCGGGACGTAGGTGTAGAGGAGTTTGTCGTCCGCGATGCCGTTGCCCACGGCGTTCGCGAGTGTGACGTTTCCCGCGATGGCGGCGCTCAGGATGCCGGGGCAGCCGATCACCGAGTCGGGGCGGAAGTGGAGCGGGTCCAGGAAGTCGTCGTCGAGGCGCCGGTACACGACGTGCACGGGGACCTCGCCGCGGGTCGTCCGCATCCACACCCGGTTGCTCCGGCACACCAGGTCGTGCCCCTCCACCAGCTGCACGCCCATCAGCCGGGCCAGCAGGGCGTGTTCGAAGTAGGCCGCGTTGCTGGGCCCGGGGGTGAGGACGACGACCCGGGGATCGCTCGCCGCCCCGCCCGGCGCGGCGGCCCGGAGGGCGGCGAGCAGCCGCCCCGCGTACCCGTCCACCGGGAGCACGTGCTGCTCGGCGAAGAGGGACGGGAAGATCCGGGTCATCGCCCGCCGGTTCTCGATGACGTACGACACCCCGCTCGGCACCCGCACGTTGTCCTCGAGGACGCGGAAGGCCCCCGCCTCGTCCCGGACCAGGTCGATTCCGGCCACGTGGATGCGCACCCCGCCCGGCGGCTCCACCGCGTGCGCCGCCCGGTGGAAGTGCGGTGAGCCCAGCAGCAGCCGCCAGGGCACCACCCCGTCCTCGAAGGCCCGGGCGTGTCCGTAGGCGTCGGCCAGATAGGCCTCCAGCGCCCGGACCCGCTGGGCCACGCCTCTTCGTACGAGATCCCACTCCAGGGCGTCGAGGATCCTCGGCACCAGGTCGAGCGGCCAGGGCCGTTCCTCGCCCGCGAAGGCGTAGGTCACCCCCCGGTCGGTGAAGGCCCGGGCCATCTGGTCGGCCCGGAACCGCAGTTCACTCGGTTCGATCGGCTGGAGCGCTGCCAGTACCGGCTCATAGGCGGTCCTGACCTCACCCGGCCGCACAAACATCTCGTCCCACGCGTCGGCCAACGCGTACGCGTCAAATATGTCCGCCATGAAGGGACGTTAGAGCGGGCACGTAACGCGGCGATCACTGGCGGATTTCGGGGATTCGCCGGGACCGCCGCGTCACGCGTCCGCGAGCGACCCTCCCTGCAACGCACCTCCCCCGTGGGTGCGTTGCACGGGGCCCCGGCCCGATCGGGGGAGGATGGCCCGGGGCCCCGCCGGGTGTCCGGCGACACCCGTGGGAAGCGGCTCCCACGATGCCGCCCGCGCCCCCCTGCCACCACCGTCATCTTGTTGCAACGTGACCGGCGGAGGCGGTGCGATATCCGGTCGCATCCGGGCATTACGACGCCCCGGGCGAGGGGAGCCGTGTTGCGGACCCGGTCCGGACCGCTCATAGTTGCGCTGCGGAAGAGGCAGCAAACCGGGGGTGAAACGGTCGATGGCCGGGCACAGGACGGAGGAGCATCCGCACGGTGCCGACCGGCTGTGCGCCGTCGGGGACCGTGTGTACTCCCGCGCCGTGCGCCGGGGCCGGGTGCCGCGCACGGACGCCGACACGGTGCCCTGCCTGCTTGAGCTGGCGCTGCTGCACCCCGACCCCGACGACATGGACTGGCTGGTGCCGACCGCCCCGCAGGAGGTCATGACCCGGCTGCTGCGCGGGGTGTACGACGAGGTGACGGACAGCCAGCGGCGGGTGGGGTCGGCGGTCGAGGCGTTCGAGTGGTACGCCGGTCTGGGACGGCAGTTGCAGGCGGTGTCGGCCTCCGCGGAGGGCACGGCCGCCATCCGGGTGCTCGACGGGCTGGCCCGGATCCAGGCGGCCATGGACGAGGCGACGGAGGCCTGTACGCAGGAGGTGCTGACGGTGCAGCCGGGCGGTATCCGACGTGAGTCGGAGCTGACCGAGGGGTTGCACCGGGCCGTCGCCCTGCGCGGGCGGGGCGTGCGGATGCGCGACCTGTACACGCACGTCGCCCGGCACGGCCAGGGCCTGCTCAACTACCTGGAGCTGATGGGAGACGCGGTCGAGGCCCGCACGCTCGACGAGGTCATCGACCGCCTCATCCTCTTCGACCGCACCGTGGCGTTCATCCCCGCGAACTCCGACCGCACGATGGCCCTGGAGCTGCGCCACCCCGCCCTCGTCGAGTACCTCGTCACGGTCTTCGAACGCCTCTGGCGCCTCGCGATCCCGCTCACCGCCCCGCTCCCCGACACCGGCATCGAGGGCATCTCGCACCGCGAGCAGTCCATCGCGGCGCTGCTCGCGGAGGGCCACCAGGACGCGGTCATCGCCGAACGCCTCGGCATCAGCGTGCGCACCTGCCGGGCCCACATCGCCCGCCTCTCCGAGACCCTCGGCGCGGCCAGCCGTACCCAACTGGGCGTGCGCATAGCGCAGGTGGGCCTGGACCGGCCGCCGGGCGGCACGAGCGCGGCGTCCGACGCGGCCTCGGACGCGGTCAGTCTTCCTGATCAAGGATCCCCGAGTGTGAGATGAGGTAGCCGAGCTGGGCGCGGCTCTCGCTGCCCAGGGTGGCGGCCAGTTTGGCGATGTGGACGCGGGCGGTGCGGATGTTCATGCCGAGGCGTTCGGCGACCACGGCGTCCGTGTGCCCCTCCACGAGGAGGGCGGCGATGGCCTGCTGGCGGGGGGTGATGCCGTTGACGGTGGGGCGGTGCTCGAGGACCGGGTAGAGGGGGCTGGCCAGGCGCCACAGGCGGTCGAAGATGGTGACGAAGTACTTGATCAGCGCGGGGTGCCGGACTTCGAGGGCGAGGGCGCCGTCGCCGTCGGCCGGGAGGAAGGCGACCTCGCGGTCGATCACGATCAGCCGGTCGGGCAGTTCGTCGAGGCCGCGCACCTCGATGTCGCCGCGCAGCTGCTCGAAGCCGCCGTACACGGCCGGGACATGGCGCAGGGTGTGCTGGTAGAGGGCGCGGATGCGGGCGCCGCGGTCGAGGATCGCCTGGTCGCGCTCGCGGGCGGCCGCGACGGCGGCGCGGGCGCGGGGGCCGGTCAGCCCGGCGTGCGACTGGATGCAGAGCACCTCACGGGCCGCCTCGGCCATGGCGTCGGTGATGGCCTGGTTGATGGGCTTGGTGCCGCTGTGCAGGCGGAGCGTGGGAGTCTCGCCGTCCGGGCCCGGTTCGCCGGCCCGCAGCAGCGGTTCGAACTGCGCCAGCAGCCGTTCCTCGCGCCGCCGTTCGTCGGCGATCCGGGCGGCGGAGGAGCGCAGCAGCCGGTGCAGGGCCGCGGCGGGGGCCACCGGCTCCAGCCGGCCCAGGTCGTCGAGGGCCGGGTGGAGCAGGCCGAAGTCGGTGAGGCAGGGGGCCTCGGCGGTGTCCTCCGCGCTGATGTGCCCGGTGCGCAGGGCGCGTTCGTACAGCTTCGCGCCGGCCGGGCACAGCTCCTCGACGCCGTGCTCGCAGTGGATCACGGTCGGCCCTCGCGGTCCTTGAGGATCCCCGAGCGTCCGATGAGGTAGCCGAGCTGGGCGCGGCTCTCGCTGCCCAGGGTGGCGGCGAGCTTGGCGATGTGGACGCGGGCCGTGCGGATGTTCATGCCGAGGCGGGCGGCGACGACGGCGTCGGTGTGGCCCTCGACGAGGAGGGCGGCGATGGCCTGCTGGCGGGGGGTGATGCCGTTGACGGAGGGGCGGTGCTCGGCTTTGGGGAACATCGGGGTGGCCAGGTGCCAGAGGCGGTCGAAGGCGGTGGCCAAGTAACCGATGAGTGCGGGGTGGCGGACTTCGAGGGCGATGCGGCCGTCGTCGTCGGCGGGGAGGAAGGCGACGGTGCGGTCCATGACGATCAGCCGGTCGGGCACCTCGTCGAGGCCGCGGGCCACGGTGTCGCCCTGCAGGGACTCGGCGTAGGCGTAGACCGCCTGCACGTGGAACAGGGTGTGCTGGTAGAGCGTGCGGAACCGGCCGCCGCGGTCGAGGAACGCCTTGTCGCGTTCGTAGGCGACGGATCCCGCGGCGGTGCCGCGCTCGCCGACCATGCCGGCGTGCGGCTGGATGCAGAGGATCTCCTCGCGGGCCTGTGCCATCGCCTCGCCGATGGCCTGGTTGATCCGCCGGGTGCCGCTGAGCAGCCGCAGGGCCGGGGAGGACGGCACCGTGCCGGTGTCCGGTGCGAGGTGCATCAGCGGTGCGAAGAGCTCGGCCAGCCGCTCCTGCCGCCGCCACTCGTCGGCGATGCCGACCCGGGCACCGCGCAGCAGCCGGTCGAGGGCGACGGCCGGGGCCACGGGCTCCAGCCGGCCGGGGTCGCCCGGCGCCGGGTGCAGCAGGCCGAGGGCGAGGAGGCAGGGCACCCCCGTGGCGTCCTGGGCGGAGACGTGCCCGTGGCCGAGGGCACGCCTGTAGAGTTCCGCGCCCGCGGCGCACAGGTCCTCGACGCCGTGCTCGGCATGCGGGTCGGGGGTCACGGCCGGGCGGCCTCCTCGGGAGGCGTCTCGTCCAGGATTCCGGACTGAGCGATCAGGTAGCCGAGCTGGGCGCGGCTGCCGCTGCCCAGGAGCTGGGCCAGTTTGGCGATGTGGGCCCGGCAGGTGCGGACGTTCATGCCCAGGCGCCGGGCTATGGCCTCGTCGACATGGCCCTCGATGAGGAGCTTGGCGATGGAGTGCTGGATCTCGGTGATGCCGTCGGGGGCGGTCTCGTAGGGCGCGCCGGCGCTCAGCGGGACCGCGCGGGTCCACATGAACTCGAAGACCTTGATCAGGTAGCGGACGAGTCCCGGGTGACGGAGTTCGAGGGCGATCTCCCCGTCGTCGCGGGTCGGGATGAAGGCCACGGTCTCGTCGCAGATGATCAGCCGCTCGACGAGTTCGTCGATCGTCCGGTACTCCACCTTGCCGTCGGTGAACTGGGCGACGTAGGCGAGCGTCTCAGGGCTGTAGCGGGCCGGATGCTGGTAGAGGGTGCGGATGCGGCAGCCGCGTTCGATCAGCGGCCGGTCGCGTTCCAGGGCCTTGGTGAGGGTGTGTTCCAGTCGCCGGCGGCTGGGCTGGACGGTGAGCATCTCGGTCTGGCACTGAGCGGTGGCCAGGTCGAGGGCCGCGTTGATCCGGTCCAGTCCCTCCAGCACCGTGATGGAGTGCGTGGTCGTCGTGGACTGGGCGCTGAGAGTCATGAACGGCTCGAAAGCGTCGGCGAGTTCGATCGACATCCGCCTGCGTTGGGTGATCTCGTTCTCGATCGGGTTCAGCCGCTGGGCGAGGGCGATCGAAGGGGGGACCGGGCGCAGCCAGTTCGGGTCGTCCGGATCGGCATGAAGGAGGGCGAACTCCATCAGACAAGGCGCCGGTTCCACATCCGCACGGGCGACGCGTCCCGTCCGGAGAGCGTTCCCGTAGAGACGGCGCCCGTCCTCGCACAGGTCGGTCAGCCCGTGGGGATGTGTCCGCTTAGTCTCATTTATTGCCAAATCTCCACCCCCCAGGGTCCTGAACGTGCAGGAACATGATGCATCGATTGTGTGGCCACGACGTGCCGGAATGGGCCATCGTCGTATTCGGACGGGGGAGAGGTGACCTTCAAATGAGGACGAAGCCGACTATGCATAAGAGAATGCTTCGCTCGGCGCTTGTCGCCGCCTTCTCCGCCGTTGTGGCCTTCGGAGCGCTGGGCGGCCTCTCGGCGACGAAGAGTGACATCGCGGGGGACAGCAGCTGGAGCACCACCGCCGCCGCCGTTCCCGGTGACAGCAGTTGGGTGATCGTGGCGTCCGACGTTCCCGGGGACAGTTCCTGGGTCGCCCCGGCCGACGACAGCAGCTGGGCCGTCTCGTCATGACCACCCCACCCGACGACCGCTCCTTCCGCCGCGAAATGGCCACGGCCTACCGCTCGGGCTGGCACTTCATCGACCTTGTCACCGCGATCCCCCACTCCGGTGACTCGCTGATGGTGACCGTCTTCGGTGAGCCGGTCGTCGTCACGCGCGACGAGGATGAGGACGTACGGGCGTACCGGTGCCTGCGCAAGCCCCGGGGTGCGCCGCAGCCCGTGCGGTGCGCGATCCGGTACGGAATGATCTTTGTGAATCTGGACCAACGGGACCACCGGCTGGCTGAGCCGGACGTCCCGGACGTGAGGACCATCTCGGCCACCCCCCGCAGTGCCTGACGCGATTCCCCCGTCGTAAAAGATCGCTCAGGTGCTTCCCCCCGCAGCGGCGTCACCGTGACCTGAACACGGTGACGCCGCTGCAGTTTTGGGGGACATTTCGATGTTTCGGCCGGTTTCGGTCCTGCCTCACGGTGGCTGAAACCGATCGCCAGAACCGGTCGGCCGCCCCGCCCCTGTCCGGCCCTCAGCCGCGTCCCAGTGCCCGCTCCACCGCGATCTCGATCACCACCCTCGACGGATTCTCGCCGGGCGTCCTCCCGTACCGCTCGGCGTACCGGCGCTCCGCCTCCGTGATCCTCGCCGGCTCGGTCCGGACGGACGCCCGGCCCTCCAGCGTCGCCCACCGCCGCCCCGCCACCTGGCACACCGCCACCCGCGCCCCGTCCGGTCCCGCGGCCAGCACGTGGGACACCTTCGCGCTCGCCCTGTTCGTGATCACCCGGGCGAGGCCCGCCTCCGGGTCGTAGGTCACCCCGACCGGCACGACGTGCGGGCTGCCGTCGGGCCGCAGGGTCGTGAGGGTGCACTGGTGGCGTTCCAGCCAGAAGCGCAGGTACGCCTCGTCCGGTGCGGCAGGGTTCACGCGGTAGGTACTCATGGCTCGGAAGGTAGTCCCGGGAAGGGCTCCCGCTTGCACCTTGAGTGGAATAGACTCAACTTTGTGTACGTTGGCTGAGTCAGCCGTACGACGCCGAGGAGGAGAACGCGAACGTGGACGCCGAGCTGACCAACAGGAGCCGGGACGCGATCAACGCGGCCAGCAACCGGGCCGTGACCGAGGGGCATGCGGACCTCACCCCTGCCCACCTGCTGCTGGCTCTGCTGGCCGGGCAGGACAACGAGAACATCACCGACCTGCTCGCGGCGGTCGACGCCGACCAGGCCGCCGTGCGCCAGGGCGCCGAGCGCGTGCTGGCCGCGCTGCCCAGCGTGACCGGTTCCACGGTCGCGCCCCCGCAGCCCAACCGCGACCTGCTCGCGGTCATCGCCGACGCCGGCGAACGCGCCGGCGACCTCGGCGATGACTACCTCTCCACCGAGCACCTGCTCATCGGCATCGCCGCGAAGGGTGGCGCGGCCGGCGAGGTGCTCGACCGGCAGGGCGCCAGTGCGAAGAAGCTGGCGGAGGCCTTCCGCAAGGCGCGCGGCGGGCGCCGGGTGACCACCGCCGACCCCGAGGGCCAGTACAAGGCGCTGGAGAAGTTCGGCACCGACTTCACGGCCGCCGCCCGGGACGGCAAGCTCGACCCCGTCATCGGCCGCGACCAGGAGATCCGCCGGGTCGTGCAGGTGCTGTCCCGCCGGACCAAGAACAACCCGGTCCTGATCGGCGAGCCCGGCGTCGGCAAGACCGCCGTCGTCGAGGGGCTCGCCCAGCGGATCGTGAAGGGCGACGTCCCCGAGTCGCTGAAGGACAAGCGGCTGGTGGCGCTGGACCTCGGCGCGATGGTCGCGGGTGCGAAGTACCGCGGCGAGTTCGAGGAGCGGCTGAAGACCGTCCTCGCCGAGATCAAGGACTCCGACGGGCAGATCATCACCTTCATCGACGAGCTGCACACGGTCGTCGGCGCGGGCGCCGGCGGCGACTCCGCGATGGACGCCGGCAACATGCTGAAGCCGATGCTGGCCCGCGGCGAACTGCGCATGGTCGGCGCCACCACCCTCGACGAGTACCGCGAACGCATCGAGAAGGACCCGGCGCTCGAGCGCCGCTTCCAGCAAGTACTGGTGGCGGAGCCCACGGTGGAGGACACCATCGCCATCCTCCGTGGCCTGAAGGGCCGTTACGAGGCCCACCACAAGGTCCAGATCGCGGACTCGGCACTGGTCGCCTCCGCGACCCTCTCCGACCGCTACATCACCTCCCGCTTCCTGCCCGACAAGGCCATCGACCTCGTCGACGAGGCCGCCTCCCGGCTCCGCATGGAGATCGACTCCTCGCCCGTCGAGATCGACGAACTCCAGCGCTCCGTCGACCGGTTGAAGATGGAGGAGCTGGCGCTGGAGAAGGAGACCGACCCGGCCTCCCGGGAGCGCCTGGAGAAGCTGCGCCGCGACCTGGCCGACAAGGAGGAGGACCTGCGCGGCCTCAACGCCCGCTGGGAGCGCGAGAAGCAGTCCCTGAACCGGGTCGGCGAGCTGAAGGAGAAGCTCGACGCCCTGCGCGGCACCGCCGAACGCGCCCAGCGCGACGGCGACTTCGACACCGCCTCCAAGCTGCTGTACGGCGAGATCCCGCAGCTGGAGAAGGAGCTGGAGGCCGCGTCCGAGGCCGAGGAGGAGACCTCCCGGGACACCATGGTCAAGGACGAGGTCGGCTCCGACGACATCGCCGACGTGGTGGCCGCCTGGACCGGCATCCCGGCCGGCCGTCTGCTGGAGGGCGAGACCCAGAAGCTGCTCCGCATGGAGGACGAGCTGGGCCGCCGCCTGATCGGCCAGACCGAGGCCGTACGCGCGGTCTCCGACGCCGTCCGCCGCTCCCGCGCGGGCATCGCCGACCCGGACCGACCCACCGGCTCCTTCCTCTTCCTCGGCCCGACCGGCGTCGGCAAGACCGAACTCGCCAAGGCCCTCGCCGACTTCCTCTTCGACGACGAGCGGGCGATGGTCCGCATCGACATGTCGGAGTACGGCGAGAAGCACAGCGTGGCCCGGCTGGTCGGCGCCCCGCCCGGCTACGTCGGCTACGAGGAGGGCGGCCAGCTCACGGAGGCGGTCCGCCGCAGGCCCTACACCGTGGTCCTCCTGGACGAGGTGGAGAAGGCCCACCCCGAGGTCTTCGACATCCTCCTCCAGGTGCTGGACGACGGCCGCCTCACCGACGGCCAGGGCCGCACGGTCGACTTCCGCAACACCATCCTGGTGCTGACGTCCAACCTGGGCAGCCAGTACCTGGTCGACCCGGTGCTCGGCGAGGAGGAGAAGAAGCGGCAGGTCCTGGAGACGGTCCGGCGGTCCTTCAAGCCGGAATTCCTGAACCGCCTCGACGACCTGGTGGTCTTCTCCGCCCTGGCCAAGGACGAACTGGCCCGGATCGCCAGGCTCCAGATCGACCGGCTGGCCCAGCGCCTCGCCGACCGCCGGCTCGCCCTGGAGATCACCCCCGAGGCCCTGGCCTGGCTCGCCGAGGAGGGCAACGACCCCGCCTACGGCGCCCGCCCGCTGCGCCGCCTGGTCCAGACCGCCATCGGCGACCGGCTGGCGAGGGAGATCCTGGCCGGCGAGGTCAAGGACGGCGACACGATCCGCGTGGACGCCTTCGGGGAGGGGCTGATCGTGGGGCCGGTGACGGCGGAGGAGGCCGTGGAAAGCCCCGGTCAGGAGACCGGAAAAACGCTCTGAGCGGAATTCCGCCAACGCGAGATGAACCCGCCGGGGCGGGGGTTGCCACCCCCCTCCCCGGATGGGGGAGGATGACGGAATCCGCATGAAGGGAAAAACACGGTGACCATCGACCCGTCCTCGATTCCGAACTTCGGGGGCCAGCCCGAGCCGCAGCCCCAAGGACCGGCGGGCCCCGTCGTCCCGGATCAGGATCTTGTGAAGCAGCTCCTCGACCAGATGGAGCTCAAGTACGTCGTCGACGACGAGGGCGACCTCGCGGCGCCGTGGGAGCAGTTCCGTACGTACTTCATGTTCCGCGGCGAGGACGAGCAGGCCGTCTTCTCGGTGCGGACGTTCTACGACCGCCCCCACAAGATCGACGAGAAGCCGCAGCTCCTCGAGTCCATCGACGACTGGAACCGGCGGACCCTGTGGCCCAAGGTCTACACCCACACCCACGACGACGGCACCGTCCGTCTCATCGGTGAGGCCCAGATGCTGATCGGCACGGGTGTCGACATCAACCACTTCGTCTCGTCCACGGTCAGCTGGGTGCGGGCCGCGATCGAGTTCGACAAGTGGCTCGTCGAGCAGCTCGGCCTGGAGGAGGCCGTCAACGAGGCCGACGAGCCGGAAGACGGCGACGAGTAGGACCTACAACGGCGTGTGCGCGTACACGACGAGGTACGTGCCGTAGCCGAACGAGAGCCCGGCCAGGGCCGTGACCACCACCGTCGCGTGCCAGGGCCGGGCTCTCGCTGTGCGGACCAGCGCCCGGGCCAGCGGGAGGAGCAGCGGGAAGGCCGGGAGCAGGAAGCGCGGCTTCGACTCGAAGAAGCCCGAGCCGCCGAGCGCGATCAGCAGGAGCACGGCGGTGTAGGCGAGCAGCGGGAACGGGGCGCGGTCCAGCGCCAGCAGGGCGAACAGGACCACCGCCGCCGCCACGATCACCAGCGCCATCGGGAAGACGAACCGGTCACCGCGCAGCAGCAGCGTGCGGACGAACGCCAGCGAGCCCCGGCCGAAGTCGAAGCGCGAACCCCACAGCCGCTGTACGCCGAAGTAGCCGCCCAGCGCGTCGCCGGTGCGGTGGCCGACCCACAGGACGTACGCGGTCCAGCCCAGCGGGGCGAGCGCCGCGCCCGTCCACAGCCTGTGGGTAACCCGGCCGCGGGCGCGGTGCAGCTCGCGGCCGGCGGCCAGCAGGACGGCCACCGCGACCGCGAAGCCGTTCGGCCGGGACAGACCGGCCAGGGCGGCCAGGGTGCCCGCCCACAGCCAGTTCCCGGCCAGCACGGCATACAGTGACCAGGCGGCGAAGGCGGTCAGGACCGGTTCCGTGTACGCCATGGACAGCACCACGGAGTGCGGGAGCAGCCCCCAGAGCAGCACCAGGGCGGCGCCCACGGCACGGCCGTGCAGCCGGGCGCCCACCGCGTAGATCCCGCCCGCGGCGACGGCGGCCGCCGCCCACGACACCAGCAGCCCCGCGCCGGCCCCGCTGAGCGGCGTCACGGCTGTCAGGGTCCGGATCAGCGCCGGGTAGAGCGGGAAGAACGCCAGGTCGCTGTGGACGATGCCGGGACCGAAGTACAGGGTGCGGCCGTAGCCGTGCGCCGCGATCCCCAGGTACCAGGCCGCGTCCCACGACCTCCCGAGCAGCGTCAGCGGATGCCGGCCGCCCGCCCAGGCGGCCAGCGCCAGCACGGCCATGCCGGTGAGCCGGGCCGCCGCGAACAGCCCCACGGCAACCCCGCCGGCGGTGACGACGGACAGCCGGGCGCGGGGCTGCTGCGCGACGGGCGGGGCGAGGGCGGTGGTGCTGGCGTGGCTCACATTCGCACAGTGCCGGGCGATCGGGGCGCGTGCGAGAAATGTACGCCCGATGGGGGAAGCGCCCCGGAGAGGCGCGAGCCGCTGCGCCCCCTGGGGTGAGCCGCGAAAGGACCGTGCCCCGCCAGGATCGACCTGGCGGGGCACGGGCGGGTACGTGAGGTCAGTCGTCCTCGTCCTCGTCGGCCTCGAAACGCGGCAGGACGTCGGTGTCCATGCCGTATGTGCCGAAGAGGTCGACCAGGGCCCTGGTCATGGCGTCCAGGCCGGCTTCGCGGACGATCACGAGGTCGGGGATCTGGAGATACAGGCCGTCGGCGCACTCACCGGTGGTGGACCAGCGGTCCATCACCTCGGCGATCTTCCGAGGAGTCATGAAGCTGGCGGTCCACCCCTTGCCGTCACGGGCGCGGATGACCGCGTCGACGTCCTCGACGGTGTCGGCGTCGTCCTCCAGGCCGAGTACGTACGTGACGGAGAAGTCGGCCGTCTCCACGGTCACGAGCGGCTCATGAGCCATAGATCTTCAGCAACTCCTTGATGACGTTCGGCTCGTTCGGCTTGTCGGACTTGCCGATGATCTCGAAGCCGCCTTCGACCTCGCGGAAGAAGAGCCGTGCGCCCTTGTCGCTCCGAAGGTACCGGATGCCGTGCGAGAGGGCCTTGGAGCCCCTGCCCGGCTGGTCGTTGCCGTCCATCAGCTTGTTGATGAGCTGGTTCATCTCGCGCTGCACGTCCTCGTTCTTCGTGGACTTCTCGGCGAGCTTGGCGAGCCTGCTGTTCTTGCCGAGCGCCGAGGTCACGCAGATCTTCGGCTTGCCGGCGGCGGCCAGTGCCGCGGTCTTCGTGGTGGCCGCGTGGAACGCGGCCGGCCGGGCGGCGGCGGTGCCTGCCGCGAGGAGGCACGATACGGCGCTCTGGCCCTTCTTGACCCGGTCCAGGACCGTACGGAGCCGGTCCAGGGTGTCCTTGGCCTTGTCCAGTTTCTCCCAGAAGGAGTAGATGCCGTTGCTGACCCGGTAGATCGCCTTGCCCACGGCCGGAACCTTGGTGACGGCCGCGCCCACGAGGATGACGTTGACCAGCGTCCACAGGCAGCCCTCGACGTCGCCCTGGGTGAAGCACTTCTTGGCGTCCGTGTAGCCCAGCTCGTCGAGGAGGATCTGGCCGCCGTTGTCGACCACCCAGTCCATGACGTCCATGGCCAGCAGCTGCCTGGCCGCTCGGAAGTCGTCCACGCAGGACTGGCCGCACTGGGCGAGGAGCAGCGCCTCCTCGCTCTGGGAGAGGTCCGCTCCCGTGTCGGGCTTGGGGCCCTCCAGCGCGGCCCTGCGGGCTTCCTCCTGCTCCTTGAGGAACTCCTGCTCGGCGCGGTCGGCCGCCCCGTCGGCCGCCTTCGCGTCCTCGCCTGCGTTGGCCGCGGACTTCTCCGCGGCGTCGGCGTCCTTCTCCGCCCGGGTGGCCGCCGAGTCCGCGGCGCCGGAGTCGCGGGTGGCGGCGTCGGCGGAGGCGCGGGCGTTCGTGGCGCTCTGCTCGGCCTCGGTGGCCTCGTCGTCCGCCGCGGCGGCCTCGCTGGAGGCGTCGCGGGCGGCGCTGTCGGCGTAGAACCAGTCGGTGCCCGCCTGTGCGACGTACTCGCTGGTCCTGGCGTCGGCCTTCTTCGCCGCCTCGGCGGCCTTGGCCGCCTCCGCTGCCGAGGCCCGGGCCTCGGCCACGGACTTGAGCGCGGCCGCCGCGTCGGCCGCCGCTGCCGCTGCCGCCTGCGCGGCGAGCTTGGCGTCGCCGGCGGCCTTGTCGGCCAGCGCCTTGGCGTCGGCGGCGGCCTTGGCCGCTTCCTTGGCCTTGGCGGCGGCCGCGGCTGCCTGCTGCTCGGACAGCGACATGGAGGTCTGGCCGATCAGCACGGCGAAGGCGGCCGCGGTGTCCGACTCCCGGTACGGGGTGCCCGCCGCGATGGCGGTGTTGGCGGGCTTGATCACCTCGGTCGCCGAGTCGCGGGCCGCGGCGGCCGCCTGGCCGGCCGCGTACGCGTGTCCGGCGGCCTCCGCCGCCCAGGCCCTGGTCTTGGCGGCCTCGTCGCGGGCCGCCTGGGCCTCCTGGCTCGCCTTGAGAGAGGCGGCCTGGGCCTTCTTGGCCTCCTTCTCGGCCTCGGCGGCGTTCGCCGCCGCGGCTTCGGAGGCGTCGATGGCCTCGGCTGCCGCGGCGTGCGCGACCGCGCCCGCGGCGACGGCCGTCTGGTAGGCCGACCACGCCTTGTCGGCGGCCGCGCGGGAGCGCTGCGCGGCGGCATCGGACCGGGTGGCGGCGGCGCGTGCGTTCTGCGCCGCGGTGCTCGCCTCGCCGGCGGCGGCGTGCGCCCGGCCGGCCGCGCCGGCGGCGTCGTCGGCGGCGGCCCGGGCGGCGGTGGCCGCCTCCCGGGTCTCGCCGGCGGCGCTGGTGCCGACGGCCGCGGCGGCGGCCGACTCCAGGGCGGCGGCCCGGGCGGCGCCGGCCTTCTTGGTGCGCTCCGCCTCCTCGGCCTTCTCCCGTGCGGCGGAGGCCTGGCCCTCGGCCAGGAGTGCTGTGGTGAGCTGCTCGTCGGCCGTCCTCGCGGCGTCCTCCGCCCGGTCACGGGCGGCGCCGGCCGTCTCGCGCTCGTCGGCCGCCCGCTGCTCGGCCGCCTTCGCCTTGGCCCGTTCGTCGGCCGCGTTCCGGCGCTCCTTCGCGGCGAGGCCCTTCTCCTGCTCGGCCTTGGCCCGCTGCGCCTTGGCGGTCTCTGCGGCGGCGCGGGCCGTCTCCTGTGCCCGCTCGGCGGTGGCCTGCGCGTTCTTCGCCCTGGTGGCGTTGGCGGCGGCCTCCTTGGCCAGCGCGTCCGCGGACGCGGCTGCCGCCTTCGCCTGCGCCGCCGCCTCCTGCGCGGCGATCCGCCGGAACTCCGTGTTGACGGCGTGGGCCTGGCTCTGGGAGAGCGCGAACAGCGACTTGCTGTCGGCCACCGTCGCCTTGGCGGCGTTCACCGCGGTCTGTGTGGCCTTCGCCGCCGCCTGGGCCGCCGCGTACGAGGCCTTGGCGACCTGCACCGACTGCTGCGCGTACAACAGCCCGCGACCGCGTGGTGTCCTGGCCGCGTCGGCGATGACGTACGCGTCGTTCTGCGCGGTGGCGGCCTGCTCCGCGGCCGTCTTGGCGGCAGTCACCGCCTTGTTGGCCAGCGCCAGTTGATCGGCGGCCTTCTTCTGGGCGGTGGCCAGGTCCGCCTTGGCCTGGGTGAAGACCGCGGGCTTGGGCCGGTGGATGTCGTCCTTGGGCTGGGCGGCCCAGTACTTCTGCCAGAGGAGGATCTGCTCGGCCAGCCATGCCTGCCCGATGGACTCGATCATCGTCTCGGTGGCCTTGCGGGCCTCCGCGGACGCGTTCGCCTCCGCGGTCATGATGGTGGCGCGGGGCTTGGCCTGGGCGGCGTACTCCTGCTCCCACTCCTGGTCGGCCGTCGCGACCACGGGGGTGAGGATCCGCCGGGCGTCGACGGGGTTGAAGCTGTCGCAGTCGCCCCAGGCGACCTTGAGTGCCTCCACCTCCATGCGGTACTCGGCGGAGCCCTCCTCCAGCGGCTTGGTGACGAAGCCGCCGTGGCGCAGGAAGGAGGCGACGTCGCTCGCGGTGGTCGAGTTGTAGGGCCCCTTGACGTCGCCGTCCCGGAACATGGAGCCGGCCGCGAAATCGTTCCAGCTGTCCTGGCCCTCGATCGCGGCGGCGATCTTCTTCGCCTGCTCGACCGAGGCCGGCGTGGGTACGCTCCGGCCGTCCTGCCCCAGCCGGCCGTACAGGTCCTGCTGCGGGCCGAGGGTGAACGCCACGACGTCGGTGTCGAACTCGGGGGCGTGGTAGCTGGTGCCCGAGTCCCACCCGGTCTGGGCGTAGATCTTGTTCGCGCCTTCCCAGCGCTCCTTGCGGGCCCTGGACTGGTTCAGGTACTCGGTGACGCCGTCCTTGTCCTTGGACAGGGCGTCACCGAGGGGGCCCAGGCCCCAGAGAACGCCGTCGAGAGCGGTGGCGAGATCGGCATCGGTGCCGTTCAGCGCCTTCGCGGCCGCCGACTTCAGGGCGGGGCCGCCGATGTGCAGGGCCACGCCGGCCGTGCACCGGTTGACACGGGGCTGTTCGCCGAGGCTGATCCGGAACCGGCCGGTGTCCGGATCCTGCGGCGGCGGATCGTCGGCCCGGGCGGGCGTCGCGTACACCAGTCCCGTCAGTACCGCGGAAGCCGCCACCAGAGCGGTGCCCGCCATCCCCCTTGAGCGCAAGGCTCTTCGCATGTTGTCGCCTGTCTTCTGGACGATTGGTTCGGCCCAGGAAGAGAGCAGGCGGGCATGGCTGTGCGACAGCCTTGGTCGGATTGCGGACACAGCCTCGTCGAGAGAAGCGGTCAGCTGGTCGAGTATCGCGTGTACTGGTCAGGCACACGTCCCCCGCGCCCTCTCCCTCAGGGCCTCACAAAAGGTACACAGGAAACAGGAGTTCGGTAAAGAGTTTCCCATCCCCGGCTCTGCTGAAGTAAAGCCGGGGGTGTGCCACGCGCGGCGCCACGGCGGCCGGGCGAGCCGGCGCAGCCGCTCCGCCGCCTCCTTGAGAACCTCCGCCCGCTTGCAGAACGCAAAGCGGACGAACGGCGCCCCCGCCTCCCGGTGGTCGTAGAAGACCGCGTTCGGGCGGATGTCCGTGGTGATGAAGTACGTGCCGGCGGTGTCGTAGACCTCGAAGCCCGCCTCCGCCGGCCCCGCCGCGAGGATGTCCCGCTTGGTCCGCATGTCCCGGCGGAACGCCTCGAAGTACGCGTCGGGAAGTGCGAGGGCCTCCGCGACCGCGTACCGGAAGGGGCCCGAGGCGACGTACGTCAGGAACTGCTTCGCCGAGCGCACCGCCGTGACCGGCTCCGGCGTCGACGTCACCCGGCCGACACCGCGTTCGCGCACTCATTCGAGGGTACGTGCGACACCAGAACTGCCCTGGCAGGGGTTTCAGAACAGGGCCGTCACGCTGTGCTGGATGGCCGCCACGTCCGCCGCCACCGTGGCGGTCGCGTGGACCCCGGGGGCGATGAAGCCGAGCCAGCGCAGGAGCGTGCTGCGGCGGGGCTCGTCACGGGCGAGCTCGGCCTCGACCTGCTCGGCGGCCTCGACCAGTTCCGCCCCGTCGTCGTACCGCTCCTCGTTGCGGCGCAGTTCGTCCAGCAGCAGGCTCGCCGCAGCGCGGAGTTCCGCCACGGCCGCGGCGTGCTCGGCCGGAGTCGGAGCGCCGGTCGCCGTGGCGTGTCCCACGGCGACCGTGCTCTGCTCGATCCGCACGTCCCGGCCGGCCTGAATACCGCTGACGTGACCCGCCGCCCCATGAGCCTCGTGATCGGGCATCATGTCACCTCTGCTTGGCTGGCTGCGGCGGGTTGTTCCACTGGCCGCCGCCTCCGGCGCGGACGGCGGAGCGGGTGATGGAGATGTCGCGTCCGGCGAACAGACCCGAGTTGTAGATGGTCGTTTGCCGCTGGATCAGGTCGCTGGAGTCGATGTTGTGGTTCTCCAGGAACTCCACCAAGGCGTCCAGCACACGGTGTTCGATCGTCTTGGCATACAACTCTCGGTCCAGCGACTGGAAGTAGCGGTGGTAGAGCTGGTCGCTCGCCTCCTCCCGGAGGCTGAACTCCGCGCCGTAGTCGAAGGAGCGCAGGCGGATCCTGCGCTCCTGCCGACGTTGCTCGCGCCGCTGCGCGAGCGGTGCGAAGAGATCTCCGACGACCGCGAACGGAGCCCGGACCAGAAGGATCGGGGTGCGCAGAGCCGCCTCTCCCACCAGTCGGCACCACTGCCGGAAAGTGGGGGAGTCCAGCAGCACGTCCACGGTCCGGTACCGCTCACGTACGGGTGCGAGCAGACAGTTGGTGCCCTCGATGAACGCCATGTCACGGTCGGGCAGAAGCGCACACCTCAGGAGCAGGGTGCTGACCAGCTCGCCGCTCCATCCGGCGACGCGAATCGCCAGATAGGGCCGCGCCCTGCCCTTGCCGTCCTCGCGCAGATCGCGCAGGAGGGCGTCCGAGACCTGCGCTCCGGGTGGTCCGGCCCGGTTGCGCAGCACCTCGGCCCGGGTGCGGTCGTCGATTCCGATCAGCAGGTCGGCCCCGTTGACCAGGAGCACGTCGGCGATGTCCATGCCGGGCAGCTTGAGCGCCCCGACCCGGGCGGAGATATGGGCGTTGAGCTCGTGGACGGTGAAGGGGATGACCTGCTTGCCGGTCTCGGGGCGCCCGGTGTTCAGCGCGAACGACCATGTGCTGTAGGTCAGGCCGTGCCCGACGAAGGGCTCGAAGCGCGAAGAGACCACGACATTGCCACGGTCACGGAGTTCGATCGCCTCGATGCGTGCGGCCTCCATGGCCGTCGGCGGTCTGGGTGCTTGCCTGGGGTCGAAGTTCTCCCGCTTCAACTGCCGCGAGACGACTCGGTAGTGCACGGACAGCAGTTCGGCGGCCACGATCACCCAGGCGGCGAGCAGACCTAGGAGCAGGGATCCGCCGAAGGTGAACGGCAGGGTGACCACTACGACGAGCAGCAGAAGGAGGAGTACGACATCCCGCCGCTGCTGCCGGCCGCGGGCGGCCAGCGCGTGCCGCAGCACGCAACCGAGGTCCACTCCGGGCGAGGAGGCTGCGGCACGGCGCGGCTCGTGCACGATCCGGGCCACGGCCTTGCGGGCGAGCCCGATGTCGGTGTGCATCGCGGCGCACAGATACCGGGTGACGTCGTAGGTGAAGGGAGGGGGCGCTCCCTCCGAGGGTGCCGACTGCGGCAGGGGCGGGAAGTGAGCCGGCGTCCGCACGGCCTCGGACGCGGGCGAGACGGGTCGCGTGGACCGCGGAGGAACGGGTGAGTGGCCGCCGGAGGCGTCATCAGGTGGATCAATGGACGAGTTCATCGCTACTGCCTAGGGGATTTCCGGCAACTGCGGCGGACGCGCGCTGAGGCGCTGTGCCTGATCAGCAGGCTACCCAGGGCGCCACCCACTTTACTCCGATTTTTCTCTTCTGCAGCTTTTGTCACATCAGGCTCGAAGGCCGCACAAGCCCTGTCGGCGTCTGCATCGAGATGCCACGTGCCGCTTCGAACTGTGGGCGGAACACGCGCTGTTGTGCCTTCGTCGCGGGCTGGAGGGGCTGTCGGGCGCGCTTGTCACCCGTCCGGCACCGCCCCGGCTCGGCCGCCACTGGAGCGGGCCCGACCGCGACGCCCCCTCCGCCCGGTCGGAGACGGCGATCCGCAGCCTCCTGCACCTGAGGACGGCCCTGTGCCCAGGTGGCGTACTGGGATGATGTGCAGTCTGTG
Organism: Streptomyces sp. NPDC013157; assembly: GCF_042899865.1. Taxonomy (NCBI): domain Bacteria; kingdom Bacillati; phylum Actinomycetota; class Actinomycetes; order Kitasatosporales; family Streptomycetaceae; genus Streptomyces; species Streptomyces sp. NPDC013157. The sequence continues at coordinate 49,865 of NZ_JBIBAK010000025.1, read as the reverse complement.
TTGCCGAAGCTCCGGCCGAAACCGAGGCCGAGGCGCGCGCCGCGAAGGTGTCTGCTGACACGCGACTCACGTGGCTCCTCCGGTGCGGGGCGCGGTTCCACGGAGCGGCCCCGGACCGTGCGGCTGTTACGCGGCCAGCGACTTGAGCCGGGAGGCCGCCTCCTCCAGCACGCTCGTCCGCTTGCAGAAGGCGAACCGTACGAACGGGGCGCCGGCCTCTCGGTGGTCGTAGAAGACCGCGTTGGGGATCGCCACGACTCCGCAGCGCTCGGGCAGCGCACGGCAGAAGGCGAAGCCGTCGCTTTCGCCGAGGGGGCGGATGTCGGTGGTGATGAAGTACGTGCCGGCCGAGCGGAAGACCTTGAACCCGGCCCGCTCCGGACCCGCGCCGAGCAGTTCTCGCTTGGCGAGCAGATCGGCGCGCAATTCGTCGAAGTAGCTGTCGGGGAGGCGCAGCGCTTCGGCGACGGCGTACTGGAAGGGGCCGGCCGATACATACGTCAGGAACTGCTTGGCTGAGCGCACGGCGGAGACGAGGGCGGGCGTCGACGTCACCCAGGCCACGCCTCGTTCGCACACCCATTCACGCGTGGCGCACCGGGCTCACCAGGGTCAGCTGTCGCCGACCGAGGCGCAGGCTGAGAAGTCCGCCGCTCTCCGCCGCACGACTGAAAGCACCGTGCGGATGGATCGGGACCGGTGGATCGCCGCGGTTCACCGGTCAGCTCTCGTAGTGGTAGCGGCACTGTGCGATCAGGACGGCGTCCTCGGTGGCCTTGTAGATCAGTCGCTGCTCGTCGTTGATGCGGCGCGACCAGTAGCCCTGGAATCCGTGCTTGAGCGGTTCCGGTTTGCCGATCCCCTCGTTGCCTTTTCGGGCGATGTCCGCGATGAGCGTGTTGATGCGCTTGAGGATCTTCCGGTCCTGTAGCTGCCACCACAGGTAGTCCTCCCAGGCACGGGAGGAGAAGGTGATCTTCAACTCGGGTCCCTCATTCGTCGGTCGCCAGCTCGCGTACGGTGCCGCCGCCGTTCTCCAGCTCGTCGATGGAGGCGAGCAGGCGTCGGGCGTTGGCTGGGCTTCGCAGCAGGTACGCGGTCTCCTTCAGGGACTCGTAGTCCTCAAGGGAGACGATGACGACCGGCTCATGTCCGGCCCGGGTGATGACGACCTCCTCGCGGTCGTCGGTGACGGAGTTGAGCACCTCGGCGTACCGCGCGCGGGACTCGGAATACGTCATGGTCTTCACGATCAACCCTCCTTCGACGTACAAGAAATTGTACGTCTTGCTCTGTGGTGCGACAAGCGCAGGCACGACGGTCGGGAGCATGCGGCCTCCGATGCGGACGTACCGGGCGGGTGGGGCCGGGCGGGTGGGGCCGGGCGGGCTACGGGGAGTGCGAGGACCGACCTGCGGCGGCGGTCGGAGCGCGAGCGCTGTGCGAAGCCTTTCCGCCGCTTCCAGCCGCTGCGGCAGGGAGCTTTTTGTCCGCCGCGTGGCGACGGCATCGACGTCACCGACAACGGCAGGTGCGCCGAGAAGGGGCCTGGGGGCGCCGACGCGGTGGCCGTCGCGAAGACGATCAGGATCTCGTCGTACCGGCGCCTCAGAGAACTCTGTGGCCACTGTTATCCTCAACTTGCCGCGTGCAGGGGGAAGTTCGGGGGCCGGATATTTCGCGGCAGCGTCAACGCACGCCTTTCGACCGTCGACCTCCGTCACGCCTCTTTCCGCCGGAAGCCCTCAGGAGGCGACGATGGCTCGTCGTACCACCGCCCGTGGCGTTGTCGCCGCGCTGGCAGTCCTCACCGTTGTCGCCGGTCCCGGTCCGCTCGTCGGCACGGCCGATGCGGGCGACGGCGCCGGGAGCACCGCACTCGCGACCGAGAAGGTCTTCCAGTCCGACCGTTACCAGCCCCGCGCCGACCGGCTCTACAGCGCCGGTGCCGACGGCTACCTGCATGCCCAGGAGGGCCGTTCCGGCTATCTGTGGACGTCGTACGCCACCGGGGCGACGACCGAACTGGGCGAGCTGTCGCGACTCGAACTCGCCGGCTACCTGGGCTCGTCGTCCGACATCGTGACCGACGTCGTCTCGCCCACCCAGAAGGTCGTCCTCCGTGACCTCTCCGCCGCCACCAGCGCCGACGTCACCCTCACCCACGGCACATACATGGCCACCTACGGCGCCCATGTGCTGACCCAGGCCCAGGACACGGACGGCAGCCGCAGGCTGTGGCTCTACGGCGGCGGCGCCCCCACCGACGGCACCCTCGCCGACGGGTGGCCGGCCGGGATCACGTCGAACTTCCGGGTGCTGGGCGGCGACAGCGGCACCGCTGTCGTCGGCTACGCGCTGGGAGGCGTGCAGCACCTGGCGCTGGTGGACCTGGCCGCGGCGAAGGTCACCGGCGACGTGACCCTGTCCGCCGCTCCGGCAGCCGTCGCGTTGAGCGCGGACCGGTTGGTCTGGTACCCGTCCGGCACCACGCCGACGGCGCACGTCCTGGACCGCGGTGACCTCACCTCCCCCGGGACGACGGTGACTCTGCCCGGCACCGAGGGCACCCCGTCGGTCGGTATCACCGGGGGCTGGCTGGTGGTGGCCCGTACCGTGCCGTCGGACCCCTCCAATCTGGCCGACGAGTCCGGCGAGCAGCTCATGGCCGTCCCTGTCACGGGCGGCGCCCCGGTCACGCTGCTCCGCCACGCGAACAGCTCCGTCGTACCCGCCCCCGACGGCAGCCTGCTGGTCGTCGGCGGCACCGACGCCGGGCACTGGGCGGTACGCCGGGTCACCGGCACAGGCGCGGACACCCCGGTCCCGACCGAACTGACCGCCGTACCGCCGATGGCGGCGAAGATCACGCGGCTGTCGCTGGAGAACGGCACCCTGGCCACCGACGAGGCCGACAGCAGCTTCATGGGTGCGTACTACACCCGGCCGGTCGCCGCGGACGGGACACCCGGCACCCGGACCTGGCGGAAGTGGGACGGCCTCGGTTCGGGGCCGTATGCCACCGGAGACGGCCGCGCCGTGACGTTCACCGCCGACTCCGACCCGGTCGGCTCGTACGTCCAGTCCGTCGACAGCGATGACCAGGCCGGCTTCTTCTACCTGCCCTCGGCTTCCGGCACCGTCCTCGACGTCACCGGCCGCTACGCGGTCGTCAACGGTTCCTCCCCCAGCAAACAGTACGTCGGCGACCTCGGTGTCTACACCGACCTGCAGCCCGTCCTCACCCGCTCCGTCACAGCCGCCTCCGTCTGGGGGACCAGCCTGTGGACGCCGGGTTCCGGCAACGGTGTCGTCACCGCCAGGAACCTGAAGACCGGCGCGATCGCCGCCACCGTCAGCACCGGCGCGCCGTGCGTCCCCAAGGAGCTCCAGGTGGTGAGCCGCTGGATCTACTGGTCCTGCGGGTCCGGCGGGACGGCCGGCGTCTGGGACCGTACGGCGAAGAAGAACATCCCCGTCCCCTCCGGCCAGGTCCAACTCGGCGACGGGTACCTCGTCCGGCAGGACACGACGACCGGGACGCTCCTCCTCACCGCCTTCGCCGACGGCACCGCGGCCACCCGTGAGATAGCCGACCTTCCGGCGGCCACCTCCGGCGGGCGCGGGACGACCTGGACCGTGGACAAGTTCGGTGGCCCCGTCGCCTACGTCGACGCGGACCACCGGATACACCTGGTGCCCAGCGGGGTCGCCACCCAGCCGCTCTCCGCCGTCGAGTCCGAGACGAGCGGCAACGCCGGAGAGAGCAGCGCGGCCGGCGCCCCGTGGTGGCAGTGGCGCGGACTCCTCTCCAAGCCCGCCGCCTCCTGGACGGCCACCCTCACCAGCAAGGCCACCGGCGCCGTCGTCCGCACCCTGTCCGGCGGGGCGGTGCAGGGCGACCTGACCGTCCGGTGGGACATCCGCGACGCCCGGGGCGCGTTCGTCCCCAACGGCACCTACGCCCTCACGGTGACGATCCCGCCCGCCGACGGCTCGGGACGCGCGCTGACCGTGTCGCAGACGGTGAAGGTGTCCGACGGGGCCGCCGTACGCCACGACTTCACCGGTGCCGGTTCCTGGGCGCCCGACGGAAACGGCGACATCCTGACCCTCAACTCCTCCGGCACCATCAGCTACCGGCCGGGCACCGGCACGGGCACCCTGGGCAAAGCCATGTCCGCCTCCGGCTGGCCCGCCTCCGTGAAGCTCGTCCCGTTCGGCGACCTCGACGGCGACCGGCGCAACGACATCCTCGTCCGGTTCAGCAGCGGCGAACTGCGGGTGTACCGGACCATGCTCGGTCAGGCGTTCCTCACCAACACCCCGCACACCTCGCTGGGCAAGGGCTGGAACCAGTACGACGTCCTGACCTCGCCCGGGGACATCAGCGGCGACGGCCGTCCCGACCTCATCGCCCGCAACTCCGCCACCGGCGCGGTCTACCTCTACAGGGGGACGAGCACCGGAAAGCTCTCCGCGCGCGTGAAGCTCTACGCCGACTGGAAGACGTACAAGAAGGTCGTGGGCGTCGGCGACCTCAACGGCGACGGCATCGGCGACTTGGTCGCCCAGGACAAGTCCAACAACCTGTACCGCTACTACGGCAAGGGCAACGGCACCTTCTCCGCACGCGTGAAGCTGTCCTCCGCCTGGGGCGGCTCGTACAACACCGTCATCGGCGTCGGCGACCTCACCGGCGACGGCAAGGCCGACCTCCTGTCCCGCGACACCTCCGGCAACCTGTGGCGCAACAACGGCAACGGCAAAGGGGCGTTCGGCGCCCGCACGAAGATCGCCACCGGGTGGCAGGGGTACAAGGGGATCTTCTGAGTGGTGACGAAAAACGCGCCGCGGGGCTGGTCGACCTCGAACCAGGCTGCCCGCAGGCCGTTCCCGAGCAGGTCGCGCTTGCGGCGGGGGCCGCTGTCGGCTGTTACCCGGCCAGAGTCTTGAGCCGGGTGGCGGCCTCCTCCAGCACCCCCGCCCGCTTGCAGAAGGCGAACCGTACGAACGGCGCCCCCGCCTCCCGGTGGTCGTAGAAGACCGCGTTCGGGATGGCGACGACCCCCGCCCGCTCCGGCAGGGAACGGCAGAAGGCGAACCCGTCGGTCTCGCCGAGCGGGCGGATGTCGGTGGTGATGAAGTACGTGCCGGCGGTGTCGTAGACCTCGAAACCCGCGTCCGTCAGTCCCGCCGCGAGGATGTCCCGCTTGGTCTGCATGTCCCGGCGGAACGCCTCGAAGTACGCGTCCGGGAGCGCGAGGGCCTCCGCGACCGCGTACTGGAAGGGGCCCGAGGCGACGTACGTCAGGAACTGCTTCGCCGAGCGCACCGCCGTGACCAGTTCCGGCGTCGCCGTCACCCAGCCGACCTTCCAGCCGGTGAAGGAGAAGGTCTTGCCGGCCGAGCCGATGGTGACCGTGCGTCCGCGCATGCCGGGGAGGGTGGCGAGGGGCACGTGTTCCGCCGCGTCGTAGACCAGGTGCTCGTACACCTCGTCGGTCACCACCAGCAGGTCCCGCTCCACCGCCAGCTCCGCGATCGCGGTGAGCTCGGCGCGGGTGAGGACCGTGCCGGTCGGGTTGTGCGGGGTGTTGACCAGCAGGAGGCGGGTGCGCGTGGTGACGGCGGCGCGCAGCTCGTCGAGATCGAGGCGGAAGGCGCCGGCGTCGGGGCGCAGGGTGACCGGGACCCGGGTGCCGCCCGCCATCGCGATGCTCGCCGCGTAGGAGTCGTAGTACGGCTCCAGGGCGACCACCTCGTCCCCGGGCTCCACCAGCGCCAGCAGGGCGGCGGCGATCGCCTCCGTGGCGCCCGCCGTCACCAGCACCTCGGCGTCCGGGTCGTACGACAGCCCGTACCGGCGCTGCTGGTGTGCCGCGATCGCGGTGCGCAGTTCGGGGACGCCCGGCCCCGGCGGGTACTGGTTGCCGCGCCCCTCGCGCAGGGCGCGCACGGCGGCCTCCCTGACCTCCTCGGGACCGTCGGTGTCCGGGAAGCCCTGCCCCAGGTTGATGGAGCCGGTGCGCAGGGCGAGGGCGGACATCTCGGCGAAGATCGTGGTGCCGAACTCGGCCAGCCGGCGGTTCAGGAGCGGGCGTGCGCTGGAGGTCATGCCGGTCATCCTGCGCCCAAGCTCTGGAGTTCCTCAACTCTGCTTTGGCTGGTGAGGCGGCCGGGCATCCCCCGGGCACGCCGCGTTCTCGCGGCGGCCGGGGCGCCCACGGGGGGTCGCCTTCGGGGGAACGGAAAGAAGGTGACGCCATGGGCACCGTCTTCATCGTGGTGGTGGCCGCGGTCATCTGCCTCGCGATCGTCGCGTCGGCGGTCCGCAGGGGCGCACGGGGCAAGGGGGCGTACCGCGGGGGCGGGTCCTCCTCCTACGACAGCTCCGGCAGCTGGTGGGCCGGGGACTCGGGGTCGTCGTCCTCGCACGGGGGTCATCACGGGGGTCATCACGGCGGTGGCCACTCCTGCGGCGGCGGGCACTCCTCGTGCGGCGGCGGGTCCTCCTGCGGCGGTGGCTCGTCGTGCGGCGGCGGGGGCTGCGGCGGGGGCAACTGAGCGGCCGCGCAGGCGGCGGGGGACCGGGGCGTCCGGGCGGCGAGCGGGGGAGCTCTCGCCGGGCGCCCCGGCGTACGCCAGGAGCGGTGGGGCGCACCACTTGGTTGAACAGTTGAGCTGTGGAGCCCTCTGAGGGATGGAAACCCCACGAAGTTGGGTAAAAACGCTGTGGCGGCGCCACAGTTCATGATTCCCTCTAAATCACCAAAGCAGCGCCTCGGACGTCCTGACGACACCCTCCCCGGCTGGGCCGGCCGGGCCGATCTCCCGGTGTCGACCGAGGTGCGCCGGACCACACTCCTCCCCTTTTGCGTGTTAGCGGAGCCGATCCATGCTCACGACCCTGAACACCACCTACACCGATACGCGCGCGGCCGACCTCGCCTGGGCCCTGGGACGCGAGCCACTGCCCGCCCTGGCCACCCTCGACCTGGAACTGACCGGGGCGAAGCTGCAGTTGAGACTGCTCGGCGCGTCCCACCAGGTGCTCCTGGAGGAGGAGCGCGGCGGCTGTTCGGAGACGGTGGCGTGCATCCCGGGGTCCAGTACCCCCCTGCCGCTCGGAGTCGCCAAGCGCAACGGCGACTGGGAGTACGAGTTCGCGGCCCGCGTCGAGGTGCTGTCACCGGGCTCCTTCGCGGGCCGTGCCCAGGAGTTGCTGGCCCTCGTCTCCGAGCACCCGCACGGCCTCGCCGGGGTCTTCCCGGGCAGCCCGCACGCGTTCACGGCGATGCTGGCCCAGCGCCACGAGGGCCAGGTGCACTGGTGGACCTGGCACGCCTACCCGCAGGACGGCCAGCTGGTGGCGACCCGGACGAGGGTCGGCGTACGGGTGACGGCGTCCCGCCCCGTGGCCGGATGACATAAACCAACAGGGCGTCAAAGGGCCGCGAGTTCCACACGTGTGGGTGACGAAGCGTACCGAGCGAGTGACGTAACGTCGCAGAGTGATCGATCCGCACGCACCGGCCCCTCCCGGCGCACCGCCGTCCTGGGCCGCCCCCGCGCCGCTGCCCGTGCGGCCGGGGACGGGCCGCTTCCTGGTGCTGGCATGCGTGTTCGTCTGCGCGGCCTGCGGATTGGTGTACGAACTCGAACTCGTCGCCCTCGCCTCGTACCTGATCGGCGACTCGGTCACCCAGGCCTCCGTCGTGCTGTCCGTGATGGTCTTCGCGATGGGCGTCGGCTCACTCGCCGCGAAGCGGCTGCGCTGGCACGCGGCGGCCGGGTTCGCCGCGGTGGAGGCCGCGCTGGCGCTGGTCGGCGGCTGCAGCGCCATGGCGTTGTACGCCGTCTTCGCCTGGACCGGCGGCTGGGGCGGACTGTGGGCCGCCGGCCCGCGCTGCCTGCTGGTCGCCTTCTCCCTCGCCATCGGTCTGCTGATCGGCGCCGAGGTGCCGCTGCTGATGGAGCTCATCCAGCGCATCCGCCGCCAGGACGCGGGCGGCGCGGTGGCCGACCTGTTCGCCGCCGACTACGTGGGCGCGTTGGCCGGCGGCCTGGCCTTCCCGTTCCTCCTGCTGCCCTTCCTCGGCCAGCTGACGGGCACCCTGCTCACCGGCACCGTCAACGTCGTCGCCGGGGGCGCCCTGGTCCTCGGCCTGTTCCGCCGCGACCTCTCCCGCCGGGCCCGCTGGACCCTCCTCGTCGCGGGCGTCACCGTCCTCGGCCTCCTCGCCTCCGCGGCCGTCCTCGTCGGCGACTTCGAACGGGCCGCACGGCACGCCGTCTACGGCGCGGACGTCCGGGTCGCCCTGCAGACAGACGTCCAGGAGATCGTCCTCACCGGCGGCACCCACGGCCGCCCCCTCGACCTCTTCCTGGACGGCCGGCTGCGGGTCGGCGGCCGCGACGAACGCCGGTACCACGAAGCCCTCGTCCACCCCGCGATGACCGGCCCGCACGCGCGCGTGCTGATCCTCGGCGGCGGCGACGGCATGGCCCCGCGCGAGGTGCTGCGGCACCGCGGCGTCGACCGCGTCGACATCGTCGAACTCGACGCGGGCCTGGTCCGCCTCGCCCGCCACGACCCCGCCCTCGCCGCGCTCAACGGCCACGCCTACGACGACCCGCACGTGCACGTGGTCACCGCCGACGCCTTCCACTGGCTGCGCGAGGCGCCCCGCTCCGGCCACTCCGGTCACTCCGGTCACTCCGGTTACGACGTCGTCATCGCCGACCTGCCCGATCCCGGTATCACCGCCAGCACCAAGCTGTACTCCCAGGAGTTCTACGGCCTCGTCCGCCGCGTCCTCGCCCCGGGCGGCCGCCTGGTCGTCCACGCCGGACCGGTCCAGGCCCGCCCCCGCGAGTTCTGGACGGTCGCCGCGACCCTGCGGGCGGCGGGCCTCGCCACGACGCCCTACCGGGTCCTCGGCCAGGACGCCGGCTTCACCCCGGGCCCCGACCGCTCGGCGGGCGAGTCCAGGGCCCCGCACGACTGGGGCTTCCTCCTCGCGACGGCGGGTTCCCACGGGCCGCCGCTGCGCCTCCCGGCCGACGGTCCACGGCTGCGGACGCTCACGGAAGGGGGACTGGAGCGGGACGCGCTGCAGACGCCGGCGGCCGGGCTGCCGCCGTCGACGCTTGTGCACCCGCGGTACTGAACGGACCCGGCCGGTGCGCCGGGGAGGGTGTGCCGGACGGACTCCTGGGTAGGCTCAGTCGGCATGGAGCACCAGGTGTACGTCCCGGCCCCGGCCTCGCGGCTCAGGGAGGCGCTGGCCGACCCCGCGCGGGTCGCCCGGGCGGTCCCCGGCCTCCAGCAGGACGCGGGCGCCGACCCCGGCACCGGCCGCCTCAAGGTCCGCATCGGCAGTCACTCGATCACCTACCGGGGCTCCCTGCGCGTGAGCGCCCACGACGACGGTTCCTACGCGGTCGACGGTGACGCCACCGAGGCCCGCGGCACCGGCACGGTGAAGCTGGCGCTGACGTTCCGCCTCGCGGAGACGGGCGAGGGGTGCACGGTCACGGTGACCGGTACGGCCTCCGCGGACGGGAGGGTCGCCGAGCTGTCGGCGGAGGCGGTCCAGGCGGCGGCGACGAGGCTGCTGGGCCGCTTCGCGGAGGGGCTGGGGGAGGCGGCGGCGCCTGCCGCCGAACCGCCCTCGGTCTTCGAGACGGAGGTCCCGCCCCCGTCCCTCGCACCGGAGCCGGAGCCGGTGGTGGAGCCGCTCCCCGAGATCTTCGCCGAGGCGGCGCACGCGCGCCGGACGATGATCGGCCGCAGCGCGGAGGAGGTCGACCACGCGCCGCCCCGGGGCCGCTACGCGCCGGTCCCGGCACCCCAGACGGTGGCAGGAGCCTCCGCCCTCCGCTGGGCCGCCCCGGCAGCGGCACTGGCGCTCGCATCGGCGATCGTGGTGACGAGAGCGCTGCGGCGCCGCCGTTGACGGGGCCCGGGGGTGGGGACACTCACCGGCGCCGGCAGAGTGCCGCCCGCGCCCACCCGTGCCGCCCTGGGGGCACCTGGCGAAGCTGCCCGCAGCTGGGTATGCAGGACGCGGCTGAACAGCGCCCCGTCAGGGGCGCTGGGGGTACCCCCGGCCGAAGGCCGGGGGAGGAACTGCGCGAGCAACCCCCACGCACCCGCAGCCGAAGCACAAGGCGCGCCCCCACTACTCTCATCCCGTGAGTAACGAAGACATCACGCTGACCGCAGGCGACGCCACCCTCCGCCTGCACCCCGGCAACGGCGGCCGGATCGCCGGTCTCGAAGTCGGGTCCCTCGAACTCCTCCGCCAGGGCGACCGATTCGGCTGCTTCCCGATGGTGCCGTGGTGCGGCCGGATCCGCGACGGCCGCTTCCTCGACGGCGCGACCGTCGTCCAGATGCCCCTCAACTCCCCGCCGCACGCCATCCACGGCACCGCCCGTGACGGTGCCTGGCGCACCGCGCGGGTCTCGGCGACCGAGGCCGTCATCACGCGCGAACTCGGCTCCCCCTGGCCGCACCCCGCCCGCGTCACCCACGTCGTACAGCTCGCCGAGGACTCGCTGACGCTGACGATGTCCGTGGAGACGTACGACGACTCCTTCCCGGCGCAGATCGGCTGGCACCCCTGGTTCAACCGGAACCTCGGCGGCCAGGACGCCCAGGTGGACTTCGCCCCCGCCTGGCAGGAGGAGCGCGGCGCGGACCACCTGCCCACCGGCAACCGCATCGACCCGAAGCCCGGCCCCTGGGACGACTGCTTCGGCATGCCCGACGGCGTCGACGTCACCCTGACCTGGCCGGGGCAGCTGCAGTTGCAGGTCACCAGCCGCGAGCAGTGGGTCGTCGTCTACGACGAGCAGGCGGAGGCCGTCTGCGTGGAGCCGCAGACCGGACCGCCCAACGGGCTGAACACGCTCCCCCGGCTCGTCACACCCCTGGAGCCGCTGGAAGCCGCGACCACCTGGAGGTGGACGCGCCTCTAAGCTGGTCGGCATGACGGACGTACGCGCTGAGCTGCTGCAACAGATCAAGGACAAGGCCGTGGTGCACGGCAGGGTGACCCTGTCGTCGGGCAAGGAGGCCGACTACTACATCGACCTTCGCCGGATCACGCTGGACGGCCAGGCCGCCCCGCTGGTCGGTCAGGTCATGCTCGACCTGACCGCCGAGCTGGACTTCGAGGCCGTCGGCGGGCTCACCCTGGGCGCCGACCCGGTGGCCACCGCGATGCTGCACGCCGCCCACGCGCGCGGAAGGACGCTGGACGCCTTCGTGGTGCGCAAGGCAGGCAAGGCGCACGGCCTGCAGCGCCGTATCGAGGGCGCGGAGGTCAAGGGCCGCCGCGTCCTCGCCGTCGAGGACACCTCCACCACCGGCGGCTCTGTGCTGACCGCCGTGGAGGCGCTGCGCGAGGCCGGCGCCGAGGTCGTCGCCGTCGCGACGATCGTGGACCGGGCGACGGGCGCGGCCGAGGCGGTCGCGGACCAGGCCGGCGTGCCGTACCTGTTCGCCTTCTCGAAGGATGAACTGGGGCTGGACTGACACCCCGGTTGACGAGTGGGATTGACCCGGATTTGACCGACGCCCGGAGCATCGGTTCATGTCTGGAAAGATGGGGACGACGATGACGTCGCCCCCAAGGTCTAGGTCAGGGCCGTAAGAAAAAAGCAGTACGCCGACCCGCACACTCAAGGAGCGGACAGATGCCCATCGCAACCCCCGAGGTCTACAACGAGATGCTCGACCGGGCGAAGGCAGGCAAGTTCGCCTACCCGGCCATCAACGTCACCTCGACCCAGACCCTGCACGCGGCGCTGCGCGGCTTCGCGGAGGCGGAGAGCGACGGCATCGTCCAGATCTCGACCGGCGGCGCCGAGTTCCTGGGCGGTCAGTACAAGAAGGACATGGTCACCGGCTCGGTCGCGCTCGCCGAGTTCGCGCACATCGTCGCCGAGAAGTACCCGGTGAACATCGCGCTGCACACGGACCACTGCCCGAAGGACAAGCTCGACGGCTACGTACGCCCGCTGCTCGCGATCTCCGAGGAGCGGGTGAAGAACGGCCGCAACCCGCTCTTCCAGTCGCACATGTGGGACGGCTCTGCCGAGACCCTCGCCGACAACCTGGCCATCGCCCAGGAGCTCCTGGAGCAGGCCCGCCGCGCCAACATCATCCTCGAGGTCGAGATCACCCCGACCGGTGGCGAGGAGGACGGCGTCTCCCACGAGATCAACGACTCCCTCTACACCACGGTCGACGACGCGATCCGCACCGCCGAGGCCCTGGGCCTGGGCGAGAAGGGCCGCTACCTGCTCGCCGCGTCCTTCGGCAACGTGCACGGCGTGTACAAGCCGGGCAACGTCGTGCTCCGCCCCGACCTGCTGAAGGAGCTGAGCGACGGCGTGGCCGCCAAGTTCGGCAAGCAGTCGCCGTTCGACTTCGTCTTCCACGGCGGCTCCGGCTCCACCGAGCAGGAGATCCTGACCGCGCTGGAGAACGGCGTCGTGAAGATGAACCTGGACACGGACACCCAGTACGCCTTCACCCGTCCGGTCGCCGACCACATGTTCAAGAACTACGACGGCGTCCTGAAGGTCGACGGCGAGGTCGGCTCCAAGAAGACCTACGACCCGCGCACCTGGGGCAAGCTGGCCGAGGCCGGCATGGCCGCGCGCGTCGTCGAGGCCACGCAGAACCTGCGCTCGGCGGGCAACAAGATCAAGTAGTCCGTATCACGGTCCGGACCCGGCGGCTGTCTTCCTCTGTCGACAGCGCCGGGTCCGCTGTATATCTGGACCCATGCCCGACGTCCGGCTGGCCTCCTCACAGGGCAAGTGGATCCTGCTCACCACCGTCCTCGGCTCCAGCATGGCGATGCTGGACTCGACGGTCGTCAACGTCGCCCTGCCCCGCATCGGGGAGGACCTGGACGCGAGCCTGTCCGCGCTCCAGTGGACGATCAACGCGTACATGCTGACGCTGGCCGGCCTGATCCTGCTCGGCGGCTCGCTGGGCGACCAGTACGGCCGCCGGAAGATCTTCGTGATCGGGGTCGTCTGGTTCGCGGCCGCGTCCCTGATGTGCGGCCTGGCCCCGACCGACGCCGTACTGATCGCCGCCCGCGCCCTCCAGGGCGTCGGCGGCGCCCTCCTCACCCCCGGCTCCCTCGCCCTCATCCAGGCCTCCTTCCACCCCGACGACCGGGCCCGCGCGGTCGGCCTGTGGTCCGGCTTCGGCGGCATCGGCGCGGCTGTGGGGCCCTTCCTCGGCGGCTGGCTGGTGGACGGCCCGGGCTGGCGCTGGGTCTTCCTCCTCAACGTCCCACTGGCGCTGCTCTGCGTCCCGATCGCCCTGCGCCACGTCCCGGAGTCCTCTGGGGGCACCTCCCGCTCGAGCGAAGCCGAGAGTGGAGGAGAGCGCAGCCACGGCCGTTTCGACGTCCTCGGCGCGGTCCTCGGCGCCGTCGCCCTCGGCCTGGTGACGTACGCGCTGATCGAGGCCGGGACCCTGGCCCTGCTCGCCGTGGCGGGCGTCGCGGCCGGCGTGGCCTTCGTGTACGTCGAGAAGCGCCGCCAGGACCCGATGCTCCCGCTGGACATCTTCGGCTCCCGCCAGTTCACGGCGCTCAACATCGTCACCCTGTGCGTGTACGGCGCGTTCGGCGGCTATTTCTTCCTCACCGCGCTCCAACTCCAGGTGGTGGCGGGCTACTCGGCGCTGGCCGCCGGCACGGCGCTGCTGCCGACGACCGCCCTGATGCTGCTCTTCTCGGCCCGCTCGGGTGCCCTGGCCGACCGCATCGGCCCCCGCATCCCCCTCACGGTGGGCCCGCTGCTCTGCGCCGCCGCGATGCTCCTGATGCTGCGCGTCGGCGAGCACGCGCACTACCTGACCGACGTCCTCCCGGCGGTCCTGGTGCAGGGCGTCGGCATGGTCACCCTGGTGGCCCCCCTCACCGCCTCCGTCCTCGCCTCCGTGGACACGGCCCGGGCGGGCATCGCCAGCGGCATCAACAACGCGGCGGCCCGTGCCGCCAGCCTGATCGCGGTGGCGGCGCTGCCGCTGCTCGCCGGGATGGGCCCGGAGGCGTACCGGTCGCCCTCGGCGTTCGACGCGGCGTTCGACCGGGCCATGCCCATCTGCGCCGGTGTCCTGGTGGTCGGCGCGGCCCTGGCCTTCGCCCTGGTCCGCAGGCCGGCACCGGGCTGCGTACGCCCGGAATGCCGTACCCACGGGAACGTGACGTCGCCGCCGATCGAGGCGAAGGCCCCCTAGACGCTCCGCTGGAGGTGCCGCAGAGGCCGTCTGCCGACTGCGGCGCCGTCGTGGCTGGTCGCGCAGTTTCTCCCCCAGCCTTCGGCCGGGGGTACCCCCAGCGCCCCTTCAGGGCGCGGGAGCGGAGGCTACTGCCGACGGCGGAGCAGGGTGGTCCGCAGGTCGTGTTCGGTGATCTGGTCGGCGGGGCGGTGGAGGGTCCAGCGGTGCGTCTCGCCGCCGTCCATCGGCAGTACCTCGACGACGGTTTCCAGCGGTGGGCGGCCGCGTGCGTCGCACCTGAGCTGGCGGATCACGACCGCGGTGTCGTCGTCCAGACCGAGCAGGACGCGCACGGTGTCCCTCAGTTCGCGCAGCCGCGGGCTCGGCCAGGCGCTTCCCGGGCGTGGTTCCAGGCGCCCGGGAGGTGCCTCCGGTCGTCCGGCCGCGGCCAGGGCCAGCTGCCAGGCCGCGAGGAACAGCAGCGTGCCGGTCTCGGCGAGGAGGCTGAGGGCGGCCTGCGGCACGGGCTGCAGACCGTGTTCGGTGAACCCGAACACGCCGACCGTGCGCGAGGCCGCGAAGCCGCCGAGGGCGCCGAGCGCGACGCCGGCCGCGGCGGCCCTCAGCAGCAGGCGTGGCGTCCCTGCTGCCAGCAGGACGGCGAGGGCGAAGGCCGCGCCGGCCTGGAGGAGGAACAGAGGGCCGATGACGTGGACGAAGCGGTATCCGTCGACGTACAGCAGGGCGTGGACGTAACCGCCGGCGGCGAGGGTTGCGGCAGTCGCCCACCGCAGGGCGGGGACGAGGAGTCTTCGGCCGTTCATGCCAGCCTCCGATCCTTGACGGCCAGCTCGCGGTCGCCCTGGCGGTAGCCGACGCTGCGGATGCCGAGTGCGTCCTTGAGCTGCCGGGCGGGGACGACCTGCGGGGTGGGGGCGGGGGCACGGCCCGGTTTCGGCAGGGGGTAGGCGGTGGTGGTGGCGGAGTGGAAGGTGATGTTGCCCTCGGTCTTGGTGAAGAGCTGGTGGACGTGCCCGTTGAGGCAGGTGACGGAGGAGAAGCGGCGCAGCAGGGCGATGACCTTGAGGGCGTCGTCGGTGCTCCAGCCCCACTTCGGGTACATGGCGAACAGCGGGATGTGACTGAAGACCACGACGGGGGTGTCCGAGGGCAGGCCGGCGAGGTCCTTGCGGACGAAGTCGATCTGGTCGTTGCCGAGGTGGCCGAGCTTCTCCAGGCTCAGGGTGTTGACCAGGGCGATGAAGTGCACGCCGTGGGTGTCGAAGCTGTACCAGCCGTCGCCGAGCGTGCCCGTGCCGAAGGTGCGCCGGTAGGCGCGGCCCGCGTCGCCGATGGAGTCGTGCTCACCCGGCACGGTGAAGACCCGGTCCGTCTTCAGCCCGGACATCATCTGCTTGACCTGGTCGAACTGCCCGGCCGTGGACAGGTGGGTCAGGTCGCCGCTGTGCATGACGAAGTCGGGCCTGAATCCGAGCGAGTTGACCTGGTTGACCGCTTCGGTGAAGGAGCCGGCCACGTCCGTGTTCGCCGGGCCCTGGAACCCGATGTGGCTGTCGGAGACCTGCACGAACCGCAGCGTGCCGGTTCCCGCCGTGGTGGTGGCAGCGGCGGCCTCGGCGTCGGTGCCCCGGGAGTCGGCGATGTGGCTGATCACCTCTCCGCTCGCCACGGTCAGCACCACCGCACCGCCGAACCACCCTGCGTGCCGCATGAGTTGACGACGCGTCATGCCGTGTTCGGCAGCGGGCTCATCGGGTTCGCGGTAGGGGTCGTAGGCGTCGTAGGCGGTCATCGGGTCACCTCCACGGTGGCGGTCATGAACGGATGGATGGTGCAGAGGTAGGCATAGGTGCCGGGTTTGGTGAACGTGTAGCTGTAGGTCCCGTGCGTGACCAGGGCGGCGGAACGCAGCGGGCCGCCCGATCCGTTGCTGGTGACGGTGTGGGCGTCGGTGTCCTGGTTGGTCCAGGTCACCGTCGTACCCGCCTTCACCTTCAGCGTGGCCGGAGAGAAGGCGAAGTTCTGGATCGCGACGGCGTCCCCGGTCACCGGCGCGGCCTGCGTGCCCGTGGTCGAGTGACTCGCGGGCATGCTCATGCCGGGCATCGGCGAGGCGCCGGGAGAGAAGCCCGCCCCGTGCCGGCCCGGACCGGGCGTGATGGCGCCGGCTCCGGTGGACGAGGAGTGCGAGGACTGGCCGCATGCGCTGAGGAGCCCCAGCGCGCCGGCGGTGGCGAGGGCGGCGAGGGCCAGCCCGGCCGCAGTGCGCGAGCGTCGGCCCGGCGTGTGGGGGTTCGGGGGGTGGTGTGTCTCGGTCACGTCTGATCCGTCCCTTGCCGTATGGGGGTTCTTGTCCGGCTCCACGGACGGCGACGGCCATACGGTTCGGCATATATACGCTTTTCTGGGATTTCTTCACCGTGATGCGGAGCGCTACCTGTACCGCGCCCTGCGTTACAGGACAAAGAAGTACATGTGCGCGATCATCGACTTATGCCCCGGAGTTTCCGAAAGCGTGAGCAAAGGGTTGAGCCGGATCGCTCCGCGCGCCGTGTATCCGGTAGAGGAACGCTTTCGACCGCGGATGAGGAGCTGCTGCGCACTCTGTACGCGGAGCACGCAGGGCCCCTGTTCCACTACGTGCTGCGACTGACCTCAGGAGACCGGCAATGGGCGGAGGACGTGGTGCAGGAGACGCTGCTGCGGGCGTGGCAGCACCCCGCCGCGTTCGAGCCCGCACGCGGCCCGGCCCGGGCGTGGCTGTGCACGGTCGCCCGGCATGTGGTCATCGACGCCCACCGGGCCCGGCGGGCCAGGCCGGCCGAGGCCGGCGGCGAGGCGCTGGAGCGGGCCGCCGAGCAGACCCCGGGCGAGGACGAGATCGAGCAGGCACTGCAGAGCTGGGCGGTCGCCGACGCCCTCCGGGCGCTGTCCCCGGACCACCGCGCGGTGCTGCTGGAGACCTACTACCGGGGGCGGACCATGGCGGAGGCCGCACAGGTGCTGGGCATCCCGCTGGGCACCGTGAAGTCGCGGACGTACTACGCCCTGCACGCCCTGCGGCTGGCGCTCCAGGAGCGGGGGATCGAGCCGTGACCGTGATGTGCGGGAGGTGGCGACCGTGAGCGCGGAGCACGAGGCCCTCCGGCTGGCGCTGGGTGGATACGTCCTGGGCGCGCTGCCCTCGGCGGAGATGGAACGGATGCGCGTCCACCTCGCGGAGTGCGACGAGTGCCGGACCGAACACGTCCGGCTGGCGGGACTGCCCGCGCTGCTGGCGACGGTGACCGAGGCCGAGGCCGAGGCCGCGGGCCGGACGATTCCGGCGGCCGACGGCGACCTGGCCGACCGGCTGGTGGCCCAGGCGGCCGAGAGCGCGCAGGTCTCCTCGCCCGCGCCGCCGGTGGTGGCGGCACCACCACAGGCGGGTGTGCTGGAGAGCCTGCTGCAGCGGGCCGCGGTCCGGCGGCGGAGGACCTGGCGGCTGCAACTGGCGGGTGCCGCCGCCTCCCTGACGTTCATCGCGGCAGCGGTCGGCGGCACGTGGCTGGCGACGGTCGGATCCGTGACCAGTCAGGCGACGCCGCCCGGGGCGACCGCGCCGACCGCCTGGCGCACGTTCTCCGGAAGCGACCCCGCCACCGGTGTCACCGCCTCGGTGCGGGTCTACCCCTCCGCCTGGGGGAGTGTCCTACAGGTCCACGCCAAGGGGGCGCCTGCCGGAATCACCTGCCGGCTCCAGGCCGTTGGGCCCGGCGGCGCCAGGGCGGACGGCGCCACCTGGCGGGCGGGCGAATACCCTCCCGGCACCACGGTCCCAGGGGCGGTCGCCATGTCCCCGGGGGACATCCAGCACTTCGAGATCCTCGCGGGCGACGGCCAGAAGCTGGTCACCATCCGGGCGTGAGGTGCTGAGACCGATGCCGGTACGGCGTACCGCCAACCAGCCCGTTCCGTAGGTGACTTGCCGTCGGCCACAACGCGACTCGCGAGAATCCCGGCAAAAGGTTCGAACGGCTCGAACCGTCGGGCACCTGCCATCCGTGGAACTGAATGAGCGCATCCAACGCAGGACCGGTACCCCGACCCCCGGCACTGTCGGCGGTCTCCCCCCGTTCCGGTCTCCGCACCTCCACGGAAGAGCCAGAAGACCATGTTCGTGACCGATTCGCCCCGCCCGGGTGCACTGCCCGGCCAGCCCTGCCGCTACCAGGCGCTGCTCACCCTGCCCGCGCAGGAGGCGCATGTCTCCGCCGCCCGTCACTTCGCGGCCGATCTGCTGGAGACCTGGAGCGTGCCCGCGAGCGAGCGGGACTCCGCCGTTCTCATCGTCGACGAACTCGCCGCCAACGCCGCCCAGTACGGCCGCGAGCACATGACCCTGTCGCTCGCCCTCGACCACGGCACGCTGCACATCGTGGTCACCGACTCCGGCACGACGGTGGAGCGCCGTCGCCGCGACGCGGCCCCCGACGAACACGGCCGCGGCACCGGCATCGTCCAGTACCTCGCCCAGTCGACCGAGGTCCACCAGACCGGCGGCGGCCGCGAGGTCCGCGCCTGCCTGAGGTGTCCGGCATGACCGGCCCGGGTGCTCCGGGCGAGCCGCGGCACCGGGTCGCCGTACGACCCCGCGAGTGGGCCCCCGCGACCCACAAGCCGTGCCCCGTCGACGGCTGCCCGCGACCGGCCGGCGTTCCCGCACGGTCCGCGGCGCCTCCATCGGCCCTCGACCACGGCGAGCCCGGCGTCCCCGACGCCCCCGGCCACGACACCGCGCCGTGCCGACGCTGCGGCACCGGCCCCCGCGCCTACGCGGACGCGCCGGATCTGCGCCGCGAGATGCACCGGCTGCTCGCGCTCGGGGCCGAACGCGACGGCCGCCGGGCCGGGCCGGTCACCGGCCCCCCGGTCGACCCGACGGCCGCCGAACGGGCCTGGCTGCTGCGCAGGGCGGCCCTCATGGACCGGATGGCCCTGGGCGGCGCCCCCGGCCCGGCCGTGGCCGCCGCGGAGACCGCCGAGCGACTCGTCCGGTACGACCGCCGTCATCCCGACCTGGTGGCAGGCCCGTACCGTCCCGACACGATCACGCTCGCCCGCAGACGCCGGCTCTACGTCCGCCAGGAGTACGCCGCCTGGACCGCCGCCGGGTGCCCCGGAAGCTGAACCGCCCCCTGCTATCCGTGCAGCTCGGCGTACGCCTCCGCGCTGCTGTCCTTCAGGAACTGCCAGCAGCGCTCGTTCTCGTCCTTCTCGCCGATCTCACCGGCGGCGCGGGCGAGCGCGGCGAGGCAGCGCAGGAAGCCCCGGTTGGCCCGGTGCTCCCAGGGCACGGGGCCGTGCCCCTTCCACCCGGCGCGGCGCAGGGCGTCCAGCCCGCGGTGGTAGCCGGTGCGCGCGTAGGCGTACGACTCGACGACCGCGCCGCGCTCGAACGCCTCGTCGGCGAGCAGCGCCCAGGCCAGCGAGAAGGTCGGGAACTTCGCCGCCACCTCGACGGGAGCCAGCGACTCCTCGCCCAGCAGGCGGTACGCCTCTTCGTTCTCCGGCAGATACGTCGGCTCCGGGCCGCCGAGCAGGTTCGTGTGCGTCGTCATGGCGCAAGTCTGCCACCGCCGACGACCTCACCCGGCGTCCCGTCGCCGCCGGACGGGCGTTCCCGACGGGCGGGCCTTGCCGTATCCGGGTTACGTTGCGGAAGATGCCGGTGGGGACCGGGGCCCCCGTGTCGGCATCGGCAGGGGCGGACCGCTACCCGGAGTACAACAGGAGACAGCGATGTCCCATGAGGCTCTCGAAACGAACGAGCCCGAGACCCCGCATCTCGACTTCGCCGGCACGACGCCGTACGAGGACTACGTCAAGGCGGACGTGCTCACCCACCTCCAGCACACCCTCTCCGACGATCCCGGAGAGATGGTCTTCCTGGTCACGACCCAGGTGATGGAGCTGTGGTTCACCGTCATCGTCCACGAGTGGGAGACGGCCGCGGCGGCGCTGCGCGGTGACGACATCCCCACCGCGATCGCCGCGCTGAAGCGTTCCACCCGCGAGCTGGAGGCGCTGAACGCCTCCTGGAAGCCGCTCGGCCAGCTCACCCCGGCGCAGTTCAACTCCTACCGTTCCGCCCTCGGCGAGGGCTCCGGCTTCCAGTCGGCGATGTACCGGCGGATGGAGTTCCTGCTCGGCGAGAAGTCCGCGTCCATGCTCGTCCCGCACCGCGGCGCGCCGCGTGTGCACGCGGAACTGGAGAAGGCGCTGCACGAGCCGAGTCTGTACGACGAGGTGGTGCGGCTGCTGGGGCGGCGGGGGTATCCGATCCCGGAGGCGGTACTGGTGGAACGTGACATATCACTGCCCTATACACCTTCCCCCGCCGTCGAGGCCGCCTGGACCGCCGTCTACTCCGGCGCCGAGGACGCCGACCTCGCCCGCCTGGGTGAGGCGCTGACCGACGTGGCCGAGCTCGTCTGGCGCTGGCGCAACGACCACCTGGTCGCCACCCGCCGCGCGATGGGCGCCAAGGCCGGCACCGGCGGCTCGGCCGGGGTCGCCTGGCTGGAGAAGCGCGCCCGCAAGAACGTGTTCCCGGAGCTGTGGACGGCGAGGTCCCATGTCTGAGCGGGCCCTGAGGGCGGAGAAGCTGGACGCCGAGGACGAGCTGGCCGGGGTGCGCGCGCGTTTCGTCCTGGACACGGTGTCCGATCATGCGGCTGACGCCGCGGGCGTCTACCTGGACGGCAATTCGCTGGGCGCTCTGCCCGCGCACGTCCCCGGCCGCGTCGAGGACGTCGTCCGGCGACAGTGGGGCGAGCTGCGGATCCGGTCCTGGGACGAGAGCGGCTGGTGGACGGCGCCGGAGCGGATCGGCGACCGGATCGCCCCGCTGGTCGGCGCGGCGGCCGGCCAGATCGTGGTCGGCGACTCGACGAGTGTCAACGTCTTCAAGGCACTTGTGGGCGCGGTACGGCTGGCGGGGGAGGGCCGCGACGAGATCCTGGTCGACGCGACGACCTTCCCCACGGACGGCTACATCGCCGAGTCGGCGGCCCGGCTGACGGGCTGCACCCTGCGCCCGCTCACCCCCGCCGAGGTCCCGGCGGCGCTCGGCGACCGTACCGCCGCGGTACTGCTCAACCACGTCGACTACCGCACCGGGCGCCTCCACGACCTGCCCTCCCTCACCGCCGCGATCCACGCGGCCGGGGCCGTGTCCGTCTGGGACCTGTGCCACAGCGCGGGCGCGCTGCCGGTGGGCCTCGACGAGCACGGCGTCGACCTGGCCGTCGGCTGCACCTACAAGTACCTGAACGGCGGCCCGGGCTCACCGGCGTACCTGTATGTACGAAGGGAGGTGCAGGACCGCTTCGACTCGCCGCTTCCCGGCTGGACCTCGCACGCCGAGCCCTTCGGGATGCGCCCGGCGTACGAACCGGCGGCGGGGGCGGTACGCGGTCGCGTCGGCACCCCGGACATCCTCTCCATGCTCGCGCTGGAGGCGGCGCTGGAGGTGTGGGAGGGGGTGCCGGTGGCGGCCGTACGGGCCAAGTCCCTTGCACTGACGGACTTCTTCCTGGAGTGCGTCGAGGCGTACGTCCCGGCGGGCCGCGTCGAGTGCGTGACCCCACTGGCCCACGAGGAGCGCGGCAGCCAGATCGCGCTGCGCTGTCCCGACGCCGGGGACGTGATGAAACGGCTGATCGAGCGGGGCGTGGTCGGCGACTTCCGGCACCCCGACGTGCTCCGCTTCGGCTTCACCCCGCTGTACGTCGGCTTCGCGGACACGGAGCGGGCGGCTCGGGTGCTGGCGGAGGTGCTGGGGGAGGCGTCGGGAACGGCCGTCGCCTAGCGACATGGCGACATAGTCATCCCCGGCCAGGGACCGGGACGGTACAGAACCGAGCAATCCTCACCGTGCGTGACATCCGCGTGTCCCCGCACGTCACGGGCCTGATACCGTCCCGGCCAACGGCCGACATCCCCCCTGGTCCGCCAACATCATTACGCCGCTGAGAGGTTGGAGCATGCCGGACGACGACGCAGCAGCCCGGGCCGCCGCCGAGGAGGAGTCGGCCTTCTCGCACCCGCACGTCGCGCCCGACGCCACGGCCGCCTACGGCGACCATCCCGACCAGGTGATCGACTTCTACGCCCCGCGCACCGAGGAGCCGCTGGCCCCGCTGGTGGTGGTCCTGCACGGGGGCGCGTGGCGTGCGCCGTACGACCGTGGCCACATCACCCCGTTCGCCGACTACCTGGCCCGGCGCGGTTTCGCGGTGGCCAACGTCGAGTACCGGCGCGGCGCGACGCTCCCCGCGCAGGGCGGCACGGCCCCGGTGGCGGGCCGCTGGCCGGACACCTTCGACGACGTGGCGGCGGCACTGGACGCCCTGCCGGCCCTGGTCCGCGAGGCGGTACCGCGGGCGGACCTGCGCCGTACGGTCCTCACCGGCCACTCGGCGGGCGGCCACCTGGCGCTGTGGGCGGCGGCACGGCACGTCCTCCCGGCGGACGCCGCGTGGCGCACCTCCGGCCCGGCGCCGCTGCGGGGTGTGGTGGCCCTGGCCCCGATCGCGGACTTCGCGATGGCCGAGAAGCTGGACGTCTGCGGCAACGCGGCCCTGCAACTCCTCGGCGGCGACGAGAAGTTCGCCGACCGTCAGCCGTACGCGGACCCCGCGCTCCTGCTCCCGACCGGCATCGCGACCACCCTGGTCCAGGGCCGCACGGACGTGGTCGTCCCGCAGGCGGTCGCCGAGTCCTACGCGGACGCGGCGGCCAAGGCGGGCGAGGTGGTGGGCCTGACGCTCCTGGAGGAGGTCGGCCACTTCCCCCTCATCGACCCGGCGGCGGACGCCTGCGCGGTGGTGGCGGAGGAGATCGCCCAACTGGCCTGGTGAGAGTGCGTCCCTGAGGTTTCCCCCACATACCCGTAGTACCTGAGAGCTACCTCCCAGGTGAGCTCCCGGGCGGGACGCGAACGACACGGTCCGTTCCGTAATTTCCCGATCAGAGCAGCCCGATGGCCGGGCGACTGAACGGGGGGGCCGACCATGACGGCGGTGACGGGGGAGCGGCAGAGGCCGGGTCCGGGGCACTGGCGGGGGAGGCTGCGCCGCACCCTGCTCGCCACCCTCCTCACCGTCGCCGTGGTGCTCCCCCTCTCCGCGGCCGTCCGGCCCCGGATCCCCGCCCCGCCGCCCGCCGCGCTCCCTGCCCGCCTCACTCCGGCCGCCCTCGCCACCGCCTACGACGCCAACCGTGAGAACGCCGCCGAGGCCGCCCGTATGGCCGCCGCCCACGGCGATTCCTCCCGAGCCGCCGCCGACCGCGTCCTCGCCTCCCCCGCCCGGCACCTGCTCCGTTTCGACGCCCGAGGCGACGGCCAGGTCACCGAGGTCCTCGGCGACCTGCCGCACGCGACGCGCGTCGCCGTCCTGGTCCCCGGCTCGGACACCACCCTCGACACCTTCGCCCGCTTCCACGCGGCCGCCGAGTCCCTGTACCGGCGCCTGGCCCACGAGGCGCCCGGCGGCACCCGCACCGCGGTCGTCGCCTGGCTCGGCTACCGGGCCCCCGCCACGATCAGCACCACGGTCCTCACCACGGCGCGGGCCGGCCAAGCGGCCCCGCACCTGCGCACGTTCCTCCGCGAACTGCGCACCCTCACCGCTCCCGAGCCGGCGGCCGTGGCCCTCCTGTGCCACTCCTACGGCACGGTGGTCTGCGCCCGCGCCGCCCCCGGCCTCACCGGCCTCGGCGTCACCGACATCGCCCTGGTCGGCAGCCCCGGCACCGGCGCCGACTCGGCCGCGGCCCTGCGCACCTCCGCCCGCGTCTGGGCGGCCCGGGGAGCGGACGACTGGATAGCCGAGGTCCCGCACGTCAGCGCCGACCTCTTCGGCACGACCGTCGGCTTCGGCACCGACCCCGTCTCCCCGGCCTTCGGTGCCCGCGTCTTCGCGGCGGGCCCCGGCGGCCACAGCGACTACTTCACCCCGGGCTCGGCCTCCCTGGCCAACCTCACCCGGATCGTCCTCGGCGAGACAACGGAGGTCACCCGTGCGTAAGCCGCCGACACCCCGCCTCCCCGACCGCATACGAGACCGCGTACGCCACCTCGCCCACCGCATCGACATCGCCACCCCACCCGGCCGGGACCGCTCCGTGGACGCCCTGCGCGCGTTCGCCGTGCTCGGTGTGGTCCTGGGCCACTGGCTGGTCACGGCGCTGGTGGCGGACGGCGGCGAGCTGCACACCAGCAGCCCCCTCCAGCACCTGCCGTGGCTTGCTCCGGTCTCCTGGCTCTTCCAGACCCTCGCCGTGTTCTTCCTGGTCGGCGGCCACGTCGCCACGCGCAGCCACGCCACGGCCCAGGCTCAGGGCACCCCCTACCACCGCTGGCTGACGTCCCGTCTGTCCAGGCTCTTCAAGCCGGTCGCCGCGCTCCTCACCCTCTGGACGATCGCGACCACCGCCCTGCTCCTGTCCGGCACCGACCTCACCACCGTCCGCACGCTCGCCAAACTGGCCCTGTCTCCCCTCTGGTTCCTGCTGGTCTTCGCGGCGCTGACGGCGGCGACTCCGCTCGTCACCCGGCTCAACCCCCTGTGGCCGCTGGCCGTCGTCCTCCATGTGGACCTTCTCCGTTTCGGCCTCGGCGCCCCGCCCGCCGTCGGCTGGCTGAACCTGGCGGCCGGCTGGCTGGTGCCGTACTCCCTGGGCGCCGCCTGGACCCGCGGCGAACTGGACCGTCCGCGCGCCGGCTGGGTCCTGCTCGTCGGCGGTACGGCGGCGACGGCCGGCCTCGTCGCGTGGGCGCACTACCCGGCGTCGATGGTCGGCGTCCCCGGCGCCGCCGTCTCCAACCTCGACCCGCCCACCCTGGCCGCCGTCACCTTCGGGCTGGCCCAGTGCGGCCTGGCCCTGCTGCTGCGCGAGCGGTTGCGTCACGCGATGCGCCGCCCCCTCGCCTGGGCCGTGGTGGCCTTCGTGAACCTGTCCGCGATGACGATCTTCCTCTGGCACCAGACGGCCATGATGGCGACCACGGCCGTCGGCCTGCTGTTCGGCCCCCTCCCCGGACTCCACACACCCCCCGACCACCTCGGCTGGGTCGCGGCCCGCCTGCTCTGGCTCCCGGCCTTCGCCCTGGCCCTCGGTCTGTGCTGGGCGGCGTTCCACGTGTACGAGCGCGGCCGCCCCCGGACCCGCTCGCGCCTCGTCCGGACCCACCCCGCCTCCGATCGGGCGACCCCGACGGGAGCCCGTCATGTCTAGGCTGATCGCCGTGACGGAGACGGGGACCCGGCGGCCGGAGTGGATCGGGATCGGCCGCGTGCTGCGCTGGCTGCGGATACTCCGCGACGACCTGTGCACCGTCCGACCGGACCCGCTGCCCCCTTCCGTGTGGTTGCGCTGGCTGCCGCACGGCGTGCTGTGTGTGGCGGCGATCGGCATCACGATCGGTGGCGTGGCGCAGTTCCAGCACAACGGGCATCTGGGTGCCGGTCTCGCCACGCTGCTGGGGTTCGCCGCGGGCGGCGCCGTGCTCCTCGCGATGTGGCGGCCCGTCCTGGCCTGGTGGCTGTCGACAGGGTCCATGCTGGTGGCCGCTCTCACGCTGCACGGCCGGCTGGGCACGACACCGGTGGTCCTGTTCACGTGGCCCTGGACCGTGGCCGGGATGATCGCACAGCTGCTGGTCCTGCTGCTGCTCGCACTGCGGGTCCGGGTGCGGGTGACGGTCGAGGCGCTGGCCGTGACCGTGCTGGTCACCTGGCTCCTCGACGGCGTCTGGGGTGCGCCGCCGCACCAGTCCACCTCGGTGGTGACCGTCGTCCTGTCCGTGATCGTCGTGGCGCTCGGCACGGCGCTGCGCGGCCGCCGCGAGGCGCGCGCGGAGCTCGGGCGGCAGGCCTCGCTCACCGAGGAGGAGCGGTCCCGGCGCACCCTGCTGGAGGAGCGCAGCCGGATCGCGCGCGAGCTGCATGACGTGGTCGCCCACCACATGTCGGTCATCTCCATCCAGGCGCAGGTCGCCCCGCACCTGGTGGAGAACCCGCCGGACGAGCTGCGCGAGAACCTCGAAGGCATTCGGCACAACGCGCTGGAGGCGCTGGCCGAACTGCGCCGGGTGCTGGGCGTCCTGCGCTCGGAGAGCCCCGACGAGGACGCGCCCGAGGACCCCGGCACCGGCCCGCACAGCCCGCAGCCCACCCTGGACCGGCTGGACGCGCTGGTCGAGAACACCAGGGCGGCCGGTCTGACCGTCACCACCCGGATCACCGGCGAGCGGCGCCCGATGCAGTCGGGCGTGGAGCTGTCGGCGTACCGGATCGTGCAGGAGGCGCTGAGCAACGTGCTGCGGCACGCGCCCGGGGCGAGCGCCCATGTCGAGATCGAGTACATGGCCTACGGACTCCTGCTGTCCGTCGCGAACTCCCGGCCGACCCGGCCCGCGCCGCCGTCGCCGGGCGCCGGGCACGGACTGCTCGGCATGCGGGAGCGGGCCGTGATGCTCGGCGGGTCGCTGACTGCGGGCCCCCGGGAGGGCGGCGGCTACCGGATCTTCGCGGAGCTCCCGGCCACCGCTCCCGGCGCCGGACTGGTACCCCGCCGCACCGCGGGACCCACCGCGGAATCCACCACGGGTACCATCCGTGCCCTCGACCCGAAGGACGACCGCGCATGACGAGCAGCACCGGCAGCCCCATCCGGGTGGTCATCGCCGACGACCAGCAGATGGTCCGGCAGGGCTTCACCGTGCTGCTGAACGCCCAGCCCGGCATCGAGGTGGTCGGCCAGGCGGTGGACGGTCTGGACGCGGTGGCCAAGGTCGCCGAACTCGCTCCGGACGTCGTCCTCATGGACATCCGCATGCCCGAACTGGGCGGCATCGAGGCCACCCGCCGGATCGTCGGCGAACGCCCGCACATCAAGGTGCTGGTGCTCACCACCTTCGACCTGGACGAGTACGTGTACGAGGCGTTGCGCTCCGGCGCGTCCGGGTTCCTGCTCAAGGACGCGTCCGCGGACAAACTGGCGGAGGCAGTGCGGGTGGTGGCGGCCGGCGACGCGCTGCTGGCGCCCGGCATCACCCGGCGGCTGATCACCCAGTTCTCCCAGCTGGACGGGGGCGGGGTACGCGCCCCGCTGAAGGAGCGGGTCGCGGATCTGACCGAGCGCGAGACGGAGGTCCTCACGCTGATCGCGCAGGGCCTGTCGAACGCGGAGATCGCCGAGCGGCTGGTCGTCGCCGAGCAGACCGTGAAGACGCACGTGGGCCGCATCCTGGTGAAGCTGGGGCTCAGGGACCGCACCCAGGCGGCGGTCTTCGCGTACGAGTCCGGGCTGGTACGGCCCTCCGGTTACTGACCGGCCTCCGGCTGCTCCTCGCCGTACCCGTAGTACCTGAGAGGGACGCCCGAGGACCCGCCTCACTGGTGACGACGGCTACCCCCGCCTCCGCCTACGGTCGTGTACGTGACCGAGACGACCCCTTCGCAGCCGATGCCGCCACAGCCGCCGGACGGCGCGTTCGAACCGTACAAGCCGCGCAGCCCGGAGGTCCGGGCGGTGCTGGACGCCCTGGGCAGGTTGCGGCAGGACCTGTTCAAGGACGCCTTCGCCTACCGGCCGTTGCCGCCGCTGAGCACCGAGCGGCCGTTCGCCCGCCGGCTGCCCGGCCCGCTGCGCGAGTACGCGCAATGGACCACGCATCTGGCGGTGGCCGCGGCCGGCGTGCTGGCGCTGCTGGTGTCCCTCGTGGACCGGCAGTCGCTGGGGCCCGCCATGGCCCTGCTGTCCGGGCTGCTCGTCCTGGCACCGGTGCTGCTCACGCTGGCGCGTCCGGTCGCCGCCTTCTGGCTGTCCCTCGTCGTGACCTGGATCGGCGCCGTGCTGTCCAACGCGTGGGACGAATGGCCGTGGCAGCCGGCCAACTTCCTCTCCCACCTGGTGGTGCTCACGGTCGTCGCGATCCGCACCCGTCCACGCACGGCGGCCTGGATGTGGGCGATCACCGCGTTCTACGGTTTCGTGTGCGTCTCGGCCCTGGGCGGGGGCCACTACGACAACGACGTCGGCTCGATGCTGGTCGTCTCCGCGATAGTCCTGCTGGCCGTCACCGTCCGGCAGATCCGCAGGGAGGCCGAGCAGACGGTGACCGCGCAGCAGACGCAGACGGCACACGAGCGTTCCCGGCGCACGCTCCTCGAAGAGCGCACCACGATCGCCCGCGAACTGCACGACGTGGTCGCCCACCACATGTCCGTCGTCGCCATCCAGGCGGAAGCCGCCCCCTACCGGGTGGAGAACCCGCCGCCGGAGCTGGAGAAGGCGTTCGTCACGATCCGGGAGAACGCGGTGGCGGCCCTCACCGAACTGCGCCGGGTGCTGGGCGTGGTCCGCGCCGAGGACTACGAGGTGCCGGACGCCCCGCAGCCCACCCTCGCCGACCTGGACGCGCTGCTCGACAACGTGCGGGAGGCGGGACTGGCCGTCGACAAGGGCGTGACCGGCGCGGTGCGTGAACTCCCGCAGGGCGTGGAGCTGTCGGCGTACCGGATCGTCCAGGAGGCGCTGAGCAACACCCTGCGCCATGCGCCGGGAGCGGGCGCACGCGTCGAGATCGGCTATGTCATCGGAGGCCTGGGCCTGCGCATAGTCAACGGGCCGCCGCCGCGGCCCGCCCTCGTCAAACCGTCCCCGGGCGCCGGCCACGGCATCACCGGCATGCGGGAGCGGGTCTCCATGCTGAACGGCGAGATGACGGCGGCCCCGACGTCCGAGGGAGGCTACGAGGTGACGGTCTTCCTCCCTGTCGCCACCACCCGTGAAGGTGACGCATGACCGACCGCACCATCCGTGTACTGATCGCCGACGACCAGATGATGGTGCGCGAGGGATTCTCGGTCCTGCTGAACGCGATGCCGGACATCGAGGTCGTAGGCGAGGCGGTCAACGGCCGCGAGGCGGTGGCCAAGGTCGCCGAACTCACCCCGGACGTGGTCCTGATGGACATCCGCATGCCCGAGCTGAACGGCATCGAGGCGACCCGCGAGATCGTCGCCGCCGACACCACGGCCAAGGTCCTCGTCCTGACCACCTTCGACCTCGACGAGTACGTCTACCAGGCCCTGCGCGCCGGAGCCTCCGGCTTCCTCCTCAAGGACGCCTCGGCCCGCCAACTGGCCGAAGGCGTGCGGGTGGTGGCGTCGGGCGAGGCCCTCCTCGCCCCCTCGGTCACCAAACGCCTGATCACCGAGTTCTCCAAACTCTCCGACCCCCCGCGCCTGATGCCCGCGGCCCACGCCGCCTACGGCGACCTCACCGACCGCGAGACCGAGGTCCTGGTCCTCATCGCCCAGGGCCTGTCCAACGCGGAGATGGCCGAGCGGCTGGTGGTGGCCGAGTCGACCGTGAAGACACACGTCAGCCGGATCCTGGTGAAGCTGGGACTCAGGGACCGCACCCAGGCGGCGGTGTTCGCCTACGAGGCACGGCTGGTGACGCCGAGGTAGCGGGCCGACGGGGCGGCGCACATGCCATGCGCACGGTCGTTGTTGCGATTCGATCGCGGGCGGTACAGGTGTGGATACGGTGCGCTCAAGTTGTGTTTGAATGGTGAAGGAATCGGCCAGGTGGCTGATTCCGGCCATCCCCGTCCCCGCGTGCCTTCTCCTGACCGACTCCCGTTTTCCCCGGCGGGAGTCGTCGCCGTCCCCTGCTCCGTCCCCGTTTCGCGTGAAGAAAGTTGCCGCGATGACCGCTGACGTGTCCGAGTTCCACTATGGCCTGGTCACCCCGATAGCCGCCTACCTCATGGCATGCCTGGGCGCCGTGCTGGCCCTGCGTTGCACGACCCGCTCGATCGGCCGCGGACGCGGGGAGAAACGATTCGGCTGGCTCGCTCTGGGCGCGGTGTCCCTCGGTTGTGGCATCTGGACCATGCACTTCATCGCGATGATCGGTTTCAGTGTGGACGGCGCGCTGGTCAGCTACGACGCCGGCCGGACGGTGCTGAGCCTCGTCGTCTGCATCGCGGTGGTCGCCGTCGGCGTCTTCCTGGTCGGCTACCGGGGTTCGCGTGCGGTCACCCTGGGTGCCGCGGGCGTCCTCACCGGTCTCGGCGTGGCGGCGATGCACTACCTCGGCATGACCGCGGTGAACACCGGCGGCACCGTGCACTACGACACCGCGGTCGTCGTCCTCTCCGTGGTGATCGCCGTGGTCGCCGCGACCGCCGCGCTCTGGGCGGCGGTGTCGATCAGCACGGTCTGGGCGACCCTCGGCGCCAGCCTGGTGATGGGCGCGGCCGTCTCGACCATGCACTACACCGGCATGTCCGCGGTGAGCGTCCACGTCGCCCAGGCACAGGCGGGCGGCCAGTCCTCGACGAGCCTGCTCGCCTTCCTCCTGGTCATGCTGGCCGGCCCGGTGGCGGCTCTGATCCTGGCCGCGGCGATCGTCATGTTCGACCCGGAGCTGGTGGGCGGCCAACGCGACTGGACCGCCCCGGAAACCCCGGCCCCTGCCTTCCCCACGCCTCAGCAGCAGCCCTGGCCCCCCACCGACCGCCCGCAGCCCCTGGCGGACCGGCGCTACACGTCCTGACCCCGTTCGGTCATGCCGCGCCGCGCCCCCGGTCGTCACGCGGGAGATCCCGAGCACCTTGCCCTGCGGGATGCCCGGGGCGAGGGAGTTCCCGAGAGACGGTAAGCGGACAGGGCACCTGGCCTGCCCAAAGGCTGTCCGGGTGGGCCGTTCGGCGGACGAGGTCCCACCCGGACGGACGGCTGGTCCTCGCCGGGGACGCCGGGCCGAGCCCGTGGTCGAGGTGAGCCGGTGCCTTCGGCCAGCAGGTCCTCCGCCGTGCGCGCCTGGACCGCCCGCTGCGCCCAGCTCTCAAGCTGCTAGGGGTGAGTGCCAAACGGGTGCGCCGCCTCGCCGCCAACTACGCCTGTACGGACGAGCCCTTGGTCGAGGCACTGGTCGCGATGGCGACCGATCGCACACGCGGCTGGTGGGAGGAGTACCGGGACGTCCTTCCCCAGGCATTCCTGGACGGAGCCGAGGTCGAGCACCATGCGGCGTACCTGCGCGAGGTCGTGATCCAGTACGTCCCGGGGCTGCTGCAGACCGCCGAGTACGCCCGTTCGGTCTTCGGCTACACGAATCCGGGCCTGTCCGAGGAGGAGGTGGCCCTCAGGGCGGAGCACCGCATGCGGCGCCGCGCTGTCATCGAGCGGGACAACCCGGCCCCGTACGAGACGATCGTCCACGAGTTCGGCCTACGGGTGCACGTGTCCGACCGCCAGGCGTCGTTGACTCAACTCCGCTTCATCCTGGACAAGATCGAGGCGGGGCAGGCGACTGTGCGTGTCATCCCCGTCGAGCGCGAACACTTCGCCGGAGCCGGGGCCTCGATGCTTACTTGGGAGGCCCGGTGCGCCAGTTGGACACGGCGCTTCGGGATGCCCCCACAGGCGTGCGGTACATCGATGAGCAGCCACGGCTGGAACAGCTACGTACGCTCTTCCGTAGGGTGCAGTCGGCGTCGCTGGATCCCGCCCCGTCGCGTGACTTCATCCACCGACTGGTCAAGGAGCTGTGATGAACTGGCGCAAGTCCTCCTACTCGGGCGGGGGCGACGGCGACGCCTGCGTCGAAATCGCCACCACGGTCACCCGAATAGCCGTCCGCGACTCCAAAGCCCCCACCCGCGCCACCCTCTCCTTCCCCGCAGCCTCCTTCACCGCCTTTGTCGATCACCTCAAGTCGGGTGACAGCAGCCGTAGCCCGCAAACGTGACAGGCCTGCCCGCCACCACTGCCCACATCCCGATCACCCCCTTCTGGGCCGCGCGAAGCGGGCGCGTGGGGAGCGTGGCCGAGACAGGACGTTCGGCAGGGCGCTCAGCGTCATGCCGGCCGCACCGATCCCCAGCGTGGCCGTCGGTCCGAAGAGCGAGCCCGAGGTGCCGCCGAGCAGGGCGCCCAGGGGGATGCCGCCCCAAGAGACGAAGCGGGCCGTTGCGTTCATCCGCCCCAGCAGCCGGTCCGGTGTGAGCGCCTGCTGGAGGCTCGACTGGGCCACCACACGGATGACGCCGCCCAGGGAGAGGGCCGCGAGGCCGACGGCGGCGATGTACAGACTGCAACCCGGCTGCGCCAACGGCATCAGCGCGGTCGGCGGGCAAGTGAGCAGCGGTGCAAGCCAGATGACCGGGCCTTGACCCAACCACTCCGATGCCTTCGCCGCCAGCAGCGCGCCCAGCAGGGCCCCGCACCCCATCCCCGACAGGATGAGGCCGATCCCGAAGGATTTCAGGCCGATTGCCCTCTCCAGGTAGACCAGCAGCATGGTCTGGTACATCACCAGGGAGAGGTTGAACATCGCGTCCCCCAGGATGATCGCGCGCAGGATGGGATGAGCGATGACAAAGGCCAGGCCCTCCTTGATCTCCCGGGCCAGTCGCGGGTGTTCGCCGGCCTCCGGCCCCAGCCTCTCCTCCTGCCGGCGGATACCGGTTGCCAGCAAGCCCGACAGTGCCATCCCTACCGAACTCGCCAGCAGCGTCGCGGGGGCGCCGACCCCGCCCACCAGTGGTCCGGCCAGCGCCGGTCCGCTGATACTCGTCACGGATCGGATCGCCGAGAGTTTCGCGTTCCCCTCGACGAGATGGTCCCGGCCGACCAGGTGGGGGAGAAAGCTGGTGTATGCGACATCGAAGAAGACGGTCAGTACGCCGTGGAGCAGCGCGACGGCGTAGAGCCAGCCGAGGGTGAGGACGCCTGCCCACCAGGCCACCGGCACCGTCAGGAGGACGAGCGCTCGGGCGAGATCGGTGCTGATCATCACGGAGCGCTTTCGCATGCGGTCCACCCAGGCGCCTGCCGGAAGGCCGACCAGGAGCGAGCCCGCCGTGGTCATCGCGGTCAGCACGCCGACCTGGAACTCGTCGGCGTGCAGGGCAGCGATCGCGACCAGGGGGAGGGCGAGAAAGAGGATGCGGTCGCCGAGCTGGCCGAGGGCGGTGGCGGCGAAGAGACGGCCGAAGTCGGGCTCGCGTAAGAGGTGGTGACTCATCTGCTGCCGTTCCTACCGTTCCACCGCGAACTCGTAGACGACCTCTCGGCGGATGTCGGGAATGACGATGTCCGCGGTTTCGACCGGGCGGCCGTCGCGGTCGTGGATGGTCCGCTCGATGTGGAGGATGAGGTCGCCGGCGCCGATTCCCAGCAGGTTCGCCTGCGCCTGAGTGGCCCGGTCCGGGCGGGGAAGCTCGATCACGGTTTCGACGTGCACGCCGATGGACCGCATGCGCTCGACCACGCCCTTTCCCGCGAGCGGCCCTCGCTCGGGCAGCATGATCGGGGTTCCGCCAGTGAGGGCCAACGGCTCCCAGGAGGAGGAGAGCTGGACGGGCCGGCCATCGGCGAGGAACTCGTAGTGCGTGTGGACGCAAGGGTCTGCGGGGGCGATGGCGAGCCGCTCGGCGATCTCCGGAGGAGCGGGGACCCGTACCTCGCTGTGCGCGTCCCAGGCCCCGGCCCGGCCCCGCTCGGTCAGGGCGGCCAGGGAGCGTTCGCGGCGCCGGGAGCGGACCATGCGCAGACGCTCACGGGGCGTACGGACGTACGTCCCCGACCCCGCCCGCCCCTCCAGTAGCCCCTCCACGATCAGCAGATCCACGGCCCGCTGCATGACATTGCGCCCCACCCCGTACTCCCCGGCGAGTCGTGCCCGGGACGGCAGCCGCTGTCCGGTCGCCCACTCTCCCGCGATGATCCGCTTACGCAACGCGTCGGCGGCGGCCAGATAAGGGGCCTCTCGGGGCATCTGCCATTCTCCGTTCCACGGGTCCGGGCGGACTTCGCAAGCTACTGCTACCGCCGAGAGCTACTGGAGCAGCACTACGCTCCGTCGGACGCTCGCCCCTACACCCCTGGTCAGGAAGGGGACCGGCGGTCTAACGTCCGTCCATGGCAGCCTTCGACCCCTGGGACCCGGACTTCCTGGCCGACCCGTACCCCTCCTACGCCGAGCTCCGCGCCCAGGGCCGGGTGCAGTACTTCGAGCCCACGAACCAGTGGCTGGTTCCGCACCACGCGGACGTGTCCGCGCTGCTGCGGGACCGGCGGCTCGGGCGGACGTACCAGCACCGGTTCACGCACGAGGAGTTCGGGCGGAGTGCGCCCGCGCCGGAGCACGAGCCGTTCCACACGCTCAACGACCACGGCATGCTCGACCTCGAACCGCCGGACCACACCCGCATCCGGCGCCTGGTGTCGAAGGCGTTCACCCCGCGCACGGTCGAGCGGCTGAAGCCGTACGTCACCCGGCTCGCCGGTGAGCTCGTCGACGGGCTGGTGGCGAAGGGCGGCGGCGACCTGCTCACCGATGTCGCCGAGCCGCTCCCCGTCGCCGTCATCGCCGAGATGCTGGGCATCCCCGAGGCGGACCGCGCCCCGCTGCGCCCCTGGTCGGCCGACATCTGCGGGATGTACGAGCTGAACCCGTCCGAGGACACGGCCGCGAAGGCGGTCCGGGCCTCCGTCGAGTTCTCCGACTACCTGCGGGAGCTGATCGCCGAGCGGCGCAAGGAGCCCGGCGACGACCTGATCTCCGGTCTCATCGAGGCGCACGACGAGGGCGACCGGCTCACCGAGCAGGAGATGATCTCCACCGCCGTGCTGCTCCTCAACGCCGGTCACGAGGCGACCGTCAACGCCACGGTCAACGGCTGGTACGCCCTCTTCCGCAACCCCGCCCAGCTCGCCGCCCTGCGCGCCGACCACTCCCTGGTCCCCACCGCGATCGAGGAGCTGATGCGCTACGACACCCCGCTCCAGCTCTTCGAACGCTGGGTGCTGGACGAGATCGAGATCGAGGGGACGACCGTCCCGCGGGGCGCTGAGATCGCCATGCTCTTCGGCTCCGCCAACCACGACCCGGCGGTGTTCCAGGCCCCCGACCGCCTCGACCTCACCCGCCGCGACAACCCGCACATCTCCTTCAGCGCCGGCATCCACTACTGCATCGGCGCCCCGCTGGCCCGCATCGAACTGGCCGCGTCCATGACGGCCCTGCTGGAACGGGCGCCGAAGCTGCGCCTGGCGGCGGAGCCGGAGCGGAAGCCGAACTTCGTGATCCGGGGGCTGGAGGGGCTGGGTGTGGAGGTGGGGTGATCACCCGTTCGGATGATCAGTGCTGATCTGCCCGAGAGATCGCCAGGTGCCCTGCCAGGCTGGCCACGACCTGAGAGGGGGTGCACCATGACCGTTATGGCAGAGCGCGCTTTGCAGTTGCCCCAGATGTCGGTGGAGGAGTTCGAGAAGATCGCCGCGTTCGCGGCCAAGGAGACCGACGACGCCGTCAGGTTGGAGTTCATCAACGGGCGGATCGGGGTCAAGAGGGTGGCCGATGGCGACCACAACACCATTGTCGTGTGGCTGAGCAAGCGCTGCATGCGTGCGAGGCCCGATCTTGACCTGTATCAGGGCCAAGGGCTGAAGGTGGAGAAGTACCGCGGGGGCCGGGCGCGTCCCGACGCGGTACTCGTGCCCGAGGACCACTTCGCCGGGCATGGCGAGTGGGCCGATCCCGACGGGGTGCTCCTGGTGTTCGAGGTGACGTCGTACGACTCCGACACCGACCGCCTTGACCGTCATGAGAAGCCGGTTGCCTACGGTGCCGCAGGCATCCCGTTCTACCTGCTGATCGACCGGGACGCCTGCACGGCCAAGCTCTACAGTGATCCGGAGCCGGATGTCGGCTACGGCAACTGCCGCACCGTACCCTTCGGCGTCGCACTCGTCCTCCCCGAACCCCTCGGCATCGAACTCGACACCGAGAGGCTCAAGGAGTACGTCGACTGAGCGGCTGCTGTCAGCCGGTCAGATCCCGCCTCCTCAGCCCCGCCAGCCCCACCCCCACCAGCACCACCGCCAGCCCGGTCAGGGTAGCCACCGGACCCCATGCCATCCCGCCGCCCGGCAGCTTCGGCAGGTGGCCGAAGGGGGAGAGGTCGAGGACGAGTCGGGGGGCGTCGAGCGCCGGGCCCACCCAGCCGATCAGGAGGGCAGCCACCGCCACGCCCCAGGAGGCGGGGGCGCAGAAGCGGGGCGCGACGCCGTACAGCAGCACCGCCACCCCGCCGATCACCCACACCGCCGGGAGCTGGACCAGGCAGGCGCCGAGGATCGGGCCCACCTGCCTGCCGTAGCCGACGGCGAAGCCCAGGCCCGCGAGGAGCATGATCAGGGCGGCGCCGGCGAAGGCGATCGTGAGGTGGCCGGCCGCCCAGCGCAGGCGGCTCACGGGGCCGGCGAGGAGGGGTTCGGCGCGGCCCGAGGTCTCCTCGCCGTTCAGGCGGAGGACCGACGCGACGACGTACAGTGCGGCGACCAGCCCCAGCATCCCGACCATCGAGGCGAGGAACGCGTCCGTCAGCCCGCTCTGGCCGCCCATCCGCTCGAAGATCTCCCGGGCGTTGTCGTTGTCGCCGACCAGGTCGGCCGCGCCCTCCGTGAGGCCGCCGTAGACCACGCCGGCCAGGAAGAAGCCGAGCGACCAGCCGAGCACACCGCCCCGCTGCAGCCGCCAGGCGAGCGCGGCGGCGGAGCCGAGGCGGCCTTCGGCCGGGCCGGGGCGGGCCGGGAAGAAGCTCATGCCGAGGTCCCGGCGCCCGGCCAGTACATACGCCGCGCAGCCTTGCAGCAGCACCGCCGCCGCGAAGAGCAGGAACACCCACCAGCGTTCGGCGGCGAACGGGCGCAGGTTCTCCAGCCAGCCGAGCGGGGAGAGCCACGTCCACGGCGACGAGCCGTCGCTGCTCGCCGAGTCGCCCGCGGCGCGCAGCACGAAGGCCCCGCCCAGCACCGCCGACGTCAGGCCCCTCGCCAGGCGGGCGCTCTCCGTGAGCTGGGCGACGATCGCCGCCATGGTGGCGAAGACCATGCCGGTCGCGCCCAGGCCGAGGCCGAAGGAGAGGGCACCCGCCGTGCCCTGACCCGCCAGGCCCGCGGTGATGAGCAGGGCGAGCACGGCGTTCGCGACCGCCGCCGCCAGCAGGGCCGCGGTCAGGGACGCCCGGCGGCCCACCGCGCCCGACGCCACGAGTTCGGCGCGGCCGGTCTCCTCCTCGTCACGGGTGTGCCGTACGACGACGAGCAGGCTGGTCACGGCCGCGAGGAGCCCGGCGTACACGCCCACCCGCCATGCCGTCAGGCCGCCGAGCGAGGTGTCGTGGAGCGGGCCGATCAGGGCGCGGTAGGCGGCGTTGGTCTGCAACTGGCGGCCCAGGTCGGTGCGTTCGGCGTCCGTGCCGTACAGGCTCTTCAGGGTGTTCGGCATGGAGAGGACCATCAGCGCGTTCACCGCGATCCACACCGGGGTGGTCACGCGGTCGCGGCGGAGCGCGAAGCGCAGCAGGGTGCCGGTGCCGGCGAGGGTGCTCATCGGGCGACCGCCTCGTCCTCGGCCTGGTAGTGGCGCAGGAAGAGTTCCTCCAGGGTCGGGGGAGTGGAGGTGAGGGAGCGGACACCGGTCCCGGCGAGGGAACGGAGGACGGCGGTGAGCTGGTCGGAGTCCACCTGGAGGCGGATCCGGTGGCCCTGGACGTCGAGACCGTGGACGCCGGGGAGGTGCGCCAACCCGTTGGGGGGACCGGCGAGTTCGGCGGTCACGCTGGTGCGGGTGAGGTGGCGCAGGTCGGCGAGGGAGCCGGACTCGACGGTCCGGCCGGCCCGGATGATGCTGACGCGGTCGCAGAGTTCCTCGACCTCGCTGAGGATGTGCGAGGAGAGCAGGACCGTACGGCCCCGGTCCCGTTCCTCCTCTACGCAGCGCTGGAAGACCTCCTCCATCAGGGGGTCGAGGCCGGAGGTCGGTTCGTCGAGGATCAGCAGGTCGACGTCGGAGGCGAAGGCGGCCACCAGGGCGACCTTCTGCCGGTTGCCCTTGGAGTACGTCCGGCCCTTTTTCGTCGGGTCGAGTTCGAAGCGGTCGAGCAGGTCGGCGCGGCGGGCCCTGTCCAGGCCTCCGTGCAGGCGGCCGTAGAGGTCGATGACCTCGCCGCCGGAGAGGTTGCGCCAGAGGGTCACGTCGCCGGGGACGTAGGCGATCCGGCGGTGCACCTGCACGGCGTCCTTCCAGGGGTCGCGGCCGAGGATCTGGGCGGCGCCCGAGTCGGCGCGCAGCAGGCCGAGCAGGACCCGGATCGTGGTCGACTTCCCTGCGCCGTTGGGGCCGAGGAAGCCGTGCACCTCACCGGCCTCGACGGCCAGGTCGAGGCCGTCCAGGGCGTGGGTGCGGCCGAAGGACTTGTGGAGCCCGGCGACCGTGATTGCCTGCGTCATGGTTCAGAACGTACGCCGTCTTCAGAAAATTGTGAAGTTAAGGAAGTGTGGAAACTCCCGCTAGGCTGGTGAGCATGACTACGGATGCGATGGGGCGCGATCAGGAGGCCGTCTCGAAGTTCGTCGAGAGCTTCGCGGCGCAGCTCGTCGAGGCCGGGATGCAGCGCATGCCGGCCCGGATCTTCGCGGCCCTGTTGTCGTCCGACTCGGGTGCCCTGACCTCGGCCGAACTGGGGGAGCAGTTGCAGGTCAGCCCGGCGGCGGTGTCCGGCGGGGTGCGCTATCTGGCCCAGCAGCACATGGTCGCGCGCGAGCGGGAGCCGGGCTCCCGGCGGGAGCGGTACCGGGTGCACAGCAACCAGTGGTACGAGGCCCTCACCAGCCGGGATGCCGTGATCAAGCGGTGGGAGGGGGCGTTGCGGGAGGGCGTGAGCAGCCTCGGCCCCGACACCCCGGCGGGGCGCCGGATGGCCGAGACGCTCGCGTTCTTCGAGTTCGTCGACGACGAGATCGGCAAGATGATGGAGCGCTGGCGCGTCCACCGCGATCAGCTCTTCGGCGAGGGGCGACCCCTCGCCGAAGACCGCTGAACCTGCTTGACTCAGGCCCGGTTCCGGCGCCTGACCAGCAGGACCAGCCCGCCGCCGAGCACCAGGGCGGCCGCGCCGCCGGCGGCGGCCACGGGTACGGCGCCGCTGCTGCCGGTGGAGGCGAGGGAACCGCTGTCGCCGGTGGTGGAGACCGTCTGCGTGCCGGGGGTGTTGCCGCCGGTACCGGCCGTCGTCGACGGCGACGCGGACGCGCTCGGCGTCGCGGTGGCGCCGCCCTCGACCTCGACCCTGACGGCCGCGGTGTCGTTGCCGTGCGTGTGGTCGAACGTCATGGTGTTGCCGAAGGCCGTGGTCGCCAGGGCCTCACCGGTGGTGGTCGCGGCGTTCGCGCGGATCCGCAGACCGAAGTCGAAGGAGCGGGAGTCCCCGACGGTGAACGTGTTCGGACTCGACTGGCAGATGTACTGCGCTGCGCCCGGCGTCTGCTCGCCGGTACCGGACTTCGCCTCGTCGTTCCACACGCTGCAGTGGGCGGGGAT
Source organism: Streptomyces sp. NPDC013157 (assembly GCF_042899865.1). Taxonomy (NCBI): domain Bacteria; kingdom Bacillati; phylum Actinomycetota; class Actinomycetes; order Kitasatosporales; family Streptomycetaceae; genus Streptomyces; species Streptomyces sp. NPDC013157. Next base: position 10,123 of record NZ_JBIBAK010000025.1, on the reverse strand, counting down.
CTCCTCCGCCTTGGTGCCGGTGGGGACGGTCACCAGAAGCGCCGGCTGGTCGTCGCTCGCGTTGTAACCGACCCAGCCCGGACCCTCGTTGCTCAGGGAGACGGTCACGTGCACCAGGTCGCCCGGTGCGCCCTTGGCGGTGGCGCCGCCCGCGACCATGTCGGCGGTGTTGTCGGCGTCGATGTGCTGCCGGTCGATCGCCGTGCCGTCGGTGGCGGCGTCCCCGGCGGCGACGAGGGAGAGCACGGGACCGTCCCCCGGCTTCGGCGCGCTACCGGACAGGGGCAGGGCCTCGTGGCTGAAGAACTCGAACAGGGCCTGGTCCGTCACGTCCAGCCCGACCGGCTGGTCCACCCGGTAGCTCTTGCCGGGCTCGACGACCGTGTCGAACGTGCACAGCGCCTGCTCCGTCAGGACGTAGGTGTCGCTCTCCTTGGAGTACACGCAGTTGGAGTAGTGCTTCGCGTACGAGAGCCCGATGGTGGTGCGCATCTCCAGCTGGACCCCGTCGGCGGCCAGGGTGCCGACGTTGCTGATCGTGACCGGGGTGTCGATCGTGGATCCGGGCTTGTCGCCCTTGCGGGCCGCCAGTTCGTTGACCTTCAGGTCGGTGGTGCCCACGGTCACCTTCGCGGTGGTGGAGACCACGGTGCCGTTCGAGGACGTGCCGCTGAGGGTCACCGTGCCGGTGGTGCCGAGCGGGGTGCCGGGCTTGGCGCTCAGGCCGATGAGCGAGCCGGCCGCCTCGCCCTCGGGGACGTCACGGGTGGGCCAGGTGTAGACGTGGTCGGCGGGCACGGGCGCGTCCGTGGTGACCCAGTCGATGACGTTGCTCAGGTCCGCGCTGATGGTGACGTCCTTGGCGGTGCCGGGGCCGTCGTTGCGCAGCCCCCAGTTCACCATCGTCGGGTCGCCCGGCGTCGGCGGCATCGGCAGGCCCAGGTGGTCGTCCTGGAGCCAGATGTGTACGACCGGGCCGTCGGCGGCCTGGGCAGACGTCACGGGCAGCCATGCGGCGACCGCGGCCGCGAAGACTGCCAGCGCGGCTCCGAATCGGTGCCGGCGGTGGGTCATGGTGGCTCCTCCCGGCGGGGCGCCCCTCGCCCCTGCCACACCACTGAGACACCCGGCGAATGCCGATGGTTGTCCGGGAGTTCACCTTTCGGTCCGGCAGCCCACCGGCCCGCACCGGTCACCGGCCCCCCACGCCTACCGCTCCCTCGTCTCCTCCAGCACCGTCCGCCCCAGCAGCGCGTACCGCTCCGGTGCCCGGTGCTTGAGGTACTGCGCGTAGCCGATGCCCGTCGCCGCCACCAGTGCCACCAGCCACGGCGTCGCCTTCAGCAGCAGTGAGCCGGACTCGGTGCCGGCCGCGACGCCCATGTTGGACACCAGCAGGACGACCACGGCGAGCATCGCGACGCCGCCGATGAGCGGGGCGGCGAAGGTCTTGAACCAGTGCCGGCTCTCGGGGTGGTTCTTGCGGAAGTAGACCAGCACCGCGAACGAGCAGACCGCCTGCACGACCAGGATCGCCATGGTGCCGAGGATGGCGAGGAGGACGTAGAGGGCGTTGTACGGGTCCTTGCCCGCGATCCAGAACGCGGCGATCAGGACGGCGGAGATCACCGTCTGGACCAGGCCCGCGATGTGCGGGGAGCCGTGCCTGTGGTGGGTGCGGCCGATGGTGTTCTGGAGCTTCGGCAGGACGCCCTCCCGGCCCAGCGCGTACATGTAGCGGGCGGCGCAGTTGTGGAAGGCCATGCCGCAGGCCAGCGAGCCGGTGATCATCAGCCACTGCATGAGGACGACCGCCCAGTGGCCGACGTAGTGCTCGGTCGGGTTGAAGAAGAGGGCGAGCGGGTTCGCGGAGGAGGCGGCCTTCACGGCCTCCGTCTCGCCGTTGCCGGTGATGGCCATCCAGGAGACGAAGACGTAGAAGACGCCGACGCCGAGGACCGAGATCATCGTCGCCTTGGGGATGATCTTCTTCGGGTCGCGGGACTCCTCGCCGTACATCGCCGTCGACTCGAAGCCGACCCAGGACCAGAAGGCGAAGAAGAGGCCGAGGCCGGCGCTGGTCCCCTTGAAGGCGTTGACCGGGTTGACCGGGGCGAAGGTGAAGCCGTGCGGGCCGCCGCCGTGCAGGGCGACCGAGATCGCCATCGCCGCGAGCACGGTCACCTCGGTGCCGAGGAGGACCACGAGGAGCTTCTCGGCGACGCTGACGCCGAACCAGGTGCCGGTCGCGTTGATGGCGAGCATCAGGATCGCGAACGCCCACCACGGAACGTCGAGGCCGGTCTGGTCCTTGAGCGTCGTGTTGGCGAAGACCGAGAAGATGCCGATCAGCGCCGGTTCGAAGACGACGTACGCGAAGGTGGCGAGCAGCCCCGAGGCCAGGCCCGCGGTGCGGCCGAGACCGTAGGAGATGAAGCCGTAGAAGGCACCCGTCGAGGTGATGTGCTTCGCCATCGACGTGAAGCCGACGGAAAAGATTGCCAGGACGACCATTGCGACGAGATAGCTCGCCGGCGCGCCTATGCCGTTGCCGGACGAGACCATGAAGGGCACGTTGCCGGTCATCGCGGTGATCGGTGCGGCGGTCGCGACGGCCATGAAGACCACCCCGAGCAGACCGATCGCGTTGGGCTTGAGCCGGTGAACCGTGCCCTCGCCGCCTGTCTCCGTCGCCGGGGCGACTCCCTCGTCCACTGCCATCGGGGTGGCCCCTCTCCTGCTGTTCGCTGGCTGTACTGGACCGGAACTCTGTAGGCCGAATGAGTCCGTCGAGGGTCTCGGTGCGTTAAATGTTTGTCAACCAGACCTTTAGAAATCTGATGCAATCTGTCGGCAACACCCGGCTCGTACGGTCGCCGCCATGAGCACGTACACGGCCACCCTCGGTGGCGAACGCCACAGCTTCGGCTCCCTGGCCCGCCTGCTGGCCGCCGCGAGCCCCGAACGCTCCGGCGACCGGCTGGCCGGCCTCGCCGCCGCGAGCGCGCGGGAACGGGTCGCGGCCCGCTGGGCGCTGGCGGAGGTGCCGCTCGCGACCTTCCTGACCGAGCCGGTGATCCCGTACGAGGACGACGACGTGACCCGGCTGATCCTGGACACCCACGATGCGGCGGCCTTCGCACCCGTCGCCGGGCTGACCGTAGGCGAGTTCCGCGAGTGGCTGCTGGCGGCGGACACCGGGGCGCTGGCCGCGGTGTCGCCGGGGATCACCCCGGAGATGGCCGCTGCCGTGTCCAAGCTGATGGGGAACGCGGACCTGGTGGCCGTCGCCCGCAAGGTACGGGTGGTCACCGCGTTCCGCTCGACGATCGGTCTGCCGGGCCGACTGGCCACCCGACTCCAGCCCAACCACCCCACCGACGACCCGGCGGGTGTGGCGGCCGCCCTCCTCGACGGCCTCCTCCTCGGCTCCGGCGACGCGGTCATCGGCATCAACCCGGCGACCGACAGCCCCAGGGCGGTCCGCGACCTGCTCGACCTCCTGGACGGCGTGATCACCCGCTACGCCATCCCCACCCAGTCCTGCGTCCTGTGCCACGTCACGACGAGCGTGGACCTGATGGAGCGCGGGGCCCCGGTCGACCTGGTCTTCCAGTCCATCGCCGGCACCCAGGCCGCGAACGCCTCCTTCGGTGTGACGCTGGGCCTGCTCGACGAGGCGTACGAGGCGGCACGGGCGCTCGGCCGGGGGACGGTCGGCGACAACGTCATGTACTTCGAGACCGGGCAGGGCAGCGCCCTGTCCGCGGACGCGCACCACGGGGTGGACCAGCAGACGGTGGAGGCACGGGCGTACGCGGTCGCCCGCCGCTACCGCCCGCTCCTGGTGAACACCGTCGTCGGCTTCATCGGCCCCGAGTACCTCTACGACGGCCGGCAGATCCTCCGGGCCGCCCTGGAGGACCACTTCTGCGGCAAGCTCCTCGGCCTGCCCATGGGCCTGGACATCTGCTACACGAACCACGCCGACGCCGATGACGACGACATCGCCACCATGCTGACCATGCTCGCCGTCGCTGGCGCGTCCTTCGTGATCTGCACGCCTGGCGGCGACGACATCATGCTCAACTACCAGTCGGCCTCCTACCACGACGCGTTGTACCTGCGCGAGGTGCTGGGCCTGCGCCCGGCACCGGAGTTCGAGGCGTGGCTGGAGTCGGTCGGCCTGCTGGCCGAGGACGGCGGCGTACGGGAGGTCGGCGGCCACCCGCTGGCGGCGATCGGAAGGGAACTGGCCGCATGACCGAGGTGACGACGACCACCGGACTCGACGAACTCTGGCCGCTGCTGCGCCGCCGCACCCAGGCCCGGATCGGCCTCGGCCGCTCCGGCCCCGCCCTCCCCACCCGGCACCGCCTGGGCCTCCAGGCGGCGCACGCGGCGGCCCGGGACGCGGTCCACTCGCCGTTCGAGCCGGACGTGGTCGCGGCGGGGCTGGCGGGCCTGCCGACGGTCCGGGTCCGCAGCGCGGCCGGTGACCGGCTGACGTATCTGCAGCGCCCCGACCTGGGCCGCCGCCTCGACCCCGTGGACCGCGCCCACCTCCCGGCCGGCAGCTGGGACGTCGTCTTCGTCGTCGCCGACGGGCTGTCCAGCCGGGCCGTGCACGACCACGCGGCGGCGGTGGTCCGGGCGACGGCTGCCCGCCTCCCGGACTGGCGCCTCGCCCCGGTGGTCCTCGCCGAACAGGCCCGGGTGGCCCTCGGCGACGACATCGCCCACACGATGGGTACGGCCCTGGTGGTGGTCCTGATCGGCGAACGGCCCGGCATGTCGGCGGCGGACTCGCTGGGCGCGTACCTGACGTACCGGCCGACACCGGGGGTGACGACGGACGCCGACCGCAACTGCCTGAGCAACATCCGGCCGCCGCTGGGCCTCGCGTACGAGACGGCGGCAGGGAAGCTGGCGGGGCTGATGGGGAGGGCGCGGGAGCTGGGGCGGACGGGGGTCGGGCTGAAGGACGAAAGCGATCACGGAGAGGTGCTCGACCGGATACTCTGAGTTGCGTCTGGTTCGCATCGAGGGGAGGGCGCATCATGACATTGATGACTGAGCGACCGGTGATAAGCGGCGGCGAGCCCGGCAGTTTCGAGGAACTGCTGGACATCCTTGATGAGCTGGACCTGCGTGACGGCTTCAAGGCCGAGATCTACCGGGGGAAAATCGTCGTGTCGCCGTGGTCCAAGGGGTACTACGCCCGAGTGATGACGCTGGTGTGCAGGCAGTTGGAACCGCATCTTCCGGAGGGGCACGTCATCGATCGGGGGCCGTTCCTCTACGTCTTTCCCGGCGACGAGAGTGCGTACGGGCCAGACATCCATGCAGCTCCCGAGCGGGTCTTTGAGACGGAGAGTAATCGTTTGGACGGCGAGGCCCTGGTCTTCGTCGCCGAGCTGACATCGACTTCAACCCGGGATGACGACCTGACCGACAAGGTCGAGGTTTATGGCAGGGCCGGTGTCCCCGTATACCTGCTCCTCGACATGCAGAAGGGGCAGTCAACGGTGTTCTGGACACCTTCGGTCAACGGGTACGAGTCACACTGCACCCGGCCGTTCGGCGAGGAGCTCCATATCCCGAAGCCTTTCGACTGCACCCTCGATACCAGCGGCTTCCAGCCCCCCGTCAAGAAGAACCCGGCACCGTAAGCCCCCACCCCCCCTCCACCACCCGCCACGTCCGCCGCCGTACCGGCCCCGCCAGGCCGCCGTCCGCGCGGTAGCGGAAGTCCGCGCCCGCCACCGTCACCGTCCGCCCCGCGGCCCGTACCGGGGTCGCCTCCGCGCCCACCGACAGCGGGCGTACCTCCACCTCGGCGAGGCCGTCGTGGCCGCCCGGGGTCACCGAGATGCCCTCGACCGGCTGGTCCAGGTCGACGACCGTCTCGCCGTCGACCTCCACCCGCAGCCGTGCCGGCGGGCCGGGCACGGCCAGGGCCGGGGCCGGGCGCGCGGACAGGGAGCGCACGAGGTTCTGGTACGGCCGCAGCCACCCCCGGGCCGGCACCGGCTCCGGGGCCCTGGCCGCCGCCACCGCCAGCGGCGGGATCCGCAGCGCGCCCAGCACCACCCCGTCGCTGTCGTCGACGAGGAGGTCCATGCGGCGTTCCACCCCGTCCAGGACCGCCCGCGCCGCCGCCACCGCACCGGCGGGCACCCCCAGCGCGTGCGCGACGCCCAGCGTGCCCCCGACCGGGACCATGGCCAGCACGCAGTCGGCCAGCTCCCGCCTCCGGTGCAGAAAGGTCACCGCACGGACCAGGGCGCCGTCGTCCCCGACGACCACCGGCCGCCGCGAGCCCCTGCGGGACAGCACACGGGCGAATTCCTCGGGCCCCTCCGGCATGCACACCTTCGCGGCCGCACCCGCGCTGAGCACGTCTTTCGCGATCCGGACGGATTCACCGTCCGTTTCCCTCGCCGCCGGATCGATGATCACCAGCAGCTGATCGGACCTCGCGAAAGTCGCCACCTCGGTCCTGCCTCGCTTCCTCGGGTAGCATCACTGTGCAAGAGCCCCTTGCGCTATTGCGCCAGGGGCTTCGTCTATTCCGGGGCATCCGGTCCGACGGTTGTGCGGCCAACGACGGTCGCGGTGGTACGCGGCGACGAACCTTACGCGTACGCCCCTGACCTTGGACATGCCCCGCCCGGAAGGGGTGTACGCGCGTGCCCGCACTTGTGCTGCTCGGTGCTCAGTGGGGTGACGAAGGCAAGGGAAAGGCGACGGACCTGCTAGGCGGCTCCGTCGACTATGTGGTGCGTTACCAGGGCGGCAACAACGCCGGTCACACGGTCGTCGTCGGCGACCAGAAGTACGCGCTCCACCTCCTCCCTTCCGGAATCCTCTCGCCCACGTGTGTCCCGGTCATCGGCAACGGCGTCGTCGTCGACCCCTCGGTCCTGCTCTCCGAGCTGAGCGGTCTGAACGAGCGTGGCGTCGACACGTCCAAGCTCCTCATCAGCGGTAACGCGCACATCATCACGCCGTACAACGTGACCGTCGACAAGGTGACGGAGCGCTTCCTCGGGAAGCGGAAGATCGGTACGACGGGGCGCGGCATCGGGCCGACCTACGCCGACAAGATCAACCGGGTCGGCATCCGGGTCCAGGACCTCTACGACGAGTCGATCCTGACCCAGAAGGTCGAGGCGGCCCTCGACGTCAAGAACCAGATGCTCACCAAGCTCTACAACCGGCGGGCCATCGCCGTCGAGCAGGTCGTGGAGGAGCTGCTGGGCTACGCGGAGAAGCTCGCTCCGTTCGTCGCCGACACGGTCCTGGTCCTCAACCAGGCCCTGGAGGACGACAAGGTCGTCCTCTTCGAGGGCGGGCAGGGCACGCTCCTCGACATCGACCACGGCACGTATCCGTTCGTGACGTCCTCGAACCCGACCGCGGGCGGTGCCTGCACCGGCTCCGGCGTCGGCCCGACGAAGATCAGCCGGGTCATCGGCATCCTCAAGGCGTACACGACCCGCGTCGGCGCCGGCCCGTTCCCGACCGAGCTCTTCGACGCGGACGGCGAGGCGCTGCGCCGGATCGGCGGCGAGCGCGGTGTGACGACCGGCCGGGACCGCCGCTGCGGCTGGTTCGACGCGGTCATCGCCCGCTACGCGACCCGCGTGAACGGCCTGACGGACTTCTTCCTCACCAAGCTCGACGTGCTGACGGGCTGGGAGCAGATCCCGGTCTGCGTCGCGTACGAGATCGACGGCAAGCGCGTCGAGGAACTCCCGTACTCCCAGACCGACTTCCACCACGCGAAGCCGGTCTACGAGACGCTGCCGGGCTGGTCCGAGGACATCACCAAGGCCAAGTCCTTCGCGGACCTGCCGAAGAACGCGCAGAACTACGTGAAGGCGCTGGAGGAGATGTCCGGCGCCCCGATCTCCGCGATCGGCGTGGGCCCGGGCCGGGACGAGACGATCGAGATCAACTCGTTCCTGTAGGGCTGTGGTTGGGCGACGCACTTGGGCCGGTCTTGGTAATCCTTGACCGGCCCTTGGGGTTTCCGTGGTTACGCCGGTAACGGGCGACGGTCAGCATCTACGCGGGTAGCCCGCCGCCTCCCGCATGCCCCACCCGTCCTCTCCGCCTTTCAGGAGCCCTGAATGCCCGTCAATCCCATGAACCGCCGTGAGTTCGTGCAGAAGTCGGCCGTCACCGGCGCTGCCGTGGCCGTCGCGGGAACGGTCGGTACCGGCAGCGCCGAGGCCGCCGAGGCCGGCCACGGCCACGCCAAGCCGCCGAAGGCGCCCAAGACCTGGAGCTTCTCCATCCTGGGCACCACCGACCTGCACAGCCACGTCTTCAACTGGGACTACTACACCAACGCGGCGCCCGTGGACTCCAAGGGCAACACCTACGGCATCGCCCGCATCGCGACCCTGGTGAAGAACATCCGCAAGGAGAAGGGCGCGGACCGGGTCCTCCTCGTCGACGCCGGCGACATCATCCAGGGCACGTCCCTCGCCTCCTACTTCGCGAGCGTCGACCCCATCACCGGCAAGAACGGCAAGCGCGGCCCCAAGCACCCCATGGCGATCGCCATGAACGAGATGCGCTACGACGCGGCGGCCCTCGGCAACCACGAGTTCAACTACGGCATCGAGACGGTCCGCACCTTCGAGAAGCAGTGCGACTTCCCGCTGCTCGGTGCCAACGCCCTGGACGCCAAGACGCTGCAGCCCGCCTTCCGGCCCTACACCGTCAAGCACATCAAGGTCCCGCACGGCCCGGACATCAAGGTCGGCATCCTCGGCCTCACCAACCCGGGCATCGCCCTGTGGGACAAGGACAACGTCTCCGGGAAGATGGCCTTCACCGGCCTGGTCGAGCAGGCGAAGAAGTACGTACCGCGGCTGCGCGCCCTCGGCTGCGACGTCGTCTTCCTCACCGACCACTCCGGCCTGGACGGCTCGACCTCGTGGGGCGACGAACTCCCCTACGTGGAGAACGCGTCGAACCTGGTCGCCGAGCAGGTCCCCGGCATCGACGCGATCCTCGTCGGCCACACCCACGTCGACGTCCCGTCGTACACGGTGAAGAACGCGGAGACGGGCGAGGACGTCCTGCTGTCCGAGCCGTACTGCTACGGCTACCGCCTCTCCCGCTTCGACTTCGAGCTGGAGCACGTGCGCGGCTCCTGGAAGATCACCAAGAAGACCGCCACCACCCTGAACAGCAACACGGTGGCCGAGGACCCGCGGATCACCGAACTCCTCACCGCGGACCACCAATTGGTCGTCAAGTACGTCAACACCGCGATCGGCACCTGCACCGCGGCGATGACGACGGCGGAGGCCTGCTGGAAGGACGTCCCCGCCATCGACTTCATCCAGCAGGTCCAGATGGACGCGGTGAAGGCGGGTCTGTCGGCGGCGGACGCCGCGCTCCCGCTGATCTCGGTGGCCGCGTGCTTCAGCCGTACGGCCACCATCCCGGCCGGTGACGTGACGATCCGTGACGTGGCGGGCCTGTACGTCTACGAGAACACCCTGTACGGCAAGAAGCTCACCGGCGCCCAGCTCAAGGACTACCTGGAGTACGCGGCGAAGTACTACCACCAGGTCCCGGCGGGCACGGCGGTGGACACCGCCACCCTCACCAACGCCAACAGCTTCTGGGACTACATGTACGACATGGCGGCCGGTGTCGACTACGAGATCGACATCGCGGCGGCCGAGGGCTCGCGCGTCAAGAACCTGACCTACAACGGCACCGCGGTCGCCGACGACCAGGTCTTCGTCGTCGCCGTCAACAACTACCGCGCCAACGGCGGTTCGGGCTACCCGCACATCGCCGCCGCGGAGACCGCCTACAGCTCCACCAACCAGGTCCGCGACCTGCTGATCGCCTACGCCACGGCCAAGGGCACCATCGACCCGTCGGCCTTCGCGGCCACCAACTGGAAGCTGACGCAGGGCGGCACGCCGGTCTTCTAGTCCCGCACAGCCGCACAAGTGGTGGGCCCCCCCCCCCGGGGGGGGCCCCCCAATTTTCCCGCGGGAGCCCGCCCCCGCCGGCGGGCGGACGGCCCCCCGCCACAGAGCTGCGGGGGGGGGCGGGCCCCCGCGGCGGCCGCCCGCGGGCCGCG
>NZ_JBIBAK010000024.1:0-144080 GCF_042899865.1 Streptomyces sp. NPDC013157 | reverse complement strand
ACGCTCTCCTGGCCCTCTTCCGCGAGGCGGCCCCGTAGTTGGTCGGCCTGGCCACAAGACCTGAAACGGTGACCCGCGAAGTCCGGGGCTAGACGCCGTCGCCCCGCGCGAGCGTCAGCCCGGCGAGGTGATCACGCGTACTCCCCGGGTAGTAGGCGGCAGCAGGCCGCCGGGCCGGGCAGCGGCCCGGGGTCAGCGGCCCGGGGTCAGCTCCGCCACCTCGGCGTCGAACAGCCGGTCCGGGTCGAAGCCCATGCCCGTGAAGTGGCCGGCGAGTTCGAGGGAGAGAACCCCGTGCATCCGGGTCCAGAAGGCCAGCGCCCGGCGCAGTACTCCCGGCGGCGCGGGGTGTCCGCCGGCCCACTCGCGGTGCTGGGAGAGGTGCGCGGTGAATCCGGCGGAGGCCGGCGGCGGCGCCTCGGGCTCGGCCGCCGCGCAGACGTCGAGCAGAGCCGCCATGATCTCCTGGGCGATGCCGGTGATGTCGTCGGGCGCCCGGTAGCCGGGGACCGGCGTGCCGTAGACGAGGAAGTAGCGCTGGGGGTCGGCGAGCGCCCAGCGGCGCAGGGCGTGGGCGAGGCCGCCGATACCGGCCTCGGCCCCGGCGGCGGCACCGAAGGTGTCGGCCAGACTGCGGTAGGCGTCCCGGATCAGCTCGGTGATCAGCTCGTCGCGGCTGCCGAAGTAGCGGTAGAGAGCCGGACCGCTCATGCCCAGTTCCTTGGCGATCGCGTTGAGGGACAGGCCCGTCGCGCCTGACCTGGCGATCTGCTCCCAGGCGCGCGCCTTGATGTCCGCCCGCACCTGGCTCCGGTATCGCTCGCGGGGGCTCACCGCGTCCGCATCTGCCGCCATGGCCGTCACGCTCCTCTCGCACCAGTTCGTTTCAAGCTATCACTTTCGAGAGTGGCTCTAACAGTAGCGATGACCCCATCCGACGCGACGGCTTGACACTCCAGCGAGTACACGTCATGTTTGTTATAGCTTCTAACGCAAGCGAGAGCCTATCTCGCTTGCGAATACATCTATACACCGTCAGGCACACGGAGGCCGTCGTCATGGGAATCGCAGAAACCGCAGGAACCGCAGGAACCGCAGGAACCGCAGAAGCCGCCCGAAGCACCCAGCTCGTCGAGGTCGTCCTGCCGGGCATCGTGGAGCCGGAAGGCCTCCGCATCGAGCGCCGGGAGATCCCGGCCCCCGCCGCCGGCCAGGTCGTCGTCCGCGTGGAGGCGACCGGTGTCTCCTTCGCGGAGCAGCAGATGCGCCGCGGCCGTTACTACGACCAGCCGGCCTTCCCCTTCGTCCCGGGCTACGACCTGGTCGGCACGGTGCTCGCGGCCGGTGACGGCGTGGCGCCCGGGCTCGTCGGCAAGCGCGTGGCGTCGCTGGTGAAGGTCGGCGGCTGGGCCAGCCATGTCGTGCTCGACGCGGCCGACGCCGTGCAGGTGCCCGCCGGCGTCGGCGCGGCGGAGGCGGAGACGCTGGTCGTCAACGGCATCACGGCCTGGCAGATGCTGCACCGCAAGGCCAGGGTGCGCAGCGGCGGCACGATCCTGGTGCACGGCGCCAACGGCGGCGTCGGCACGGTGCTCGTCCAGCTCGCACGGGCGGCCGGCCTCCACGTGATCGGCACGGCCTCCGCCCGTCACCACGCCGCACTGCGGGAGCTGGGCGTGACCCCGGTCGACTACCGCGCCGAGGACGTCCCGGCCCGGGTCCGGGAACTGGCTCCCGGCGGCGTCGACGCCGTCTTCGACCATCTCGGCGGCCGCAGCGTCATCGACTCCTGGCGGCTCCTCGCCCCGGGCGGCACCCTGGTCGCCTACGGCAGCGCCACCACCAGGGACGACTCCGGGTCCAAGCAGCTCCCCGTGCTGAAGATCCTCGGCCGGGTGTGGCTGTGGAACGCGCTGCCCAACGGCCGGCACGCCTGCTTCTTCAACGTCTGGGAGGGGCGCGCCCTCGGCAAGGACCGCTTCCGGGCCCGGCTGAGTGCCGACCTCACCCAGGTGTTCGAGGCCTTCCGGCGCGGCGAGGTGACCGCGCGCATCGCCGCCCGGCTCCCCCTGACCCAGGCCGCCGAGGCCCTGCGGCTCGCCGAGTCGGGGACCGTCGCGGGGAAGGTCGTACTGGTCCCGGACGACGGCGACGGGGCGTCGGCCGACTCGGCGCGATGAGGAGCCCCGGCGCAGCGACCGTCGCCTCGGCGACCGTCAGCTCAGCGGCCGCCGACCCGGCTCCGCCCGTCGGCCCAGCGGTCGCCGCCGCTCCCGGCGGAAGCGCCGTCGTCCGCGAACGCCAGCCCGGCGAAGCGTTCGCCGATGCGGCGGTGGGTGGCCGCGTCCGGGTGGAGCCCGTCGGGCAGCGGGAGTTCGGCGGTGTCGGCCTCGCCGTAGAGGGCACGGCCGTCGAGGTAGTGGAGGTGCGGGTCCTCGGCCGCGCGCTGGGCGACGATCCGGGACAGCTCGTCCCGGATGACGTTCAGGGTGAGCTTGCCGCTCGCGCGCTCGGCCGGGTCGCCCACGGCCGTGAAGGTGACGCGGCCGGCACCGAAGGCGCTCAGGTCCATGGCGGTGGGGCCCGGTGTGTCCTCGTGCATGGGGCACAGGATCGGCGACACGACCAGCAGCGGGGTGGTGGGGTGCCCCTCCCGGACGGTGTCGAGGAAGCCGTGCACGGCGGGGCCGAAGGCGCGCAGCCGCATCAGGTCGGTGTTGACGACGTTGATGCCGAGCTTGAGGCTGATCAGGTCGGCGGGCGTGTCCCGGACGGCGCGGGCGGTGAACGGGTCGAGCAGAGCGCTGCCGCCCAGCCCCAGGTTGACCAGCTCGACGCCGGCGAGCGCGGCCGCGAGCGCGGGCCAGATGGCGGTGGGGCTCGCGGCGTCGGAGCCGTGGCTGATCGAACTGCCGTGGTGCAGCCAGACCCTGCGGCCGTGGTCGGGTACGGCGGCGAGCGGGGCGTCGGTGCGCAGGGCGACGAGTTCGGTGGTCTCGTTGTGCGGCAACCAGATCTCGACGGTCTTCTCGTGCCCGGGCAGGCCGGTGAAGCGGAGGGTGCCGACCGGCCCGGGGCGCAGTTCCACGGTCCCGGCGCCCATGTCGACGACCTGGACCGTGCCGCCGGACACGCTGCCCTGGCCGGCCAGGGCGCCGTCGACGAGCAGGTCGTAGACGCCGTCCGGACGGGCCGGCGCGCCGGCGTAGAGCCGCTTGGTGGGGAGGGTGTCCAGTTCCACGGCGGTGGCGCGGGTGCGGAACACCAGTCGTACGCCGGAGGGCTGGGACTCGACCATGGCGAGCTGCGGGTCGGCGCACTGGGCACGGGCCCGGGCCGGGAGCCGGTGCGGAAGGACGCCGTGCTCCGTGTGCTCCAGATCGAGGGCGCCGCGCAGGAGGGCGGCGGTGATCGGCGTGGTGATCCAGCGGGGGTCGGTGTTCATCGCCTCTGCGTTCCGTCTCTGTTCCGGCTGTGTTCCGTCCGCTGCGGACGAGGGGGTCAGGTCGGGGTGGGCCAGTTGCGCAGCAGCGCGTCGAGCGCGTCGAGGACGCGGGTCCAGGACTGCTGGCTGTCGGGGGCGCTGTGGCTGAAGCCGCCGCTCAGTTCCAGGTCGACGTAGCCGTGGAAGACGCTGCCGAGCATGCGGACGGCATGGGTCTGGTCCGGTTCGGTCAGGTCGTAGCCGCGCAGGATCGCCCGGGTCATCTGGGAGTGCCGGACGCCGGCGCTGGCCGCGGCCGTCTCCGGGTCGAGGCGCAGCCGGGCCGCCGTGTAGCGGCCGGGGTGGGCGCGGGCGTAGTCGCGGTAGACGTCGGCGAACGCGACGAGGGCGTCCTTGCCGGCCCGTCCGGCCAGTGCGTCGGCGGCCCGGTCGGCGAGTTCCTCCAGCGCCAGCAGCGCGATCCTCGTCCGCAGGTCCTGGGAGCTCTTGACGTGCGAGTACAGGCTGGCGACCTTCACGTCGAAGCGTCTGGCCAGCGCCGAGACGGTCACCTGGTCGAAGCCGACCTCGTCGGCCAGCTCGGCTCCGGCCCTGACCAGCCGTTCCGTGCTCAGTCCCGCTCGCGCCACGCCCGCTCCTCGCCTTCACCTCTTGCCTGAACCGATTATGCGTTTGCCTAAAACCTTTAGGCAAATTAGCGTGCGCCGCATGAGACAGCTGACCGAGCAAGAGATCCGTGCCGCGTTCGTGAACTGCAGCAAGGGCGCGGCGAAGCGCCTGAACATCCCGCACGACCTGGACGAACGGCCGTGGGCCGACCTGGACTACTTCGGCTGGCGCGACCCCCAGGCACCCGATCGCGCCTACCTGGCGACCGAACTGGACGACGGTCACGTGCGGGCGGTGGCGCTGCGCTGCCCGAGCCCCGCCTCCTGGCAGACCCGGCGCAGCATGTGCTCGATCTGCCTGACCACGCACACCGGAGGGGTCTCGCTGATGGTCGCCGCCAAGGCGGGGAAGGCCGGGCAGCAGGGCAACTCCGTGGGCGCCTACCTCTGCAGCGACCTCGCCTGTTCGCTGTACGTGCGGGGAAAGCGGGACGCGGGCGTGGGCGGGCGGATGCCGGAGTCGCTCACGCTGGAGGAGAAGATCCGGCGGACGGTCGGGAACCTCGCCGCGTTCCTGGAGAAGGTGACCGGGTGACCGGGCGCCGTCAGGGGAAGACCAGCCCGACGCCGTGGGCGAGCTGTGCGGCCGCGTGCCGGAAGAACCGCTCTCGTTCCGCCTCCGCCACGACCCCCTTGAACTGACCGAACAGTTCGAACCCCACCAGCCCGAACAGCTGGGCCCACGCCGCGGCCATGGCCACCGCCACCTCCGGCGGCAGGCCGGGCACCAGTTCGTCGGCCATCCGGCGGGCCTCGGAGGCGAGTTCGGCGGGTACCGGAGTGCGGGCCAGACCGCGCCCCTCGAACGCCTCGCGCAGGATCCCGATGAGGACCAGGGCGACCCGGGCGGCCGGCGGAATGGTCGCCTCCGGCGCCGAGTAGCCGGGCACGGGCGAGCCGTAGATCAGCGCGTACTCGTGCGGACGGGTCAGCGCCCAGCCGCGCACCGCCTCGCACACGGTGACCCAGCGGTGCGCCGGGGCCGCGCCGGCGGCAGCGGCGTGGGCGCCCTCGGCGGCCTCGCCGAGGGAGTCGTAGGCGTCGATGATCAGCGCGGTGAGCAGGTCGTCGCGGCTGGGGAAGTAGCGGTAGAGCGCCGAGGAGACCATGCCGAGCTCGCGCGCCACGGCCCGCAGCGACAGCTTGGCCGCACCCTCGGCCGCGAGCTGTCTGCGTGCCTCGTCCTTGATGGCCGTGGTGACTTCCATCCTGGCTCGCGCGCGGGCGCCCTGCGGGGTGGTCATGAGGAGCAGTTTGCCATGTTCGCAGAGCGGTGCACACGATTTGGAGCACTGCACTGGATTTGGATCGGCGATCACGGACCAGAGCGACGCTCACATACAAGTGCACCGCTCAAAAAAGAGAGCACCGCTCTTGCAATGGATCACCGATCTCCCCACACTGTTCCTTGAGCGAGAGCACTGCTCTCCCAAACAAGTGGGGGTCACCATGTCGTCGTCCGAAGCGCAGCCGTCGCCCCAGCCGTACTACGCCGAGGCCCACCCGGTGGCCGTCCGTATGAACAGCCTCGTCGGCTGGCTCGCCCGGCGCGGGATCAGTCTCGCGGGCAGCGCGGAGCTGTCCGTGCGCGGCCGCAAGAGCGGCAGGATGCAGCGCATCCCGGTCAACCCGCACACGTACGACGGCACCCAGTACCTGGTCTCGGCGCGCGGGAACTCCCAGTGGGTGCGGAACATGCGCATGGCCGGCGGCGGGGAGCTGCGGGTGGGACGGAAGGTGCGGGAGTTCACCGTGGTGGAGCTTCCCGATGCCGAGAAGCTCCCGGTGCTGCGCGCCTACCTGGAGAGGTGGGGCTGGGAGGTCAAGCAGTACTTCCCGGGGGTGACGGCCGGGTCCTCCGACGACGAACTCGTCGCGGCCGGCGCCGACCACCCCGTCTTCCGGGTCGTCGTCACGAACTGACGGCTTCCTCGTCGGCCGGGTCCGCCGCCGGTGCGCTCTCCTTCGCCGCCGGCTCCGGGCCGAAGGCGGTGAGGGCGCGCTGGGCGAGCGGGTGGGAGCGGATGAGCTCGCCGAGGGAGGTGCGGCCCTGGGTGATCTCCTTGAACGCCCGCCAGGCGGGACGGAACCCGGTCAGCGCCGCGTGGAAGAGCCCTGGGCGGCGCTCGAACACCGCGAGCATCCGCTTGCCGACGCTCATCTCGACGCCGAGGCCCGCCTTGACGGCGAAGGCGTAGTTCAGCGCCTGGCGGCGGGTGTCGACGGCGTCGTGAGCCTCGGCGATCCGCACCGCCCACTCCCCCGCGAGCCGCCCCGAGCGCAGCGCGAAGGAGATGCCCTCGCGGGTCCACGGTTCGAGCAGGCCCGCCGCGTCGCCGCAGACCAGCACCCGGCCCCGGGACAGCGGGGAGTCGTCGGCGCGGCAGCGGGTCAGGTGGCCGGAGGAGATGCTCGGCTCGAAGCCTGCCAGGCCGAGCCGGGCGATGAAGTCCTCCAGGTACCGCTTGGTGGCGGCGCCTTCACCGCGGGCCGAGATGACGCCGACGGTCAGGGTGTCGCCCTTCGGGAAGACCCAGCCGTAACTGCCGGGCATTGGGCCCCAGTCGATGAGGACCCGGCCCTTCCAGTCCTCGGCGACCGTCTCCGGCACCGGGATCTCCGCCTCCAGGCCGAGGTCGACCTGGTCGACCTTCACCCCGACGTGGGCGCCTATGCGGCTGGCGCTGCCGTCGGCGCCGACCACCGCGCGGGCCAGCAGGGTCTCGCCGCCCTGGAGCACGACCGCTACCGTCCGCCGGTCCGGGACCGCCGAGCCGTGCTGCTCGACGCGCTGCACGGCGGCGCCGGTGCGCAGCTCGGCGCCCGCCTTCTGGGCGTGCTCGACCAGCTGCTGGTCGAACTCGGGCCGGTTGATCAGCCCGAACATCATCTGCTTGGAGCGGCGGGTGCGGGTGAACCGTCCGTTGTTGGAGAAGGTGACCGCGTGCACCCGGTCCTTGAGGGGCAGCTCGAAGCCGGGCGGCAGCGCGTCGCGCGAGGGGCCGATGATGCCGCCGCCGCAGGTCTTGTAGCGGGGCAGCTCGGCCTTCTCCAGCAACAGCACGCGCCGTCCGGCGACCGCCGCCGCGTAGGCGGCCGAGGCCCCCGCGGGTCCCGCGCCCACCACGACGACGTCCCACACCCGCTGCGCGTCGTCCGCCCGCACGTCGTCCGCCGAAGAATTCTCGCCGCTCACGATGGTCCGCTGCTCCGATCAAGCCGTAGAAGCCGTATCACGCCGTATCAAGCCTCAGGTCAGGCTCTGTCCGTCCGTAGGCCGACACCTGGCACCTGTCCCCCCGCATCCTACGGCGGAGATCGCCGCAGGCCACTGTGGGAGGATCGGTCCACTCACCAGTTCAACGTCGCACCCACGAGGAGCGTGCCCATGTCGTCCAATCCGGTCGCCGAGACCGTCGCCGCCCTGCTGCCCAGGGCCAAGGCGGAGCTCGCCGAGCTGGTGGCCTTCAAGTCGGTGGCGGACTTCGCCCAGTTCCCGAAGAGCGAGAGCGAGGGCGCCGCGAACTGGGTGGCCGACGCACTGCGCGCCGAGGACTTCACGGACGTCGCCGTACTGGACACCCCGGACGGCACGCAGTCGGTGTACGGCTACCTGCCGGGCCCGGAGGGTGCCAAAACGGTCCTGCTGTACGCGCACTACGACGTGCAGCCGCCGCTGGACGAGGCCGCCTGGACCACCCCGCCGTTCGAGCTGACCGAGCGGGACGGCCGCTGGTACGGGCGCGGTGCCGCCGACTGCAAGGGCGGCGTGATCATGCACCTGCTGGCGCTGCGCGCGCTGAAGGCGAACGGCGGCGTCCCGGTCAGCGTCAAGGTGATCGCCGAGGGCTCCGAGGAGATGGGCACCGGCGGCCTGGAGCGGTACGCCGAACAGCACCCCGAACTGCTGACGGCGGACGCGATCGTCATCGGCGACACGGGCAACTTCCGGGTCGGGCTGCCGACGGTGACCACGACCCTGCGGGGCATGACCATGGTCCGCGTCCAGATCGACACGCTGCGGGGCAATCTGCACTCGGGCCAGTTCGGCGGTGCCGCCCCCGACGCCCTGGCCGCCCTGATCCGCGTCCTCGACTCGTTGCGCGCCGAGGACGGTTCCACGACGGTCGACGGGCTCGCGCCCCAGTCGCGGTGGGAGGGTCTGGAGTACGACGAGGAGCAGTTCCGCAAGGACGCCAAGGTGCTCGACGGTGTCGGGCTGATCGGTGACGGCTCGGTCGCGGACCGCATCTGGGCCCGTCCGGCGGTCACGGTGCTCGGCATCGACTGCCCGCCGGTGGTCGGCGCCACCCCGTCGGTGCAGGCGAGCGCCCGCGCCCTGGTCAGCCTGCGGGTGCCGCCGGGCGTGGACGCGGCCGAGGCGAACAAGCTGCTCCAGGCCCACCTGGAGGCGCACACGCCGTGGGGCGCCCGGGTGCGCACCGAGGCGGTCGGCCAGGGCCAGCCCTTCCGCGCCGACACCACCAGCCCGGCCTACCGGGCGATGGCCGACGCGATGGCGGTCGCCTACCGGGACGAGACCATGCAGTACGCCGGTCAGGGCGGCTCCATCCCGCTGTGCAACACCCTCGCCGGCCTCTACCCGCAGGCCGAGATCCTGCTGATCGGCCTGAGCGAGCCGGAGGCACAGATCCACGCCGTCAACGAGAGCGTGTCCCCCGAGGAACTGGAGCGGCTGTCGGTGGCGGAGGCGCTGTTCCTGCGGAACTACGCGGCGGGCTGACGCGCCCGGCGCGGCGGACCTCGCCGGTCCGCCGCCGTGCGCGGTGGGCCGCATCGCCCTGCCCACAGCGGAGGACCCTCGTCGCGGACGGGGGTCCTCCCTGCGCTCGGGACACGGACGCTGCGCGAATCCGCGGACACCTGCGGGCCGCCGCGGTGACCATGGGGGGATGACCGACACCGCGCGCCGTGTCGCCGCCCATGCCGACATCGCGACCTCCCTGGCCCTGTTGAGCGACGTCGAGCTGACCGAGCTGGTCGCGGCGGGCGAGCCGCTGGGAACGGGGGTCGGCGGCACAGCCGTGCGGATCACGGTGGACGGCACCGCGGTGTTCGTGAAGCGGATCCCCCTGACCGACCGGGAGCGGAGCCCGCTGCACGTCCGCTCCACCGCGAACCTCTTCGACCTGCCGCCGTACTGCCACTACGGCATGGGTGCCGTCTGCGGCCCGGGATTCACCGCCTGGCGGGAGCTGGCCGCGCACACGGCGACGACGAACTGGGTACTGACCGGCCGCTTCCCCGGCTTCCCGATGCTCCACCACTGGCGGGTACTGCCGGACACGGCCCGCCCGCTGCCCGACGAACTCGCCGACGTCGAGAGGGTGGTGGCCTACTGGGGCGGCTCGACGGGCCTGCGTGAACGGATCGAGGGCCTTCGGGACGCCTCCGCGAGCGTGACCCTGTTCCTGGAGCACTTCCCGTCCACCCTGCACGACTGGCTGGACGCCGAACTGCGCACGGAGCGGGCGGATGCGGTCTGCGGCCGAGTGGCGCGGCAACTGGAGGAATTGACGTCCTTCCTCCACGCACGGCAGCTCCTGCATCTGGATGCCCACTTCCGTAACATCCTCACCGACGGCCGGGATCTCTACCTCACCGACTTCGGGCTCTCACTGAGCTCCCGTTTCCGGCTCACGCCCGACGAGCGGGACTTCTTCGACCGGCATCGGCACTACGACAGCACCTACACCTCCTACCACCTGGTGATCTGGCTCGTCACCGCCCTGTACGGGTACCGGGGTGAGGAGCGGGCGGAGTTCGTGCGCGCCTGCGCCGACGGGCGGCTGCCCGAGGGGATCCCCCGGGGCGCCGCCGAGTTGGTGGTCCGGCACGCCCCGCTCGCCGTGGGCATGGAGGATTTCTTCCGGCGGCTGGGCCAGGAGAGCCGGCTGACGCCGTTCCCGTACCCGGACGGTCACAGCAGCTGCACGCTCTCCGCGTAGTGGCAGGCGACCGGGTTGCCGCCGCCCCGGTCGACCAGGTCCGGCACCTGCTCGACGCAGGCGGTGCGCTCGCTGTCGGTGAGCTGGTTCGCGAACTTGGGGCAGCGGGTGCGGAAGCGGCAGCCGCTGGGCGGGCGGACCGGGCTCGGGACGTCGCCCTGGACGGTGATCCGTTTCCGGGCGCGTTCCTTGCGCGGGTCGGGCAGCGGGATCGCCGAGACCAGGGCCTGCGTGTAGGGGTGGGCGGGGCGGGCGAAGAGCTGCCGGGCGGGGGCGATCTCCACCAGGCGGCCCAGGTACATCACCGCGACCCGGCCGGCGACATGCCGCATCACGGAGAGGTCGTGCGCCACGAACAGGAAGGACAGGCCCAGTTCGCCCTGCAGGTCCATCAGCAGGTTGAGGACGCCCGCCTGGATCGACACGTCCAGCGCGGAGATCGGCTCGTCCAGCACGATCACCTTGGGACGCAGCGCCAACGCCCGTGCGATGCCGATGCGCTGGCGCTGGCCGCCGGAGAACTCGTGCGCGAAACGGTTGCCGTGCTCGGGGTTGAGGCCGACCAGGCGCAGCAGTTCGCGTACCTCGTCGGGGGCGCCCGGGCCGTAGCGGCCGTGGATGCGCAGGGGTTCGGCGACGATCTCGTGGACGGAGATCCTGGGGTCCAGGGAGGCGTACGGGTCCTGGAAGACGATCTGCAGCTCGCGGCGCAGCGGCCGCATCTGACGTCTGCTCAGCTCGGTCAGCAGCCGGCCCCGGTAGTGGACGGAGCCCGAGGTGGCCGTCTCCAGGTTGAGCAGGGTCCGGGAGACGGTCGTCTTGCCGGAGCCGGACTCGCCGACCAGGCCGAGCGTCTCGTTCTCGTACAGGTCGAAGGAGACCCCGCAGACGGCGTGCACGTCGCCGATCCGGCGGCGGACCACGCCCCGCGACATCACCGGGAAGTGCTTGACCAGGTCGCGGACCTGGAGGACGGGGTCGCCGGTGCCGCCGTGGCCGGGCAGCGGGGGCAGCGGATCGGTCATCGGGCATCGTCCTCCAGGTCCGCGAACCGGGCCAGGGCCTCGGTGTCGGCGCCGACGGCGTCGAAGACCTCGCCGGCCGCCGCGTCCACGAGTTCGTCGGCGAAGTGGCAGGCGCTGCGGTGCGCGTCGGATCCGGCCGGGCGCAGCGCGGGTTCGGTGCTGTCGCAGGGCTCCCGGCGCATCGGGCAGCGGGGCCCGAAGGGGCAGCCCGGGGGCAGGTTGAGCAGCGAGGGCGGCGAGCCGGTGATGGGGGTCAGCCGGTCCTCCTCGCGGTCGAGACGGGGCAGGGAGCCGAGCAGGCCCAGGGTGTAGGGCATGCGCGGGGTGTAGAAGATGTCCTCGACCGAGCCGGTCTCCACGATCCGCCCGGCGTACATGACGGCGACCCGGTCGGTGTGTCCGGCGACCACGCCCAGGTCGTGGGTGATCAGGACGAGGGCGGCGCCGGTCTCGGCGCGGGCGGCCTCCAGCGCCTCCAGGATCTGCGCCTGGACGGTGACGTCGAGGGCGGTGGTGGGCTCGTCGGCGATGATCACGTCCGGGTCGTTGGCGATCGCGATGGCGATGACGACCCGCTGGCGCATGCCGCCGGAGAGTTCGTGCGGGTAGCTGTCGACGCGCCGTTCGGGGCTCGGGATGCCGACCGTGCCGAGGAGCTCGACGGCACGTGCGCGGGCGGGGCGTTTACCGAGCCTCGGGTTGTGCCGGAGCAGGGTCTCGGCGATCTGGTAGCCGACGGTGTAGACGGGGTTGAGGGAGGTCATCGGGTCCTGGAAGACCATGGCGATGCCGCTGCCCCGTACGTCCGAGAGGCGGGTGTCGGACATCCCGAGCAGTTCCGTGCCCTCGAACCGCACCGAGCCGCGCACCCGGGCCGTGCCGGGCAGCAGCCCCATCACGGCCAGCGCGGTGACGGACTTGCCGGAGCCGGACTCGCCGACGATGCCCAGTGCCTCGCCCCGCTCCAGCCGGTAGCCGACCCCGCGTACGGCCCGTACGACACCGTCCTCGGTCGGGAACGCCACACTCAGGTCCTCGACTTCGAGTACGGCGCCGGACTCCTCGCCCTTCCCGACGACCCTGTCGATGCCCTTGGGGTTGCCCGTGTCGGTCACTGTCGCACCCTTTGCTGCCGGGGGTCGAAGGCGTCGCGCAGTCCGTCGCCGATGAAGTTGATGGTGAGGGCGATGGCGATGATGAAGGCACCGGGGATGTAGAAGAGCCAGGGCCGGGTGTCGACCGCGGTCTGGGCCTGGGCGACCAGCAAACCGAGGGAGGTGTCGGGCGGTTGGACCCCGAACCCGAGGAACGACAGGGCGGTCTCGGTGAGGATGCCGGTGGCGACCAGGATGGTGGCGTTCACGATGATCGGGCCGAGCGCGTTGGGCAGCAGGTGCCGGAAGATGATCCGGGTGTCGGAGGCGCCGAGCGCCCGGGCGGCCTCCACGAACTCCTTCTCGCGCAGCGAGAGTACGGACGAGCGCACCACCCGGGACACGTAGGCCCAGGTGAGCCCGGCGATCACCACGGCGATCCAGTACCAGGAACCGCCGCTGCGCGAGGAGATGACCAGCGCGATCGCGAACAGCGGGAGGGTGAGCACGAGATCGGCGATGCGCATCATCAGCGCGTCGACGAACCCCCGGTAGAAGCCGGCGACGGCCCCCCACACGGCGCCGACCAGGGTCGAGCCGAGCGCGATCAGGATGGCGATCTTCAGGGAGGTCTGGGTGCCGCGCATCACCTGCGCGTAGGCGTCGTACCCCGAGGAGTCGGTGCCGAACGGGTGCTTCCAGGAAGGCGGTTGGGAGTTGTCCGGGGTGTACTTGGCGTACGAGTAGTGCCAGAAGTGCGGGCCGGCGAAGGCCCACAGCACGATCAGCACGAAGACGACCAGGCTGATCATCGCGGCCCGGTGGCGCAGGAAGCGGCGCAGCACGAGCTGGGTCTGGCTGCGCTGCACGACGGTGAACTCGTGGTCGTCGCCGCTCGGCGTCCGGGTGCCGGCCGGCCCGAGTGCCCCGATGTCAGTCATAGCGGATCCTCGGGTCGAGTACGGCGTAGAGGAGGTCGGCGAAGAGGTTGAAGACGATGACGACGACGGCGGACAGCAGCAGCCAGGCCATGGTCCGGTAGACGTCGAGGGTGGTGGCGGCCTGGACGAGCATCTCGCCCATGCCGTGCCACTGGAAGATCGTCTCGGTGATGACGGCGCCGCCGAGGATGATCGCGATGTCGAGGGCGGTGACGGTGGCGAGCGGGATCAGCGCGGTGCGCAGGGCGTGCCGGGTGAGCACCCGGCCGCGGCGCAGCCCCTTGGCGCGGGCGAGCCGCACGTAGTCGCTGTCCAGGACTTCGAGCATGGCGGCGCGGGTGTAGCGGGTCCAGGAGGCGAAGGAGACCAGGGCCAGGGTGATGGTGGGCAGGATGAGGTGGCCGATGCGGTCGGTGAACTCGTTCCAGGTGGTGTCGACTTCGAGGTACGGCGATTTCTCGCCGATGGTGCCGAGGAACTGGCTGCCGGTCTCCTGGTTGAACCAGATCCCGGCCTGCTTGAGCAGCACTGCGAACCAGAACACGGGCATGGCGAGGAACAGGAAGCCGAGGAAGGTGATGGTGTAGTCGGCGACGCTGTACTGGCGGATCGCGCTGAACACGCCGAAGACGATCGCCATCACGAGGGCGAGCAGCATGGCGGCGGCGACCAGGGTGACGGTGACCCGGAAGCGGGTGAACAGGTCGTGGCCGATGTCCAGGTTGGACTGGACGGACGGGCCCCAGTCGCCGTGCAGGACGCCGGTGATCCAGTTCCAGTAGCGTTCCACGACCGGTTCATCGGCGTGGATGTGGCGGGCGAAGGCGGTCACGGCGGCCTTGCTGGGCGGCGGTTGCCGGGAGGTGGCGAAGTTGGCCACGGGGTCGCCGGAGTTGACGACGACCAGGAAGACGATGAACGTCGAGACGATCAGGACGGGGATGGAGACGAGGATGCGGCGCACGGTGTAGGCGAGCATGCGGTCTTCTCTCGCGGGAGGCCCGGCCCCGGGGTCTCCGGGGCCGGGAATCGGTCCGGCTGGTCGCTGGGGCTACTTCTTCAGGCCCCACTCGCCGACGTTGTACGGCGGTCCGACGTTGGTGGAGTTGTTGCGCATGTTGACGAACCGGGTCTGCACCGCGAGGAAGGTGGGCTTCTGGTAGAGCGGCAGCACGTAGGCGTCGTTGACCATGATCTGGTCGGCCTGGTTGAGCAGGGCGGCGGCCTTGGTCTGGTCCGTCTCGCCGATGGCCGTGCTGATCAGGGAGTCGACCTGCTTGTTGCTGTAACCGCCGTAGTTGCCGCCGCCTCCGGTCGTCCACAGCTGCTGGGCACCGCTGATCGCGAACGGCGAGGCGACCCAGGCGAAGACGATGATGTCGTACTGGTGGCCGGCCAGGACCGTGCCGAGGTCGGCGGCGCCGATCGGCTTGATCGTGACCTTGATCCCGAGGTTGGCGAGGTCGCTCTGCAGGATCTGGCACTCGCTCTGCCGGATCTGGTTACCGGTGGTGTAGCGGCAGTTGAAGGGCCCGACGGCCTTGCCGTCCGGGGTCTTCAGGGCGGTGCCGACTCCGGTGAACCTGGCGTCGGTGAGGTACTTCTTGGCCTTGGTGAGGTCACCCGAGCCCTGGCCGCTGGCGCTGACCACGTCCTTGTAACCCGCGGTCCCCGGGACGAAGTTGTGGTTGTAGAGCTGCTTCACGCCGGGATCGAACTGGGCGACCGTCTTGGCCATGATGTCCTTGACGCTGATGGCCGTGAACATCGCCTGCCTGAGGGCCAGGTACGTGCCGATCACCGGGTTGTGCAGGTTGAGGTCGAAGTGCTCCCAGGTCAGCCCGCTGCCGATGGTGTAGGTGACGTTGGGGATGGCCTTGACCTGGTTGACGAGGTCGACCTCGGGCTGCGGGTAGATGCCCTGGACCTCGTTGTTGCGCAGCGCGATCGGCTCCTGCGTGGCGTCCGAGATGACCTTGAAGATCAGCCTTTGCAGGGTGGCCTTCTTGCCCGTCCACTTCGGGTCGGGCTCGTAGGTGGCGTGGTCGTTGTCGACCCACTCGGTCATCTTGTACGGGCCCGCGGTCGCGTACTTGGTGGGCGGGTTCTTCTGGAAGTACTGCCAGCCCTGGGTCATCTGGGCGGCCGTCATGTGGGCCGCGTCGCCCGCCTTGGTGCCGGAGACCTTCTCGGCGACGTGCGCCGGGTAGAACGGGTAGCCCGCGCCGAACAGGGACTTCCAGTCGGCGTAGGGCTTGGCCATTACGACGGTGACGGTCTTGCCGTTGTCGGAACCGGTGACCGACTTGATGCGGTCGTAGCCGGCGGTGCTCTCCGGCAGGCAGCCCTTGGTCTGGGTGGAGTCGCTGGCGGGCGGCGGCGGGCAGTCCTTGCCGTCGTTGGTGCGCCAGTAGTAGACGAAGTCGTCGGCGGTGATCGGCGTGCCGTCGTTCCAGGACGCCTTGGGGTTGATCTTGTAGACGAGGGTCTGCGGACTGGCGCTCGTCTGGGTCGCCGAGGTCACCAGGTCGGTGTTGAGCTTGACGCTGAAGTCAGGCTGCGGGACGAAGACCTGGGGCAGCACGGGGCTCAGCGCCTCGGCGTTCTCGAAGGTGTTGCCGTTGGTGTCCTGCACGTTCCACTGCTGGACGTTCTTCTCGATGACGTAGGTGAACGTGCCGCCGGCCTTGGTGGTGCCGGAGTTGCAGGTGTCCGCCTTGCCCTGGGTGGCGCAGGACGTGAGACCGGCCGAGGTGCCCTTGCCGCCGCCGCCCCCGCCGCCTCCCCCGCTGCTGCAGGCGGCGAGCGCCAGGACGAGCCCGGCGGCCAGTGCGAGTCCCCTTGTGAGGGCCGAAGAATGCGCGCGCATGTCCCTCCTTCAGCCGGCTGTCGTCCGGCCTGTGCACGGCGGCCAGCGGCCGCGAGGAAGTTGAGCTGCGCACCGACGTTAGAACGCTTGTGTACCTTCTTCACGTTCTTGTTCATACCGGGACGGCGACAATTCACCCTCGTTTTCCCCTCGGAACCTTCCACCCCGCGCAAAGTCCCCTACACACCCCCCGGAAATGTCAAAGTCCCCGCCAACACCTTGGATGCGGCGAGGACTTGACGAATCATCAGGAATTTCAACCGACCGGGACTCCGGCCTCCAGATAGAGCGCGGCACCGCGCTCGCGGGCCCGCAGCGCCCAGCGGAGCCGTTCGTAGCGCACCGGCGGCAGCAGGTCGGCGGCCTCCTGCTCGGTGACGAACCGCCAGTCCCGCAGCTCCGGCCCCGGCAGCACCAGCCGCCCGGCCTCGGCGGAGTCCAGCCGACCGCCGTCGAAGAGCAGGCGCAGACCGCCGTAGCGGGGTGGCGCGGGCTGCTCCCAGTCGACGACGAGCAGCCCCGGCAGCTCCTCCAGCCGTATCCCGGTCTCCTCCTCGACCTCCCGTACGCCTGCCCGCGCGGGGGCCTCACCGGGCTCGACGACACCGCCGGGGAACTCCCAGCCGGCCTTGTAGGTGGGGTCCACGAGGAGGACGCGGTTCTGTTCGTCGAAGAGGAGGACGCCTGCGGCGACGGTCTCGGCGGTGGGTTCGGGGGTTTGTACTATGTCACATACCGCCACTTCGCCACTGCCCACCGCCCCCGCGATCCGCACCGCCGTCTCGTACGGACTGAGCGCACTGGTGTCGACGAGATGCGCGTCGGCGCTGATCCAGGAGGCGAGGGCGGCGCGGTAGGGCTCGATCTGGTCGTACGACCACTGCCGGATCCGTATCTCTCCGTCGGGCAGGTCGGGCGGGATCTCCCGGCCGGCTATCCGCTCGCGCAGGATCGTTTCCGCCGGGGTGAGGCACAGGTGCCGGACGGCGATCCGGCGGGCGGCGAGGCCGCCGAAGATCTCGTCGCGGTACTCCTGGCGCAGCAGCGTCATCGGAACCACCAGGGTTCCGCCCAGCTCCGCGAGCATCGCGGCGGCCGTGTCGATCACCAGCCGGCGCCAGATCGGCAGATCCTGGAAGTCGCCGACCTCGGCGAGGTGCTTGGCAGGCAGCAGGTGTGTCAGTGCCCCGCCGACGAGCTCGGGGTCGAAGAGCGTGCTGTTCGGGATCAGTTCGATCAGTTCACGTGCGGTGGTGGTCTTACCCGCACCGAACGCGCCGTTGACCCAGACGATCACGGACTCCCCCTCTTCTGTTGGCCCCCTGTGGCTTGCCCGCTCCACACTGCCACGGAAACCAGTTCCCGTTGAGGGTGCGCAAACGGAGCGCCGGTGTCCCCTGCCCGGAACACCGGCACCGTCGTCCGCTCGGGCTCCGCCGGGCTACTCCTGCCCCAGGAAGTCCGGGTCGGTCTGGAAGCTGTCCTCGCCGACCACGTGGCCGACGTGCTCCAGGGTGTCCGAGACGTGCAGGTCGTCGAGCGGGCCTTCGTCGGCCGCATGGGACGGGGTGATGGCGGCCACGACGAATCCGGTGGCCAGGCTGGCGATGGCGAGCATGCTGCGCTTCTTCATGCCCGTTTCAACTGCGCCGGCGGCCGGGGGTCACGGGCGTACCCGCGAGGGGAGCAACGCGGCGGGCCGGAGCGGAAACCGGGCGGCCGCCGATCCGGACACCGGACGACCGGCCACGGCACGTCCGCCCGCAGCCCGGGGCGGCCGGTCCGGAACCCCGGCCGACCCGGCCTGAACGTTCCTGCGCGGCCTGACGACCGGCGTCGGACCGCCGTCAGACCCCCGCC
This sequence comes from Streptomyces sp. NPDC013157, assembly GCF_042899865.1. Lineage (NCBI taxonomy): Bacteria > Bacillati > Actinomycetota > Actinomycetes > Kitasatosporales > Streptomycetaceae > Streptomyces > Streptomyces sp. NPDC013157. The sequence continues at coordinate 126,209 of NZ_JBIBAK010000024.1, read as the reverse complement.
GCCTCCGCGTCCGGCCTGGCGGCCAGCGCGGCCGCGGCGGCGCCGACCAGACCCGCGTCCGTACCCATCTGGGCCGGTACAACCGTCAGGCGCTGGACGAAGGAGAGGGTCGCGTAGTCGGTGAGGGCCTTGCGCAGGGGCGTGAAGAGGATGTCCCCCGCCTTGCCGACGCCCCCGCCGATCACCGCGATGTCGATCTCGACCAGGGTCGCGGTGGCCGCGATCCCGGCCGCGAGCGCCTGCGCGGCCCGCTCGAAGGAGGCGACGGCGACCGGGTCGCCGGCCCGGGCCGCGGCCGCCACCGCCGCGGCCGAGGTGTCGCCGTCGGGACCCGGCCGCCAGCCGCCCTCCAGCGCGCGCCGGGCGATGTTGGGGCCGCTCGCGATGCGCTCGACGCAGCCGCGCGACCCGCAGGGGCAGGGATCCCCGTCGAGGTCGACGCTGATGTGGCCGATGTGACCGGCGTTGCCGGTCGGGCCGGGGTGCAGCTTGCCGCCGAGCACCAGGCCGCCGCCGACGCCCGTCGAGACCACCATGCACAACGCGTTGTCGTGGCCGCGGGCCGCGCCCTGCCAGTGTTCGGCGGCCGTGATGGCGACGCCGTCGCCGATCAGCTCGACCGGCAGCCCGCCGGCGGCCGCCCGCACCCGCTCCACGAGCGGATAGTCCCGCCAGCCGGGCACGTTGACCGGGCTCACGGTGCCGGCGGAGGCGTCCACCGGGCCCGCGCTGCCGATCCCGAGCGAGCCGGCCCGCCCCCACAGAGGTGAACCGGCGAGTTCGCCGACCACCTCCTCGACGGCCCCCATGACCGTCTCGCCGTCCTGCTGGGCGGGTGTCGCGCGCTGGGCGCGCGCCTGGATCCGTCCGTGACCGTCCACCAGCGCGCCGGCGATCTTGGTGCCGCCGATGTCGAGGGCCGCCACGAGGTCGGTGTGCATCAGAGTCAGTTCTCCCCGTCAACCATGATTAGCCGAGTGACACAACAGGCCGGTCAAGCGGTGGGGGCGCAGGCCGGAGATTGCGGTGGACAGTCTCCCTTGCATCTGACAACGTTGTCCAGGCTCTATGCTCGACGCCACATCCTCATACAAACCCACGAGCCTGTGTATCCCTGATACAAACCCATGAGCCCAGACGCAATTCGTGAGCCCATGCATCCCGTGGACGACAGGACAGGACGCCGCATCGTGCCCGACACCTCCCGCCGCGCAGACCGTCTCCCCGGCTCCCGTTACGGGACCCGGCCGACGATGAAGGACGTGGCGGCGCGGGCCGGTGTGGGCCTCAAGACGGTGTCCCGGGTGGTCAACGGCGAGCCCGGGGTGACTCCTGACACCGAGCGCCGGGTCCAGGAGGCGATCGACGCGCTGGGCTTCCGCCGCAACGACAGCGCGCGGGTGCTCCGCAAGGGCCGCACCGCGAGCATCGGCCTCGTCCTGGAGGACCTCGCCGACCCGTTCTACGGCCCGCTCAGCCGCGCGGTGGAGGAAGTGGCCCGGGCGCACGGGGCGTTGCTCATCAACGGCTCCAGCGCCGAGGACCCGGAGCGGGAGCAGGAGCTGGCGCTCGCGCTGTGCGCGCGGCGGGTGGACGGCCTGGTGGTGATCCCGGCCGGGGACGACCACCGCTATCTGGAGCCGGAGATCAGGGCGGGCGTGGCGACGGTGTTCGTGGACCGCCCGGCCGGGAAGATCGACGCCGACGTCGTGCTGTCGGACAGCTACGGCGGTGCCCGGGACGGGGTCGCCCACCTGATCGCGCACGGCCACCGCCGGATCGGGTTCATCGGCGACATGCCCCACATCCACACGGCGGCCGAGCGGCTGCGCGGCTACCAGGCGGCGATGGAGGACGCCGGGATAGCCGTCGAGGACGCCTGGACCTCCCTCGGCGTGACGGACCCGGAGCGGGTGCGCCGGGCCGCCGAGGAGATGCTGGCGGGGCCGGACCCGATCACCGCGATCTTCGCGGGCAACAACCGTGTCAGCGTCACCGTGATCCGGGTCCTTGCCGAACAGGCCCGGCCGGTCGCGCTCGTCGGCTTCGACGACATCGAGCTCGCCGACCTGCTGCACCCCGGCCTCACGGTCGTCGCCCAGGACGCGGCCCTGCTCGGCCGCACGGCCGCCGAACGGCTCTTCCGCCAGCTGGACGGCACCCTCATGGCACCGGAACGCATCGAACTGCCGACCCGGCTGATCACCCGTGGCTCGGGCGAGCTGCCCCCGGCGGACTGAGCCGCGCATGACGGATCGGACGCTCACAGGACCGGGCAGCGCGGCCACCGGCCGGACGTTCGCCGGGGCGAGCCGCCGATGACCGGCCGTACGCGCGCGGCGTCGAGCCGCCGGGCGACCGGACGGGCGTCCGCCGAACCGAGCCGGACGACGGCCCGGGCCTGCCCCGCGCTCGCCGAACCGAGCCGCCCGTGACCGGCCGTACGCTCGCCGAACTGGGCCTCGACGAGGCGCCGCGGGACCATCCGCTGACCTATCCCGGTGTCTGGCCGACCGACTCCGGGCTCCTCGACGGCGACCGGCTGCTGCCGCTCGACCGTCTGGTGCACGACGGGGACCGGGTGCCGGTGCTCGCGGTCGGCTCCAACGCCTCACCCGCCCAACTCCAGCACAAGATGGCCGAGTCCGGCGTCACCGGCCCAATCCCCATGGTGCGCACCCGGGTGAGCGGCCTCGACGTCGGCGTCTCCGCCCATGTCAGCCGCCTCGGCTATGTCTCGGCGTCCCCGGTCGCATCGCCTTCGGCGGCACGGGAGTTGTTCGTCCTCTGGCTGGACGACCGGCAGCTGGGGGTGGTCGACGCGAGCGAGGGGGTACCGCTGCCGAACGGCAACTTCGAGCGGGCCTGGCTGCCCGCACCGGCCGTCCGCGCCACTCTCGCGGACGGCACGACGCTCCCCGGCGTCCACGCGTACGTCAACCGGCACGGCGTACTGCACGACGGCACCGGCGCGCCCCGCCGCCACCCCGGCGAACACGCCCTGCTCACCGAACTCCTCGCGGAGTCGCACGAGTTGAGAGAGCTGTTCGGCGTCACGCCCGAGCAGTTCTGCGCGCGGGCACGGGCCGACTCGGCGCTGTGCCGGCGGGGCACCCGGCTGTTCGCGGAGCGGAAGTGGGCGGTCGCGTCGGGACTGGAACGGTACGTCCGCGCTCAGCAGACGGGAAGTCCGGGGAGCGGCTCGTCGTTCCCGCCGCCCTTGATGTAGACGTCGCTGATGTACACGCCGGTGTTGCCCTTGTCGTCGTCGGTCTCGGCCCACCAGACGTTGGTCCGCTGCCCGTGGGTCTCCCGGCGGCCCAGGTCGACCTGGCAGGAGAACGAGTGGGCGCCCTGGCCGACCCTGCCCACCTTCACGCCGTCGGCGGTGTAGGACTTGGCGCCGCCGCTGCGCACCTGACAGGTGTACGTGCCGTCCCCTGCGGACTGGCAGACCGGGACCACGGTGGTGGCCGTTGCGGTGGCGGGAGCGGTGGCCCCGGCGGTGCCGGAACCGCCGGAGGAGCTGGGGCCGGAGGTCTGCGCCGCGGACGGCGTGGCGGAGGCGCGGTCCGCCGGGGTCGCCGGTTCGCCCCCGGGGGCGTACGTGGCACCGGTGACGGGTACGGCAGCCGTCTCCTCGCCCTGCCCCACGGGATCCGCCCCGGCCTGATGTCGGGCACCGGTGCCGCGGGCGCTCTCCGAAGCGCCGGTCACGGTCGGGGCGACCGGCCCCGCGTCCGTCCTCGCCGTCTGGCCTCTGTCGTTCCGCAAAGCGACGGTCAGCCCGGTCGCCGTGAGGACGACGGCGACGGCCACCACGACGAGCCGCCGGGCCCGGCGGCGGCTGCGGTCCGGGCGGGCGGGGCTCATCGCGCCGTCCGGGGCGCCGGGCCGGAGCGCGGGCTCTAATCTTCGGGCGGGTACGAGGCCGGCCCCCGGGGTTCCGGCTCCCTCGGCGAGTCCGGCGGCGGGTACCGGGGCGAGCTGTCCGGCGTGCTGCGGAGCGGGCCCCTCGGCGGACTTCTCGACCCGTGCGCCGTCAGCACCCCGACCGGCCTCCGGGTCCGATCCCTCGCTTGCCCTCTCGTCGGTCCCCTCTCCGGCTCCTGCGACAGGTCCGTCTCCCGGAGCCGGCGCCGCCGCCCCGGACCCGTTCTCCTGCCGCGCGGGCTCCCGCTCCCGCAGGAGAGTCGTCGGCGTGTCCGGGACCGGCTCCAGCGCCACCGCCCGCAGCAGCCCGCAGGCCTCCTCGGCGTCCGGGCGGGCGTCGGGAAGCTTGTCCATCAGGCGCCGCAGGACGGGGGCGAGCGGGCCGGCCCTGCGGGGCTCCGGGAGGGGCTCGTCGACGATCGCGGTGAGCGTCGAGAAGGTGGACGTACGGCGGAAGGGCGAGGCGCCCTCCACGGCGGCGTACAGCGCCGCGCCGAGGGCCCAGATGTCGGAGGGCGGCCCGGGGGCCGCGCCCTTGGCCCGCTCGGGCGCCAGGTAGTCGAGGGAACCGACGAGTTCGCCGCTGCCGGTCAGGTTCGTGGCGGAGCCGTCACCGGGATCGGCCATGGTGGCGATGCCGAAGTCGGTGAGGACGACCCGGCCCGAGCGGTCGAGGAGGATGTTGCCGGGCTTGACGTCGCGGTGCAGGACGCCGACCCGGTGGGCCGCGGCCAGGGCGTCCATGACCTCGGCGCCGACGCGGGCGGCCTCCTGCGCCCCGAGCGTGCCGCGCTCGCGCAGCAGGTCGTCCAGGGAGGGGCCGTCGACCAGTTCCATGACGATCAGCGGGCGGCCGTCGACCTCGGCGATGTCGTGCACGACGACCACACCGCGGTGTCGTACCCGGGCGGCGGCCCGCGCCTCGCGCTGCATGCGCAGCCGCAGATCGGCCAGTTCGGGTCCGGCGCTGTCGGTGTGGGCACGCAGCTCCTTGACGGCGACCTCACGGCCGAGGACCTCGTCGACGGCGCGCCACACCACACCCATACCACCGCGCCCGAGCCGGGCCACGACCCGATACCGCCCTGCCAGCAGGCGACCGGTCCCGTCAGCCTGTCCGTACGAACCCGACACCACAGCCCCGATCCTGAACACGTCCCCGAATGGCGCACCAGAGTACGGGGCGATGACAGGGTCGGTTCAAGTCGGCGGGGAAAGCCGTGACTTGACCGGTACGCGCTACTTCCCCGAGGCCGTCAGATCGCCGCGCCGGGGCATCGCGAAGCCCTCCAGATCGGCCCGGGTCAGACCGGTCAGCCGGGCCACCTCGCCGTTGTCGAGGGCACCGCAGTCCAGGCCGCGCAGCAGGTAGCCGCCGAGGGCCTTGGCGGTGGCGGGTTCGTCCATGACGTCGCCGCCGGCGCGGCCGGCGTACCGGGCGAGCCGGGCGGCCGCCTGCTCCAGGCCCTCGCGGTAGAAGGCGAACACGGCCGCGTACCGGGTCGGGAGGTGGCCGGGGTGCATGTCCCAGCCCTGGTAGTAGGCGCGGGCCAGGGCGCGCCGGGTCAGACCGTAGTGCAGCCGCCAGGCGTCGTGCACCTTCGCCGTCGGGCCGACCGGCAGGACGTTGGTGGAGCCGTCCGACACGCGTACGCCCGTACCGGCGGCGGCGACCTGCATGACCGCCTTGGCGTGGTCGGCGGCCGGGTGGTCGCTCGCCTGGTGGGCGGCGGAGACCCCGAGGCAGGCGCTGTAGTCGAAGGTGCCGTAGTGCAGTCCGGTGGCGCGGCCCTCGGCGGCCTGGATCATCCGGGCGACGGTGGCGGTGCCGTCGGTGGCGAGGATGGACTGACTGGTCTCGATCTGGATCTCGAACCCGATCCGGCCGGGCTCCAGTCCGTGGGTCTTCTCGAAGGCCTCCAGGAGCCGGACCATCGCGGTGACCTGTTCGGGGTAGGTCACCTTGGGCAGGGTCAGCACGAGCCCGCCGGGCAGTCCGCCGGCCGCGATCAGTCCGGTGAGGAAGATGTCGAGGGTGCGGATGCCCCGGTCGCGCACCGCGGCCTCCATGCACTTCATCCGGATGCCCATGTACGGCGCCGCGGTGCCCTCGGCGTACGCCTCGGCGATCAGCCGGGCGGCGCGGGCGGCCGCCTCGTCCTCCTCGGCGTCGGGGCGGGGGCCGTAGCCGTCCTCGAAGTCGACGCGCAGGTCTTCCACCGGCTCCCGCTCCAGTTTGGCGCGGACCCGGGAGTGGACGGGCTCGGCGAGGTCGTCGGGCAGGCCGAGGACGGCGGCGAACGCGGCGGCGCCGGGGGCGTGTTCGTCGAGGGCGGCGAGGGCCCGGTCGCCCCAGGAGCGGATCGTCCCGGCCGTGAAGGCGTCGCCGGGGACGTACACGGTGTGGACGGGCTGGCGGGTCCCCGGATCACCCGGATAGCGGCGCTCCAGTTCGGCGTCGACGGGTGCGAGGGAGGCGCTGATCTCCTCGCTGACGGCACCCGCGAGGCTCGTCGCCACCTTCTCCTGCCGGCCCTGACCCATCCCAGACCCTCCTGTTTTCCACTGTACGGAATCAACAATCCGTTGAATGAAGGTATCCGGGCGCCTTCGGGGCGGTCAACACCGTGTCCACGGGGCGACACGCCCCCATCTGGGCATGTTCACGCTCATCACACTCCTGGGTATCACACTGCTCAACGCCCGCCCGTCCGGCTTGTGCCCCCTGAAGGAGCCGTCGTGCCGAACCAGCGCCGAGTCACCCGCCGGCTGGGACTGCAGGCCCTGTTGGCCGCAGCGGTCACCGTGCCCCTCTCCAGTGCCGCGATCACCTCCTCCTCCGCCTCCTCCGTCTCCGCCACCGGATCGCGGGCCCGCCGGGTCGCGACCCTCGCGGCACCGGCGCGGCCGGCGCCCCGCCTCGACGTCATGACCTTCAACCTGCGGTACGCCAGCACCGCCGAGCCCAACAGCTGGGCCGACCGCCGCCCGGTGATGGCCGAACTGCTGCGCCGCGCGCAGCCCCAGGTCATGGGCACCCAGGAGGGTCTCTACCAGCAGCTGCGCGACATCGACAGCGACCTCGGACCGCACTACGACTGGGTCGGCACCGGCCGCGAGGGCGGCAGCCGGGACGAGTCGACCGCCATCTACTACGACATCCGGCGCCTGGTCCCGCTGGAGCACTACACCTTCTGGCTCTCCGACACCCCGGAGGTCATCCGCTCCAACACCTGGGGCGCTGCCTTCCCCCGCATCGTCACCTGGGTCCGCTTCCGCGATCTCGCCGACGCCGGGCGGGAGTTCTACGTCGCCAACACGCACTTCGACCAGAAGAGCCAGTACGCCCGCGAGCGCAGCGCCACGCTCCTGGTGAAACGGATCGCGGAGTTCGACCCGAGGCTGCCCGTCGTGGTGACCGGCGACTTCAACGCCTATGCCCACCGGAACCGGGCCTACGACACCCTGGTGGACGCGGGGCTCGTCGACACCTGGGACGCTGCGGAGCACCGCGGCCCCCAGTACGCGACCTTCCACGGCTACCACCGCCTCAAGCCCGACGGCGACCGGATCGACTGGATCCTGACCTCGCCGGGCGTGACCACGCACCGGGCGACGATGGACACCTTCTCGATGCACGGTCAGTTCCCGAGCGACCACCTGCCCGTGCAGGTCTCGCTGAGCCTGCGTTGAACCGAGGCCGTGCCCGCACGGCGAGGCCCCCGCGACCGGTGTCGGTCGCGGGGGCCTCGGAGTGCCCGGCGGCGGCGATCAGCCCTTGCGGGCCTTGACCTCGTCGGTGAGCTGCGGGACGACGTCGAAGAGGTCGCCGACCACGCCGAAGTCGACCAGCTCGAAGATCGGGGCCTCCGCGTCCTTGTTGACCGCGACGATGGTCTTCGAGGTCTGCATGCCCGCGCGGTGCTGGATGGCGCCGGAGATGCCGTTGGCGATGTACAGCTGCGGGGAGACCGACTTGCCGGTCTGGCCGACCTGGTTGGTGTGCGGGTACCAGCCGGCGTCCACGGCGGCACGCGAGGCGCCGACGGCCGCGCCGAGCGAGTCGGCGAGGGCCTCGATGATCGCGAAGTTCTCGGCACCGTTGACGCCACGGCCGCCGGAGACCACGATCGCGGCCTCGGTCAGCTCCGGACGCCCGGTCGACTCACGCGGGGTACGGCCGGTCACCTTGGTGCCGGTCGCCTTCTCCGAGAAGGTCACCGCGAGGGCCTCGACCGCACCGGCGGCCGGGGCGGCCTCCACGGCGGCGCTGTTGGGCTTGACCGTGATGACCGGGGTGCCCTTGGAGACACGGGACTTGGTGGTGAAGGACGCGGCGAACACCGACTGGGTGGCCACCGGGCCCTCCTCGCCGGCCTCCAGGTCGACGGCGTCGGTGATGATGCCCGAGCCGATGCGCAGTGCCAGACGGGCGGCGATCTCCTTGCCCTCCGCGGAGGACGGGACCAGCACGGCGGCCGGGGAGACGGCGGCGACGGCGGCCTGCAGGGCGTCGACCTTCGGGACGACCAGGTAGTCGGCGTACTCCGAGGCGTCGTGGGTGAGGACCTTCACAGCGCCGTGCTCGGCCAGCGCGGCGGCGGTGTCGGCGGCGCCGTTGCCCAGCGCGACGGCGACGGGCTCGCCGATGCGGCGGGCCAGGGTCAGCAGCTCCAGGGTGGGCTTGCGGACGGCACCGTCCACGTGGTCGACGTAGACGAGGACTTCAGCCATGGGAATGCTCTCCTGCTTGGATCAGTTGAGGGGCGGTCAGCGAGTGCTGGGCTCAGATGAACTTCTGGCCCGCGAGGAACTCGGCGAGCTGCTTGCCGCCCTCGCCCTCGTCCTTGACGATCGTGCCCGCGGTACGGGCCGGACGCGCGGTGGCGTCCTCGACCGCGGTCCAGGCGCCCTCCAGGCCGACCTCCTCCGCCTCGATGTCGAGGTCGGACAGGTCCCAGGACTGAACCGGCTTCTTCTTGGCGGCCATGATGCCCTTGAAGGACGGGTAACGCGCCTCACCCGACTGGTCGGTCACCGACACGACCGCCGGCAGGGAGGCCTCCAGCTGCTCGCTGGCGGCGTCGCCGTCGCGGCGGCCCTTGACCGTGCCGTCCTCGACCGAGACCTCGGAGAGCAGGGTGACCTGCGGGACACCCAGACGCTCCGCCAGCAGGGCCGGGACCACACCGGCGGTGCCGTCGGTGGAGGCCATGCCGGAGACCACCAGGTCGAAGCCGGCCTTCTCGATCGCCTTCGCCAGCACCAGCGAGGTGCCGATGGCGTCGGTGCCGTGCAGGTCGTCGTCCTCGACGTGGATCGCCTTGTCCGCTCCCATCGAGAGCGCCTTGCGCAGCGCGTCCTTGGCGTCCTCGGGACCCACGGTCAGGACGGTCACCTCGACGTCGTCGTCCGAGTTCTCCGCGATCTGCAGCGCCTGCTCGACCGCGTACTCGTCCAGCTCGGAGAGGAGACCGTCCACGTCGTCACGGTCGACGGTCAGGTCATCGGCGAAGTGCCGGTCGCCAGTGGCGTCGGGCACGTACTTCACAGTGACAACGATCCTCAGGCTCACGCCGGCTCTCCTACTGCATCGTCTCTTCTGGGCTGCCTCTTGCAGGCAGCATAGGCGCCTCAAGCGGCTCATCCCGGTCGGGGCGGCCGCGCGCTCCGAACGAAATATTACTCACCAGTACACTCAGTTCATGCCCGCTAAGCAAGCGCTTTGAACTGTGACCTTCGCAACGCAGCGTAACCGGAACTCGACGCGTTCGCAGAACGAGTGGCATGTGATTCCCGGAACCGAGGACGTGTGATCAGTCCCGCAGTCCGTTGAAGCCGCCCTGGTGGTACAGGAGCGGGCGGCCGGCGCGGGAGGAATCGCCGACGAGCACCTCGGCCAGCACGATCCGGTGGTCACCGGCCGGCACGCGTGCCGTGACCCGGCACACCAGCCACACCAGTACGTCGTCGAGGACCGGGACACCCGCATGGCCGTCGCGCCAGTTGGTGGGCGCCCCGAACCGGTCGGCGCCGCTGCGCGCGAAGGTGGCCGCGAGCTCTGCCTGGTGCTCGCCGAGGATGTGGACGCCGATGTGCTCGGCGGTGGATATCGCGGGCCAGCTGGAGGCGCCCGTACCGACGCCGAAGGAGAGCATCGGGGGCTCGGCGGAGACGGAGGTGAGGGAGGTGGCGGTGAAGCCGACCGGGCCGTGGGCGCCGCGCGCGGTGATCACCGCCACACCGGCCGCGTGCCGCCGGAAGGCGGAGCGGAGCAGGTCGGGAGAGGCGAGCTGAGGGATGCCGAGGTCGGGCGTGGCCGTCATGGAGTTGTCCTTCTGCGGGAGGCGGTCGTCGGGTCCGGAGCTGCTCAACAGCCCGGACAGCGCGCGCTCGCGGTGCGGGCCAGGTCCACATGGACCCGCCCGAAGAGAAGGAGTTCCTGAGGCATACGGTCAGGCTGACGATAGGTGGCGCGCCCAGTCAAGTACGTTCCGGCATATGGGAGGTGCCTCACCGTCATCGGCATCGCCGTCAGACCGCCTCGCCCAGCGCCGCGATGACGTCCGCCTTGCGGGGCTGTCCGGTGGCCCGGCGCACCACCCGGCCGTCCGCGTCGAGCACCAGCACGGTGGGGGTCTTGAGGATCCCCAGCTCGCGTACGAGGTCCAGGCGGGCCTCGGCGTCGATCTCGACGTGGGTGACGCCGGGGACCATCCCGGCGACCTCGCCCAGCACTCGCCGGGTGGCCCGGCAGGGGGCGCAGAAGGCGCTGGAGAACTGCACCAGTGTGGCCCGTTCGCCCAGTTCGCCGCCGAGTTCGGCCGCCCCGAGCCGCTTGCCGTCGTCGCGCCCGCGCACCCGTACCCTCCCGCTCCGCCGCCTGTGCAGCACTCCGTAGACGCTCGCCGCCGCGAGCACCGCCACGCACACCACGAGTCCGGTCATCACCGGACAAGGATCCACGAGAGGGCTCACCACCGGGAAAAGCGTTCACAAGACTGCAAAGATTCCCGGCTCCCCTGCCGGCCTGCGGGGCGGAATCCTTGGTTCATGGACATCGACGCACGTGGGCCGCGGTTCGCGGCGGCCGTGACGACGGTCGTACTGGCCGCCGCACTCATCACCCGAAGCCCCTGGATCCTCGCCTGGCAGACGCTGGCGTTCGCACTCGGCGCGGCCGGTGGCGTGACCCGCTCGCCGTACGGCTGGGTGTTCCGGACCGCCGTACGACCGCGCCTGGCTCCCCCGGCGGAGTTCGAGCCGCCGGAGCCCCCGCGGTTCGCACAGGCGGTCGGGCTGGTCTTCGCGGGGCTCGGTCTGGTCGGATTCACGCTGGGCCCCGCGTGGTTGGGCCTCGCGGCGACCGGGCTCGCGCTCGCCGCGGCCTTCCTCAATGCGGCGTTCGGGTACTGCCTGGGCTGCGAGATGTTCCTGCTCATGCGGCGGTTGGCGGCCCGCCCGGAGTAAAGGCGCGTTAAAAGCGCGAGGTGGATCAAGGGACCCAACGTGACGAGAATCTCGCCGCGCCGGGGCACCAGGGCTGGCTCCCCGTCCGTTCTTCGGGCACGATCTGCGAGACGCCGTAAACCTACGGCTCCGTAACTTCCCGCCGGGAGCCCCTTTCCCAGGCAGAGCAGAAAGGGTCCGCCCCGCCCATGGCAGAGCTGGTCTACCGTCCCGTCATCGGTTTCGCCAAGACGCTGTTCAAGGTCTGGGACCTCAAGATCGACTGCCAGGGTTCGGAGAACATCCCGCGCTCGGGCGGTGCCGTGCTGGTGAGCAATCACATCAGCTACCTGGACTTCGTCTTCGACGGCCTGGCGGCCCTGCCGCAGAAGCGTCTGGTGCGGTTCATGGCGAAGGAGTCGGTGTTCCGGCACCGGATCTCCGGCCCGCTGATGCGCGGGATGAAGCACATCCCGGTGGACCGCAAGCAGGGCGAGGCCGCCTACCAGCACGCGCTGGACTCACTGAGGTCCGGTGAGATCGTGGGCGTCTTCCCGGAGGCCACGATCTCCCAGTCCTTCACGCTGAAGAGCTTCAAGTCGGGCGCGGCACGCCTGGCCCAGGAGGCCGGCGTCCCGCTCGTGCCGATGGCCCTGTGGGGGACCCAGCGCATCTGGACCAAGGGCCAGCCGCGCAACTTCAAGCGGAACCACCTGCCCATCACCATCCGGGTCGGCGAGCCGGTCGACGCCCCCAGGGACCAGTACGCGGGCGCCATCACCCGCCGGCTGCGCGAGCGCGTCCAGGAGCTGCTGGACGCGGCCCAACGCGCCTACCCCGCCCGCCCGAAGGACGCGGCCGACACCTGGTGGCTCCCCGCCCACCTGGGCGGCACGGCCCCCACCCTGGACCAGCTGAAGGCCGCAGAGGCGATCTGAGGGCGGGCCGCACCGGGGCCCGCCCGCGGCTTCCCTGAACTTCATGCACCTGCCATCATGCAAGGTGGCCGCGCGTCCGGAGTGCCTTGGGGAGCGGCATCAAGGCCGCGACGGTACCGCAGCTCGACCCGCTGCAGTCCGAACTCCTCACCTTCACCGCTCCGTTCGTCGAGGCCAGGATCCAGCTGATGCCCGCACTCGACGGACTCACCCCTGCCAACGAGTGGGCGCGCATCGCCCCCACGCTGCGCCGCTCGGCCCCCAAGTGGTGCTCGATGGCGGCCGATCCGCTCGCGCTCTACGAGATGCCGGGCATCGTCCGCAGCAAGGCGCACCGCGTCGACGGCGCGATCCGCTCGCACCAAGCGGGCAGCGCCACCGCCCTGGACCCCGCCGCCCACTCGGCCGTACGGCTCCTGCACCGGGAACTCGGCGATCTGGTCAACGAGTTCTCCCGCGCGCTCAGCCGACTGGCCAAGCGGGGCATGGGCGTGATGTGAGGAAGCGGACCGGTACCACGGGGCGACCGAGCCGCCGGACAGCCCCTAGAGGGTGCCGGGGAGCGTCTTCCAGAGGTACGGGCGGTCCGGCGCCGCTTTGAGGGCGCCGAGCACGGCCGGATGAGGTTCGGCGTGCAGGACCGGATAGTCCATCTCGTCGGACCGAGGGTCGGGGACCCAGGCCAGCCGTTCGCCGTCGAGGGAGAACCGGGCGTCGACTCCCGGTTTGTTGCCGCGCGGGTCCTGCCGGTGCCAGGCGCCGTTGAAGCGGACGGCGACCAGGCCGTGCACGACGTGACCGCCACCGGCGTCGCCGTCGTGCGTCAGGCGCTGGTAGCACAGGGCCGTGGGGATGTCCTCGGCGCGCAGCAGGGCGGCCAGGGCGTGGGCCTTGGCGTGGCAGATGCCGGTGCGCCGCTCCAGCACGTCCGAGGCCCGCCAGGTCACGCGCAGGTCGCCGGCGTCCTGGGAGTGCGGGATGGTGTCCCGCACGAACTCGTACGCGGCGCGTGCATAGTCATACGAGTCGTCGACTCCCGCGGCCAGCTGGGCAGCCGTCTCCCGGATCCGGGGATGGTGATGGTCGATGGCCTCGTCGGCGCCCAGGTAAGCGGAGAGGTCGGCGGTGTTCTGGATCAGCTCCATGCCCGCAGAGCATAGGAATGCGATCACCCGAGCGTCAATGACTTTTCAGATCACCGCATATCTATGCAACGTTGGGAGCTCTGCAGCGCCCCGTAAGGGGCGCGGGGAACCGCGCGACCGGCCACGACGGCGCCGCAGCCGACAGAACACGGCGCTCCCGGCGGAGCCCTCAGCGCGCCATCTCCTCCTTGAGCGCCGCCACGAACGCGTCCACATCCTCCTCCGTCGTGTCGAAGGCGCACATCCAGCGCACGTCCCCGGCCGCCTCGTCCCAGAAGTAGAACCGGAAGCGCTTCTGCAGCCGCAGGCTCACGTCGTGCGGGAGCCGCGCGAAGACGCCGTTGGCCTGCACCGGGTAGAGGATCTCCACGCCGTGCACGGCCCGGACGCCCTCGGCGAGCCGCTGGGCCATCTCGTTGGCGTGCCGGGCGTTGCGCAGCCACAGGTCCTTGGCGAGCAGGGCCTCCAACTGGACCGACACGAAGCGCATCTTGGAGGCGAGCTGCATGGACAGCTTGCGCAGGTGCTTCATGTGGCTGACGGCGTCCTGGTTGATCACCACGACCGCCTCGCCGAACACGGCGCCGTTCTTGGTGCCGCCAAGGGAGAGGAGGTCGACGCCGACGGCGTTGGTGAACGTGCGCATCGGGACGTCCAGGGAGGCCGCCGCGTTGGCTATCCGGGAGCCGTCCAGGTGCACCTTCATGCCGTGCGCGTGGGCGTGCTCGCAGATCGCGCGGATCTCGTCCGGCGTGTACAGGGTGCCCAGCTCGGTGCTCTGGGTGATGGACACCACCTGGGGCATCGCGCGGTGCTCGTCGTCCCAGCCGTACGCCTGCCGGTCGATGAGGTCAGGGGTGAGCTTGCCGTCGGGGGTGGGCACGGTGAGCAGCTTGAGGCCGCCCATGCGCTCGGGGGCCCCGCCCTCGTCGACGTTGATGTGTGCGCTCTCGGCGCAGATCACCGCGCCCCAGCGGTCGGTGACCGCCTGGAGCGCGACGACGTTGGCGCCGGTGCCGTTGAAGACCGGGAAGGCCTCCGCGGTGGCCCCGAAGTGACTGCGGACGATCCGCTGGAGGTTCTCGGTGTACTCGTCCTCGCCGTACGCCACCTGGTGGCCGCCGTTGGCGAGGGCCAGGGCGGCCAGCACCTCGGGGTGGGCGCCGGCGTAGTTGTCACTGGCGAAACCGCGGACCTGCGGGTCGTGGTGGCGACGCGCGTCGGTCCTGGGAGGGTTTACGGCTTCTCGGTCAGCCACAGACGGTTTCCGTTCACTTCGGCGGCGGACTTGCTCCAGACGCCCTCGATGGCCTCGGCCAGGTCCTTGACGTCGGTGAAGCCCGCGAACTTCGCGTTGGGACGCTCGGCGCGCATCGCGTCGTGCACCAACGCCTTGACCACCAGGATGGCAGCGGCGGAGGTCGGACCCTCGGCGCCCCCGGCCTTGCGGAAGTAGTCGGCCAGCGCGAGCGTCCACGCCTCGGCGGCGGCCTTGCCCGCCGCGTACGCGGCGTTGCCCGCGGTGGGCCTGCTCGCGGCCGCGGCGCTGATCAGGACGTACCGGCCGCGCTCGCTGCGCTGCAGCGCCTCGTGGAAGGCCAGGGAGGTGTGCTGCACGGTCTTGACGAGCAGCAGCTCCAGGAAGTCCCAGTCGTCGAGGCTGGTCTTGGTGAAGGTCTCGCTGCCGCGCCAGCCGCCGACCAGGTGCACCAGGCCGTCGACGCGGCCGAAGTCCTTCTCGACGTGGGTGGCCCAGTTCCGGGTGGACTGGAGATCGAGCAGATCCACCGTGTCACCCGTGACACTCGCGCCGCCGGACGCGTAGCGAGCCGCGTCCACGGCCTCCGAGAGCCGTTGCGGATCGTTGTCCGCCCCTACAACGGTCGCGCCCGCCTCCGCCAGGCGCAGCAGCGTCGCCCGGCCCGCCGGTCCGCCCGCCCCGGCCACCGCGATGACCGCACCACTGAGAGACCCGTTGCCCGCCATGTGCATCCCCTCTTGAGCAGTGTTCCGCCGCCGGTCGCTCACGCGGCGACCGGCTCGGCGCTGTCCGCCGTGATGCCGCGAGTGGCAGCGATCACGTTCTTCAGTTTCTTGGACAGGGCCTCGTAGAACATGCTCAGCGGAAACTCGTCCGGAAGCACGTCGTCCACGAGCTTGCGCGGCGGCAGGGCCAGGTCGAGGGCGTCCGGGCCCTTGGCCCACTTCGAGCCGGGGTGCGGGGCGAGGTAGGTGGCGACCAGCTCGTACCCGGCGAACCAGTGGACGAGCTTCGGGCGGTCGATGCCGTCCTTGTACAGCTTCTCGATCTCGGCGCACAGCTGGTTGGTGACCTGCGGGGCACGCTCCCAGTCGATGGCGAGCTTGTTGTCGGTCCAGCGGACCACGTCGTGCTTGTGCAGGTAGGCGAAGAGCAGCTGGCCGCCGAGCCCGTCGTAGTTGCGGACCCGGTCGCCGGTGACCGGGAAGCGGAACATGCGGTCGAAGAGCACCGCGTACTGGACGTCACGGGCCTGCGGGACGCCGTCGGCCGCCAGCTTCACGGCCTCCTTGAAGGCGGTGAGGTCGCAGCGCAGCTCCTCCAGGCCGTACATCCAGAACGGCTGGCGCTGCTTGATCATGAACGGGTCGAACGGCAGGTCGCCGTGGCTGTGGGTGCGGTCGTGGATCATGTCCCACAGCACGAAGGCCTCCTCGCAGCGCTTCTGGTCGTGGACCATCGCGGCGACGTCCTCGGGGAGTTCGAGGCCCAGGATGTCGACGGCCGCGTCGGTGACCCGGCGGAACCGGGCGGCCTCGCGGTCGCAGAAGATGCCACCCCAGGAGAATCGTTCCGGCGCCTCGCGCACGGCGATGGTCTCGGGGAAGAGGACGGCCGAGTTGGTGTCGTAGCCGGCCGTGAAGTCCTCGAAGGTGATGCCGCAGAACAGCGGGTTGTCGTACCGGGTGCGCTCCAGCTCGGCCAGCCAGTCCGGCCAGACCATGCGCAGCACGACCGCCTCCAGGTTGCGGTCCGGGTTGCCGTTCTGCGTGTACATCGGGAAGACGACCAGGTGCTGGAGGCCGTCCGCACGGCCCGCGGCGGGCTGGAAGGCGAGCAGCGAGTCGAGGAAGTCGGGCACCTGGAAGCCGCCGACGGCCCAGCGCCGCAGGTCCGTCACCAGCGCCTGGTGGTAGTCGGCGTCGTGCGGGAGCAGCGGGGACAGCTCCTCGACGGCCTCGACGACGCGCCGTACGGCCGCCTCCGCGTCGGCCCGTGCGGGCGCGCCCTCGGCGTCGAAGTCGATCGCCCCGTCCTTCGACTGCCATGGCCGGATCCGTTCCACGGCATCCTTGAGCACGGGCCACGCCGGGTGCTCGACCACCCTGGTCACGGGAGGAACCTGCTCCTCCGAACCCACCTGCACAAGAATTTCCGTCATGACCCATCCTCCACGGGAGAAGCTTCCGTTAGGACACCGTATGCATACGGGGTTTCTCCCAGCAAGGGGGCCTTCGGGAAATTATCCTGCGCCATCCCGCCTTCGCCGCGCTTTTTCCTGTCCGAAACCGTGAAGGCGCTCACATTCACTACATCCCGTGACGTGGCGTCAGCTCCGGCGGACCGCACGGATCCGGCCGGTCAATGCACGAGGGGACGCGCCCACCACCGGGTGACCGCCGACCGGGGCACGGGCCAGGTGCCGCGCACCCGGCACACCAATCCCCCCGTGTACGTACGGGTTCATCGCGTCGGGCGGCCATTAGGCTGCGCCCAGCCGCGTGGACAGCGACGTCCGTCGTACGGTCCGCGCGCCTGCACCCACCGCCGCCGTCGACGGAAGCGAGTTGAATCTTGAACTTCCTCACCATCGGTCACCGCGGAGTGATGGGCGTCGAGCCCGAGAACACCCTCCGTTCCTTCGCCGCCGCCCAACAGGCCGGCCTCGACCTGATCGAACTCGATCTCCACCTGAGCAAGGACGGCGCCCTGGTCGTCATGCACGACGCGGAGGTGGACCGCACGACCGACGGCACCGGCCCGATCGCCGAGAAGACCCTGGAGGAGCTGCGCGGACTGGACGCGGGCCGGGGCGAGCGGGTGCCGGTGTTCGAGGAGGTCCTGGACGCGGTACGGACGCCGTTGCAGGCCGAGATCAAGGACGTGGCCGCGGCCCGGGCGCTGGCCGAGGTCATGCAGCGGCGGGACCTGGTGTCCCGGGTGGAGGTGTCCTCGTTCCACGACGAGGCCGTCGCCGAGATCGGCCGGCTGGTGCCGGGGGTGCGGACCGCGCTGATCGCCAGCCGCTACGGCCCCGACGTGGTGGAGCGGGCCCAGGAGGCGGGGGCGGCGACCGTCTGCCTGAACATCCGGCGGCTGACCCTGGAGGTCGTCGAGCACGCCCGCAAGGCGGACCTGCGGGTGATCGGCTGGGTGGTGAACACCCAGGACCAGCTGCGGCTGGTGCGCGCGCTGCAGCTGGACGGCGCGACGACCGACTACCCGGAGATCAAGCGCACCGCCCGCTTCACGGCCTGACCACCGGCCCGCACCTCACACCAGCGGCTTCACCAGGAGCTCGAACCGCAGGTCGTCGCGGAGCGGAATGCCGAAGCGCTCCTCGCCGTACGGGAACGGGGTCGTCTTTCCCGTACGGCGGTAACCGCGCCGCTCGTACCAGGCGATGAGGTCGTCGCGCACCGAGATCACCGTCATGTGCATCTCGGTCACGCCCCAGCCCTCGCGCGCCTGGCGCTCCGCCTCGGCGATGACGACCTTGCCCAGGCCGGCGCCCTGGAGGGCGGGGCTCACCGCGAACATGCCGAAGTAGGCGTGGTCGCCGCGGTGTTCGAGCTGGCAGCAGGCGACGACCCGGCCGTCCCGCTCGACGACGAGCAGCTTGCCGTCCGGCGCCTTGATCACTTCGAGGACGCCCTCGGGGTCGGTGCGCTGCCCCTCCAGGATGTCCGCCTCCGTGGTCCAGCCGGCCCGGCTGTCGTCGCCCCGGTAGGCCGACTCGATCAACGCGACCAGGACGTCCACGTCGGCGTCGGTGGCGTCGCGGAAGGTCGGTCCGGCGACGGCGTTCTCCATGGGCGGGTTCTCCGATCTCAAGCGCTACTGAGCCGGCCCCGAGCCTATCCCCGCTCCCCCGCTCCCCTTCCCGGCGCCCGCGCCATCCGGCTCCCGCCTCGGCCTGCCACTACGCTCCGGTCGCATGGTGCATGTACTGAGCAGCCGTACGCTGATCCGCCCCACCGACCCCGAGCGGTCCCGCGCCTTCTACGGGGAGCAGCTCGGGCTCGCCGTCTACCGCGAGTTCGGGGAGGGCCCGGAGCGCGGCACGGTCTACTTCCTCGGCGGCGGGTTCCTGGAGGTCTCCGGGCGGTCGGACCTCCCGGCCCCGCCGGACGTACAGCTGTGGCTGCAGGTCGCGGACGTCTCGGCGGCGCACGAGGAGCTGGTGGCGAAGGGCGTCGGGATCGTGCGCCCGCCCGTGAAGGAGCCGTGGGGCCTGGTCGAGATGTGGATCGCCGATCCTGACGGCATCCGGATCGTGCTGGTGGAGGTACCGGCCGACCACCCGCTGCGCTATCGGCCGGGGATCTGAGCGGCTGCGGTTCGGCAGCGCCCCTTCGGGGCGCTGAGGGAGGAACTGCGCGACCGGCCACGACGGCGTCGCAGTCGGCAGACGGCATGTCGCGGCACTTCCAGCGGAGCGCTTGGCCGAGCCCGCGGTCAGGCCCGCAGCGCGCCCATCCGGCCCTCCAGCCGGCCCAGCAACTCGGCCAGGAGTCCCGCCAGTTCACCCTGGCCCTCGGGGGCGAGGACGGACAGCACGGCCGTCTCGTAGGCGAGTTGCTCGGGCAGGATGCCGTCGACGAGGTCGCGGCCCGCGTCGGTCAGGCGCAGGTGGGCGACCCTGCGGTCACGGGCGTCGCCGCGCCGCTCGACCAGGCCGCGTTCGGTGAGCTGCTTGAGGCGTTTGGTGACGGCGGCGCCGGAGGAGAAGGTCTCCTTGGCGAGTTCGCTCGGGGTCAGCTCGTGGCCGGTGCGGCGGAGCGCGCCGAGCAGGTCGAACTCGGGGCGGCTGAGGCCGGCCCGGCGCAGCGGGGCGTCCTCGGACTGCTGGAGGAGGGCGGCGCAGCGGTTGATCCGGCCGATGACCTCCATGGGACCCGTGTCCAGCGCCGGATGGACGCTCCGCCACTGCCGGACGACGGCCGCGACCGTGTCGTCCCTGCCGAGGCCTCTGCCGGCGCCTCTGCCCACACCTTCTCCCGGGCCCGTGCCCGCGTCGCTCTCGGCCGCCGGTCGTCCGTTGGTCGCCGTCATGGCCGTACGTCCTCCGTTGTCCTCGCGCCGTCCCAGGAGTGCGTTCCCTGGCGTCGTACCGTCGCGGCGAGCGTACGGTGTCCGGACTGCTCGGCGAGCACGACCCGCTCCTGGGGCAGCGCGCGCTGCCACCACTCGCCGGATGCGGCGTCGGCCGTGGCGCGCAGGTCGGCCAGGGCCGCGGACAGGGTGCGCCGGGCTGCCTCCAGGGCGCGCGGGGCCGGCTGCGGCCCGGCGAGCAGGCGGGCGGCCTGTTCGCGGGCCTGTTCGACGCCGGTCAGGGCGTGTTCGATGCGGTCGCCGGCCCGGCGGTTGGTGACGACGACGGCGGTGGCGAAGCCGACGAGCGCACCGACCAGGGTGTCCACGACCCGCTCGGTGATCAGCTGCCCCGCGTCCTGGGTACGGGCGAACTCGGTGACGAGCAGGGCCATCGGGGTGACGCAGACGCTGCCGAGCCAGTAGTTGCGGCCGATCAGCGCCTCGGCGCCGAAGTTGAAGGCGAGGCAGCACAGCACCAGGGCGGCCGGGTGGAGGTGGGCGAGCGGCACGACGGCGGCGAAGACGAGGACGCCGAGGAGGTTGCCGACGACGCGCTGGACGCCCCGGCTCCAGGTGAGGGTGACGTTGGCCTGGTAGAGGGAGGCGGCGGTGACCAGCGCCCAGTAGGGGCGCCCGACGCCGAGGGCGAGGGAGGCGTAGCCGGCCAGGGCGCAGCCGAGCGCGGTGCGGACGGCGAAGGGGGCGAGCGGGCCGAGCCGGCGCCACAACGGGGGCTGCGGTACGTCGCGTTCGGCGTCGACGCCGAGGAGGTCGTCGTCAGCACCGGCGACGCGCGGGACGCGTCCGGTGCCGCGCAGGGCGCGGGCCCAGCCGCGCAGCAGCGCCGGGTCGGCGTCGGCCGGGGCGGCGAGGGCGACCTCGGCGCGGACGACGAGGTGTTCGAGGGCGCGCCGGGTGCGGTCGGTGCGGGCGCCGGTGGCGAGCAGGGACTGCCAGGCAGCCTGGACGGCGGCGGCCGCGGCGGCGCGGGCCCGGTCGTGGCCGTCGCCGGTGCCGGACGCGGAGCCGGAGCCGGTGCCGTGGGCGGCGGCGTAGGCGGCGGTGGCGGTGAGGGCGTGGGCGGTGGCCCGGCGTTCGGGGCCGTGCGGGCGCAGCAGCCCGGGGGCCATGCCGACCAGCCAGGCCCAGGCGCCCGCCGCGAGGGCGAGGCCGACATGGCCCGGCACCTGGCCGAGGGTCTGCGGGGCGAACAGGGAGGCGGAGCTGATGAAGGTGAGGACCACGTTCCCGGGCGGCCCGACGCGGGTGGCGTCGCAGAGGACCTTCTGCACCGCGGCCATGAGCGCGCCGACGGTGACCAGGACGACGGCGTTCGTGGTGAGCGAGGCGGCGGTCAGCGCGACGGCGAGGCCGCCGGCCATGCCGAGGATCACCCGGGCCAGGGTGCGGGCGCGTGCCGGGTAGGGGCGGTTGTGGCCGTAGAGGGCGCACAGCGATCCGGCCATCGTGTACATCGCCAGGTCGAGGCGGCCGAGGGCCAGCAGGGCCAGGTTGGGCGGGGCGACCGCGGCGACCACGCTGCAGGCGGGCTTGAACCAGATCTCGGAGGGCCGGCCGAGGCGCAGCACACCGGCGAGGGGCAGACGGCGGGTCGTGGTGGGGGTCGCGGTGCTCATACCCATAAATTTAGCATGTGTTTTATCAGTAAAGCATCTTCGAACAGTCCTGGTCACAGGCTGTGCTCCGGCGAATGCTCCCCGTGTACACCCTTGCGCTCGCGTGCGCGCCGTTCGGCCGGGGCATCGCAACCATCGACGCGACGTCGAGCGGGGAGGTGCGCCGTGCACGGACCGGCTTCGCCCGGCTGGCTGCTGGTCGCGCTGTGCGCGGCGACCGGGGCCTACTGCCTGCTGCGGATGCGCAGCAGCGTCCGGGAACAGCGGCGCGCCGCGGGCGGCGAGGCGCTGATGGGGTTCGGCATGGCCGTCATGGCCGTGCCCGCGACGGTGTTCACGCCGCCGGGGTGGGCGTGGCCGCTGTACGCGGCGGTGTTCGGCGCGGCCGCGCTGCGCGCCCTGTGGAGCGCCCGCAGCAGCCCGCACCATCTGCACCATCTGGTGGGGGCGGCGGCGATGGTCTACATGGCGGTCGCGATGGCGGCCGCCCCCGGCGCACACCATCACGGCGGCGCCGGAGTCCCGCTGGTGACCGGGCTGCTGCTGCTCTACTTCACCGGTTATGTGCTGCTGTCCGGCGCGCGGCTCGTCCCGGTCGCGGTCACCGCCGGGACGGGAGCCCTCCGCTGGGGCGACCGGCCGGAGCTGGCACGGGCGTGCCGGCTGTCGATGGGGATCGGCATGGTCGCCATGCTGCTGGCGCTGTGACGACCTGACGGTGCACGCGGCGCAGACGTTGCTTGCGTCACTTTGGCGTAATGGCCTGTACCCGTGAACCGTCCCCCGCTCATAGGGTGCTGGCCATGATGGTCCCCGTGGCACTGCTGCTGCTCGGCGTCCTGACCGCCGTGGCCGGCCCCCGGCTGCTCGCCCGGGCCGACTGGACGGACCAGGAGCCGGTGGTCGCACTGTGGGTGTGGCAGTGCGTGGTGGCGGCCGTCCTGCTGTGCTGTGCGCTGTCGATGACGCTGAGCGCGGCCGCGGCCTGGCTGGCGGTGCGCGGGCACGTGTTCGCGACCGCCCCGAGCGGGGTGGTGGACGCCTACGCGCTCGGTACGACCGGCCCGTGGGCGGCGGTGACCGCGGTGGCCCTCGCCTGCGCCGGGCTGTGGAGCGGGGCGATGCTGGTACGGGAGGTCGCGCGGGCCCGGGCCAGGCGCAACCGGCAGCAGGCCCAACTGCTGCTCCGGTCCCCGCTGTTGCCCGGCGAGGAGCCGGCCGACGGCCGGCTCGTCGTCCTGGAGGGCGAGCGCCCGGACGCCTGGTGGCTGCCAGGAGCGGCGCCCCAACTCATCGTCACCACAGCGGCGTTGCGCCGCCTGAAGGGGCGTCAGCTGGACGCGGTCCTCGCCCACGAGCAGGGCCACGCGCAGGCCCGGCACGACTGGCTGCTGCACTGCTCGGCGGCGCTGGCGGGCGGGTTCCCGCAGATCCCGGTGTTCGCCGCGTTCCGCGACGAGATGCACCGGCTGGTCGAACTGGCCGCCGACGACGTGGCCTCCCGGCGCCACGGCCGCCTCACCACCGCGCTCGCCCTGGTCGAACTCAACGAGGACCGGGGGGTGTTCGGCCCCGGGCCGACCCCGCAGGCCCATGTCCCGCAGCGAGTCCACCGGTTGCTCACCGCCCCGGACCGCCTCCCCGCCCGGCACCGGCTGCGGCTGACCGCGACGGCCGCCCTGGTCCCGGTGATCCCGGTGCTGGTGGCGCTCGTACCGAGCCTGCGTACCCTCGGGTAAAGCCGTATCCGTCAGGGGAATTGCCCTGCGGGCAATGATTCGGCAAAGATCACGCCATGTGCCCCCCGCCCGGCGACCGCCCCGCTCCCCTGCTCACGACCGCCGTTCTCGCCCTCTCCTCGGCGCTGCTGCTGGCCCTCGTCGCCGGCGAGTGGCCTCCCCTGGTCGCGGTGGACGAGGGCATCGCCGACGCCACCCACCGCTGGGCCGTGGCGGACCACGGCACCACACGGGTGCTGCGCGTCCTGGCGGACTGGGTCTGGGACCCGCTGACCATGCGCCTGCTGTGCGCCGGGGTCGCGGTGTGGCTGGTGTGGCGGCACTCGGCGTGGCGGACCGCCCTGTGGCTGACCCTGACCTGCCTGCTCGGGACGGTGGCCCAGCAGTCCCTCAAGGCCGCGGTCGGCCGCCCGCGCCCGGTGTGGCCGGACCCCGTCGACTCCGCCCACTACGCCGCCTTCCCCTCCGGGCACACCATGACGGCGACGGTGGTCTGCGGTCTGCTGCTGTGGCTGCTGCACCGCTGCGGCGCCGGTCGCGCGATATGGCGTACCGCCCTCGCCGCGGCCGGGTTCTCGGTCGTGGGCGTCGGCCTGACCCGGGTGTGGCTCGGCGTCCACTGGCCCTCGGACGTGCTCGGCGGCTGGCTGCTCGGGGCCCTGGTGGTGGCACTGGCGGTGCTGGCGTACGAGTGGGAGCGCGACGGCCGCGGACACCCTCGACGGTAGCCCGTCCGCGGCCCGCGCCCGGCCGGCCGTCGGTAGAGTCCGGCCCATGACTGCCGTGCTCTTCGACTTCTCCGGGACCCTCTTCCGTGTCGAGTCCACCGAATCCTGGCTGCGGGCGGTACTCGCCGAGGCCGCAGTACCGCTCTCCGAGGCCGGGTTGGCGGAGGCGGCACGGGCGCTGGAGGTGGCGGGGGCACAGCCCGGCGGGGCCTTCCCGGCCGCACTGCCCCCGGAACTGTCCGAGGTGTGGGCGGTGCGGGACGAGAGCGCGGAGCTGCACCGGGCCGCGTACACCGGCCTGTCCCGCCGGGTGCCGCTGCCGGACCCCGCCCTGCACGACGCCCTGTACGAGCGGCACATGGACCCGCGGGCCTGGTCGCCGTACCCGGACGCCGCCCAGGTCCTGCGCACGCTGCGCGAGCACGGCGTCGGGGTCGGCGTGGTCAGCAACATCGGCTGGGATCTGCGCCCGGTCTTCCGCGAGCACGGGCTCGACGCCTACGTGGACGCCTACGTCCTGTCGTACGAACACGGTGTGCAGAAGCCGGATCCGCGGCTCTTCACGGTTGCGCTGGAGGCTCTCGGTGCCGGGGCGGCCGAGACGCTGATGGTGGGGGACAGCAGGTCCGCCGACGGCGGGGCGGCGGCGGTCGGCTGCCGGGTGCACTTCGTGGACCATCTGCCGGTGGCCGAACGGCCGGACGCGCTGCTGCCGGTCCTGGACCTGGTGGGCGTGGCCCGCCGACCGGCCACGCCCACCCAGGCCTGACCTGTCGCGCCGTCCGCCCGAGACGCTCCCCCGTGTCGCCCCGGACGGACGGCAGCCCTGAACAGGCCCCGCGCAGGGCGGTGCCCACTGCGTCGATTATAGTTGGCTGGCAGCCAGTCAACGCAGGAGTTCCAGGATGTCCCCCCGCAGCCCCTCGGTCAATGAAGAACTGCGCAGGCGTTCGCGCGAGCGGCTGCTCCAGGCCGCGGTGGAACTGGTCGACGAGCACGGTTTCGAGGCGACCACGCTGGGCGCCATCGCGGACCGGGCGGGGTCGGCGCGCGGTCTGGTGTCGTACTACTTCCCCGGCAAGCGCCAGCTGGTCCAGTCCGCCGTGCACCGGCTGATGCACCGCACGCTGGAGGAGGCGCTGGAGCACGAGCCGCACACCGAGGACGGACGGGAGCGACTGGCCCGGGCCATCGACTCGATCCTGGGCCTCGCGCAGGCCCGGCCGGTGCTGATGCGCCAGCACATGGCGGGCCTGCTCCAGGGCGAGGGCTTCGTGCAGTGCCCCGAACAGCGGCGGCTGGCGGAGCTGCTGGGCGACACCGTCACCCGGTACGGCTCCCACCACGTGGAGGTCGACTACCCCATGCTGCGCGCCATGCTGATGGGCGCGGTGTACGCGGCGCTGGTGCCGGGGGTGCCGATGCCGATCCCGGCGCTGCGCGCGGAGCTGTTCGAGCGGTACGGGCTCGACCGGGAGCTGGGCCTGCCCCGGGAGTCCGCGGTCGAACGACAGGACCTGTCCCGGTTCTTCGCCACCGAGGACCGGACCGAACCGGCATCCGGGTCCGAACCCGGTTAGTCACGGTCCGAGCCCCCCGGGGACGGCGCGGACCACACCGCTCCCAGCGCATACGCAACGCGATCACATGATCACACGTCTGACACCCGGACGCGCATCCACGTCACCCCAGCGGCCCCTGCCCAGGCGGCCGGGCCGGTGGGATGCTGGAACCACCAGCCCCTCGGGCAAGGAGTCCCCCCGTGTTGCGTGTCGCCGTCGTCGGCTCCGGGCCGAGCGGGTGCTACACCGCCCAGAACCTCGTCCAGCTGGACCCCACGGTGCGCGTGGACGTCCTGGACCGGCTGCCGTGCCCGTACGGACTCGTGCGGTACGGCGTCGCCCCGGACCACGAGAAGATCAAGTCGCTGCAGGGGAATCTGCGCACCGTCCTGGAGCACGAGCGGGTGCGGTTCCTCGGCGGGGTCCGGGTCGGGGGCGCGGGCGGACTGCCGGTGGAGCGGCTGCGCGAGCTGTACCACGCGGTGGTGTACTGCGTGGGCGCCGCGACCGACCGGCGGCTCGGGATTCCCGGCGAGGAGCTGCCGGGCAGCTGGTCGGCGACCGAGTTCGTGTCCTGGTACAGCGCACACCCGGACGCGATCGACGCCGGGTTCGTGCGGGACGCCCGGTCGGCGGTGGTCATCGGCGTCGGCAACGTCGCGGTGGACGTGGCGCGGATGCTGGCCCGGGGTGTCGCGGAGTTGAGCCCCACCGACATGCCGCAGGCGGCCCTGACGGCGCTGGCGGCGAGCCGGATAAGAGAGGTCCACGTGGTGGGCCGGCGAGGCCCCTCGCAGGCCCGGTTCACCACGAAGGAGCTGCGCGAGCTGGCCGGTCTGCCGGAGACCGAAGTCCGGGTGGCAGCGGATGAGCTGGCCCTCGACCCGGCCTGCGCCGACCCGTCCGCGCTGCCCGCCACGCAGCGCCGCAACGTGGAGGTGCTGCGCGGCTGGGCCGAGGCCGGCGGCCGGGGCGCGGACCGCAGCATCCGGCTGCGGTTCTTCCTGCGTCCGGTCGAACTGCTCGACGATGGCGGACGGGTGGGCGCGGTGCTCTTCGAACGCACCGAGCCGGACGGCCGGGGCGGGGTGCGCGGCACCGGGCGGTACGAGACGGTCGAGGCACAGCTGGTGCTGCGCTCGGTCGGCTATCGCGGAGTGCCGCTGGACGGGCTCCCGTTCGACGAGGAGAGCGGCACCGTGCCCCACGAGGCGGGCCGCGTCCTGGACAGCTGCTTCGGCGTCCCCGGCGACTACGTGGCCGGCTGGATCAAGCGCGGCCCGACCGGCGTCATCGGCACCAACCGGCCCGACGCCAAGGAGACGGTGACCTCCCTCCTGGAGGACGCGCCCGCGCTGCTGCGCAAGGAGGTGCCGGAGGACCCGGTCGCCGCGCTGCGCTCGGCCGGCCTCGAGCCGGTGCCGTGGACGGGGTGGCAGGCGATCGAGCGGGCCGAGGCTGCGCTCGGCGCCCGGCTCGGCCGCAGCGTGGTCAAGCTGGCCGACTGGAACTCGCTGCTGACGGCGGCGCGGACCGGGTCGTAGCGGAGCCGAATCCGTCCGCGTTCAGGTGGGCATGACACGTATCGGCAACAGACCGGAAATCAACAAACTGTTTAAAGCGCTTACGGTCTCGTGCTGTCCGGATGTCGTCCCCGCTCTGGAGTCCCCATGGCCACCACCAGCGCTCCCGTCCATCCCGTCGACGAGGTGCCACCCGTACGGCAGTTGACCGCGTTCGGCCTCCAGCACGTGCTCGCGATGTACGCGGGCGCGGTCGCCGTCCCGCTGATCGTGGGCGGCGCGATGAAGCTGTCGCCCGCCGACCTCGCGTATCTGATCACCGCCGACCTGCTGGTGTGCGGCGTCGCCACGCTCATCCAGTGCGTCGGCTTCTGGCGCTTCGGCGTCCGGCTGCCGATCATGCAGGGCTGCACGTTCGCGGCGGTCTCGCCGATGGTCCTCATCGGTACGACGGGCGGCGGACTCCCCGCGATCTACGGCTCGGTGATCGTGGCGGGCTTGGCGATCATGCTGCTGGCGCCCGTCTTCGGCCGACTGCTGCGCTTCTTCCCGCCCCTGGTCACCGGCACGGTGATCCTGATCATCGGCGTCTCGCTGCTGCCGGTCGCCGGCAACTGGGCGGCGGGCGGCGCCGGTGCGAAGGACTTCGGGGAGCCGAAGAACCTGGCGCTGGCGGCCTTCGTGCTCGCAGTGGTGCTCGGCGTGCAGCGGTTCGCGCCCGCCTACCTCGCCCGGATCGCGGTCCTGATCGGCATCGCGGTGGGCCTTGCGGTGGCGGTGCCCTTCGGGTTCACGGACTTCAGCGGGGTCGGGGACGCCGACTGGCTCGGGGTCAGCACGCCGTTCCACTTCGGGGCGCCGACGTTCAGGGCCTCGGCGATCGTCTCCATGCTGGTGGTGGCCCTGGTCACGATGACCGAGACGACCGGTGACCTGCTCGCGGTCGGCGAGCTCACCGGCCGCCGTGTCGAGGCGCGCTCCCTGGCCGACGGGCTGCGCGCCGACGGCCTCTCGACCGTCCTCGGCGGTGTCTTCAACACCTTCCCGTACACGGCGTTCGCGCAGAACGTGGGCCTGGTCGGCATGACCCGGGTGCGCAGCCGCTGGGTGGTCGCGGCGGCCGGCGGCATCCTGGTTCTGCTCGGTCTGCTGCCCAAGCTGGGCGCGGTGGTCGCGGCGATTCCGGCTCCGGTGCTGGGCGGCGCGGGCCTGGTGATGTTCGGCACGGTCGCGGCCAGCGGCCTGCGCACCCTGGCGGCCGTCGACTTCCACGGCAACGACAACCTGACGGTGGTGGCCGTCTCGGTGGCGGTCGGCGTGCTGCCGGTGGGCGTGCCGACGGTCTACGCGAAGTTCCCGGACTGGTTCCAGACGGTGATGAACAGCGGCATCAGCGCGGGCTGCCTGACGGCGATCGTCCTGAACCTGCTCTTCAACCACCTGCCGTCGAGGGCGGATTCGACCCTCGGGCCGGTCCCCGGCGAAACCGAGTCCGCCTGAGCGCTTTGCCGGAAGCGCCCCGCGCCACTTCGGGGCGCACCGGACCGGAGCCGACTGCGCCGGACCCGTCCGGCGCTCACCGCCCGCCGAACAGCCCCGTGGGCACCGCGGCCGCCAGCGCCCCGTACCCGGTCGGGTTGAGGTGCAGCCAGTCCCCCACCTGGAGGCCGGCCCGCAGCCGGCTCGGGTCGGCCGGATCGCGTACCGCCCGGTCGAAGTCGATCAGCGCGTCGAAGTGCCCGGGCCCCCGGATCCACGCGTTGACGCGCTGCCGGGCCGCCTCGCGCACGCCCGCGCCGTCGTCGTAGGCATTGCCGCCGAAGGGCAGCAGGGTGGCTCCGTAGACACGGATGCCCTGGGCGTGGGCCCGGACGACGATCTGCCGGTAGGCGGCGACGAGGTCGTCGGCGACCGTCTGCTGGGCCTGCGGGGTGGCGGCGGCGGTGCCGATGTCGTTGACGCCCTCGAAGACGATCAGCCAGGAGACCCCGCTCCGGGAGAGGACGTCCCGGTCGAGGCGGGCCAGGACGTTGGGGCCGAGTCCGTCGTCGAGAACCCGGTTGCCGCCGGCCGCCTGGTTGAGCACGGCGATGTCCGACGTACCGGCCCGGTTCTGCAGCCGGTCGAAGAACTGGTCGGGCCAGCGGTCGTTGCCGTTGGTCGTGGAGCCCCGGCCGTCGGTGAGGGAGTCGCCGAGGACGGCCACGGCCCGGGTCGCCGCCGATGCCAGGACCTCGACGTCGCTCAGCAGGTACCAGTGGTCGACCGCGGTCGCGCCGGTCAGGTCCGGGTCCTGGGTGTGGTCACCGCCGAGGAGGTACGTCGTGGTGCGCGAGCCCGGATGCGAGGTGAGCGACAGATCGGGCTGGCCCTGCGCGGTGTACGCCGTGACCGTCAGATCGGACCCCGGAGCCAGCTGGAAGTCCACGGGATCGGAGACGACCTG
The DNA here is from genome assembly GCF_042899865.1 of Streptomyces sp. NPDC013157. Classification (NCBI taxonomy): domain Bacteria; kingdom Bacillati; phylum Actinomycetota; class Actinomycetes; order Kitasatosporales; family Streptomycetaceae; genus Streptomyces; species Streptomyces sp. NPDC013157. The sequence continues at coordinate 96,751 of NZ_JBIBAK010000024.1, read as the reverse complement.
GGCCCCGACGGGTACGACGGTCGCCGCGCGCCCGGAGAACGTCACCCGGTGCAGGCTGCCGGGAACGATCGCGCTGACCCCCGCCCGTCCGCCTGCCGGCAGCGCCACGGTCACCGCGGTGAGCGGGAGCGCGGTGTCACCGTAGGCGTTGGAGAACCGCAGCCGGAGCCGGTGGGCGCCGAGGGTCACGCGCACGGTCTGGCGCAGGGTGGTGTCGGCCAGGACCGACTTCTCCCCCGTGAAGGGCGCGGGCGGCAGATTGCCGGGCTCGGTGAGCTGGGGCATCCCGGTCCAGGTGTTCACCCAGTGGCCGCCCCGGCCGGTGGCCGAGGTGACCTCGCGAGGACTGCGGACCAGCGCGGTGACGGCCGTGGCGGTCACCACCAGGGCGAGCGCGAGCACACAGGTGCTGAGGAGCGTGGCGAGCGGCGTTCTGCCGGGCTGCGGCTGCACGGGGAGCCTTCCTGTCGCGAGGGGACGACGGCAGGGGAACTTCCGGCATGGTGGCATGGACACAGCCATCCATGGAAGCGCTCCCACGGCACTTTGCGGAACGCGCGAACGACCGGAACGGATGCCGCGCGAAGCGTTGACTAGAAAGCGCTTGCATCCTACGTTCCGTTCAGGAACCTGATCGATGGGCCACGACGGGCCCACATCTGCGCAGGTATGTGCGTCGAGCGTTCTGGAACATGAATGTCCGACGACTACCTGAACATCCCAGCAGAACGCGAATAGCCCCCCACTCGAGAGAAGGCATACGGCACATGACTTCACGAGCACGGAGCAGTGCGCGCGCACTGATGGGCGGCACGGCCGCCCTGGGACTCTCATTTGGCATGGTCATGATGATCGATGCCTCGGCGGACGCGGCCACCTGGCCGACCGCGAGCGGCAGCCAGGCCGTCACCACGACGATCAAGCTGTCGGGCACGAAGGACTACGGGATGCTGCGCCTGTACGGCAGCGGCGACCTGGGCACCGGCGGGCAGAGCGAGGACCAGGACCCGATCCTCGATCTGGCTGCCGGCACCGTCCTGAAGAACGTCATCATCGGCGCGCCCGCGGCGGACGGTATCCACTGCGAGGGCAGTTGCACCCTGCAGAACGTGTGGTGGGAGGACGTCGGTGAGGACGCGGCGACCTTCCGCGGCTCCTCGTCGTCCAACGTGTACACCGTCTCCGGTGGCGGGGCGAAGGAGGCCGGCGACAAGGTGTTCCAGTTCAACGGCGCCGGGACGCTGAACGTGTCCGGCTTCGCGGTGCAGAACTTCGGCAAGCTGGTCCGCTCGTGCGGCAACTGCTCCACGCAGTACAAGCGCACGATCAACCTCAACACCATCGAGGCGACGTACAAGGGCAGCGCGCTGGTCGGGATCAACACCAACTACGGGGACAGCGCGACGCTGAAGAACATCACGATCGTCGGCGACAGCAGCAAGAAGATCGTGCCCTGCCAGAAGTACATCGGCAACAACACGGGCGCGGAACCGCCGACGAACGGGAGCGGGCCGGACGGGACGTACTGCAAGTACGCGAGCTCGGACATCACCTACAAGTGAGCCGGGGCGGTGGGGCCGCCGCGCTCTGCCGGGCGGCGGCCCCACCGGCACCCGCCCGTCTCACACCTCGACGAGGCCGAGCTGACGCAGCATGCCGAGTTCGTCGCTGCTGCCCCAGCGTTCGACGAGTTTGCCGTCGCTGTCGAAGCGGCTGATCTGCATGCCCCGGTAGCTCGCCTTCCTGCCGGTCGCCGGCCGCCCCATCAGCGGTCCCAGGTGTGTGCCGGAGATGACGTAGGCGAAGGCCAGCTCGTCGTCGGTGGCGACCAGGTGCTCCACCCGGATGTCCAGGTCGGGAAAGGCCGTTCGCAGCTCACCGAACATGGTCTTGTACCCGCCGGGCCCCGGCGTCTGTCCCGGGGCAGGATCATGGTCGGTCGAGTCGGCCGCCACGATCTCGTCGAGGTCGCCGGCGACGACGGCCTCTCCGAAAGCGGTCTGCGCGGCGATGTTCGTCTGCTGTGCCATGGGCACTCCCGGAGCATCTGGGCCACTGGCCTGTCTGTCGGCTGCGAACCGCGTGCGCACGGTAGGTCGACCGTACACCGGTCCCCCGTTCCCGGCATGTCTGCGCGACGGGCCCTCAGGACGGCAGCTCCGCGCCGGGTCTCACGCGTCGAGCCGGAGCCGCCGCAGTACGTCGGCGACCTGCTCGTGGTCGTCGCCGGACAGGCCGCGCAGCGGGAGGGGAAGGCTGTGGTGCGGCGTGAGGCCCAGTTCGGCGGCCGCTGCCGCGATGACCCGCAGCGATCCGTGCCGGGCGAAGAGGTCCCAGAGCGGCTGGAGCCGCTCCGACTCCTCGCGGGCCCGGTCCGCCTGCCCCGCCCGGGCCGCCCGGGTGATGGCGAGGATCGGTCGCGGGAAGGTGCCGGCGGTCACCGAGTACCAGGCATCGCATCCGGCGTTCAGCCCGGCGGCCCCGAGCGCGTCCCCGCTCACGCCCACGGTCACGTGCGGCGGCAGGATCTCCTGCAGCCGATCCACCCGGGCCCGGGCCGGGGCCGGGTCGGCGGGGACCCCGGGAATCTTCACCGACGCCACGTGGGGCAACCGGGCCACCCGCGTGTACAGCTCGTCGGTGAAGGTGAACCGGGTGGTGCGCGGGTTGTCGTAGACCACCAGCGGAACGGAGAGGTTCGCGGTGACGTCCTCGTACAGCCCGAACACGTCCTCGTCGGTCAGCGGCTGGTACGACACCGGTGCGAGCAGCACGCCCGCGGCCCCGGCGTTCTGCGCGTCCTCGGCCGCCGCCAGGACGTCCCGGGTGCGCAGCGCCCCGATGCCCACGACGACCGGGACGCCGTCGGCGTGCTCCACCGCGATACGGGCGGCACGGGCCCGCTCCTGGAGCGTGAGGTAGGCGTACGACCCGGTGGAGCCCAGCGCCCCGATCGAGTCGACGCCGGCTGCGGCGAGGCGGTGGACCAGCTGGGCGAAGGCTTTCTCGTCGATGTCCCCGTCGGCGGCGATCGGGGTGAGCGGAAAGGCGCTCAGACCGGTGAACATGGGTGGCTCCAAGGGTGGTTCGTCCTAGCGGGGGTCGGTGCGCCGTCCGGGGTCGGCGCGCAGCCAGTCCAGCACCCGGCCGGCGTGCTCGTCGGGCGGGAAGACCGGGTAGAAGACGTGCTCGATCACACCGTCGCTCACGATCAGCGTGAGCCGCCTGTAGAGGGTCGGCCCGGCGGTGTCGAACGTCGGCAGGCCGAGGGTGCGGGCCAGGCTGTGCGTGGGGTCGGAGAGCATCCGGAACGGCAGGCGGAGCCGTTCGACGACCTCCTGCTGGTAGTCGGTGTCCTGGCTGGAGAGGCCGAACACACCGGCCGCTCCGGCGGCGAGCAGCTCTTGGTGGTGGTCGCGGAAGCCGCACGCCTCCGGGGTGCAGCCCCGTGCCCCGGGGATCGCGTTCCATCCCTGGGGCAGGTCGGTGCCCGGGCGTCCGGTGAGCGGGTAGACGTAGATCACCGTCCGGCCCGCGCCGAGCGCGTCGAGACCGATCGTCTCTCCACCGGTGGCCTGCAGTTCCAGGTGCGGCATCGTCGTACCCGGCAGATGGGCGGCCGCGCCGTCGTCCTCGGGGACGGGCAGGTCCCCGGGCAGGTTCAGGTGGTCGGTCATCGGGTCCTCTCCTTCGGCACGGCCGGCCGGTGCGACACGGCTGTTGCGGTGAGCGGCCTCGTGCAGGTGCGCGACCAGGGCCGTCCGGCGGGCCGTGAGCCCGTCGATGCGCCGGGTGATCTCGTCGATCGCCTCCCGGTACTCGGCCAGCGAGGCGGGACAGTCGTCGGCGTGCTGATGCCCGACCACGAGACAGTCCAGGAAGGGACGGGTGCGCTCCACCGGGATCCCGAGCCTGCCCAGCGCCCGGATCTCCCGCGCCAGCCGTACGTCGCCCTCGCCGTAGTCGCGGTAGCCGTTGGCCAGCCGGGCGGGCGCGAGCAGTCCCAGGGATTCGTAGGAGCGCACCGCCTTGATCGTCACGCCCGCCCTGCGGGCGAGCTCACCGATCCGCATGTCTCTCACCTCGAAGAACGCTAAACCCTGCCCCTGAGGGTAAGGTCAAGCCGCCACGACGGAACGACGGAGCGGTCAGCCGGCCGAGTCCCCCGCCGGCCCGTCCAGTTCCGCCCGGTAGTCCGCGTAAGCGGCGCGCAGCTCGTCGCCCGGCCAGTCGGCGGGCAGGAGTTCCGGGGGCAGGACGGGGTCGGTCAGCAGGTGGCGTACCGCTGCCGCGAAGACCGTGAAGCGGTCGGCCGGGAGGCGGGCCTCGGAGGCTCGGGCCAGAAGGGCGCGGGCGGTGGCGGACCAGGTGGTCAACGGCCAGAGGTCGGCGGCCAGTTCGGGTGCCGGCCGGTCGGGTCGGGCCGTGTAGGACTGGGCGGTGTCCGCGAGGCCGGCGGGAAGGGGCCTCGTCAGGTTCGCGGGGCGGAGCCAGACGCCCTCGCGGAGTTCGGACAGGCGGAGGGAGGCCAGGCGGGTGCGCAGGTCGGCCCGTGCGGCGGGGCCGCGGCCCGTGGCCGTGATGACCAGCATCTCCCAGTCGCCGCGCCATGTGCGCGTACGGGGCCGTACCGCTTCGTCCTGGCGGCGCTGGCGGGCCAGCAGCCGGTCGCTGAGGCCGTAGACGGCGTCGTCGGTCCGGCGCAGGTCGCCGGCCGCCGTCATGCGGCTGAGCGCGGCCCGGAGCGTGGAGCCGCCGACCCCGAAGGGCTCGACGAACCGGATCAGGTCCTTCACCGGCAGCTGGGGCGGATGCGTCCCCAGCAGCAGGCTCAGCACGACCGACCGGGCGGACAGGGGCCGCAGGCCGACGTCGGCGGGCTCGGCGGACACATCCTTCATGTGCATGGTCACGTACTGTACGTGCGGTGCGATATTGCACTATTGCTGCGACCGCAGGGTTACTGCAACATGGAAGCCATGGACTCGACCGTCGCGCTCCCGCAGCCGCAGTACGCCACCCACGACGTCACCAACCAGGCGCCCCCGCTCGCCCCCTACGACGCCTCCGACGACCCGGCCCTGATCGAGGGGCTGCGCCGGGAGGGGGCGGAGTGGGCCGAGGAGGGGATCCGGCGGCTCGGGGTACGGGCCGGGAGCGCGGAGGCACAGGAGTGGGGGGAGCTGGCCAACCGCCACGAGCCGGAGCTGCGCACCCACGACCGGTACGGCAACCGGATCGACGAGGTCGACTTCCACCCCAGCTGGCACCACCTGATGCGGGCGGCGGTGGAGGAAGGGCTGGCGGGGGCCGCCTGGGCGGACGACCGGGCGGGGGCCCATGTCGCGCGGACGGCGGGCGGACTGGTGTGGGGGCACACCGAATCCGGCCATGGATGTCCGACGTCCATGACCTACGCCGCCGTTCCGGCGTTGCGCACCCAGCCCGAGCTGGCCAAGGTGTACGAACCGCTGCTGACCAGCCGGGCGTACGAGCCGGGGCTGCGCGTGCCGACGGAGAAGCCGGGGCTGCTCGCCGGGATGGGCATGACCGAGAAGCAGGGCGGTTCGGACGTACGGACGAACACGACGGCCGCCACGCCCACCGCCGAGCCGGGCGTCTACACCCTGCGCGGGCACAAGTGGTTCACCTCGGCGCCGATGTGCGACGTCTTCCTGGTACTGGCCCAGGCACCGGGCGGCCTCTCCTGCTTCCTCGTGCCGCGCGTCCTGCCGGACGGCAGCCGCAACGCGTTCCGCATCCAGCGGCTGAAGGACAAGCTCGGCAACCGCTCCAACGCGTCCTCCGAGCCGGAGTTCGACGGGACCGTGGCCTGGCTGGTCGGGCCCGAGGGGCGGGGGGTGAAGACCATCATCGAGATGGTCAACTGCACCCGGCTGGACTGTGTGATGAACTCGGCGACCCTGATGCGCAAGACGCTCGTCGAGGCGGGTCACCATGTACGGCATCGCAGCGCGTTCGGCGCCCGGCTCGTCGACCAGCCGCTGATGCGCAACGTCCTGGCCGACCTGGCCCTGGAGTCGGAGGCGGCGACCACGCTGACGCTGCGGCTGGCGGGGGCGGCGGACCGCGCGGTGCGCGGGGACGAACGGGAGCGGGCCTTCAGGCGGATCGCGACCGCCGTCGGCAAGTACTGGGTCACCAAGCGCGGCCCGGCCTTCACCGCGGAGGCCCTGGAGTGCCTGGGCGGCAACGGTTACGCCGAGGACTCCGGCATGCCCCGGCACTACCGCGAGGCCCCGCTGCTGTCGATCTGGGAGGGCTCGGGGAACGTCAACGCGCTCGACGTGCTGCGGGCGCTGTCCCGCGAACCCGGCGCCGCCGACGCCCTGTTCGGCGAGCTCGCGCACGCGCGCGGCGCGGACACCCGGCTGGACGCGGCCGTGACCCGGCTGAAGAACGAACTGGCCGAGACCGATCAGGCGGGGGCGCGCCGGCTGGTCGAGCGAATGGCGCTGGCGCTGCAGGCCTCGCTGCTGGTCCGGTACGCCCCGGCCGCCGTCGCCGACGCCTTCTGCGCGACCCGGCTCGGCGGCGACTGGGGGCACGCGTTCGGCACCCTGCCGGCCGGCACCGGGTTCGACGCGATCCTGGACCGGGCGCTGTCTGGCGGGAACTGATCCCTGTGCGATCCGCCGACGGCCGGTGACCGCCGACGGATCGCACACAGTCGCCGTCCGATTCCGCATCGTTGTCAGTGCCGTGGTGCAGACTCCCGAACAGGTGGTACTCGCCCGGGGAGGACAACGGTGTTCACGGGGATCGACGAGGTCGACTGGGCCTCGCTGCGGCACGCGTACGGCAGCGCGGCGGACGTGCCCGGTCTGCTGCGCGGACTGGCCTCGGCGGACGCGGCCGAACGGGAGGTCGCGCTCGACGGGATGTACGGCTCGGTGCACCACCAGGGGAACGTGTACGACTCGACGCTCGCCTGCGTCCCGTTCCTCTTCGCGCTCGCTGCCCGTCCGGAGGTGCAGGACCGGGGCGCCATAGTGGAACTGCTGGTCAGCATCGGCGCGGAGAGCGCCGGTTCCCGGGCCCGGGCCGCCGTCCGCGCCGGTGCCGAGGCGCTCGTGCCGCTGGCCGACGACCCGTGCCCCGGGGTGCGCCGCGCGGTGCCCGGGGCGCTGGTCCGGTTCCTCGACGAACCGGAGCGGGTGCTGGCGCTGTTACGGCGGCGGATCACGGACGAGCGCGACGAACAGGTGCTGCTCGCCCTGACCGAGGCCCTCGGGCTGTTCGTACGGTGCCGTCCCGACCGGGCGGCCGGGGCGGTGGAGTTGCTGGCCGCGCGGAGCGGACCCCCGTACGCCCCGACGGCGCGGCTGGCCGCCCTCGGACAGTTGGGCCTCGGCGCGCCGGAGCGGCTGCCCGCCGATCTGGTGCCTGCCGTGGTGCGGCTGCTCAGGGAGCGCTCGGAGCGGCGGACGGCCGGTCCGGACCGGGTGGACGCGGACACCCTGGTCGGCCGGATACGGCGGCTGCGCCCCTCGGACGAGGAGGGTGCGTATCTGCTGCGCACCCTGCACCGGGCGCTGGAGGACCGGGTGGCGGACCGGATCGCGCTGCTCGTCGGCCAGTTGAGCAGCCCGGACCCGATGGACCGGTGCAACGCGGTGTGGATGTCGGCCGGGCTGTTCCGGGGCTGGCGGGCTGACTTCACGGCGCCCGTCTCGCTGATAGGCAGACAACTGGGCCGCGAACAGGACCAGTTGCGGGACGCGGCGGTGTCGGTGCTCGTGGAGCTGTTCGGGCTGGCCGCGCCGGCGGCCGACGAGCTGCACGCGCTGGTGACCGTGCGGTCCGACCTGTGGGTGCACACCTGGGAGCGCGGCAGACCCTCGCTGGGCGGCCCGTTGAAGGCGCTGGCCAGGAGCGGCGATCCGCGCGCGGTGCCGGCCCTGGCCCAGCTGCTGGCGAGACCGGTGGTGCCCGGTGGGCTGGGCTTCGAGATCGTGCATCTGGGCCCGGCGGCCGCCCCGCTCGCGCCCGCGCTGCGGCGCCGGCTCGGCCAGGTCGACCCGGACTCCCCCGAGGCCGCCGAGCTGGCCGCTCCACTGCTGGCGGCGGTCACCGCCCTCAAGGACCCGGCGGCGGTGCCCGAGGTGCTGCGGCTGCTGCGCGGCGCACCGGACGGGCTGGGGGCGCGGGAGGCCCTCGTCGGGCAGGCGGTACGGGCGCTCGACGTCCTGGGGACGGCGGCCAGGGCGGCGGCGCCGGTCCTGCGCGGGCTCCTGGACACCCGGCACGCCGCCCTGGCGGCGGGGGCCCTGTGGTCGGCGGAGGGGGACGTGGCCGCCGTACTCCCGGTGCTGCTGCGGGAGCTGACGCACGGCCGCAACCGCAGCGCGCGGACGGCGGCCGGGCAGCTGGGCCGGCTGGGGGCGGCCGCCCGCGGTGCGCTGCCCGCGCTGCGCCGGCTGGCCGGGTCCGGCGGGGTGTGGGAACGGGTGGCGGCGGCCGAGGCGCTGTGGCGGATCGGCGGGGACCCGGCACCCGTACTCCCGGTGTTCCGGGCCGCCTGGTCGGAGAACCCGTACACGCGGGGCGCGATCGCCGGGTGTCTGGCCGGGATGGGCCCGGCGGGCGCCCCGCTGCGCGACCTGGTGACGGCCGAACTCGCCGGCCCCCGGCGGCACACGGCGCGGCCGGGCGGGTTCGGCAGCCACGACATCGCCCAGGACGAGCGGCTGCTCGCCGACTGCCGCCGGGCGCTGGCCCGGCAGGACAGCTGAGGGAAGCCGGGCCGCAGAGCACGGGCGCCGACGCCCGCGTCAGCCGGTCATGCGGCCCCACTGCGGTCCGAGCCGTGCCCATTCCGCGTCCCAGCGGTCCATCCGGCGCCGCTCCAGCCGGCCGCGCGCCACCAGCCCGGCGACGAACGGGACGGCTGCCGCGCTCAGCCCGACCAGGCCGCCGATCAGCGCGGAGCGCAAGTGGGCCTCGGAGGTGGTGGCGGGCCGGGTGACGAGGTGCCCCTGGAGGTCCGTCCAGACGGTGACCGGGGTGCCGACCTTGCTGCCGGCCGGGACCCGCGCCTGGCCGGTGTGCGCGGAGCCGTCGGCGACGGTCCAGCCCACGCGCGCCCAGACCCGTTCGCCGTTCGACGCGTCGGAGGACTCGGAGGAGCCGGAGGAGCCGGACTTCGCTGCCGCCGAGCCGGGAGCCTTGTCCATGACATGGGCCACGACCGGGCGCCACTCGACGCGCTCGCGGGCCAGGCCGTCCTCGACCGACCGGGCCGCCGCGAGCCCGGCGAGCACCCCGGCGAGCAGGGTGAGCAGCCAGGCGCCGAGCAGCACCCAGGCCTCCATCGTGTCGGCACGGCGCTTCAGCGGGTTGCGCCGCCAGCGCCACAGCCAGACCTTCGGACCACGGAACGCCTTCAAAGGCATCCTCCTCACGCGCGCACGGACAGCCCGGACCGTCCTCCCATACGGGAGCGGCCGCTTCGTTGCTCACGGCGAACTCCGAGTCGACGGTCGCACGACTGACCCCGCTCGCGCAGGCGTCTGTCCGAACGCGTTCCGCCGCCGCGTTCGACCGGCCGACACGGCGGCTCCGACCTGCGGTGACGTCGTCCCCCTGGGGACTGTCAGTGGTGAGGTGCAGACTGGCCGATATCCGAGTGCCGGCTGTGACGGCAACCGCGGCCAGGACTGTGACAAGGACGTCATGGAGGTGATCGGCATGACCGAGGTACTGCTCGCCGTAGGGACCCGCAAGGGGCTCTTCCTCGGGAGGCGGCGAGGTGGCGCCTGGGAGTTCGACGAGACTCCCTACTTCAACGCGCAGGCGATCTACTCGGTCGCCATCGACACCCGGGGCGGGCGGCCCCGGCTCCTGGCGGGCGGCGACAGCGCGCACTGGGGGCCCTCGGTCTTCCACTCCGACGACCTGGGCCGCACCTGGACCGAACCGGCCCGCCCCGCCGTGCGGTTCCCCAAGGACACCGGTGCCTCGCTGGAGCGGGTCTGGCAGCTCCACCCGGCCGCCGCCGAGCCGGACGTGGTCTACGCGGGCACGGAACCCGCCGCGCTGTACCGGTCCGAGGACCGCGGGGAGAGCTTCGACCTGGTCCGGCCGCTGTGGGAGCACCCGACGCGCGACAAGTGGGTGCCGGGCGGCGGCGGTGAGGGCCTGCACACCGTGGTCACCGACCGGCGCGACCCGAAGGCGGTGACGGTCGCCGTCTCGACGGCCGGCGTGTTCCGCACCGGCGACGGCGGCGCGAGCTGGACGCCGTCCAACTCCGGTGTCTCCGCGGTCTTCCTGCCGGACCCCGACCCGGAGTTCGGCCAGTGCGTGCACAAGATCGCGCAGGACGCGGCGGATCCGGACCGGCTGTATCTGCAGAACCACTGGGGGGTGTACCGGAGCGACGACGCGGGGGCGCACTGGACCGACATCGGCGAGGGGCTGCCGTCCACGTTCGGTTTCGCGGCGGCCGCCCATCCGCACCGCGGGGAGACGGCGTACGTCTTCCCGATCAACGCGGATGCCGACCGGGTGCCCGCCCGGCACCGGTGCCGGGTCTTCCGCACGGCCGACGCGGGAAGGACCTGGGAGCCGCTGTCGGCGGGGCTGCCGCCGGAGGACCACTACGGCACGGTGCTGCGCGACGCGCTCTGCACGGACGACGGGGATCCGGCCGGGGTGTACTTCGGCAACCGCAACGGCGAGGTGTTCGCCTCGGCCGACGACGGCGACAGCTGGCGCCAGTTGGCCTCCCATCTTCCGGACGTGCTGTGCGTACGGGCGGCGGTCGTCACCTGATGCCGGGCCCCCCGCAGGAGGGCGGTTTCTGTCATCCGGGGCGCCGGTCCGGTCGTTCCCGGTCGTCCCGCGACCACGGTGGCCTCAGCTTGATCGCCGACCCGTGTACGGCAGTAGGGTGACGCCGTGGCACCACGACCCTTGCATGAAATCGTCGAACCGGGCTGGGCGAAGGCCCTGGAACCGGTGGCCGGGAGGATCGCCGCGATGGGCGACTTCCTGCGGGCGGAGATCGCCGCGGGACGCACCTACCTCCCGGCCGGCCCGAACGTCCTGCGGGCCTTCCAGCAGCCCTTCGACGACGTCCGCGTCCTGATCGTCGGCCAGGACCCGTACCCGACCCCGGGGCACGCGGTGGGGCTGTCGTTCTCGGTCGCGCCGGAGGTGCGCCCGCTGCCGGGCAGCCTGATCAACATCTACCGGGAGCTGAACACCGACCTGGGTGTGCCCCAGCCGTCCAACGGCGACCTCACTCCGTGGACCCGGCAGGGCGTCCTGCTGCTCAACAGGGCGCTCACCACGGCCCCGCGCACCCCGGCCGCGCACCGGGGCAAGGGCTGGGAGGAGGTCACCGAGCAGGCGATACGGGCCCTGGCCGGCCGCGGCAAGCCGCTGGTGTCCATCCTGTGGGGCCGCGACGCCCGCAATCTCCGCCCGCTGCTCGGCCAGTTGCCGGCGGTGGAGTCCGCGCATCCCTCCCCCATGTCGGCGGACCGCGGCTTCTTCGGCTCCCGCCCGTTCAGCCGCGCCAACGACCTGCTGATCGAGCAGGGGGGACAGCCGGTGGACTGGCGTCTGCCGTGAGCGACGGGGGCGGCCGGCCCCGGGGGGCGGGGTTCCTCGCCGTCGACTCCGGCGGCTCCGGGTTACGGGCCGTCGTGGGCGTGCCGGGAGGTGCGCCGTCCGCTCCGCAGGAGTCCCGGGAGCCGGTGCGGACCGGGGCGCGGGGCATCGACCCCGGGCACCTGCTGGAGCAACTCCTGCCCATGGCACGGGCGCTGGCCGACTCGTACGGGCTGGAGCGGATGACGACAGCCGTCGTCGGTGCCGCCGGGCTGGCCAGTCTCGGGGACGCGCTGCGAGCCGAGCTGCCGGGCGCGCTGGCCCGCGAGCTCGGGGTGCGGACGGTCGCGCTGGCCGCCGACGCCGTGACGGCGTACGTCGGCGCCCTGGGCCCGCGCCCCGGCGCGGTGGTCGCCGCCGGGACCGGGCTGATCGCGACCGGTACCGATCTCACCCGGTGGCGGCGGGCGGACGGCTGGGGGCACCTGCTGGGCGACTGCGGCAGCGGCGCCTGGATCGGCCGGGCCGGCCTGGAGGCTGCGCTGCGCGCCTTCGACGGGCGCGACGGCGGCTCGGCCGCGCTGCGGGCCGGCGCCGAGGACCGGTTCGGGCCACTGCCCGCGCTGCCCGGACAGCTCTATCCGCGCGCCGACCGGCCCGCCGTGCTCGCCTCGTTCGCCCCGCGCGTCGCGGAGTGCGCCGAGGCGGGCGACCCGGTCGCGGCCGCGATCCTGCGCGCCGCCGCCCGGCACCTGGCCGAGTCGGCCGCCGCCGTCTGCCCCGCGGCGGGTGAACCCCTGGTCGCCCTCACCGGCGGCCTGTTCAAGCTGGGCGACCCGCTTCTGGTACCGGTGGCCGAGGAGTTGGCGCGGCTGCTGCCGCAGGCGCGGCAGGTGCCGGCGGAGGGCGATCCGCTGCACGGCGCGGTACGCGTCGCGAGTGACCTGGTCACCGGGCGGCTCACTCTGCCGGGTGATGAGAAAATGCTCTCCGTTGTACACATAAAACTTGTACACACAAAAGGGTATTGATCCTGTTGGCACATGAAGTGTCCGACAGGTGACGAGATCACCTTCGAATCATGCGTAACTCATCAGACAAAAGCGGACGGATACCGCTCACCTGCACCCTCCCCGAACAAGGGAGCCCAGATAGCCAGTAACATGCGGCGCCATGAGCTCCCCCACTGGGCCCGCCGGCCTGCCAGTACGAATGCCGCGCCCCCGCCAGCCCGGACGGCACCGCCGCCCCGAGCCGCTGGTGGCTCCCGAGGACGCGCCCGCGCTCGTCCTCGCGGTGCCGGGTAAGCCCAGCGCGACCACGCGCAGCCTCGCCGAGGAGGTCGTGAGCATCGCCCGCTCCGAGCTGCCCGGTCTCGACGCCCGCATCGGGTACCTGGACGGGGACGACGCGGAGTTCCCCACCCTCCAGTCCGTGCTGGCCGGTGCCGCCGAGGAGCGCACCGCCCGCTACGAGCAGGCCGTCGCCGCCGGCGTCGAGGGGATCAAGGCCCCCGACGGCCCGGTCGCCGTCGTCGTGCCGCTGCTGGCCGGTCCGGACAGTGCGCTGCTGCGCCAGGTCCGCCACGCGGTCATGGAGAGCCGGGTCGCCGCCGACCTGACCGATGTCCTCGGCCCGCACCCGCTGCTCGCCGAGGCGCTGCACGTGCGCCTCTCGGAGGCGGGGCTGGCCCGTGCCGACCGCGCGAGGCTGTTCACCGTGGCGACGGCCGCGGACGGCATCATCCTCGCGTCGGTGGGCGGCGACGAGGCGGTGCAGGCCGCCGGGATCACCGGCATGCTGCTCGCCGCGCGCCTGGCCGTGCCGGTGATGGCCGCCGCGCTGGACCAGGAGGGTTCGATCGCCTCCGTCGCGGAGCAGCTGCGGGGTTCGGGGTCGCAGCAGCTGGCGCTGGCGCCGTACCTGATAGGGCCGGAGATCGACGCGGCGCTGCTGGCCGCGGCCGCGGAGGAGGCCGGTTGTGCCACCGCCGAGCCGCTGGGGCCGTACCCGGCGATCGGGAAGCTGGCGCTGGCCAAGTACACGACGGCGCTGGGCATCGCGCCGCAGCAGCCGCAAGGTGCGCCGGTGCGCTGAGCCGACACAAGCCGACGGCTCCCTTTCTCGGAGAGGGGGCCGTCGGCTGTTTTCGGGGTGCTGCGGCCGGTCCTTGACCGCAGGCCGGTGGGGGCTGGTCGCGCAGCTCTCCGCGCCCCTTGCGGGGCGCTGCAGGCGACGTCAGTCGAAAACGATGCAGGAAGGCGCCGGGATCTCCACCGTGCCGTCGTAGCGGGGCTGGCCGGTCCGCCGGTCGACGGTGAACCAGGTGATGTTGCCCGACCGCTCGTTGGCGGCGTAGAGGAAGCCGCCCGCCTCGGTGATCGCCCGCGGCCAGTGGCCCCCGCAGGGGACCGTCGCCGTCAGGTGCAGCTGGTCCCCGTCGACCGTGAACGTGGTCAGGACGTCCTCGCCCCTGGTCGCCGTCCAGACGAAACGGCCGTCGGGTGAGACGGCAATACCGGACGGGTAGGCGTCGCCGGCCGGGGCGCCGGGCAGGACCGGGGTCTCGGTCAGCGGCTTGAGGGTGCCGGTGCCGGCGTCCCAGCGGCAGACGGTCACGGTCGGGGTGAGTTCGTTGACGACGTAGGCGTACCGGCCGCCGGGGTGGAAGGCCAGGTGGCGGGGGCCGGAGCCGGGGCGCAGGGCGAACTCGCGGTGGAGGGAGGGGGCGCCCTCGTCCAGGGTGCAGACGCGCACCGAGTCGGTTCCCAGGTCGACGCTGACCGCCCAGCGGCCGCTGGGATCGGGCTGCACCTGGTGGGCGTGCGGGCCGCGCTGACGCCGTTCGTGCGGGCCCGAACCGGTGTGCCGGAGCAGTCCGGAGGGGGCGGGGGCGAGGGTGCCGTCGGGGCGGACGGGGACGGCGGTGACGCTGCCGGAGCCGTAGTTGGCGGTCAGGACATGGCCGTCGAAGACGCTCAGATGGGTGGGGCCGCTGGCGTCGACCGGAACCGGCGGCCCGGCGAGGCGCGGCTTGTCGTCGTGGACGTGGTACGCGGCCACCGCGCCGTCGGCGGTCTCGCTGACCGCGTACAGGATGCGCCCGCCGGGCGCGAGCGCGAGGTACGACGGGTCGGGAACGCCGTCGACGCTCTCCAGGAGGGCCAGGGCGCCACTGTCCGGACGGACCGCCGCCGTGACGACCCCCGGGCCGCCCGCGGCCGTGAACGACCCGATGAAGGCCCTGCGCCGCCTGCCGCCGTCTGCCACCGCTGTCCCCTATCGCTGCGAGCCACCACGAGCCGGTACGAGTCAGAACGGGCCGGTTCGGTCCCGCCCGGGCCGACGGTAGCAGCTGGCGGTCTAGACCAGGGCGTGTGGGGCGGCGCGTCTCAGGCGCCGACCAGGGGTGAGCGCGAGGGGGTGCGCAGTGGCTCGGCGAGTTCGGACAGGGCGCGCTCCAGGCCGTGCAGATGGGCGAGGGCGGGTTCGGCGGGCGGCTCGGCGGGGGCGGTGATGTGCTGCGAGCCCCTGGTGAGCGCCTCGACGGCGGCCTCGACGCGCCAGCAGGCGGCGGCCAGCCGGGCGTCGTGCGAGGCCTCCGGGTCGGCGGCGACCGCCACCAGGCCGCGGATCTCGCGGGCGCAGTGGTCCAGCAGGGCGAGGACGCGGCGGGCGCGGCGCTTGCGGCCGTGCATCGGGTTGAGCGGGTGCACGAGCGGGGCGACCGAGAGCCGTACCCGGCCGAGGAGCTGTTCGAGTTCGGCCACCCGGGGTGCCGGGTCGGCGGTGGCGGAGCCGGCGAGCCGGGCGGCGGCCTCGGCGGTGCAGGCGCGCACGCAGCGCAGGGCGCGCCGGATCCAGGCGTCGGTGGTGAGGTGGGTGGTGACCGGCAGCACGAACAGCACGGCGAGGACGGCGCCGAGGGCGCCCACCGCGGTCTCGGCCAGCCGCAGCCCCAGGAGGCCGGGGGTGAGGACGCCGAGCAGGCCGTAGAGCAGCTCGGCGAGGAAGGTCACCCAGAGCATCATCCAGGTGTAGGAGACGGCGGCCGTGTAGAAGATGCCGAAGACGGCGGCCGTGACCAGGACGGCGGTGGGAACCGGGGCGCCCTGCAACGGGGCGGCGACCAGCAGGCCCAGCGCGATGCCGATGACGGTGCCGAGGACCCGGCGGAAGCCACGCACCAGGGTCTCGCCGCGCGAGGCGGTGTTGACGAAGATCCACCAGGTGGCGCCGACCGCCCAGTACCAGCGCTGACCGGACACCAGCTGACCGGCGACCAGCGCGAAACCCGCGCCCGCGGTCGCCTGGACCGCCTGCCGGGTGGTCACCCGGGCCAGTCCGGTGCCGGCGGGCGGAGCGGGAACCGGCGGCGGGGGCAGGCGGCGCTCGTAGCACCAGAGACCGAAGCGGACGGCGGCGGCGCTGAGCACGGAGAGCAGGACGGCGGCGTACAGCTCGGGCAGCTGTCGGGGGGTGGCGTGCAGGAACTGGGCGACGAAGAAGGTCATGAAGGCGAACACGCCCAGGCTGTGTCCGCGCGGACCCCAGCGGCGCGCATACACACCCCCGCCGACCACGGCGAGGAAGACCAGGTCGCGGGCGACCGGCAAGCCGTGCAGTTCGGCCGCGGCCGCGAGCACCGGCAGGCCCACGACGGGCAGCAGCGCGGTGGTGACGGCCTGTCCGCGGACGGTGGCGTCGGCGACGGTGAACAGCGCCAGCAGCGCGGCGAGACCGCCGGTGACGGCGCCCGTGACGGAGTGCCCGGCCAGTGCGCAGACCACGACGGCGAGGCCGATGCCCAGCACGGCGCGCGCGGCGAAGCGCAGCCGGACCCGCCCCGGGTCCGGAGCCACGAACACCCTCTTCAGCACTGCTTCCCCTCCCGCGGACGGCACAGAAAAGGCGCCGCGGGGATCCGCAGCGCCATCGACACACCCATGAGAGCACCAGAGGGGCTGCTGGCTCAAGTGGTGTCGATTCCGCTGTGCCAATGGTCCAGTCATGACGAGGGTGGCTCAACGACCGAAGCGCCAATGGTCCAGGTCGGCCGGGATCACCGCTGAGCCATTGGTACAGTCGCACGTCATGACCGTGGACGAGCTCGACACCCGCATCCTGCGGCTGCTGCTGGAGCAGCCGCGCACCAGCGTGCGCGAGTACGCGCGGGTCCTCGGGGTCGCCCGGGGCACGCTCCAGGCCCGGCTGGACCGGCTGGAGCGGGACGGTGTGATCACGGGCACCGGCCCTTCCCTCTCCCCCGCCGCGCTCGGCCACCCGGTGCTGGCCTTCGTCCACATCGAGGTCACCCAGGGGCATCTGGACGACGTCGGGGACGCGCTGGCCGCCGTGCCGGAGATCGTGGAGGCGTTCTCGATCACGGGCGGCGGGGATCTGCTGACCCGGGTGGTGGCGCGGGACAACGCGCACCTCGAGGACGTGATCCAGAAGCTGATCAGCCTGCCGGGCGTGGTGCGCACCCGTACCGAGGTGGCGCTGCGCGAACGGGTTCCGCACCGGTTGCTGCCGCTGGTGGAGTCCGTCGGCCGGGCCGCACGCGGGTAACGGCATCCTGATCGCATGAGCGATCTCGGCGGCCTCGCGGTCATCTTCGATCTCGACGGAACACTCGTGGACAGCGAGCCGAACTACTACGAGGCGACGCGGCAGATGCTGGCCGGGCACGGTGTCACGGACTACACCTGGGCGGTGCACGAGCGCCTCGTCGGCATCAGCACGCTGGAGACGGTGACCCTGCTGCGCGACCGTCATGGACTGCGGCCACCGGTGGCCGAGCTGCTCGCGGAGACGAACCGGCGGTATCTGGAGCTGGCCCGGACCCGTACGCGCGCGTACCCGCAGATGCGGAAGTTCGTGGAGCTGCTGGCGGCCGAGGGCGTCCCGTCCGCGGTGGCCTCCGGCTCCTCTCCCGAGGCGATCGAGGCGATCCTGGCCGGCACGGGCCTCGGCGCGCATCTGCGCACCGCGGTCTCGGCCGACGAGGTGGCACGCGGCAAGCCGGCGCCGGACGTCTTCCTGGAGGCGGCCCGCCGCCTCGGCGCCGCACCGGCGGACTGCGTGGTGCTGGAGGACGCCGCTCCGGGCGTGGCGGCGGCGCACGCCGCCGGGATGCGCTGCATCGCGGTCCCTTATGCGGCCGCACAGGCCGATCTCCTGTCCACGGCCGATCTTCTCCTGCCCGGCGGCCAGGCGGAGTTCACGGCACGCGCGGCCTACGACTGGCTCACGTCGCTCTGAACGGCGGCCTTCCGGCGGAAGCCGCCCGGGCCGGCACCCGGAAGGAGCAGTCCGGCCATCCGTTCGCTCCGCCGGTCGTGCGAGGCGCGGGATGCCTGCATAGCGTGGCCGCATGACCACGACCTGCTCAAAGCCGCCCCAGCCGGCCACCGACGACCGGCGGTGGAAGGCGCTCGGGGTCTGTCTCGCGGCCGGCTTCATCTCGCTGCTCGACACCTCGATCGTCAACGTGGCGCTGCCCTCGATGGAGCGCGGCCTGGGCGCCACGGAGGCCGCCCAGGCCTGGGTGGTCTCCGGGTACGCGCTGACCTTCGGGCTGGCACTCGTCCCGGCGGGCCGACTCGGCGACATGCGCGGACGGCGCCAGGCCTTCCTGATCGGGCTCGCCGTCTTCACGGTGGCCTCGGCGGCCTGCGGGCTCGCGGCGAGTCCCGACCGGCTGGTGGTGTTCCGGCTGATCCAGGGCGCGGCGGCGGGCATGGTCGCGCCGCAGACCTCGGCGCTGATCCAGCAGATGTTCCAGGTCTCCGAACGCGCCAAGGCCTTCGGGCTGCTCGGCAGCGTCATCGGGGTCTCGACGGCGGTCGGCCCGCTGGCGGGCGGTGTGATCATCGACGCCGTCGGCACCGACGACGGCTGGCGCTGGGTGTTCTTCGTCAACCTGCCCATCGGGGTCGCCGCGTTCGCCGCGGGCCTGCGGCTGCTGCCCCGCTATCCCGCGTCGGCGGACCGGCGGGAACGGTTCGACCCGCTCGGGGTGCTGCTCCTCGGCTGCGGCGTGCTCGCGCTGATGCTGCCGCTGGTGCAGGAGCAGCAGTGGACCGGACAGGAGAAGTGGGCGCTGCTGCCGGTGGGCGCGGTGCTGCTCGGACTGTTCTGGGTGTGGGAGCGGCGGCAGGGCCGGCTCGGAAAGGCGCCACTGCTCGATCTGAGCCTGTTCTCGACGCGGTCCTTCACCCTCGGCGCGCTGATCAGCCTGTCCTACTTCGCCGGCTTCACCACGGTCTTCTTCGTCCTCGCCCTGTTCCTGCAGAACGCGGCGGGATACAGCGCCCTGGCGGCCGGAGTCGCGGTGCTGCCGTTCGCGGTCGCCTCGGCGGTCGGTGCCGCCCTGGGCGGCCGGCTGGTGATGCGCCACGGCCGCAAGGTGGTCGTCATGGGCCTCACCGGGGTGACGCTCGGGCTGCTCGGCATCATCGCGGTGGTGCGGCTGGTGCCGTTGGAGAGCTTCGGGTGGGCCGCGGCGGTGCCGATGATCGTCGGCGGCATCGGCTCCGGCATCACGGTCTCCCCCAACACCACGCTCACCCTGACCCGCGTCCCCGTGAAGCGTGCCGGTGCGGCCGGCGGGGTGCTGCAGACCGGCCAGCGCGTCGGCTCGGCGGCCGGGATCGCGGTGGTGGGCTCGGTGTACTTCGCCCACCTCGCGCACGGCGGCCCGGCCATCGAGGCGCTTCAGCTGGGCCTGGTCACCTCCGTCGGGTTCATCCTGGTGGCGCTGGGCCTGGCGGTGGCCGACCTGGGGGAGCGGGCGAAGGCGCCGGAGACACCGAAAGCGCAAGGCATGCCGGAGGCCGAGAGCCTGACACCCTGACCAGGAGGGGCCGGGGCAGCGCCCCCGAAGGGGCGCTGGGGGCACCCCCGGCCGAAGGCTGGGGGAGGAACTGCCCGACCAGCCACGACGGCGCCGCATCCGGCAGACCCCGGCCTTCCGACGGAACGCTCAGGCATCGTGACACTGCGCGGACCCCGGATCACGGAAAGCGATCGGGGCGCGAGGGAGCAGACCGGGAGCGGGTGCGAGGCAGGGTGGCGCCCGCCCGGCCGCGGCTACGAGCGACGGCGGGGCTTGCCGCGCTTCGCGGGCTTGGCGGACTTCGCGCCGGCGGCACGCGCGCGTGCGGTGCGGGCGCCCGGCGTCGCCTTGGCCCCGGCGGCCGGCTTCTGCGCCCGTTTGGCCTTCTCCGGCGCGGCCTGCGCCGCCTTCGTCGGCTTCGAGGCCGGTGCGGCCTGGCGGCCGCGGGTGCTGTTGACCGTGCGGCCGCGGACGATGCCGATGAAGTCGTCGACCATGTCCGTGGTGGCCTCCTCGGGCCAGGACAGGGCGACGGTCGACTCCGGGCCGTCGGTGAGCGGCCGGTAGGTGAGGTCCCGGCGGTGGTACAGCCGGGCCAGGGACTGCGGGACGACCAGGAGCCCCACGCCGGCCGCGACCAGCTCGACGGCGTCCTCGGTGGTCGCGGGGCGCTCGAAGGCGGGCTCGCCGGGCGGGGCGTCCCAGTCGAAGACGTCGTCGAGGGGGTGGAAGAGAACCTCGTCGGCGAGGTCGGCGACGGTGACCTCCTCGGCGGCCGTGATCACGTGGTCCTTGGGGACGAGGACCACGGTGGTCTCGGTGTAGAGGGGGATCGCGCTGAAGAACGTACGGTCCACCGGGAGCCGTACGAGACCGGCGTCCGCGTCGCCCGCACGCAGCAGGCCGGACGCCTCGGCGGCGGGGACCTGGAGGAGGGTGAGGGGGATGCCGGGATGGCGCTCGTTCCAGATCCGAACCCATTTGGCGGGCGTCGCGCCGGGAACGTACGCGAGCCGGAACGACGGTGTTTCCTCCGAGCCTGTCACCAGCCCAGGTTAACGGGGAGCGGACGACCGCCCGGCATCGGCCACGGACGGCCCCCGGCGGCGGCCGGGGCGGGCTGCCTCCGGCGGCGGTGCAGGGCCGGCGCCATCGGCCGTGGTCAGGGCTTCCGCGCCCGGCCGATACCCTTGACCTCATGAGTTCGCACCAGACCGCCCAGACGATGAAGCCCGCGACCGCGGCGAAGAAGCTGGGCGTGTACCTGCCCGCCACGCCCGCCGCCTTCCAGGAGGGCGTCGTCTCGCGCGCCGAGCTGGCCGAGCTCCAGAAGAACCCGCCGGAATGGCTGCGCGAGCTGCAGGCCAACGGGCCCCACCCGCGTCCGGTGGTCGCGGCCAAGCTGGGCGTGTCCATCGCCGGACTGGCGCGCGGCGGGGTGACGGAACCGCTCACCACCGAGCAGATCGAGGAGCTCAGGCGCGAGCTGCCCGAGTGGCTGGAGAAGGAGCGCGCCACGCAGGCCGAGGTCCGCAAGGAGACCGTGCGGCTGAAGAACCTGAAGCGGGAGAAGGAGTCGGGGCAGAACTGACGCTCCTCCTGCACGACTTCCCACGGCCCCGGCCCAGGCACCTCCGCCTGCGGACGGGGCCGTCGCCGTACCGGCCGGCTCCCCTCCCGCTCGCCCGCTGAACCGCGGTGTCCCCGGCCCGGCACGGACCGCGTGGGGCGTTGTCAGTGCTCTCCCCTACAGTCGCCATCACTTGATCACCGGGGTGCGGGGAGGCACACATGGGGTGGGTGACGGCCGGGGACTACGAAGTGGCCCTGGACGACGGCAAGGTGGTCTGCCGCAACGCGGCGGGGCGGCGGCTGAAGTCCGTGCCCGCGAAGCTGGCGGACGACCCGGCCGTGCTGGGGCTGCGGCAGCTCGCCGAGTGGCTGGAGCGGCACGAACGGCAGTGCCTGGCCGACGTGGAGCGGTGGATGACCCGGTCCCTTCCGGTGCCGCTCGCCGTCCTTGCGCAGGTCTGGCCGGACCCCGCCTGGCAGGCGGCGCTGCGCGACCTGGTGGTCACCGGCGCCGACGGCGAGGTCGCCGGGTTCCTGCGGGACGCCGAGGCCGGGCGCGGGCTCGGCCTGGTCGACCTCGACGGCGACACCGTGCGCATCGCCCCGGAACTGGTCCGGCTGCCGCACCCGGTGCTCCTCGAAGACCTGGCGGAGCTACGGGAGTTCGCCGTCGAGCTCGGCGTCGAGCAGAAGGCCCAGCAGCTCTTCCGAGAGGTCTGGCACCGCCCGGCCGCGCTGGACGCCGAGGGCACCCAGATCGAGGAGTACGCGGGCGGGGTCTTCAAGGAGCTGCGGTTCCTGCACGGCAGGGCCACGCAGTTGGGATACCGCGTGCGCGGCGGTTACGCGGTGTGCTCCGTGCTGGAGGAGGGCCGCGGGGTCGAGGCCCGGGTCTGGATCGGCGACTACGACAGCTACTTCGAGACCGAGACCGGCCCGCTGGCGTGGACCGATACGGCAGGCCGCACGCTGAGGCTGGGGCAGGTCGGGCCGGTCGCCTGGTCGGAGGGGATGCGGATGGCGGCGGCGCTGTACGCGGGGCGGGACATCGAGGACGAGGAGCGGGCGGCATGACCACGTACGACGACACCACCACGCCCGCGCTGCTCGACGCCGGCGCGATCCTGCCCCCGGGCACGACCGCGCGGGAGGACGCCGACGTCCTCACCGCACGCACCTACACGCACCCCGCCCTGGACGGGCGGGCGGTGGTCCGGCTGGTGCCGGGCACCCTCGGCGAGGCCGAGGACCTGGCGCTGGAGTTCCTCGGCCTGACCCGGCGGCCGGAGGCGCCCGAGGTCGGTCAGGTGCGCCGGGAGACCCTGGGCTTCCCGGCCTGGGCGCTGGTGCACGACCCGGCCAACGGCCATCACGCCCTCGCCCTGGTCAAGGACGTCGAGCGGCTGGCCCGGCAGGCCAAGTCCAAGCCGGGCAACGCGAAGGACGGCTTCGAGGCGCTCGGCGAGCGGCTCGGCCGCGCGGTCCCGCACTTCCTGCCGACCTTCTACGAACAGGCCGCCCGCATCTTCCTCCAGCACGAGAACACGACCTACGCGGCCGCCTTCTTCGGCAAGGCGCGCGAGGCCGAGCGGGTGCACGCCCTGGCCGTGGACGAGGAGCGGCAGCGGGCGGTGTTCCTGGAGTTCGCCTTCGCCGGGGCGCTCACCGTCAAGGCGCTCAAGGAGTACGTGAAGGACCTCGCGCGGCGGCTCGAACCGGCCACCGCCTGGGCGCAGTTCCGGCAGCTGACGGTGGAGCGCTGCGCGGCCGGTATGCCGCCGTACGCCTCGCTGCCGCAGGACGCGCGCGGGCTGATCAAGGCGGCGGGGCTCGACCGGGTCGCCGAGGAGTGCGCGCTCGTCGCCGACCTGCTCGCGTCCCCGGCCGCCGTCCGCGCGCCCGCCTCCTTCTGGAACGCCTACCGGAGTGTGCTGCCGGTCCTCGCCGAGCGGCGGCCGGGGGTCCGGGTGCGGCTGCTGGAGATCATGCCGGCCGGACTCGGCCGGACCGTGGAGGACGACGAGTTCTGGCTGACGCTGCTCATGGAGTGCGGGGCGGACCTGCTGCTCACCGAGGACGGCGGCGGGGAGGTCGACGCGGCGGACTGGCTCGGCCGGTGGGCCCAGCACCGCAAGCACGGGGCGGCGTACTCGCACCGCTCCCCCGCGACGCTGGCGCTCGCCGAGCGGATGGCGCCCCGGCTGCGGGCGGGCGGCCGCCCCGTCGACCTGTTCGCCGGGCGCTGGCAGGCAGGGGCGGACCTCGATCTGCTGGACCTGTGCGTCGCGGAGGGAATCAGGCTGGCCGTACCCGACGCGGACACCCATGTGCACCTGCCGCTGGCCGGCTGGCTGCGCGACGAGCGGCCCGGACAGCGGGACCTGAAGGCCGTCGCCGCCGAATCCCGTTACCGCGCGCTGCTGTTCGAGGCCGTCGAGGGCCTCGGCCGGGGGCAGGGGCCGGCGGAACTTCCCAAGGTGGCCGCGCATCCGGTGCTCGGCGACGTGCTGCGCGAGTGGCTGCAGGAGGCGACCGCGGAGTTCGCCGCCACCGCCGGACTGCCCGGCGCCGACGCGCAGCTGGAGCGGTTGCGCCCCTTCCGGGCGGTGGTGCAGGAGAGCCCGCAGGCGGTGCGCCGGCTCACCGGGTACGACATCGTCCCGGTCCTCGGCCGTACGCTGCGCGCCGGGATCCTGGACGAACTGGGCTGGCCCGCGCTGGAGGAGGCGCTGGAGCTGCTCGACGCCGAGGTGCGCAGGGACCGGGACGACGCGCTGTCGGTGACCGAGGCGTGGCCCGCGCTGATCCTGGTCCGGGGTCACAAGGCGATCGTCGTCGGCCCCGAGGGGATCCTGCTCACCCACGACCTGCGGCTGCCCGCGGACCTGGACCGCTGGCAGCGCCCCCGGTTCCGGTACGTCGACGGCGAGTTGCTGGTGATGTGGCGGGACGGCTCGAAGCAGTACGGCTACTGGTCGAACCGCCCGTCCGAGGTGGTCGCCCTCGGCGGTGAGCAGATCCCGAGCTGGTGGTCCGGCATGGACGCGGCCAACGCGTCGATCCCGCTGCCCGGCGGCGGCCGGGCCACCGGTGGCCGCACCCTGCACGCCGGGGACACCGTGCTGCCGCCCAGCCGCCCGGTCATCGGCGACGGCACCACGTACTGGCGTCAGGGCAGGCAGGGGCGGCAGTCCCTGTGGCTCGAGTACGACCCGGCGACCGGCGAGCACGGGCGGGCCTCGCTGCCCGCGCTGCTGGCGTCGGCCGTCCGCGAGGACGCCTCGCTGCTGCACGGCTCCTGCGAGGTGCTGCCGCTGCAACCCGGGCTGGAGCACAGCCCGTTCGGCACCGACGGCACGGTCCTCGGGCGATGGGTGCGTGCGGAGGGCGAGGGCGCCGAAGCGCGGACGACCGCGGGTACGCCGGACGGACGGACGGCGACCCTGCGGGCGGCCCGCAACGGCCGGGTGCCGGGGGTGCCGTTGGGCGCCCTGCGGCTGCCGGGCGGGGCCGAGCCGATCGCCGCGCAGATGTACCAGAGCGTCGCCCTGCACGCGGGCGACGGCACCGAGCTCGGAAGGGCCTCGTTCGGCGAGTCCGGCGGGGCGTACGCGGCCGGTACCCGGCTGGTGCCGCCGGTCCCGTTCTGGCACGCGCTGCGCCCCCGCGACGAGCGCGGATCGGCCGTACTGCGCGCCCTGACCGACGACTCGGCAGGTGCGCTGATGCGGGCGACGGCGACGGCGCTGGACGAACGGCAGCAGGCGCTGGCCCGGGCCGGGAAGGACGACAGGGCCAGGGCCGCGGTGCCGAGCACGGCCGAGGTCGCCGTGGCCGCGGTGGTACGGGCGCTGCCCGGACTGGCCGACCGGCGGCTGCTGGCAGGTGTCGCCGCCCTCGTCCAGGCCGCGCTGCGGATCGCCGAGGCGGCCGCGTCCCTTTCCAGGCCCGCGCAGGAGCGGCCGCGGCAGCCCCGGCAGCGGACCGAGGGCATGTTCGCCGACTACTCCCCGGAGCACGGCACGGACCGGACGCTGCACGACGCCACGGCCGGAGTCGTGTCCCTGCAGAGCGCGTGGCACGGCGGCTGGGGCGCGCTCCGCCAGATCCGCGCGGTGAACCACGTGCTGTCCGGCAGGCCGGCCGACGGCAAGCCGCTGCCCGAACACGAGCGGCTCACCGCCGTCGGCGACGGCTGGCAGAGCGACGAGCACACCGTCCCCGGCCTCGGCGCGGTCTGGCCGCCCGTCCTGGGCGCCCTGCGGCCCCTCGCCTACCGCGCCGCCTCGCCGGCCCTGACCGACGTCCAGCGCGAGCCGCTGCTGCTGCTGTTCGAGGCGCTGACCGAGGGACCGCTCGCCGGGCTCGGGACCACGCTGCGCGAAGTCGTGCTCAGCGAGCCGCACGACAAGCAGCAGCGGGTGGGGCAGGTGCTCCGCCGGGACGGCCGTACGGTGGTGGTGCTCGGCTGCCAGAGCGTCGACGGGCAGTCGGGAGCGGTCGAGTGGCTGGCGCTGGACCACGACCCGTCCGGGGCGTTCGGTGCCGTCGGGCCGTTCACCCTGGTCCGGGAGACCCGGTACACCGCCGGGATCCCGGCGGACCGGCTGGCCGAACTGACCACCCTGGTCCGGGAGAAGGGCGCCGCACCCTGGCGCCCCGCGGCCCCCGAGGCACTGGTCACCGCGACGAACGGCGCCCTCGGCCCCCTCCAGGCCACCGTGCTGCTGGCCGGCCACCCGCACGCCCCCGTCGCCGAAGGGCTCGCCACCGTCGGACTGAAGCCCCGGCAGCGGACCTTCGGCGCACAGCTGCTGAACTCGCTGGGCCAGGACGAGCAGCGGGCGCTCCTCGGTGCGCTCCTGCCGGACGACCCGGCCGAGCTGTGGACGACCGGCCCCGCCACCGCCGCCGCCGGCCGGCTGTGGACGGAGCGCCTCGGCACCCTGGTGCGCCTGCCGGAGGACCTCAGCACGGATCTCGCCGGCGTGGCCGCCGGGCACGCCGAAGCGGTGCTCAACCCCGCGCGGACCCCCTGGCTCGCCCGCACCACGGTGTTCCGGCCCGACAAGGACGGCGACCTCGCGCCCGCCGACCCGTCGGCGGTGCCCGGTTCGTACACCCTGGCCGGAGCCATGGAGAGCCTGGCCGCGCTGGCGTACGTGCTGCCGTACGGGCATGCGCTGCGGGCCGGGCTGGCGGACGGGCTCGGCGCCCTGCGCCGGCGGCTGGCCGATCCCGAGCTGCTGCTCGACCTGGACCTGGAGTGGACGGAGAAGGGCGGCCCGACCTCCGTGCAGCTGCGCAAGGTCTTCGGCCTGCCCGAGGCCGGCGGCGGCGACGCGCACGGGCTGACGAGGGCCGGTGACACGCTGGTGCTGCGTCCCTGGTACGCGGACACGGAGCACGTGCTGCTCCGGCCGGGAGCGCTCGGCGGAGCCGACGACCCCGTCTTCGGGCTCCTGGAGGGGCTGCTCGGCGAGGGGCGGGCGTCCCGGCTGCGGGCCGTCCGGACGATTCTCGGCGAGGATCTCGCCCGGGCCCTCGCGGCCGAGGGCCCGGCCGGATACGCCCAGGACCCCACAGTCTCCGTGCCCGCGCTGGTCGCGGAGGTGGCCGAGGCGCACGGTCTCGGCGCGGACGCCGCGGCACTCTACCTCCAGTTGCTGGCGCTGCCCGATCCCACCGACCGCAACTGCGCGCGCTGGACCGGCTGGAAGCCCGCCCGGACCAAGAAGGCGCGCGCCGAACTGGCGGCGACCGGCCTCGTCGTCGAGGCGAAGCGCCCGCGGGCCGGCCGCACCCTCTTCCTGCCCGGCGGCTGGCGCGATCTCAGGGCTCCGGCTCTGCCCTCGGAGACCTGGAAGGAAGCCCTCTACCCGGTCTCCGACGGCCACCGGACCCTTCCTCTGGTCCCGGTGCCGGAGCTGTTCGCCCGCGCCTGGGAGCGCGTGCGCACCGGGGACGCCCCCGCGTACGAGCAGCTGGCCACGCGGGCCGGCCGCGGAGGCCGCCGCCGATGACCACGATCCGCACCACCGCCCGAACCTCCTCGAAAGACGACCGCCGATGACCGTCAGCACCGCGCCCCTGCGCCAGATCGTCCCGCCCGAGGACCGGTACGCCACCGAACTGGCCTTCCTCGCCGCGTACGACGCCGGTCCGCGCCCGCCCGCCTGGCGGCTGACGCCCCGGGCCGTCGTCACGTTCGTCATGGGCAGCGGCGGCCAGGCGCTGCGGCTGCCCGACGACGCCGGGGCACCGGACGGGGTGCCGCGCCGGCTTGTCGTGGAGGGCAAGTTCGTCGGCGACCGGGCGCTCGTCGAGCGCTGTGTGGTGACCCTCGCCGGTGAGCGGGGGCTGCTGCTGGTCGGCGAGCCCGGCACCGCCAAGTCGATGCTGTCCGAGCTGCTGTCGGCCGCCGTGTGCGGCACCAGCGGCCTGGTCGTGCAGGGCACCGCCGGCACGACGGAGGACCAGCTCAAGTACGGCTGGAACTACGCCCTGTTGCTCGCCCAGGGCCCGAGCCGCCAGGCGCTCGTGCCCTCGCCCGTCCTCACCGCGATGTCCCGGGGTGCCGTCGCACGCGTGGAGGAGGTCACCCGCTGCCTCCCCGAGGTGCAGGACTCCCTGGTCTCGTTGCTGTCCGAGCGGCGCATCGCGGTGCCCGAACTGGCCGGCACGGACGACGCGTTGGCGCATGCCGCCCCCGGGTTCACCCTCATCGCCACCGCCAACCTGCGGGACAAGGGGGTCTCCGAGATGTCCGCCGCGCTCAAGCGGCGCTTCAACTTCGAGACCGTGGGCCCGATTCCGGACCTCGACGCCGAGACCGCGCTGGTGCGCGGCCAGGCCCGGGCGTCGGTGGAGCGGGCCGGGGCGCCCTTCCAGGTCGACGACGCGGTCCTCGAAGCGCTGGTCACCGCGTTCCGCGACCTGCGCGAGGGACGGTCGGCGGAGGGCTGGGAGGTGGAGCGCCCGTCCACGGTGATGAGCACGGCGGAAGCGGTGTCGGTGGCGGGCGCGCTGGCCCTGGCTGCAGCCTACTTCCCCGGGGACCGCGACGTCCTCGGCCTGCTCCCGGGCCATCTGCTCGGCGTCGTGCGCAAGGACGATCCCGCCGACGCGGCCCGGCTGCGCGGCTACTGGGACGGTCCGGTACGACGGCGCGCGGAACAGGGCTCGGCGACCTGGCGCACGCTGTGGGACCTGCGCACGGTCCTGGAGGCGTGACGGTCGTGTCCGACTCCCCCGAGGCGGCCCTCGCCGCTCTCACCGACCCGGCGGGGCCTTACCTGATCGGCGTACGGCACCACGCGCCCTCCCTGGCCGCCGCCGTCCCGGCCCTGCTGGACGCGGCGGACCCGGATGTTCTGCTCGTCGAGCTGCCCGCGGAGCTGCAGGAGTGGCTGCCGTGGCTGGCCCACGAGGAGACCCGGGCCCCGGTCGCCCTCGCCGCGGCACCGGCCGACGGCAGCGGCGGCCCGGCGTTCTATCCGTTCGCCGACTTCTCCCCCGAACTGGCGGCGGTGCGGTGGGCCGCGCGGAACGGTGTGCCGGTGGTCGCCTGCGATCTGCCGCTCGCGGATCGGGGGTGGCGGGAAGGAGAGCGTGCTCCGCAGGGGCCGGGTCGGCTGTCCGGCGCCCTGCGTTCCCGGCTCACCGGCCGGCCGGGCGACGACCTCTGGGACCGGCTGGTCGAGGCCGCCGCGCCCGGCTCGACACCGGAGGCACTGCGGCGGGCCGCGCTGCTGACGGGGTGGGCACTGCGGGCGGAGTCGGCCGTCTCGGAGGTGGACCTGCGGCGGGAGGAGTGGATGCGGTCCCGGGTGGCCGAGGCCACGAAGAACGGTGCGCGGGCAGCCATGGTGGTGGGTGCCTTTCACACACCGGCACTGCTGCGCCCCGTCAGGGGGGCGGGGCTGCATTCGATATGCGGCTGCCGCCGCGTGGGCGCGACCAGCCCCCACCCACCCGCACCCGAATGGACAACCTCCCTCATCCCCTACACCTACGCCCTCCTGGACGAGCGTTCCGGCTACCCGGCCGGAATCCGCGACCCCGAATGGCAGCACATGGTCCTCGAAGCGGCAGGTGAGCCCGGCGCTTTGACGGACATGCTGACTCGCGCGGCCGTCCGGATCTGCGCCGAACTCCGCGGTCTCGGCCACCCCTCCGGCCCCGCCGACGCCCGCGAGATCACCCGCCTGGCCGGAGACCTCGCCCGCCTCCGCGGCCTCCCCGCCGCGGGCCGCGGCGAGTTGGTCGAGGCCGTCCAGACCGTACTGGCACAGGGTGAGCCCTACGGCAGGGGCCGGGCGGTGGCGAGAGCGATGGAGAACGTCCTGGTCGGCACCCGCGTCGGCCGTCCCGCGCCGAAGGCGCCCCGCAGCGGTCTCGCCCCGGCCGTGGAGGCCGAGCTGAGCGAACTCGGCCTGCCCGGCCCCGCGGACGGCGGCACCACCCGGGACCTCCGGCTCGACCCCCTCCGCTCGGATCTCGACCGGCGCCGCGAACTGCTGCTGCGCCGCCTGACGTTGTGCTCCGTGCCGTACGCCGAGTCCACGCCGGTGACCGGGGCGGGCGGGGCCGACGCGCTCACCTCGCGCTGGGAGGTGCGCTGGACCCCGGCGACCGCCGCGATGCTGACGGCGGCCGGAGTCCGCGGGGTCACCCTGGCCCAGGCGGCCGAGGGCCTGCTGCGCGAGCGGAGCCGCAAGGAGCGGGACGCGGGCGGCCCGACGGCGGCGCAGGTGCTCGACGGCCTGGAGCAGGCGGCGCTCTGCGGCCTGGCGGGCCTGGTCGAGGAGCGGCTCGGCGACACCGCCGAGGTGCTGCCCGACGCCGGTACGCTGCCCGAACTCCTCGCCGGCCTGGCCCTGTTGGACCGGCTGCGGACCGGTCACATCGCCGGACTGGACACGGACGAGGACCGTACGGCCGGGTCCGGCGCCGTGGCCGGGCTGCTGACGGCGGCCGCGGTGCGCCAGGTCGACGGCCTGACCGGCTCCGAGGACCCGGCCGACGCCCACGCCCTGCTCGAACTCGCGCACCGCGCCGACCTGGCGGGCGGCATCCGGCTCGCCGACGCCCTGGCCCGGCTGGCCGCCGGCGGATCCCCACTGATGCGGGGTGCCGCCGGGGCCGTCCGCGTACTGCTCGGGCAGGAGGATCCCGGAGCGTTCGGCGACCGGGTCGCCTCCTGGGTGGACGGGGCGGCCGACCCGGAGTCGCGGTTGGCGCTCACCGCCCGGCTGACGGGGCTGCTGACGGCCGCCGGGCGGCTGCTGGAGGCGGCGGCACCGGCGTTGGAGCCCCTGGTCGAACGGGTGTCGGACCTGTCCGACCAGGACTTCCTGGCTCGGTTGCCGGCCCTGCGCGGCGGTTTCGACACGCTGAGCCCGGCCGACCGCGAGCGGCTGCTGTCCGGGGTCGAGGAGCGGCTCGGCGTCGACCGGGTGGCCGACACCGGCGCGGTCGACCCGGCCGCGCTGGCCACCTGGACCCGCGCGGACCTCACCGCCCGCGAATCCCTGCGCACGCTCGGCCTGTTGCCGCCGCCGCGCACGCACCCGGAGTCCGAACCGGACCGGGCCGCGGCGGCCCTGCCGGGCCGTCGGCTGGCCCCCGCCGACCGCTGGCGTCTGCTGCTCGGCCGCCGCGCCGATCAACTCCCCAAGTCGGCACGCGCCTTGGCGACCGCGCTGGACGAACTGTACGGCTGCGGGCGCGGCGAGGGCAGCCGGGGCGACTTCGGCGGCACCGGCGGCGGGCGCGAGGCGTCGTATCCCGGGGTGCGGGAGTGGTCGCAGGAGCTGGCGGCCCTGTTCGGGCCGGGCATCCGGGAGGAGGTGCTGGCGGCGGCCGCCGCGACGGGACGTCAGGACGTGCTGGCCGAGCTGGATCCGGACAGCGTGCGGCCCTCCGTGGACCTGCTGCGGTCGGTGCTGCGGCACGCGGGCGGGCTGCCCGAGGCCCGGCTGGCCGCGCTCCGCCCGCTGGTCCGGCGCCTGGTGGACGCGCTGACCCGGGAGCTGGCGACCCGACTGCGCCCGGCGTTGCACGGTACCGCCCTGCCCCGGCCGAGCAGGCGCCCGGGCGGCGGCCTGGACCTGCCGCGTACGCTGCGGGCCAACCTGGCCACCGCCCGCCGGGCGGCCGACGGCACCGTCCGGGTGATCCCGGAACGCCCGGTCTTCCGGACCCGGGCCCGGCGCGCCGCCGACTGGCGGCTGATCCTGGTCACGGACGTGTCCGGGTCCATGGAGGCGTCGACGATCTGGGCTGCGCTCACCGCCTCGGTGCTGGCCGGGGTGCCGACCCTGTCCACGCACTTCCTCGCGTTCTCCACCGAGGTCATCGACCTCACCGGCCACGTCGACGACCCGCTGTCGCTGCTCCTCGAGGTGAATGTCGGCGGCGGCACCCATATCGCGGCCGGGCTGAGGCACGCGCGCGAGCTGGTGACCGTGCCGTCCCGCACGCTGGTGGTCGTGGTGAGCGACTTCGAGGAGGGCTATCCGGTCGGCGGGCTGCTCGCCGAGGTCAGGGCGCTGGTCGGGGCGGGCTGTCAGGTCCTGGGCTGCGCGAGCCTCGACGACTCGGGGCGGCCCCGCTACTCCACCGGCATCGCGGGGCAGCTGGTCGGCGCCGGGATGCCGGTCGCAGCCCTCAGCCCGCTCGAACTCGCCCGCTGGGTAGGGGAGAAGATCGCATGAGCACGGAACGGGAACTGCCCGCCGTCGCCCCGGCCGTGACCGCCGAGCTGGTCGCGGCCCTCTCGCCCCGGTTGCGTAAGCGGCTGGACGCGGGCATCGCCAAGCTGGCGGACCGGCCGGTCGCGCGCGACGGCGACACCGTGCGCGTCACCGTCGACGACGAGGGCTCCGAGCTCGAACTGCACGCCCCCGGGGGCGTCGTGGCCGACGCCGCGGCCATCCGCTGCGGCTGCCTGCTGGCCCCGGACTGCCTGCACCGCGCGGCGGCGGCTTCGGCGGCACCGGTGGCCGACGTGGCGGGCACCGCCGAGAACACGGAGAACACGGGGACTGCGGAGAGCGCACAAGGCGCGCACGACGCCGCGGGCGTGGGGACCGCCGAGCAGTCGGCGCCCCTTTCGGGCGACCGTGCGGCACCCGTCGTGGACGAGTCGGCGACACCCCCGCAACGCGCCGCCGCGCACGCCGTTTTCGATGCCGTGGCCGCCGTGCTCGACGCCGGTACGGACGGTTCCGGTGCGGTGCTCCAGGCGGAGTTGCTGCGGGCTGCGCACACCGCGCGCCTCGCGGGTCTGCCCCGGGCGGCCGCGGCGGCGGTCTCCGTGGTCACCGCGTTGCGCGCGGCCCGCGCGGCCGACCCCGCGTTCCGGCTCGCCGAACTCGTAGGCGCCGTGTCGGAGGCTCTGTTCGTGGCCAACCGTGTCCCGTACGCCTCGGGTGCCGAGCTGGCCGGATTGCGCGGCACGGTGCGGCAGCCGTACACACCGGACGGTTCGCTGCGGCTGTACGGCCTGTTCTCGGAGCCGGTGCTCACCGCGAGCGGCTATGCGGGGGCCGTCACCTGGACCGCCGACGCCGGGGGGCGGCTGTACACGGTCTCGGACGTGGCGCCGGGCGGCGCGGGCCGGGCGGTGGGCGCCGCCGACCGTGCCGTACGCATCGGGGACACGGCGCTCACGCACCGCGAGTTGGCTCGGGCGGGGCTCGCGGTGTCGGGGGCGACGGTGTCCCCGACCGGCCGGCTGGGCGCCGGCGCGGGGGTACGGGCGGTGCGCGCGTCCGGGGCGGAGTGGCGGGCCGAGCCTCTGGACCGGTTGTGGGCGGTACCCGTGGCCGAGCAGGTCGGGCGTGCCCTGAGCGGCGGCCACGATCTGCTCTTCCTGGAGGTGACACTGGTCGGCGCGGTGCGCGAGGCGACGGGCGACTGTCTGCTGGCCGACTGCGGCGGTGTGCCGTTGCGGCTGACGGCGGCGCACGACCATCCGGCGCTCCCGCACCGCGACAACCTGCGGCTGCTGGCCGCCGCGCGAGGCAGCCGGCTGCGGGTGATCACCCGCCTCGTCGCGGCCCCGCACGCCCGCGCCCAGCTCCTCGCGACCGAGCACCCCACGAGCACCGGGAGCCGTGCCGACCTGGGACTGGACCGGCTCCGGCACGCGGACCTGCCCGCTCCGGCGTCTCCGCCGGCCTTGTCGGGTTCCGCACCGACTGCGCCGGCCGGCGTGGTGCGCACGCCCGACGAGGCGCCCCTGCACCTGCTGCGCCGCCGGATCGAGCAGGCGGCCTCGGGCGGGCGGCGCGTGCTGGCCTTCCCCGGCGACTCCGCGGCCGACGCCCGCCGTCTGCACCAGCACGGCCTGGGCACGGCCGGCGATATCCTCGACGCGTTGCTCGCCGCGGCCGCGGAACGCTCGCGCGACGCCTTCGGCCGTCTCCTTCCGGCGGACACCGGCCGGTTCGCCCGGGCCTGGCTGACCGCGGCGCGCTACACGGACGAGGTCGACCGGGTGCTCTGTGCGGCCGCCTGGGGCGGATGACCGGGCACGACGGCGACCGGATGCGGGCCGCCGCTCCCCCGTGCCGGCGGCCCGTGTGACCGGAGCCGTCCCATCCGGTGCCGGTGCCCGGTTGAAGCATGCGACACCCGGCCGTCGCCTGGGTATGCGTACAACTGCGTAGGTGCACGAGCGGAGAGGAACACGTGGTACAGGGGCTGGACAGGGCCTATGAACGCCTCACCGAACTGGCCGTCGCCGCGCTCAGCGAACGCGAGCCCGAACGGCTCTGGCCGCTGCTCGCCGACGCCGTGACCGGCCTGTGCGGCGGGGAGACGCTGATCTACAAACTGGACGACTGGAGCGAGGGGAAGGGCACGCTCGGCCTGTCCCCCGCTGCCGCCGACGCGTTGGACCGGCTCGGCGGCGAGGCGCTGGGGGTGCTGCGGTCCGGCTACCCCTTCGCCCACCACTACGCGGCCGGCCTCGGCCGTACTCCGGTGACGGCCCGTCGGCTGGCCGGCCGGGCCTGGCCCGTGAGCGAGACCGCGCGGGTGCTCGGCGACAGCCTGGACCTCGACGAGGTGCTGGCGCTTCCGCTGCCCGGCTCGGTCGCACCGATCACGGGCTGCCTGGTCTACCGCTCCGGTGCGGACTTCACCGACGACCACGTGCGGATCGCCGAGCGCGCGCAGCCGCTGCTGGCGGCCGTCGAGCAGCAGCGCCGGCTGCTGGAGCAGTGGCGCCGGTCGGCCGCTGCGCCCGGCGAGGCGGCGGAGAGCGCGGCGGACTGTGCGCTGACGCCCCGGGAGCTCACCGTTCTCCTCCTGCTCACCGACGCCCTGACCGCCGACGCGATCGGCCGCCGGCTGGGCATCTCGGCGCGCACGGTGCACAAGCACGTCGAGAACATCTACCGCAAGCTCGGCACCCGCGACCGCCTCGGCACGGTGCTGCACGCCCAGCGGCTGGGGCTGGTCCCGACGCCCGGTCCGGCCGGGGCCGGAAAGCGGCCGGTGGCCGGGAAACCCGGTGGACATCGTCGTCGTCCGCCCGGCACAGTGACCGCTCGTGACGACCAGTGAGCTGTGGAGCCGGGCCGAGGCCGACCGCTACGACGGCGAGGAGACCGAGATGTCCTCGGCCGCCGTGCTCGGCCCGACCGTCGACTTCCTCGCCGAACTCGCCGGAGACGGCCGGGCCTTGGAGTTCGCCATCGGCACCGGACGGGTCGGTGTCCCGCTCCGGGAGCGCGGGGTGCCGGTGGCGGGCATCGAGTTCTCCGAGCACATGGTGGCGGTCCTGCGGCAGAAGACCGACGAGGAGACACTGCCGGTCGTGGTCGGGGACATGGCCACGGCCACCGTGCCCGGTGAGTTCGCCCTGGTCTTCCTCGTCTACAACACCATCTCGAACCTGCTCACCCAGGACGAGCAGGTCGAGTGCTTCCGCAACGCGGCCCGGCATCTGCGGCCCGGCGGCCGGTTCGTGATCGAACTGGGGGTGCCGCCGCTGCGGCTGCTGCCGCCCGGCCAGGTCGCGGTGCCGTTCGACGTCTCCGCGGGGCATCTCGGCTTCGACACCTTCGACCTGACCGAGCAGATCCTCGTCTCGCACCATCTCACCCGCGACGGCGAGGACGGCCGCTACCGCCGGAACGCCTCCCGGCACCGGTACGCGTGGCCCGCGGAGCTGGACCTGATGGCCCGGATCGCGGGCCTCGCGCTGGAGCGCCGGGTGGCCGACTGGGACGGCTCGCCGTTCACCCAGGACTCCACGAAGCACATCTCGGTGTGGCGCAAACCGGAGTGACCGGCCCGGACACCGGTCAGCCGCTCACCGGCGTCCACTGGATCCGGGTACTGCACAGGGAGACCACGACAGCCGCCGCGGCGACGACTCCGAGGCCCCACACCAGGCTGCTGGAACTCGCCACGAAGCCGATGAGCGGCGGCCCGGCCAGCAGGCCCGTCGTGCCCATGGCCGCGACCAGGGCCAGCGCCTCCGAGCCCTGTTTCGCCGCGGCGACGTAGACGCAGGGGGTCACCGCCGCACAGCCCAGTCCGACGCAGGCGAACCCGACGAGCGCCGCCGCCACTCCCCCGCTCAGCAGGGCGAAGGCCAGCCCGGCGGCGGCCAGGGCGCTGCCGAACAGCACGACGCGGCCGTCGCCCCAGCGGCTGCGCCAGCCGTCCGCGAAGAGCCGGGCCAGGACCATCATGCCGGAGAACACGGCGATGCCCATCGGCGCCAACTCCGCGGTCGCCTTGGCGACTTCCCGCAGGTAGAGGGCGGACCAGTCGTTCATGGCGCCCTCGGTCACGGTGCCGAAGGCCATGGCGCAGCACATCCAGAGCGTGACCCGGGACGGCAGGCTCCATCCGGTACGGCTCGTGCTCTGCTTCTCCTTGTCCTTGTCCTTCTCCGCCGCGGGAGTCTCGTCCTCGAGCAGACCGGGGCGCGCCAGGGCCACCAGGAGCACGAGGACGACCGCGGCCACGCCGAAGTGCGCCGCGACCGAGGAGGTGGCCGCGTTCATGCCGGAGGCGAGCAGCGCGGCGAGCAGGGAGCCGGCGCTGAACGTCGCGTGCAGGCGGGCCATGGTGTTGCGTGTGTACCGGGTCTCCAGGGCCGTTCCCTGTGCGTTCATGGCCACGTTCAGGCACCCGACGAACACGCCGTCGGCCACCATGACCAGCAGGGCGACCGGATAGTCCGGGGCGAGCGCGAGTGCCAGGAGCAGCAGGGTCAGGCAGAGGGCCGACAGCAGTGCCAGCCGTGCCGAACCCAGCCGTCTCATGAGCACCGGCACCAGGGGGAACGACGCCACGGCGCCGATACCGGCCGCCATCAGCAGCACCCCCACCTCGGCCGCGGTCAGCCCGAGGTCCGCCTTGACGGCGGGGATCCTGGAGGCCCAGGTGGCGTACTGGAAGCCGAGGGAACAGAACAGCGCGGCGATCGCCACCTGGCTGCGCTGGAAGGGATCACGGACAGGGAACACGCGCATCAACTCGCTTCGTCGGCTCGGCCGTCGTACGGGACATGTAGACGGCGTTCGCGCCGTATCCGTCCGGGGAGATCCCGGGGTGGACGGTGAATCCGCGTGCCGACCAGAACGGTTCGCTGCGGCCGACGGCGATCAGCGAGATGCGTTCGAATCCGCGGGCGGCCGCGGTCCACGTGAGGTGGTTCAGGAGACGCCGTCCCAGCCCCCTGCCGCGCAGCCGTTCCACCACGACGAGGTCGTGCAGGTGCAGGTTGCGTGGCGGGAGGGAGGGGAACGCGGGCTGCTCCGCCCGTTCGAGGTCGGGGTATCCGAAGGACGGGTAGGGCAGTGCCAGCACGTAGCCGGCCGGGCGGGGGCCGACGTCCAGGACGAAACACGTCTCCGGCGAGGCGTCCGCCCTGGACCGCAGGGCGGCACGCCCCTCCGAGAGGCCGAGTTCCGCGTAGGCCCGGGCTTCCATCGCGGTGATGGCGTCCCAGTCCGCCTCGGTGATGGGGCGTATGCGTACGCCGTCGCCG
The DNA here is from genome assembly GCF_042899865.1 of Streptomyces sp. NPDC013157. Taxonomy (NCBI): domain Bacteria; kingdom Bacillati; phylum Actinomycetota; class Actinomycetes; order Kitasatosporales; family Streptomycetaceae; genus Streptomyces; species Streptomyces sp. NPDC013157. The sequence goes on along the minus strand of NZ_JBIBAK010000024.1, from coordinate 59,738 downwards.
CTCACGGCTGTTCTCCGCCGACGCAGGTGTACGGGAGCGGGGCGAAGCCGTTGAAGCCCTGGGTCGTGTAGCTGATCGCGTAGGCGCCGCTGGAGAGCACCCAGACCGGGTCGCCGGAGGCCAGGTTGCGGGGGACGTGGACGAGGGCGTGCCCCTGGGGGTAGGCGTCGTCGCTGTCGCAGGTGGGCCCCGCCAGGACGGCGGGTAGGCGCTCGGAGTCGTGGTCGGGGTGGGTCGGGAAGACGAGCGGGTACTGGAGCGCGTCCATCTCGTAGAGGCCGTTGAACTTGCCGCAGCTGAGGTAGAGCCAGTGCTGCCGTTCGCCGTCCGGCCGGCGTCGCTCGGCCAGGCGGGCCACGTGGGCGCGGACGGCCCCGTGGTCGGCGACGAGGTGACGTCCCGGCTCCATGACGAACGAGAGGTGTTCGCCGTGGACCTTCCTGAGATGCCGCATCCCCTCGCGGATGACGGCGAAGATCTTGTCCAGCGGCGCTTCCAGGGGCAGGCCGTGCCGGTCGAGGTAGCCCAGGGCCGGCAGTCCGCCGCCGAGGTTGACGTGGTCCAGGACGATCCCGCGCCTGCCCAGGGCGGTCAGGACGTCCGCCAGGCACTCGACGGCGCTGTGCCAGGCGTCGGCCGTCATCTGCTGGGAGCCGACGTGCACGGACAGACCGGAGGGTGTCAGCCCCAGCCCCTGGGCCGCCTCCAGGATCCGCACCGCGTCCGCGGGCGAGCAGCCGAACTTGTGGCTCAGTCCCCACAGCGCGCCGTCGCCGCTCGTCGCCAGCCGGCAGAAGACGCGGGCTCCCGGGGCGTGGTCCGCGATCGCCGCCAGGTCTTCGACGCTGTCGGTCGCGAAGTCCCGGACGCCGAGGCGGTGGGCGTCGGCGATGTCCCGGTCGGACTTGACGGTGTTGCCGTAGTGCGTCCTGCCGACCGGGACGCCCGCGCGCAGCGCCTGCTCCAGTTCGCGGGGGCTCGCCCCGTCGACCCCCGCGCCCTCGCTCGCGAGGCAGCCGAGCACCTCGTCCACGGGGCAGGACTTCAGGGCGAACCTGACGTCGACGCCGGGCAGTTCACGCCGCAGTGTGGCGTAGCCGCGCCGGATTCCGGCCAGGTCGATGAAGATCCCGTCCTCGGTGGCGCCCGCCAGTGCGGCGAGCAGGGGCGCGGAGGCGTGGGCCGTGGTCGCCGTCACCGCTGCGGCCCGGGTGTCCGGGGTACGGACGTGCGGCGGGCCGCGCCGACCAGCGGCTCCCACGCCTCCGTGAGCAGGGCGAAGTCCTCGATGTCGCCGCGTGCTTCGTCCAGGAGGCGTTCGCGGCGCCCGCTCAGGAGGTCGGCGGACTCGGCGTAGCGGCCGCCGAGTTTCCGGTACGCGGTGTCGAGGACGTCCAGCCGGTGGACGTTCTCGCTCCGGTCGAGTCCCGCGCTCTCCCTCGCCAGCCGGGCCACGACGGATGCGCGCACCCGCCCCTGCGCGTCGAGCAGCGACTCGCCCGCCCGGGCCATGTGCTCGTAGACGAAGTTGAAGTAGAGCATCGACAGCAGGAACTTGACGAAGCGCAGCTGGTACGCCGTGAACCCGGAGTCGGTGCGGCGTTCGCCGGTGTAGTAGTTGACGATGTTGCGGTTGTGCAGGACGCCCGGCAGCGCGGCGTCGTGGACCAGGTGGATCAGGAAGTAGTCGCTGCCGATCGTGTCGGTGGCGGGCGGCAGGGGCACGTGTTCGTGCACGCCGTGGAAGGCGATGTTGCACATGTCCACGCGCATGGGGTCGACCACGGTCAGGGTGGCGCGGTCGGCGGTGAAGGCGTCCGTGCCCGCGCCCCGGAAGGACTCGTCGACGAGTTCCCTCTTCTGCTCGGGCGACCAGTGCACGGGGGCCCACAGAGCGACCATGTCGTGGTAGACGTCCGGGTCGATGCGGAGTATCTCGCCGATGTCCACGGACAGTTCGCCGACGAAGGAGCTGCCGACCATCGCCACCCGCCGGTCCATGCGGTCGGCGGCGAGTGCGGTCTCGGTGACGTGGCGGGCGGCGTCGGCCGCGCGCCTGCCGAGCGAGAGCAGTTCGTGGTGGACGGGGAAGAGGGGCTCGCCGTCCAGGGACTGGTACCGGCTGTCGGAGTCCCTGCGGTGCACGGACTCGCAGCCGAGCGCGGCGGCCAGAAGGAAGGCGCGGTTGGTGCAGGCGCCGTAGGACACGCCGGCCGGCAGCATCAGGTCCAGCAGGAGGTCGGGCTTCGTGACAGCGGACCGGTCGATCGCGCGTCGCAGGAAGTCCCGCTGCCGTGCCTCGTCGAGGTGGTGGACGACGATCCGCGGGTGCTCGGGTATCCGGCGCACGGCTTCTGCGTGTTCGGCGTAGGCCGGCGCGGCGCAGGAGTCCAGGATCAGGAGGTGCACCTCGGCGTCGAAGTGCCGGGCGGCGTAGGCCGCTTCCTCGGCCAGGGCCGTGATCGTCGCCGCGCAGGGCCTGTTGGTCGGCAGGGTCAGGCAGATTCGGCGCATGTCTCTTCTCCGGCCGGCCGCTGCGCGCCGTCGAGGTCCGCCCCGGTCCAGGACGTGAGGCCCAGCAGTCTGGCCCCGAGGTCGTCGAGCGTGGCCCTGCCGTACCTCAGGGACTCGTGCCGTGTGGCGTCGCCCAGCAGCGTGGCGTTCCAGTCGGGCGTGGCGAGGGTGCGCCAGGACTCGACCCGGGAACGCCGGAGCGCGTCGTGGGACTCCAGCGCCGGCATCATCGACAGGTACTGGACCGCGCGCACCGTCCGCTCGGAGGTGTTCGGTGCCACGCCGTGCGCCAGCAGGCCGTTGAAGATCAGCAGGTCGCCGGCCTCGAGCTCGGGTCGCACCACGGGGAAATCTGCGCGGTCGATCCTGGGCCGGATCGGGTCGCGGTCCTCCGGCTGGAACGCCTTCCACTGGTCGAACCGCTTGAACAGCTCGGGGCAGCACTGGAAGCCGCCCAGTTCCGGCCTGGTGTCGGTCAGGGCGATGATCCCCTGGACCCGCTGCGGCAGCACGCCGAGCGTGGTGTCGACGTCCCAGTGCAGCTCGATGTCGAAGCCCTCGGCCGTGCCCGGGATCAGCGCCCGGTCACGGTTTCTGATGTTGGGCGGGTTCAGGTTGAGCCGGTCGAGCGTCACCCACAGCTCTTCGCAGTCCCAGACGTCGACGAAGGCGTCGTAGACCCGGCGGGTCTGGCGGCTGTCCCAGATGAGCTGGTGGTGGTAGGCCTCGACGAAGCCGTAGATGTGCAGGTCCCGGTCGAGGTCGGAGCGGTACTCGCGCTCCTCGTACCAGGTCTCGGGGCGTTCGGGGTCCAGTCCCTGGAACTCCCAGGCGAAGTCCAGCAGTTCGCGGGCCGAGGTGGCGGGGATGGCCTGCTTGACCACCACGTAGCCGTACGTCTGCCAGAAGGCGAGGTCCTCCTCGGAGAGGACTCGCAGCGGGCGGGTCTTGGTCAGGTCCCGCAGGGGTGTCTGGGCGAGGTAGGTCTCGCCGTCCGAGCTGAAGTAGGGGATGTCCGAGGGGGCTCGATGGAGATAACGGTCAGTCGTGGGCATGCGGTGCTCCACACCTCGATATCAGGTACCGGCGGCCCGACCGGGTCGCCAACTGCGCGGAGTGAGGGGCGGGGACCGTGCCGGCAGGGTCACTGCACCGCGGGCCACACCAGCCCCTCTTCGAACTCGCGTACCTCCAACTTGGACTAGACCAACTCTTCCTGTCAAACATCGCAGTTGAGGGCGCGTTTCCGCCAACAGGGCACGTTCCGGGCCCACTTGACACGTGCGGTTAGCCTGACGGAGACGCATTGGTCTGTACCAACAGGAGGGCGCACGCTATGGTCTCCAGCAAGCACAGCAAGGAGTTGCGACGACTGGCGCGCTCCGTCCTGCAGCCGGGATTCGTGGGCACCGAGGCCCCGGACTGGGTGCTGCGCGAGATCGGTGACGGGCTGACCTCGGTCGTGCTCTTCTCCCGCAACATCGTCACGCCCGAGCAGGTGGCGCGCCTGACCGGGCAACTACGCGCGGAGAACCCGGAGTTGATCATCGCGATCGACGAGGAGGCCGGCGACGTCACCCGGATCGAGTCGGCGACCGGCTCGACCCGGCCGGGCAACTTCGCACTCGGCACCGTCGACGACACCGAGCTGACCGAGGCCGTCGCCGCCGATCTGGGCCGCCAGCTGCGCACGGCCGGCGTGAGCCTCGACTACGCGCCGAGCGCGGACGTGAACTCCAATCCCGACAACCCGATCATCGGGGTCAGGTCCTTCGGCGTCGACGCCAAGGTGGTGGCGCGGCACACCGGCGCCTGGATCCGGGGGCTCCAGTCGGCCGGTGTCGCCGCCTGCGCCAAGCACTTCCCCGGCCACGGCGATGTGGCCGTCGACTCCCACCACGGGCTGCCCGTCTACGAGGCCGACCGCGAACGGATCGCCGAGCAGGCCCTGCCGCCGTTCCGGGCCGCCGTCGACGCGGGCGTCCGTGCGGTGATGAGCGGCCACCTGCTGGTCCCCGCCTACGACCCCGACCTGCCCGCCACGCTGAGCCGCCGCATCCTGGAGGAACTGCTGCGCCAGGAGCTCGGGTTCGACGGCATCATCGTCACCGACGCCATCGAGATGGGCGCCGTGACCGGCCGTTACGGGATCGGCGGGGCCACGGTCCGGGCCGTCGCCGCCGGTGCCGACGCCGTCTGCGTCGGCGGCGAGAACGCCGACGAGGCCACCGCCGGCCTGCTCGTGAACGCACTCGCGGACGCCGTCCTGGCGGGCGGCCTCCCGGAGGAGCGGCTCGCCGAGGCGAGCCTTCGCGTGCGGGAGTTCGCGGTCTGGTCGGCGGGGCTCAACCCGGCCGGAGCCGCCGTCTGGGACGCGGACGGCATCGGCTTCACGGCGGCCCGCCGCGCCATCCGGCTGACCGGTGCCGTACGGCACGCCCTGCCCCTGGTCAACGCGCCGCACGTGGTGGAGCTGGTGCCCACCACCAACCTCGCCATCGGGAAGGAGACCCCGTGGGGCGTGGCCGCCCCGCTGGGCGAGCGGCTGCCCGGGACGACCTCCGTCCGGGTGGGCCACGAGGAGCTGCTGTCCCGCGCCGGCACCCTGGAGACGCGGGCGCTAGCGCCCGCGTCGGGGCGCCCCCTGGTCGTGGTGGTGCGCGATGCCGCCCGGCACGCGTGGATGGCGCAGGCCCTCGCGGAGCTCGTCGCCGCCCGGCCCGACGCGATCGTCGTGGAGATGGGCCTGCCGGGCACCGTCGTCCCCTCGGCCGCGCAGATCTTCACGCACGGCGCCACGGCCGCCTCCGGGGTGGCCGCCGCAGAGGTGCTGGCGGGTGCCCTTTAGTGCAGACCTGAGTGCACCTTGGTACGGACCTGAGTGCAACGTCCGTACCCGTGAGCAACGTTGACGGCCGCCCTCCCCTTCCCTACCTTCCGAGAGCGCTCTCACATCCGTCCCTCGAAGCAGGGAGGTGCCATGTTCCCCGTGCGCAGACCCGTCAGCCGCACCCTTCACCGGCTGGCGACGGCACTCGCTCCGGCACTGTTCACCGTCCTCGTCCCCCTCACGCCCCCGGCGTCCGCCGCCGACACCAGCGCGGCGGCCGCCGTCTGCAACAAGTACTGCGACACCCGGGACCCCGCACTCTCCCCGGGCGACCGCACCCCGGTCTCGGCGAGCATCTACGCACGGTCGATCGTCCTGCACTTCGACGACGCCGACGCCATGGGCTGGGCCTCCATCGACAACGGCAACCCCGGCGACGAGGTGTGGCTCGACCGCTCCTTCGACGGGGGCCGCACCTGGAGCTCGGGCAGCAAACTGGGTGACACCAGCGTGCCCACGGGTCAGCGCGGCTGGCGCACGCTCATGTACAACGTCGACGACTGGAACAACCTCGGCGTCGGCGCCCTGCGCGCCTGCGGAAAGGCCGGGGACCGTGCCGAGATCGCGTGCACCCCCTGGGCCCGCGCCACCTGGAACGCGGGCGAGCCGCGCACCGCCGCGGCCACCGGCCTGATGACCTTCTACGACTACGGAACCGGCCTGTTCGACACCACCGGCTGGTGGAACTCCGCCAACGCCCTGACCGCGGTCATCGACAACATCCGTGTGACGGGCATGGGCAGTTACCGGTACGCGATCGCCCGCACCTACGACCTCAACGTCGACGCGCAGGGCGGGCAGTTCCGCAACGACTACATCGACGACACCGGCTGGTGGGGCCTCGCCTGGGTCGCCGCCTACGACCTGACCGGCGACAGCCGCTACCTGGACACGGCCCGCGCGGACGCCGACCACATGGCCGCCTACTGGGACTCCACCTGCGGCGGCGGGGTGTGGTGGAGCACGGCGCGGACGTACAAGAACGCGATCGCCAACTCCCTCTACATCCAGCTCAACGCGGCCCTCCACAACCGCGTGCAGGGCGACACGGCATACCTCGCCCGGGCCCGGGCCGGCTGGACCTGGTTCCAGGGCACCGGCATGGTCAACGGCTCACACCTGGTCAACGACGGCATCGACCTGTCCACCTGCGGCAACAACGGACAGGCCGTCTGGTCGTACAACCAGGGTGTGCTCCTCGGCGCGCTCGCCGAGCTGTACCGGGCCACGGGCGACGGCGGGCTGCTCACCAGCGCCCGGCAGATCGCCGATGCCGCCACCACGACCTCTCTGCTCCACACCTCCGACGGCATCCTGCGCGATCCGTGCGAGAGCGGCGACTGCGGAGGCGACGGCCCGTCCTTCAAGGGCGCCGCCGTACGCGGCCTCGGCAAGCTCAACTCGGTGCTCCCGGACCACCCTTACACCGCCTACCTCAAGCGCCAGGCCGACCGCGCCCAGGCGAGCGACCGCAACGCCCTCGATCAGTACGGGCTGCGCTGGTACGGGCCGCTCGACCAGGTGGACGCCGCCCGCCAGCAGAGCGCCGTCGATCTGCTCGACGCGGCGTCCTGACCGATCGACAACGTTGTCCGAACCGACACACAGAGAGAGCGGGTACGTCATGTCAGCGCGCGGACACCGCATGCTCGGCGCCCTGTCGGCCCTGGCCCTCGCCCTGGCCTGCCTCGTCGCCCTGCCCACGGCCGCGCGGGCCGCGACGCAGGTCTGCGCGCTGGCATGCGACACCCTCGACCCGTCGAAGGCGCGGCAGGAGACCTTTCCGGTGCCGGACCGGAACATCAACGGCCGCGTGCTCCGGCTGCACGTCTCCGACGCGGACGACATGGCCTGGGCCGGCATCGACGACGGCGTGAGCGGCGACTCGGTCTGGCTCGACCGCTCCTGGGACGAGGGGGCGGCCTGGCCCGAGGGCTCCTCCCTCGGCCGTACCTCCATCCCGTCCGGGGCGTCAGCCGCCCGCACCGCCATGTTCGCCACCCGGGACCCGCGCGGCCTGCTGTACGGCGGCGCGGTCCGTGCCTGCGGCCGGGAGGCGGGCCACCAGGAGGGCAGCTGTACCGCCTGGGTCCGGCCCGCGCCGACCCGGGCGCGCGCGGCGGCCGACGCGCTGATGGCCTCGTACAACCCCTACGAGGCCTGGTGGCGCAGCAGTTGGTGGAACTCCGCCGCCGCCCTCACCGCGGTCGTGGACTTCGCCGAACGCACCGGGCGGCACGACTACGACTGGGCGATCGCCCGCACCTTCGAGCAGAACCGGGGCGTCTTCGCCGCGGGCGTCCGCAGCACCGACCCGATCGAGGGGGACTTCATCAGCCGCGCCGTCGACGACGCGGCCTGGTGGGCCGTCGCCTGGGTGGCCGCCTACGACCACACGCACGAGCAGCGTTATCTGGACGAGGCGGTCACCATCACCGACTACGTCCAGCAGTTCTGGGACACGGGCACCTGCGGCGGCGGGGTCTGGTGGGACCGGGAGCGCACCTACAAGAACGCCGTGACCAACGGCCTGTACCTCTGGCTCGCCACCGCCCTGCACCAGCGGATCGGCGGCGACACCGTGTGGGGGGACCGCGCGGTCACGGCCGCGGACTGGTACCTCTCCAGCGGCCTGATCGACCCGGCCGGTCTGGTCAACGACGGCCTCACCGCGGGCTGCGCCAACAACGGCCAGACCGTGTGGAGTTACAACCAGGGCCTCGCCGTCGGCGCCTTCACCGAGCTGTGGCGCTCCACCGGTGACAACCGGTACCTGGACACCGCCAGGCGTCTGGCCGACGCCGCCCTCGCCTCACCGGTCCTGACCCGCGACGGCGTGCTCACCGAGTCCTGCGAGACGGGCGCCGGCACCTGCGACGACAACCAGAAGCAGTTCAAGGGCATCTTCGTCCGGTATCTCGCCGACCTCGCGGACGCCACCGGGTCCACCGCCTACGACGCGTACATCCGCAAGCAGGCGGACTCGGTCTGGGCCACCGACCGCGACCCCCTGAACCGCCTCGGCGAACGCTGGTCCGGCACCGCGCCCCACAAGTCGGACTGGCGCACCCAGGCCGGCGCGCTGGAAGCACTGACGGCCGCGGACGGCCGGTGAGCGTCGCGGCCGCCCGGGAGGGTTCAGGAGCCCGCAAGGAAGGTGAGCCGAACCTTTCGCTGCGGATTGTCCCGGTTCGTGTCGACCAGGCACACCGACTGCCAGGTGCCCAGCGCCAGGCGGCCGTCGATCACCGGGAGGGTGGCGTGCGGGGGGACGATCGCCGGGAGGACGTGGTCGCGGCCGTGGCCGGGGCTGCCGTGCCGGTGCTGCCAGCGGTCGTCGGCGGGGAGCAGGGTGTGCAGGGCGGCCAGCAGGTCGTCGTCACTGCCGGCGCCGGTCTCCAGGACCGCGATACCGGCCGTCGCGTGCGGGACGAAGATGTTGAGCAGTCCGTCACGGCCGGCCGCGGCCTCGCGGAGGAAGGCCTCGCAGTCGCCGGTCAGGTCGACGACCCGCTCCCGGCTACCGGTGGCGACATCGAGTTCTCGTGTGGTGAAGGCATCCGACATGCCCCCATCGTGGCCCATGCCCCGGACGCGCGGGCGAGCGGGCATGCGGCCGGGCCGGGAAGATCCACGGCCGTCCCGGCTGTTGGGAGAAGCGTGAACAATGCGCGTGCGGTCGAAGAGGTCGAGGTAGTCGTCATCGGCGCTGGTCAGGCCGGTCTGTCCAGCGCCTATCACCTGCGGCGCACCGGTTTCGAGCCGGACCGCGACTTCGTGGTGCTCGACCATTCCCCCGCGCCCGGCGGGGCCTGGCAGTTCCGGTGGCCGTCCCTGACGTACGGCAAGGTGCACGGGATGCACGCGCTCCCGGGCATGGAGCTGACCGGGGCCGACCCGGCGCGGCCGTCCGCCGAGGTCATCGGGGAGTACTTCGCGGACTACGAGCGGACCTTCGATCTGCGGGTGCACCGGCCGGTCGACGTCCGCGCGGTGCGCGAGGGCGAGGACGGGCGGCTGCTCGTGGAGACCGACCGCGGTGACTGGTCGACGCGGGCGCTGATCAACGCCACCGGCACCTGGGACCGGCCGTTCTGGCCGCGCTACCCGGGCCAGGAGACCTTCCGCGGACGGCAGTTGCACACCGCGCAGTACGCCGGACCCGAGGAGTTCGCCGGTCAGCGGGTCGTGGTCGTCGGCGGCGGGGCCTCCGGCACCCAGCACCTGCTGGAACTCGCCCCGTACGCGGCCGCCACCACCTGGGTCACCCGGCGCCCGCCGGTCTTCCGCGAGGGCCCCTTCGACGAGGGCGCGGGCCGGGCCGCGGTGGCGCTGGTGGAGGAGCGGGTACGGCAGGGACTGCCGCCGCGAAGCGTGGTCTCGGTCACCGGACTCCCGCTCAACGACGCGATCCGGCAGGGCCTCCAGGACGGGATCCTGGACCGGCAGCCGATGTTCGACCGCGTCACTCCCGACGGCGTGGCCTGGAACGACGGGCGGCACGTCGACGCCGACGTCATCCTGTGGGCCACCGGTTTCCGGGCGGCCCTGGACCATCTGGCGCCGCTGCGGCTGCGCGAGCCGGGCGGCGGGATCAAGGTCGAGGGGACCCGCGCGGTCGCCGACCCCCGCGTCCACCTCGTCGGCTACGGCCCGTCCGCCAGCACCATCGGCGCCAACCGCGCGGGGCGCGACGCCGTGCGGGACATCAGACGGCTGCTGGCCGGGGAACCCGTCGCCGCCTGACGCACCGACGGCTCACCGCGGCGGCTGCGTGACCTGCGGCGGCCGCCGCGTCTTCGCGTTCTGCACGGCGTTGAAGTCGGCGACGTTGCGCTGGTGTTCGGCGAAGTCGGCGGTGAACCGCGTGTCGCCCGGCTTGACCGTGACGAAGTACAGCCAGTTGCCCGACGGCGGGTTGAGCGCGGCACGCATGGCGTCCTCGCCCGGGTTGTCGATCGGCGTGGGCGGCAGGCCCATGCGCTGGTAGGAGTTGTACGGGTTCTCGATGCGGGTGTCGTTCACCGTGGTGTTGAGGGTGCTGCGGTTGAGGGCGTAGTTGAGGGTGGAGTCCATCTGGAGCGGCATGCCGCGCTGCAGCCGGTTGAGCACGACGCGTGCCACCTTGCCCATGTCGGCCTTGTCGGCGGCCTCGGCCTGGACGATGCTCGCGATGGTCACCGCCTGGTAGACGTTCATCGCGTCGCGCTGCGCGCCGGCCGCGACGGGCGCCCAGCCGAACCGCCGGTTCGCCGTGTCGACCATGAACCGCAGCACCGACTGCGGGGTCGCGTCCTTGTCCAGGGGGTAGGTGGCCGGGAACAGGTAGCCCTCCGGGTTGCCCCCGGCGTCGCCGGGGAGCTTCAGGCCCGCGGTGCCGACGGAGCTCTTGGTGCTTCCGGCGGGGAGGGCGAGGGCCTTGTCGACGGCGTCGTAGACCTGGGACGCGCGCCAGCCCTCCGGGATGACCAGGGCGGCGGGTCCGGCCGTGCCGCGGGCCAGGGACAGCAGGGGCACCGCCACGGCGGCACCGGCCACGACGGCAGCGGCCACGACGAGCACGAGCCTGCCCCGGCGGGTCAGCCGCATCGACTTGCCGCGCGTCGAGGCGCCACGGCCGTCGGCCGTCCGACGGCCCGGGTTCCGTGGCGGAGTGTTGATCTGCATGCGGGCACGTTAGCTCGCACAACGCCACAAACCCGACATATCTTCAGCTTGTCGGCTGCGATGTGTCGGCCTCAGCCTGTCGGCGGTGTCGCGTGCCTGCGTCCCCGGTCGCCCCGCCTGCGCACCGGCCGCAGGGCCGTCTCCCGCTGAGCGGGCTCGCCGGTTCCGGGCTGCTCCGGTGCCGACTCCGCCGCCGTCTCCAGCCGGGCGTCCCGGCGCACCAGCGCCGCGTACCGGCCGTCGAGTTCCAGCAGTTCCTCGTGCGTGCCGCGTTCGGCCACCCGCCCGGAGTCGAGGACGACGATCTGGTCGGCGTCCTGGATCGTGGAGAGCCGGTGGGCGATGGTGATGGTCGTCCGGTTGGCCGACAGGGCGTCGATGGCGTCCTGGACCGCGTGTTCGGTGCGGGTGTCCAGGGCGCTGGTCGCCTCGTCCAGGATGAGGACCGGCGGGTCGCGCAGGATGGTGCGCGCGATGGCCAGCCGCTGCTTCTCGCCGCCCGAGAACCGGTGTCCGCGTTCGCCGACGACGGTGTCGTAGCCGTCGGGCAGCGCGGCGATGTGGTCGTGGATCTGGGCCGCGCGGGCGGCCGCGTGCAGTTCCTCGTCGGTGGCGTCCGGCTTGGCGAAGCGCAGGTTGTCGGCGACCGAGGCATGGAAGAGGTACGTCTCCTGGGAGACGACGCCGACCGCGCGGGCGAGGGTGTCGAAGTCGAGGTCACGGACGTCGACGCCGTCCAGGGTGACCCGGCCGCCGGTCACGTCGTAGAGCCGGGGCACCAGGTAGCCGAGCGTGGACTTGCCGGCGCCGGTCGGGCCGACGACGGCCAGGCCGGTGCCGGCCGGGACGGTGATGTCGATGCCGTCGAGGACGGGACCCACCTTGTCGTTGTCCCTGTCGTACCGGAACTCGACCTTCTCGAAGCGGACCTCGCCCTTCACGCGGTCGAGGTGGACCGGCTCGTCGCGCTCGGTGATGTCGACGGGCAGGTCGAGGTACTCGAAGATGCGCTGGAAGAGAGCGAGCGAGGTCTGGATCTGGACGCCGGTCGCCAGCAGGCTCACGGCCGGGCGGAACAGGCCCTGCTGGAGGGAGACGAAGGCGACGATGGTGCCGAGCGAGATCTGCGGGCCGCCCATCTGGAGGGCCATGCCGGCGGCCCAGTAGATGACGGCGGGCATCGCGGCCATCACGATGGTGATCACGGCCATGCGCCAGCGCCCCGCCATGTTCGACCGGACTTCCAGGCCGACCAGTTGCTCGGACTCCTCGGCGAAGGAGGCGGTGAGCGAGTCGGCGCGGCCCATGGTGCGGCCGAGCAGGATGCCGCTGACGGAGAGCGACTCGGTGACCGTCGCGGCCATCGCGGCCATCTGCTTCTGGCGCTGTGTGGTGATCTTCTTGCGCTCGTTGCCGACCCGGCGGCTGATCCACACGAAGAGCGGGAGCAGGACGAGCGAGACGACGGTGAGCCGCCAGTCGAGGGCGATCATCGCGACGATCGTGGCGACGACGCTGGTCAGGTTGGAGACCAGGGAGGTGGCCGTCGAGGTGACGGTGGCCTGCATGCCGCCGATGTCGTTGGCTATGCGGGACTGCACCTCGCCGGTGCGGGTGCGGGTGAAGAAGGCGAGCGACATGCGCTGCAGCCGGCCGTAGACGGCGGTGCGCAGGTCGTGCATGACGCGCTGGCCGACCGTGGTGGATATCAGCGTCTGCAGGACGCCGAAGACGCTGGTGAGGACGGCACTGAGGATCATGCCCAGCGCGAGCAGGCTGAGCAGTCCGGTGCGGCCCTGCGGGATGGCGGTGTCGAGGGTCGCCTTCAGGAGGAAGGGGGTGGCGACCGAGACCAGCGAGGCGGCGCCGACCAGCAGGCCGACGATCGCGAGCCGGCCGCGGTAGGGGCGGAAGAGCTTGAGGATGCGGCGCACCTGGCGGGGTTGACCGGCCGCGGTGCCGTCAGGGGTCCAGTTGATCTCGTCTCGGGGCATGGCTCCTACGGATGGTTCGGTGTGTACGGACTCACGGAGCTTAGCTCACTGTTACCTATACTCACAATGAACATAGTCCTGATATTGTTCCCGTATGAGCACCCCCGACCCCGACGGCCCGCTCGCCGAGCAGTTGCTGCGCCTCACACGACGGGTGTGGCGCATCCAGAAGCACCATCTCGCGGCGCGCGATCTGGGCGTCACCCCGGCCCAGTCTCGGCTGCTGCGCACCCTCGCGCACTACGAGGCACCCCCGCGCATGGCCGACCTGGCCGAGCGTCTGGAGGTGGTGCCGCGCGCGGTGACGACCCTGGTCGACGGCCTGGAGGCGAGCGGCAAGGTGTGCCGGGTGCCGGATCCGACGAACCGCCGGGTGACCCGGATCGAGATCACGGACGAGGGGCACGAGACCCTGCGCGAGCTGCGGGCGGCGCGGAGGTCGGCGGCCGCGGAGATCCTGGCTCCGCTCTCGCCGGAGCAGCGGGAGGTGCTGGGCGGACTCCTGGACACGCTGGTCGACGGGCCGGTGGCGGCGAAGCACTGCTGAGGCACGGCGAAGCGGCTCACCCTGCCCGTCCTTCCGGATGGGGGAGCCGCTTCTCGTCGTCCGGTCAGCTCTCGGACACCAGTTCCTCGGCCTGTTCCGCCGTCTCGACGACCGCGGTCCCACCGCCCAGCACCCGCTTCGCCCGTTCCACGTCCAGTGCGCCCTCCCAGCGGGAGACCGCGAAGACGGCGACGCAGTTGCCGAGCAGGTTGGTGACGACGCGCATCGAGTCCATGATGCGGTCGACGCCGAGCAGCAGGGCGACGGCGCCGGCCGGGATCGCCCCGAGCGAGGAGACGGTCGCGGACAGGGCGAGGAAGGCCGAACCGGGGATGCCGGCCATGCCCTTGCTGGTGAGCATCAGCACCAGGACCACGGTGATCTGCTGACCGAGGCTCAGGTCGACGCCCACGGCCTGGGCGATGAACAAGGTGCCGATGGAGAGGTAGAGCGAGGCGCCGTCCAGGTTGAAGGAGTAGCCGGTGGGCACCACCAGGCCGACCGCGTCGTCCCGGGCACCCGCCCCGCGCAGCTTCTGCATCACGCGCGGCAGCACGGACTCCGTGGAGGCGGTGCCGAGCGCGAGCAGCAACTCCTCACGGATGTAGCGGACGAACTTCCAGAGGCTGAGCCCGGTGAGCGCCTTCAGGGCGACGGCGAGCAGGGCGACGAAGAGCGCGGCGGCCGCGTAGCAGAGGACGATGAGCTTGGCGTAGGTCTCGATGACCCCGAGCCCGTACTGGCCGATCAGGACGGCCGTCGCCCCGAAGACGGCGATCGGGGCGAGGCGCATCACGAAGCCGACGATCGCGAAGACGACCTCCTGGGCCTGCTCGACGGCGGGCAGCACCTCGGGCACCTTGGTGTGCCCGAGGTGGAGCAGCGCCGCGCCCACCAGACAGGCCAGGACGAGCACCTGAAGCAGGGAGTTCTCGGCGAAGGCGCCTATGAAACTGGTGGGCAGGGCGTCGAGGACGAACTCGGTGGTCGAGGGCAGCGAGCCGCCGCCCGTCTTGGCGTCGACCGCCTTGGCGCTCAGCGTGGCCGGATCGACGTGCATCCCGGCGCCGGGCTGGACGAGGTTGGCGGCGAGGAGTCCGATGACCAGCGCGAGCGTACTGGCCACCTCGAACCAGACCAGCGCCTTGAGTCCGATCCGCCCGAAGGCCCTGAGGTCGCCGGCCTTGGCGATGCCGACGACGACCACGCAGAACACCAGCGGCGAGATGATCGTCTTGATGAGCCGGGTGAAACCGTCGCCGAGCGGCTGGAGATCCGAGGCGAACCCGGGCCACAGCCGCCCGACGACGATGCCGAGCACGAGCGCGCAGGCGACCTGCGCGAAGAGAGAGGTACGCAGTATGCGTGCGACGCGTCCCGGCAGGGACGGTACGGACGGCGGCACGGGCACTCCTGGTGGGGGGATCGACTCGCCGAAGCCGAGCGGGACTTCTGCGATACGGAAACCAGCTTCCGCGCCGATCACTCTGGAGGTGTTCTTGATCCCGTTCGAGACCGCCGTGTCACGGCCGTGTAAATCACGGGCGGAGTGACGCGTCGCACACAACTCGGCCGGCTCGGCTCGGCGGCCGACGCTCGGCAGCGACCGCTCAGCAGCGGCTGCGGTCCACCGTCAGCACTCCTTGTTCGGTGGCCAGCGAGCGGTCGTAGCAGCCGTCGGGGCCGTACCGCCGGTAGCGTTCGCTCGACGTCCCGACCGCGTGCCGCTGGTCGCGCGGCACGCCGAGCGTGTACGTCGCGTCCCCGCTGTAGATGTCGTCGAGCCGTGCCCAGGCGCCTCCGGACCCTCCGACCGCCGCCCGGTCGCCGAGGGTGAGCTGGGTGCGCAGCCGGTCGTCGGTGCCGATGGTGGTGGCGCCGTTCATGGTGTAGGTCCGGTCGGTGCGGGTCGTCCGGGGTGCACCGCCGGCCTTCACCGTGACGCCCTGGTCGTCCGTCCAGGTGGCGTCGAGCGCGTCCGTCGTCTCGCCGTCGTTCCAGCGGTGCACGGAGGTGTTGGCCAGCGTGCGGCTGACGGTGGTGGTCACCCGGCCGTGCGAGGTGTCGACGTATCCGGAGACGGTGAGCCGGTGCCCGGCGTCGGTGTCGACCCGGTACTCCCCCGACCCCGGTGTGTAGACCGAGGAGTTGACGGGCTCGGAGGCCTTCACCTCGGTGAGCCCGCCGGTGACCTGGGACCGGTGCGCGTCCTGCCAGACCAGCACGTTCACGGGGGCGCTCCAGCCGGCCTGGCCCTCGGGCACGCCGGCGACGGAGACCTCGACCTGGTGCGGGCGGCCGTCGTCGAGGAGTCCCGCGAACGGCGTCAGGTCGTATGCGATCGGTCTGACGTCGAAGGCGCCCGGGCCCGGTATGACGTACCAGAGGAACGGGTTGGACCAGCCGCCGGTCCACACGTTCGGGAACGGCGCGGCGATTCCGGCCAGCCGGCCGTCGACCCTGATCTGCACCTCCCGGTAGGGGCCCTTGTCCGCCTTGCAGGAGTACGACGCCGGGTCGGCCACGGTCAGATACCAGAACTCCTCGCAGCCGCCGCCGGATCCGGTGGCGTACACCTCGGCGACGACGCGTTCGCTGTTGCGCGGGGTGGTGAGGGTGGTGCCGTCGGCCAGGGTCAGCACCTTGTCGGGGACCGAGGCCGCGGGGCGTCCCGCGTAGAAGGTGAGCGTGGCCTTGACGTCGATGACGCCGGTGTAGGTGTCGTCGACAACGTTGCCGATGAGCATCTCGACGTCCTGCGTGCCGCGGAAGGTGTCACTGTAGCGGGTGACGTCCTTCTCCACGTGCCACTCGATGCCGTCCGGCGAGGGCTCGGGGGTGGAGGTGCGCAGCACCTCGACGCCGCCGACGTGCAGGTAGCCCAGGCGGTCGTACTGACGGCCCTTCACCTTGCCGTCCAGCCGCAGGACGACCTTGCTCCACCGGTCGCCGCAGCCCTGCGGGGGCGTGTACGTTCCCCGGTACGGCGTGAAGTCGCGGAACTGGGCCTCGGCCAGGGTGACTTGGCAGGACCTGGCCCCCTTGGGCACGGACACCGGCGGGGCCGCGGTCACCGGGTCGTGCCAGTCGGTGCCGAACTCGGCCGGGACGTCGGCGGCACGGGCGGCGGGCGCCCCCGTACCGAGGAGCGCGCTCGCCAGGAGGGTCACTCCTGCGAGCATGGACATGACGATCCGTCTTCTCATGGCCGGTGTTCTACGGGGAGTTGGCCGTCGGCCGCAACGCCCGGGCCGGTCGACAGCGGCCCGTTCGGCCACCCGGCCCGGACGGGCGCACGCCATGGGCACAAATAGTGCTATAAGCGGATGACGCTGTCACAGTGCTGGCATGGAGATCATGACCGCTCGCGCCCTGCGCACCGTCCTCGCGCTCACGGGAGTCGTCGCGCTCACCGGCACCGGCTGTTCGGGCGGTGTCCCGCACCGGGGCCACGGCTCCGCCGCCCCCGGCGCCTCGGCCGTCCCGGCCGGCGCCGCCCCGTCCCCCGGCGCCCCCGGGATCGGCGACCCGCTCATGCCGCTGGACGGCAACGGCGGCTACACGGTCCGCCGTTACACGCTCGACCTCGACTGGCGGGCCCCCGGGACACCTTTCCCTGCCGGTACCACCATCAGCGCCACCGCCACCCAGGCCCTGTCCCGCTTCGACCTCGACTTCGCGGGCAACACGCTGCACCGGGTCACCGTCGACGGCGCGCCGGCGACCGCCGTTCGCGACGGCGACGAACTCGTCGTCACGCCCGCGCGGCCGATCCCACGCGGCAGCACGTTCACCGTCCGCGTCGCCTACACGGCCGATCCGACCCAGCGACGGCACCGGAGCGATGCGATCCGCGAGTACGGCTGGGTGCCCACCCCCGACGGCACCCTGGTCTGCGCACAGCCCGACGGCGCCAAGATGATCTTCCCGGCCGACGACCACCCCAGCCTCCGGGCGCCCGTCACCTTCCACATCACCACCCCGCCCGGTCTGAGCGCGGTGGCCAACGGCCGGCTCGTCGAACGCGTCCGGCGGCCCGACGGGCGGATGCAGTGGACGTACGACTCCGAGGAGCCCATCGCGGCACAGCTGGTCCAGCTGGCGATCGGGAAGTTCACGTTCGTCGCCGGCAGGGGGCCGGGCGGGCTGGCCGTGCGGGACGTGGTGCCGGACGACCTGGTCGCGGACACCGAGGCCGAACGCTCGCTCACCCCGGAACACCTCGCCTGGCTGGAACGGCGGCTCGGCCCGTACCCGTTCCGCCGCTACGGCGTACTGGTCGGGGACACCGATCTGCCGGTGGCGCTGGAGACGCAGTCGCTGTCCCTCGTACCGAAGGACGACCTGCTGGGCGACCGGGTCGACGCCGAACGCAATCTGATCCACGAGCTGGCGCACCACTGGACGGGGGACAGCGTCGCCGTCCGGCAGTGGTCCGACCTGTGGCTGAGTGAGGGTCATGCCCGTTACTACGAACGGCTGTACTCCGACGAGCACGGCGGCGTCGGCATGGAGGACGCCATGCGGGCGGCGTACGAGCAGCACGACCAGTGGCGCCACGACGACGGGGCGCCCGCCGAGCCCACCGGGCCGACGCTCTTCAAGGTGATGCGCTACGACGGTTCGGCACTGGTGCTGTATGCCCTGCGGCAGAAGGTCGGTGACGAGACGTTCGACCGGATCGAGCGGGCCTGGGTGACCGAGTACCGGGGCCGCGCGGCCGGCACCCGGGACTTCGTCGCACTCGCCTCCAGGGTCGCGGGCGAGGATCTGACGCCGTTTCTGACGCCGTGGCTGTACGGGCCCGACACCCCGCCGATGCCGGGCCACCCCGACTGGCACGTGGACCCGGTCGAGGACTGATCCCGCCCGGCGCGTCGCGGCCCGCCAGGCTGCCCGGCCACTGCCGCCGACCGGGTGGCCTCTGCCGGACCGCTGGGCCACCCGGTCGACGCTCGGCGCGCCGGGTCGCGCCGGGCACGGAAACGTACGAGGGGTGACGTGAAGGGCAACCCCCTTGCCCTGGTTGCGACGAGCGTGCTTGGAGACCCTCAGCAAGCGGTTGGAGACCCTCTGGTATGAGAAGAACTGACGCTCCACGTGTGCCCGGTGCCCTCCGGACGTGCCGTCTGACGGCCTGCCTGATCGCGACGGCCGCGCTGCTGCCACCCCTGCTGATCCTCCCGGCGTCCGGCACCGACGAAGCGGAGGACCAGCGCCTGCAGAACGCCTTCACGGACGCCGCACGCGAGTTCCACGTGCCACGCAGCGTGCTCATGAGTGTGTCCTACATGCAGTCGCGCTGGGACATCCACGCGGGCACCCCGAGCATCGCGGGTGGCTACGGTCCGATGCACCTGGTGGACACCGCCCGTACCCGCGTCGCGGAGCGGTCACCCGCAGCGGGCCCCGCGGCGCCGGACGGCCGGAAGCGCGACCCGCTCGCGGGAACGGCGTTCGCGGTGGGCGGCCACGCCGTGCAGCCGGCGGACCTGGAACACGCCGCACGGCTGATCAAGGTACCCGCCGGAAAGCTGCGGACGGACGCCGTCGCCAACGTACGCGGCGGCGCGGCGCTGCTGGCCGCGACACAACGGCATCTCGGCAAGCCGCTCAGCGCCGACCCGGAAGACTGGTGGCAGGCGGTGGAACGTTTCCCCGGCACCCGTGACGTCGCGTCGGCGACGACGTACGCCAACGACGTCTTCGGTCTGATCCGCCGGGGCGCGCACCGCACCACCGCCGACGGACAGGAGGTCACCCTCCCCGCCACCCCCGGCGTCAGCCCGCACCCCGGCCCGCAGGCCCCCAAACGGCCCAAGAACGTCGAGTGCCCGCCCGAACTGGCCTGCGACTGGCTCGCCGCGCCCTACGAGGAGATCGACGACGACGGCGACTACGGCAACCACGACCTCGCCGACCGGCCCCGGGACCAGCGGATCGAGTACATCGTCATCCACGACACCGAGTCGACGCTGCCGAACATGTTCAAGACCGTGCAGGACCCGACCGAGGCGTCCTGGCACTATTCGATCCGCTCCAGCGACGGCCACATCACCCAGCACGTCAGGACCAAGGACGAGGCCTGGCACTCCGGCAGCAAGTTCGTGAACGCCCGCTCGATCGGCATCGAGCACGAGGGTTTCCTCACCCACCCGGGGACCTGGTACACCGAGCAGATGTACCGGTCATCGGCCCGGCTGGTGCGCTACCTGGCGAAGAAGTACGGCGTCCCGATCGACCGGCAGCACATCTTCGGCCATGACAACGTGCCGTCCCCGACCGGCGACAGCATCCCCGAGATGCACGAGGACCCGGGGCCGTTCTGGGACTGGCGGCACTACTTCGACCTCCTCGGCGCACCGCTGAAGGCCACGGCCGGACCGGACAGTCCCATGGTGATGATCCTTCCGGACTACGCCACCCACAAACCGCGGTACACGGGGTGCGACGGCGACGGCAAACGATGCCTGCCGCACGGCTCCAGCGCCGTCCGCCTCCACACCCGGCCGGACGAGAACGCACCGCTGATCCAGGACCCGGGCCGCAGGCCGGACGGCGACCCGTCCACGGAGGACGTGAGCGACCTGGGTTCGCGGGTCTCCACCGGCCAGACCTTCGCCGTGGCCGACCGCAGCGGCGAGTGGACGGCGATCTGGTACCAGGGCAACAAGGCGTGGTTCAAGAACCCCACGGCGCACCCGACGGCCGTCGGCGCGAGCGGCCGCATGGTGACGCCCAAGGAGGGCCTGGACGAGATCCCGGTGTTCGGACGGGCCCTCCCGGAGGAGGAGGCCTACCCGGACGGGATGGAGGAGGAGGACGAGTCGCCGCTGCCGTACAGCCTGCGGGCGGGCCAGCGGTATGTGACGCAGTCCGCCCTCGGCGGCTCCTACGTCGACCGGTCGACCTTCTCCGCCACTCCTCAGCCCGTGGTGGTGGGTCAGGAGAAGTACTACGAGATCCAGTTCGGTCACCGGCTCGCCTACGTCCGGGCGGACGACGTGGACGTGCTGGACACGCGCACCTCCGGCACCACTGGCACCACCGGCACGACCGGCACGACCGGCACGACGGGCACGACGGGCTCGGCAGGGAGCGAGGCCGTCCCGGACGAACAGTGACCACCGCACCGGGGCCCGGGTCCGCGCTAGGACAGCAGGTTCGGCCTGTCCCCCATCACCACGACGGGATCCCGGGCCGGGTCGAGGGTGCGCAGCAGGTACTCCATGGCCTCCCTGGGCAGGCCGATGCATGCCGAGGTGCCGCTGCCGTGGTCGAGGTGCAGCCAGATGCCGCCGCCCCGGCCGGCGCCCCACGGGTGGGTGGTGTCGTGCGGCGGTGTGCCCCGCAGGCGGTTGTAGTCGATGGCGATGACGTAGTCGAAGTCGTGCCGGTAGGCCGGACTCCAGTAGCGCGGGGGCGTGTAGAGATCCCGGCCCTGGGCGTAGGAGAGCCGGGTGCCCGGGTCGGGGAGCACACCGCCGGCGTCGGTGACGGTGAACACGCCGACCGGGCTGCGTCCGTCGCCCGCGAAGTGGTCGGTGGTCCAGCCGGACCGCCCGTTGTGGGCGGGCCAGCTGCCCACCGGGCGCCATCCGCCCTCGTCCCGGGTGTAGAGCACGACCGTGGAGTCGGCCGAGTCCGCGCCCTCCCCGTACACGGCGACGACCTGGCGGGAGTCCGCGGGGATCTCCGCCCGCAGCAGCTCGCCGACCCCCGGCAGCCGGCCGGGATCCCCGGCGGGCACGGCCCGGTCCGGCTGCTGCCAGTCCGGGGCCGACACGGCGGTTCCCGGGGCCGACGGGGTTCTCGGGGCTCCGGCGTGCGGCCGCGGCAGACCGTTCTTCGCGCCACCGCTCGGTGAGGCGTCGCAGGCGCTCAGGGTCAGCAGGACGGCCCCGATGACCGCCGCCGCCGTGACGGTCGTCCGCCGCACGCTCTTGATCTGCACCCGGCCATCCTGACATCACATACCGGGCAATCTGTTAGATCTCCTTCCATTCAGTGCGTGTTGAGCGGCGAGCCCTGGCCGGAAGGGGGCGGATTTCGACGGCCGGCCGGGAAAACCGTTTGATTTCGACGACGCTCCGACGCGAACCTTTCACGGCTTGTCGCCACCCCTCCCCCGACCCGAGCCGCTGGGACGCCATGCAGATTCAAGATCTTCCGTACACCGATCCAGGCGTGCCGGACGCGCGTTCGGGTCCCCGGTTCCTGTGGTGGCTGGGGCGGAATCAGCTGGGCGGTCAGCTCAAGGCACTGGCCTGGGGACTGCTGCACTTCGTCTCCGTCTCCGCGCTCCCGTTCTGCGTGGGCCTCGCCGTCCAGGCCGTGGTCGACCGCTCCGGCACCCGGCTGGCCCTGACGGGCGGCCTGCTGGTGCTGTGCGGCACGGCGATCGCCGTCGGCGACACCTTCCTGCACCGGGCCGCCGTCACCAACTGGATCACCGCGGCCGCCCGGGTCCAGCAACTACTCGCCCGAAAGGCCGCCCAGCTGGGCTCCGCGCTGACCCGGCGAGTGGCAGCCGGCGAGGTGGTGGCCGTCTCCACCGGCGACGTCGAGAAGATCGGCTGGTTCGTGGAGGCGGTCTCCCGCTTCACCGCCGCCGCGCTGACGGTCGTCGTGGTCGGCGTCGGCCTGCTCTTCTACCAGCCCGCGCTCGGCTGGGTGGTCGCGGCTGGGCTGCCGCTCGTGGCGCTCGCCGTGCTGCCGCTGCTGCCCCGGGCGACCCGGCGCGCCGACTTCCAGCGAGCCAAGGCCGGCCGGGCCACCGAGCTGGCCTCGGACACCGTGGCGGGGCTGCGGGTACTGCGCGGCATCGGCGGCGAGGACCTCTTCCTCGACCGCTACCGGCGCGCCTCCCAGGAGGTGCGGCACGCCGCCGTACGCAGCGCCCGGATGTGGTCCCTGATCGCCGCGATCCAGGTACTGGTGCCGGGCCTGCTGTTGATCGCGGTGGTCTGGCACGGCGTCCACCTCGCCCGGCAGGGCCGGGTGACCGTCGGCGAACTGGTCACCGTCTACAGCTCCGTCATGATCCTCAACTACCCGTTGCAGCACTTCACCGAGATCGCCATGGCGTACTCCTTCTCGCGGCCGTCGGCGAAACGGGCCGCCCGGGTGCTCTCCCTGGAGCGGGCCACGGACATCGGCGGCTCGCGCGCGGAGGCCGTGCCGGACGGCGACCTGCACGACCCCGACTCCGGTCTGCTGGCGCCCGCGGGCAGGCTGACCGCCGTGGTCTGCGGCGACCCCGACGCGGCCGGTCGCCTCGCCGAACGACTCGGCGGCCACCCCGCCGAGGCCGCCCCCTCCGTACTGCTCGGCGATGTCCCCCTCGACGAACTGCCGCTGGAGTCCGCCCGCACCGCGGTGCTCGTCCAGGACAAGGAGCCGGTGCTGCTCTCCGGTTCGCTGCGGGAGCTGCTCGACGTGCCGGCCTCCGGGTCCGTGCGCGCGGAGGACGCGCTGGCCGCCGCCCAGTGCGCCGACGTCCTGGAGGCCCTGGTCCAGGGCTCGCTGGACGTCACCGACCCGCTGGACGCCCGGATCACCGAGCGGGGCCGGTCCCTGTCCGGGGGCCAGCGCCAGCGGCTCGCGCTGGCCCGGTCGCTGATCACCGACCCCGGGGTGCTCGTCCTGGACGAGCCGACCTCCGCCGTCGACTCGCACACCGAGGCGCGGATCGCGGAAGGCATCCGCGAGGTGCGGTCCGGCCGTACGACCGTGGTGTTCACCTCCTCGCCGCTGCTGCTCGACCGGGCCGACCGGGTCGTCCTCGTCCACGAGGGCAAGGTCGAAGCGGTCGGAGTACACCGCGAACTGCTGCGCACCGAGCCTCGGTACCGGGCGGTCGTGACCCGGGAGACGGCCGACGAAACCGCGCTGCTGAGCGGCGCGCTGGAAGAGATCGAGGAAAGCGCATGATCGGCGTCGCACCACCGGCTTACGACCCGGCGGCCCCGACGACAGCCACCACCCTGCCCGTCGGCGCCGCCTCCACCGTGCGCGCCTATGTGGCCGAACTGTTCCGCCGGCACCGCCGGGCCTTCTCCCTGCTCGTACTGGTCAACACGGTGGCCGTGATCGCCTCCATGGTCGGCCCGTACCTGCTCGGCGGGCTGATCGAGCGGGTGTCGGACGGTGCCCGCGAGCTGCGTCTGGGCCTGACCATCGGCCTGTTCGTGCTCGCGCTCGCCGTGCAGGCCGTGTTCGTGCGGGAGGTACGGCTGCGGGGTGCCGTGCTCGGCGAGCGGATGCTGGCCGACCTGCGCGAGGACTTCCTCGTCCGGTCGGTCGGGCTGCCGCCGGGCGTCCTGGAGCGGGCGGGCACCGGCGATCTGCTGTCCCGGATCACCACCGACATCGACCGGCTCGCCAACGCCATGCGGGAGGCCGTGCCGCAGCTGTCGATCGGTGTCGTGTGGGTGGTGCTGCTGCTCGGCGGGCTCGTGGTCACGGCGCCGCCGCTGGCCGCGGCCGTGCTGCTCGCCCTCCCGGCCCTGGTCGTCGGCTGCCGCTGGTACTTCAGGCGGGCCCCCTCCGCCTACCGGTCCGAAGCCGCCGGGTACGCGTCCGTGGCCGCCGCCCTCACCGAGTCCGTGGACGCCGGGCGCACCATCGAGGCGCACCGTCTCGGCGCCCGCCGCATCGCCCTGTCCGATCGCCGGGTCAAGGAATGGACCGCCTGGGAGCGGTACACGCTGTGGCTGCGCTCGGTGCTCTTCCCGGTCACCAACGCCACCCACACGACCGTGCTCGGCTCGGTGCTGCTGATCGGGGGCGTCTTCGTCCTCCACGGCTGGCTCGACGTCGGCCAGCTGACCACGGGCGCCCTCATCGCGCAGATGCTCGTCGAACCGGTGAACCTGATCCTGCGCTGGTACGACGAGGTCCAGGTCGCGCATGTGTCGCTGGCCCGGCTGGTGGGCGTGCGGGACATCGAGCCGGACCCCGGCGACGCCTCGCTGGCCCCCGCGGGCCGCGAGGTGCACGCCGACGAGGTCCGCTTCGGGTACCTGCAAGGCGTCGACGTGCTGCGCCAGGTCTCGCTGGAGGTGGCGCCCGGCACCCGGCTGGCCCTGGTCGGCCCTTCGGGCGCGGGCAAGTCCACTCTCGGCCGGCTGCTCGCCGGGATCTACGCGCCCCGGGCCGGCCGGATCACCCTGGGCGGCGCCGAACTGTCCCGGATGACCGCCGAACGGGTCCGTTCCCACGTCGCCCTCGTCAACCAGGAGCACCACGTCTTCGTGGGCTCCCTGCGCGACAACCTGCTGCTGGCCCGGACCGACGCGGCGGACGCCGAGCTGTGGGCGGCGCTCGGGGCGGTCGACGCGGACGGCTGGGCACGGGCCCTGGAGGAGGGCCTGGACACCGAGGTCGGCTCCGGCGGGCTCGCCCTGACCCCGGCGCAGGCGCAGCAGATCGCGCTCGCCCGTCTGGTGCTGGCCGACCCGCACACGCTGGTCCTGGACGAGGCGACCTCGCTCCTGGACCCGCGCGCGGCCCGCCACCTGGAGCGGTCCCTGGCCCGGGTCCTGGACGGCCGCACGGTGGTCGCCATCGCGCACCGGCTGCACACCGCCCATGACGCGGACGTCATCGCCGTGGTGGAGAACGGCCGGATCAGCGAGCTGGGCAGCCACGACGCGCTGGTGGCCGCCGACGGCGCCTACGCGGCGCTGTGGCGGTCGTGGCACGGGTGACAGGCCGCGGCGGCCGGGGCACGGGGTGCGGTGCGCCGCAGGTCGCGCCCCGTGCCGTTGCGCGGGTGCGAGCTGGGGTGGAAGGCTGGAGAGCGGCACCGGTTCGGGGACCGGCCGGGAACCGTACGGTTCGCGCCGCGCACCCGTGCCGGGCGTGCCGGCGGCCCGCCCCGCGGACCGCGTCCTCACTCCCTGGAGGTAGCCGTG
This sequence comes from Streptomyces sp. NPDC013157, assembly GCF_042899865.1. NCBI lineage: Bacteria > Bacillati > Actinomycetota > Actinomycetes > Kitasatosporales > Streptomycetaceae > Streptomyces > Streptomyces sp. NPDC013157. The sequence goes on along the minus strand of NZ_JBIBAK010000024.1, from coordinate 34,208 downwards.
ACCACCGCCGACGGATGGGGGGACGACGTCTACCAGCCCGACGGATCCGAGATCCGTGAGGACACGGGGCTGCTCGACGTGGAGGACACACTGGAGTCCGACGGCGTCAGCGATCCCCTGGACCGTGGCTGGTCCCCGCCCGAGCGGCCGTGGGCGGTGGAGCACACCGGGGTGACCGCGGCGGAGCGCCACCGGGGCGAGACCCTGGACCAGCGGCTCGCCGAGGAGCTGCCCGAGCCGGCCGTCCCCGACGGCGACGGCATCGGCGACTGCCAGGGCAGCGACGGCGAACTTCTGGACAACGAGGTGGGCGACCTGCGCTCCGGCCGGCTCGTGGCCCCGAACGAGGGGGCGCACGAGGACGACGAGAACGGCCTCGTCGCGACCGACATCGGCATCGACGGCGCCGGGGCCTCTGCGGAGGAGGCCGCGATGCACATCGTCGACGAGGACACCGCCTACGGCTGAGCCCGCCCGCCCCTGCCCGTCCGCCCCGTCCTTCGAGGAGCCGCCATGCAGCAGGACAAGCACCCCGACTACCACCCCGTGGTCTTCCGCGACCGCGCCGCCGGATACGCCTTCCTGACCCGGTCCACGGCGACCAGCGACCAGACCATCGAGTGGGACGACGGCGAGACCTACCCGGTGGTCGACGTGGAGATCTCGTCCGAGAGCCACCCCTTCTACACCGGGAAGGCCCGCACGGTGGACACCGAGGGGCGCGTCGCCGCGTTCGAGCGCCGTTACGGGAGCGGCTCGGGGACGGCGGGCTGACCCGCGGGGCGCACCGGTCCGGCGACCGGCCGGGCCACGGCTCAGATCACGTTCAGGGCGGCCGCACAGCCTATGCCGCCGAGCACCATGAACACCGGCATGAGCACCTTCAGCTCGACCCAGCTGCCCGCGCGGAACCGCATCACCTTCGGCGGGCCCACCGGGTACCAGCGCTTGCGGCCGATCGGGATGGGCCACAGGATCGGGCAGCCGGAGACGGTCAGCGCGTCCCCGATGTCGTGCACCAGCGCCCCCAGCACCACCGGCAGCCCCAGCCACAGGTACTCCTGGCCGGGCTGGGTGAACAGCCAGTCCGAGCCGTTGCCCGGCTTGTCCAGGGTGCCGGCCAGGATCCAGGCGCTGGTCGCGGCCAGCAGCCACACCAGGACGTCGCTGCTGGAGCCGCGGGCCGCCCGCCACAGCAGCCCCTCGATCGCCAGCACCATGTGCGCGAAGAGGATCGCCAGCACCGCCCAGCGGCCGCCGAGGATCGCGGCGGCCGAGCAGCCCCCGCCGATCAGCACCGCCCACAGCCAGGTGTGGGTCAGGGTGCGGTGGCCGCCGGAGCGGCGCGGGTCGCCCTGCTTCCGGGTCGCCTTGTAGACGGCGTAGGAGAGCTTGTCGACGATCTCGCAGAGCCAGCGCGACAGCGGTCCGAAGGCGCGTGAGATCGTCGCGGCCTTGTGGTCGAGGTCGGGGGCGAGCGCGGCGCCGGCGCAGATCAGCGCCCCGACCAGCAGCACCGGCCAGGGCATCGCGTGCCCGGCCGCGGCGGCCGCCGCTCCGACGCCGAGCCAGGCGGCGGCTCCCGACAGTGAGTGTGCTGGTCCCATCATGGCCGTTGTCCGCCCCATTCCTCGTGTACCGCTGTCCAGTTGACCGGGTGCGTTGACGCTCCGTCGGCGACACAGCGTAGCGGCCATGATCTTCGTCCTCGAAGCCGATTCCCCCCTCGGCGGGTGGGCCAGGCAAGATGGGGGCGTGACCCTCATCGATCAGCTGCCGCCGACCGCCGACCCCGACGCCCTGTACGAAGCCTTCGAGGCGTGGGCCCAGGAGCGCGGTCTCACGCTCTACCCCCACCAGGAGGAGGCGCTCATCGAGGCGGTCTCCGGGGCGAACGTGATCGTGTCGACGCCGACCGGCTCCGGCAAGAGCATGATCGCCGCGGGCGCGCACTTCGCCGCGCTGGCCCGGGACGAGGTCACCTTCTACACGGCCCCGATCAAGGCGCTGGTGTCGGAGAAGTTCTTCGAGCTGTGCAAGCTCTTCGGCACCGAGAACGTCGGCATGCTCACCGGCGACGCCTCCGTGAACTCCGACGCGCCCGTCATCTGCTGCACCGCCGAGGTCCTCGCCTCCATCGCGCTGCGCGACGGCAAGCAGGCCGACGTCGGCCAGGTCGTCATGGACGAGTTCCACTTCTACGCCGAGGGCGACCGCGGCTGGGCCTGGCAGATCCCGCTCCTCGAACTGCCCCAGGCGCAGTTCATCCTCATGTCGGCGACCCTCGGCGACGTCTCCTTCTTCGAGAAGGACCTGACCCGCCGCACCGGCCGCCCCACCGCGGTGGTCCGCTCGGCGACCCGCCCGGTGCCGCTCTCCTACGAGTACCAGCTCACCCCGATGACCGAGACGCTCACCGAGCTCCTGGAGAGCAGGCAGGCGCCGGTGTATATCGTGCACTTCACGCAGGCACAGGCGGTGGAGCGGGCGCAGGCGCTGATGAGCATCAACATGTGCTCGAAGGAGGAGAAGGAGCAGATCGCCGAGCTGATCGGCAACTTCCGCTTCACCACCAAGTTCGGCCAGAACCTCTCCCGTTACGTCCGGCACGGCATCGGCGTGCACCACGCCGGCATGCTCCCCAAGTACCGGCGCCTGGTGGAGAAGCTCGCCCAGGCCGGTCTGCTGAAGGTCATCTGCGGCACCGACACCCTGGGCGTGGGCGTCAACGTGCCCATCCGCACGGTGCTGTTCACCGCCCTCACCAAGTACGACGGCAACCGGGTGCGCACCCTGCGCGCCCGTGAGTTCCACCAGATCGCCGGCCGCGCCGGCCGGGCCGGCTTCGACACGGCGGGGCTGGTGGTCGCGCAGGCGCCCGAGCATGTCATCGAGAACGAGAAGGCGCTGGCGAAGGCGGGCGACGACCCGAAGAAGCGGCGCAAGGTGGTGCGCAAGAAGGCGCCGGAGGGCTTCGTCGGCTGGACGGAGAACACCTTCGAGAAGCTGATCGCGTCCGAGCCGGAGCCGCTGACGTCGCGGTTCCGGGTGACGCACACGATGCTGCTGTCGGTGATCGCCCGCCCGGGCAACGCCTTCGATGCGATGCGCCACCTCCTGGAGGACAACCACGAGCCGCGCAAGCAGCAGTTGCGGCACATCCGCCGGGCGATCGCCATCTACCGCTCGCTGCTCGACGGCGGCATCGTCGAGAAGCTCGACGAGCCCGACGCCACCGGCCGTATCGTCCGCCTCACCGTCGACCTCCAGCAGGACTTCGCGCTCAACCAGCCGCTGTCGACCTTCGCCCTGGCCGCGTTCGAACTCCTCGACCCCGAATCGCCGTCCTACGCCCTCGACATGGTGTCCGTCGTCGAGTCCACCCTGGACGACCCGCGCCAGATCCTGGCCGCCCAGATGAACAAGGCGAAGGGTGAGGCCGTCGCCGCGATGAAGGCGGACGGCGTCGAGTACGAGGAGCGCATGGAGCGCCTCCAGGACATCACCTACCCGAAGCCCCTGGAGGAGCTGCTCTTCCACGCGTACAACACGTACCGCAAGAGCCACCCCTGGGTCGGCGACCACCCGCTGTCGCCGAAGTCGGTCATCCGGGACATGTACGAACGGGCGCTGACCTTCACGGAGTTGGTGTCGGTCTACGAGCTGGCCCGCACCGAGGGCATCGTGCTCCGCTACCTCGCGAGCGCCTACAAGGCCCTCGACCACAACATCCCGGACGACCTGAAGTCCGAGGACCTGCAGGACCTGATCGAGTGGCTGGGCGAGATGGTCCGCCAGGTCGACTCCAGTCTGCTGGACGAGTGGGAACAGCTCGCCAACCCGGAGGAGATGACCGCCGAGGAGGCCCAGGAGAAGGCCGACGAGGTCAAGCCGGTCACCGCCAACGCACGCGCCTTCCGGGTCCTGGTGCGCAACGCGATGTTCCGCCGGGTGGAGCTCGCCGCCCTCGACAAGGTCGACGAACTGGGCGAGATGGACGCGGACTCCGGCTGGGACGCCGATGCCTGGGGCGAGGCGATGGACAAGTACTGGGACGAGTACGAGGACCTGGGCACCGGCCCCGACGCCCGCGGTCCCAAGCTTCTCGTGATCCGGGAGGAACCGCAGAACGGGCTGTGGCGGGTCCGGCAGATCTTCGACGACCCCAACGACGACCACGACTGGGGCATCAGCGCGGAGATCGACCTGACGGCCTCCGACGCCGAGGGCCGCGCGGTCGTCCGCGTCACCGATGTCGGCCAGCTCTGAGCACGAGCCCCGGAACAGCTTCGCGCACACCGCGCACAGGTCCCAGCACAGGAGAATCCAACCGATGACCAACCCGGCCGAGAGACTGGTCGACCTGCTCGACCTGGAGCAGATCGAGGTCAACATCTTCCGTGGCCGCAGCCCCCAGGAGTCCCTCCAGCGGGTCTTCGGCGGCCAGGTGGCGGGCCAGGCGCTGGTCGCCGCCAGCCGCACCGTGGAGGGCGACCGCCCTGTCCACTCGCTGCACGCGTACTTCCTGCGCCCGGGCCGGCCTGGCGTTCCGATCGTGTACCAGGTCGAGCGGGTACGCGACGGGCGGTCGTTCACGACGCGCCGGGTCACCGCCGTGCAGCAGGGCCGCACGATCTTCAACCTGACCGCCTCCTTCCACGAGCCTGAGGTGGGAGCTTTCGAGCACCAGCTGCCGCAGTTCCGCGAGGTGCCGCACCCGGAGTCGCTGCCGACGCTCGCGGAGGAGATCCGCAAGCATCTGGGCGAGCTGCCGGAGCAGCTGGAGCGGATGGCGCGCCGCCAGCCCTTCGACATCCGCTACGTCGACCGGCTGCGCTGGCACCCGGAGGAGATAACCGGCACCGAGCCGCGCAGCGCCGTGTGGATGCGCGCGGTCGGCCCACTGGGCGACGATCCGCTGGTGCACACCTGCGCGCTGACCTACGCCAGCGACATGACCCTCCTGGACGCTGTCCGCGTCCCCGTCGAACCGCTGTGGGGGCCGCGGAACTTCGACATCGCCTCGCTCGACCACGCCATGTGGTTCCACCGGCCGTTCCGCGCGGACGAGTGGTTCCTCTACGAGCAGGAGTCCCCCATCGCCACGGGCGGCCTGGGCCTGGCCCGCGGGCGGGTCTACGACCTCGAAGGACGGCTGCTGGTGTCGGTCGTCCAGGAGGGGCTGTTCCGCGCGCTCTGACGGAGGCGGAAGCGGATGCCGGTGCGGGCACGGTCCGGGCCGCCGGTCACCGGACGGGCCGCGGGCTTCTGCGGGGCAGCCAGCCCCGCAGGCCTCGGGTGGGTGCCGGCCGGTCGGGTGCAGGGTGCCTGGACGGTACGGCCGGGCGGGGTGCCGGCCGGTGTGCGCGGGCCTGCGCCGCTTCCCGTGCCAGGTCGTGCCTGAACCAGTCGATCTCGTCCGGGTCGGCCGCCGTCATGATGTCCTCGGCGAGCTGCGCGGCCGGCGAACCCGGTGCGCCGTGCGCGGGCGGGGCCGGCCGCAGGGCCGTCACGTGGGCGCGCTCGTGCGGGTCGGTGAGCACGTCGTCGATCTCACCGGGGTCCAGGAAACCGGCCACCACCCCGGCCCGCTCCCACGGTCCGTCCGCCTGCCTCAGCAGGAAGCCGCAGTGGCGTCCGCGCCAGTTCCGGGCCCGCTGGTCCGCGCCGCCCCTCAGCCGGTCGCTCAGTTCCGCGGGCGTACGGCCCGTGAGCAGCCGCGTGTTCTTCTCCTCGGCCGCGAACCGCCGCAGCTCCTCCGCGAGGTAGAGCCAGACCACGGCCCGGTAGCGATTGGGGTACCACTTCACCGGAGTCACAAGGCCGAGTTTCGCGACGCGGGTGAACCTGCCCGCCGGGATCCCCATCAGGGCCGCGGCCTCGGTCGTCCCCACGACCCGCACGCTCTCGCTGAGGGATGCGGATCGGCCCCGGAGCCGGTCGATCTCGGTCCGTGGCACCCGCCGGCCTCCACCGCCTCCCTCGTCGGGCACGGTGCGGATCCGTCCGAGGTGCATCGCGAGGTCGAACTCACCCCGCTTGAGCCCCAGTTCGCGGGCGGCGCGGCTCGGTGCGCAGGTGGGCGGGCGGTTGTGGGCAAGAGTGGTACCGGACATGGTCGTTCTCCCCCGTGGAGCGGGTGGCTCGCGCCGGGTGCGCTAGCCGTGCAAAAAACCGTAGCCGGTTCGGCGAGACCCGTGACGGGCCTGTGGATAACTCCAGGGCGGGGGTGAATCCGCTGGTCAGAGCTCCATCGCGGAGGAGCGTTCCGGTTGCCGGGCGTCCACCGCGAGGTGCTCGCCGACGCGGTTGACCAGCAGGGTCATCTCGTAGGCGATCTGACCGATGTCGGCCTCGGCACCGCTGAGCACGCACAGGCAGCTGCCGGTTCCGGCCGCGGTGACGAACAGGACCGCCTCGTCGTACTCGATCATCGTCTGGCGGACCTGGCCGGCCCCGAAGTGCCGTCCGGAGCCCTTGGCAAGGCTGTGCAACCCGGAGGCGACGGCGGCCAGATGCTCCGCGTCCTCCCGGCGGAGGCCGGTGCTCGCTCCCGTGACCAGCCCGTCGTTCGAGAGGACCAGCGCGTGCCGTACGTGCTCCACGCGCTCGGTCAGGTCGTCGAGCAGCCAGCCGAGTCCCTGGTTCTGCGCCATGTCGTCGCGTCTCCCCGTGTGCCGTCTCCCCCTGGCTGGAGGATCTCCCCGCCAGCCTTCCCCACCACCGGCGTCCGGGCAAGGAGGATGGGGGTATGGCAGAGAAGATGACCGACGAGGAATGGCGGGCGTTCGTCTCGCACGGCACCCGCACCGGCAAACTGTCCACCGTCAACGCAGACGGCAGCCCTCATGTGGCCCCCATCTGGTTCCTGCTCGACGGTGACGAGCTGGTCTTCAACACCGGCAAGGACACGGTGAAAGGGCGCAATATCGCCCGTGACGGGCGTGTCGCCCTCTGCGTGGACGACGACCGGCCCCCCTTCCACTTCGTGGTGCTGAACGGGCGCGCCCGGCTGTCGGAGGACCTGGGCGAACTGCGTGATTCGGCCACCCGGATCGCGGCTCGTTACATGGGAGCGGAGCGCGCGGAGGAGTTCGGTGCCCGCAACGGCGTCCCGGGCGAACTGCTGGTCCGGGTCACCGTGGAGAAGGTGGTGGCGCTCAAGGACCTGACGGGCTGAGGCTCAGCCCACCGAGTCGAGGAGCCGGGCGGTGTGCATCCGCCCGGCGTACTCGACGAGCCGGATCAGCACCTCCTTGCCGGAGTCCCGGTCGCGGGCGTCGCACAGGACCACGGGCGTGCCCTGGTCCAGGTCGAGGGCGCGGGAGACGTCGTGGGCACCGTAGGAGCGGGCGCCGGCGAAGCAGTTGACGGCGACGACGAACGGGATGTGCCGGTGCTCGAAGTAGTCGACTGCCGGGAAGCAGTCCTCCAGGCGGCGGGTGTCGGCGAGGACGACGGCACCGAGTGCTCCTTGCGACAGTTCGTCCCAGAGGAACCAGAAGCGGTCCTGGCCGGGGGTGCCGAAGAGGTACAGGGAGAGGCCGGAGCGGATGGTGATACGTCCGAAGTCCATGGCGACGGTGGTGGTGACCTTCTGGTCCACGCCGTCCGTGTCGTCCACCAGTTGGCCCGCTTCGCTGAGCATCTCCTCGGTGCGCAGGGGCCGGATCTCGCTGACGGCGCCGACCAGGGTCGTCTTTCCGACGCCGAAGCCGCCGGCGACCAGTATCTTGAGCGCCATGGCCGACGTGTCGTCGGTGGTGGACTCGGGGTGCTCGGAGACCATGATCACTTCTCTCGGGAGGGCCTGCGGGAGTGCCTGGAGGACCTGCTGCGGCGGACGTCGGGACAGCGGCGGAGCGGCAGGGGACGACGCGAAGCCAGCATCATGGCAACTGCGGTTCCGTCGCGGGCGGTTGGACCGGAACGCGTCTGTTCTGACCGGCTCGGGCCCGGTTGGTTCCGGATGCTCATCTACAGTGCCCGCAATCCCTCGATGACCTCGCGCAGAATCCGCTCGTCGGGAAGCTGGGCGGGTGGCACCGGGCGGCTCACCGTGACGCGGCCCATTTCCAGCAGGTCGCCCAGGAGCACCCGGACCACGCCGACGGGGAGGTCGGCACCGGCGGCGAGTTCGGCGACGGACTGCGTCTCCAGCCGGCACAGGTCGACCAGCGCGCGGTGTTCGGGGCCGAGCGGGGTGTCGTCGTCGGCGCCGGACCTGCCCGGGTCGAGCGTGACCAGGGCGATCAGGTCGAACTTCACGCCGGCGGGGCCGGGTTCGGTGCGGCCCCCGGTCATGGCGTAGGGGCGGACCAGGGGCCCGGCCTCGCCGTCGTACCACTGGCTGCCCGGCTCGTGCGGGGTGTCGGTCATGTACTCGGTCATCGGTGGCGGTCTTCCGGCTCAGCCGGCGGCGGGCGGCCTGGCGGCGACGCGCGGCGCGGTGTAGAGGTGCTCGCCGACGCGCTTGACCAGGCGGGCCATCTCGTAGGCGACCAGGCCGATGTCGGCGGTCACGTCGGTGAGCAGGGCGAGGCAGGAGCCGTCGCCTGCGGCGGCCACGAAGAGGAAGGCATCGTCCATCTCGACCATGGTCTGGCGCACCCCGCCCGCCCCGAAGTGCCGTCCGGCCCCCTTGGCGAGGCTGTTGAAGCCGGAGGCCACGGCAGCGAGGTGCTCGGCGTCCTCGCGTTTGAGGCCGGTCGAGGCGCCGACGGCGAGGCCGTCGTTCGAGAGCACGACGGCGTGCCGTACCTCGGTGACGCGCAGCACCAGGTCGTCCAGCAGCCAGTCGAGTTCGCCGGAGCGCCGGTCTGCCCTCGTGCTCGGGTCCTGGATCATGGGCGGTCTCCTTCGGTGCGGTCGGTGCCCGATTCGGGTTCCGGGGCGGCGCCGCGGCCGGGTCGTCTGCCGCCGCCGCGCGCCCAGCCGTCGCGGTAGGCGGCCATGCGGTCGCGGACGAGTTCGGGGGTGCGCTCGTCCCGGCCACGGGCGGGCGCGGGTTCCTCGGCGCGGGGATCACGCAGTTGGGGGGCGAGGCTCGCCTGCCGCACCCGGCGTGGCAGGTCGTCGTCGGAATGATCGGAGTTATCGGAGTGATCGGAGTCGCGCGGTGGGCGGTGCGGCCTCAAGGTGGTGACTCCGGGGGGCGGCGGTTCGGGCGCGGGGCGCGGTGAGGTGTGGGTGGCGGCGAGGGCGGGCCGGCCGACGGGGGCGGGCTCCGGGAGGGCGGTGCCGGGTACGCGCGCGTAGGCGCGTTCCGGTGCCTGCTCGGTGTCGGCCGCCGGGCGGGCGGGACGCTCCGCCTGGCCACCGTGCAGCAGGGCCTTCGGCAGCAGGACCACCGCGGTGGTGCCGCCATACGGTGACGTGCGCAGATGCACCTTGATGCCGTGTCGGGCCGCGAGCCTGCTGACCACGAAGAGCCCGAGCCGGTCGCTGTCGAACAGGTCGAGGGCCTCGGACTGCTCGATGCGCCGGTTGGCCTCGGCGAGGGTCTCCTGGCCCATGCCGAGCCCGCGGTCCTCCACCTCCAGGGCGTAGCCGTTGCCGACGGGCTCGCCCGTCACGCGCACGCGCGTGTGCGGCGGCGAGAACTGCGCGGCGTTCTCCACGACCTCGGCGAGCAGATGCGTGAGGTCGGCGACGGCCGCGCCGACGACGGACGCCTCGGGGAGCTGTCGTACCTCCACCCGCGCGTAGTCCTCGACCTCGGACACGGCGGCCCGTACCACGTTGATCAGGGACACGGGCATCCGCCAGGCCCGGCCCGGGGCGGCACCGGAAAGGATGATCAGACTCTCCGCGTGCCGGCGCATTCGGGTGGTGAGGTGGTCGAGGCGGAAGAGATCGCTCAGTTCGCTGGGGTCGTCGGAGCGGCGTTCCATGCTGTCCAGCAGACTCAGCTGCCGGTGGACCAGGATCTGGCTGCGGCGGGCGAGGTTGACGAAGACCCCGGAGATGCCGCTGGCGAGTTCGGCGCGTTCCACGGCGGCGCGCAGGGCGGCGCGGTGCACGGTACCGAGGGCCTCGGCGACCTGTCCGGTCTCGTCCTCCGCGGGCGGCCCGGGGGGCGCCTCGGCACGGACGTCGATCTCCTCGCCGGCCCGCAGTCTGCGCATCGCCTCGGGGAGTTTGCGGCGGGCGATTTCCAGGGCGCTGTTGCGCAGGCTCACCAGCTCGACGACGAGGCCGCGTCCGATGCGTACGGAGATCACGAGCGAGGCGACCACGGCGAGCAGACCGAACAGGACGGCGGCGCCGGCCGGGGTGAGCAGGCCGCGCGCGAACGGGTCGGCCCGGCCCGCCACCGCGCGTGCCGTACCGGCCTGGATGCTCCACATGCCGTCCTGCACGCGCGCGTGCGCGGTGTTCCAGGTGGCTTCGGGGGCCGCACCGACCGCTTTGGCTCCGGGTGAGCTCGCGAGGATCCTGTCCTCGGCGGCGCCCAGCGCGGTGTAGTCGTCGCCGTCGGCGAGCCGATGCCAGGCGGTGCGCTGGACAGCGGGCAGATCGGCGACGGCCGCGTCGGTGAGGATCCGGCGGGTGTCCACGGCGCCGGTGAACAGCCGCAGCCGCTCGCCGTCGAGGCTGCCGGCCAGCCGGGCACCGCCGAGGACCGCGTCCTCCTGGGCCAGCGCCTCGCCCGCCCGGGAGAACTCGAGGAGCACGCGCGCGTCGGAGCCCATGTCGTCGGCCTGGACGCCGGTGAGGGCGCCGTCCACGCCGAAGGCCGAGGCGATGGCCTGGGTGTACTGCCTGTAGACCGCGTCCCAGCCGGCGCCTCGGTTCTGCACCGCGCGCCGCAGGGTGCGCAACTGCTCGGCGCCGGTGACGAAGGCCTTCAGGCGCTGGGCGACGCCCGAGGGCAGTTCCTCGCCGTCGGCGACGGTGCTGTCCTTGCCGAGCCGTAGTGCCGAGACGGCCTGGTCGGTGTCGGTGCCCAGCTTCCTGAGGTCCGCGGCCTGTTCGGCGCCGGGGTCGGTCGCGTAGCGGACCGCCGCGGCCCGTTCGGCCTGGAGCGCGGCGACGGCGGTGGCCACCGGGGTGCGCAGCGCGGCGTCGACGTGCTGGGACTGGCGCAGCCGGGCGACGTCCTGTGCCGTGGTGACCGTGGCGTACGCCCACAGGGCGAGCAGGGACATCACCGGCACCATGAGCAGGCAGACGACCTTGGCCCGCACGGTCCGTGGGCGGATCCGCCAGCCGCCGGGCCGGGTGGCCGCGTTGTCCGCAGCGGTGCCACCAAGGTCGTCGACCTGTTCGTCGGCGGGTGGTCCGGCGTGCGCGCGACGGCCGCGCACCGGCCGCGGTGACGGTGTCTCCGGGCCTGCTGTCGGGGTCCTACGGGGTGTACGCATGGCCTCCTCGCTCAGGAAAGGTGGGGCGGCACCGGGTCAGCGCGCGGCGCCCGCGACGGGCCGCTGGGCCGAGGCGGACGCCTCGCGTTCCCCGGCCGTGGGCGAGAGCGCGACGAAGGCCGAGGTGAGGAACAGGTAGGACCCGAGGCCGACGGCGAGGGGGAAGATGAACTGCATCGCCGTGGCCCCGGGCAGGGGGCTGCCGGACGGCGTGACGTGCACGCTGACGGCGAACATGCCGGTGTAGTGCATGCTGCTGACGGCCGCTCCCATGACCAGGGAGGCGACGGTGACCGCGACGGGCGACCTGATGTTGAGCGCCGCCCACAGGGCCGCGGTCGCGGCGACCACGGCGATGAGGACGGAGAGCCCGACGAGCATCGGGTCGTAGCGCACGGCGCCGTGCAGCCGGACGGCCGCCATGCCGAGGTAGTGCATGCTGGCGACGCCCAGCCCGGTGGTGAGTCCGCCGAGCAGGAGTGCCCGGTTGCGGTCGCGGCTGTAGCCGACGGCGAAGACGCCGGCGCTGACGACGGCCACGGCGACGAGCAGGCTGAGGATGGTCAGCGGTACGTCGTAGCGGATGTCGGTGCCGCTGACGCTGAAGCCGAGCATGGCCACGAAGTGCATGGTCCAGATGCCGGTGCCGAGCGCGGAGGCCGCGGTGAGCAGCCAGTTGCGGCGCGAACGGCCGGTGCTGCCGAGCGCGCGGACGGTGCAGCGCAGCCCCAGTGCGGCGCCTATGCAGGCCATGGCGTACGACAGCACGGGGGTCAGCCAGCCGAAGGTGGCGTGGTGCAGATGTCCCATGGCCCAGGGACGCTAGGGGGCACGGGCGCACAAAGGGGGCGCATTTCGAAAGGTGCCGCAATATGACTCAGAGATGTGCCGGAACGATCGCGTCCCGCTCGAACATGCGCGCAGGGTCGTCATCCGTGACGGTGAGGGATCATGCAGACCATGAGCGACGACCACACACATGTCCGGGAGTTCTTCACCGCACGGGCGGCCGACTGGGACAGCAGGTTCCCCGACGACGGTCCCGCGTACGCGGCCGCGGTCACCCAGCTGGGGCTGCGCCCGGGTGACCGGGTCCTCGACGCGGGGTGCGGCACCGGGCGCGCCCTGCCGCCGCTTCGGCGGGCCGTGGGGCCCACCGGCGTGGTCCTCGCAACGGACCTCACGCCGGCGATGCTCCACGCCGCCCGGCGGGCCGGCCGCGACCGTGACGGGCAGTTGCTGCTCGCCGACGTCGCCGCACTGCCGGTGCGGTCGGAGTCCCTCGACGCCGTCTTCGCCGCGGGCCTGATCGCCCATCTGCCCCGTCCGGCGGAGAACCTGCGGGAGTTGGCGCGCGCGGTCCGCCCCGGCGGCACCCTCGCCCTGTTCCACCCGATCGGCCGGTCCGCCCTGGCCGCGCGCCAGGGGCGGCAGATCACGCCGGACGACCTGCGCGCCGAGGCCAACCTCGACCCGTTGCTGGCCGGTTCGGGCTGGCACATGACGTCGTACGTGGACGAGGACGCCCGGTTCCTGGCACTGGCGGTCCGCGGACGCTAGCCGGTGACCGCCGCGGCGAAGGCGGCGGGACGGCCGAACATGACGTTGTGCCCGGCACCCCGGCTCAGGCGTCGGGGCTGATCCCTCTTCGCCACGCCCTCTTCTGTTGCCGGAGCTTCAACCCTACGTTCGACGGAGAAGGGCAGTCGTTCGCAGGCGAGAGCCGGCAGGGGAAGGAGACCCGCGTGTTCGACCGGATCCGCAGGTACGTAGGCAGAGGACGTGGCGCCGACGGCGGAGCGGTGCCGGAACGGCGTGCGAACCGTGAGGGTCGCGCGCACAACTTGTTCGAGGCCGCGGCCGCCTATGTCGCGGCCCGGGCGGAGGACGACCAGGACCGGATCGAGGAGGCGGCGGGCTGGGTGTCGCCGGAGGCGCTGTCGTTCGGGGTGAGCGAGCTGGCGTGCCGGGCCGTGGTCGCCCTGGCCCGCGAGCGCGACGAGTCGCCGGCGACGGTGGCGCGGGACCTCCTCGGGCTGCCGGTGGCCTGACCCTTCGGTACCGCCGAGGTCGTGGCTCTTCCGTGCTCGCCAGGTCGTTTCGTCCCGTCCCGGTGGAAACCTGCAGCTAGGTGTGGAGGCCGGTCGTGACAACGGCCTTCCCGTCGCACTAGGGTGCGCGCCGTTGGACGAACCACTGGGGAGGCAGGGATGGCCGGGACTGATGAGGAGGCCGTCGCCGCGGACGAAGCACTGTACGTGCTCACGGCGGTGCTGCTGACGCCGGCGAAGTTTCCGAGTGTGCTGGGCGACGACTACCCGGAGGCGTGTGCGGCGCTGGGGCTGGCACCGCGCGCCGACGGGTACGGTCTGGTGCTCGGCCAGGACGGCGAAGGAGCGCGCTGGACGGTCGTGATCGACGACGTTTCGCTGGTCGCCGTCGCGATCGCGTCCTGGGACTGCGGCATGGAGTACGACCTGTCGCCGGACGAGCGCACGGTGGTCGCCGCCCTGCCCGGCTGGCCGCTGGCGGTCGCCGTGGCGGCTCCCGACGTCCCCGCGCCGCACGACCCCGGCCCGGAGGTGGCGGACCAGGCACCGCTGGCCCCGCCGGACACCAGCACCTGGGGTCCGGCGCAGCGGCGGCTGGGCGCCGACGAGATCGCGCTGCAGTGGGCGATCTGGCGGGAACAGATCAGCGACGACCACTTCCCGGCACCGGCGGCGGCCGCCGTGGCCTCAGAAACCCGCCAGGAGGCTCCGCAGGACGCCGAGGCGGCCTCGGAGGCCCCGAAGGGTCATGCCGGGGTCCGGCGGGTCCTGGCCGAGGCGTGGGCCTACGTGGACACGCCTCCGCCGCTGGGCCGGGTGCGCTCCTCGTTCGCCCCGGGCGACGCCCGCACCCTGCGCGCCGACGGGCCCGGCTGGTCGCTCGTGGCCCGGACCGACGACATCGCCTTCGTGCTCCTCGACGAGGAACCCGGCGAAGTCCTCCCGGTCGGCCGGGGGCCCGAGCTCCCCGGCCTCCTGGAAGCCCTCGACAAGGTGGCCGTACGGCCCCTGTGAGCCTCCCGGGCCGGTGGCTCAGCGGCCGATCTCCTTGCGTGTGACCCTGCGCAGCCTGCGCCGCTGCGAGGGGTCGAGGGTGAGGTACGCGGCCACCGGGACGCCCACCACGATCAGGAACGTCACCCACCAGGGCAGCCATATCAGCAGGATGAGCCCGACCGCCACACCTCCTGCGGCGATCTTCGCGTTCTTCGACATCAGCGTCGCCTCCTTCGCGGCCCTTGCCGCTCTCTGATCTGAAAACGGGCCCGCGCCTCCCGCGGTTCCGGACCACGACCCTGAGACATCCCTGACGAGCTCCCCCTACTGGCCCCCGATACCGGCCCCCGGCGTACCGGCTCGAACAGATTGTGAAGCAGCCCCCTCTCAGCGTAACCACTCCCGGTCGCCTGCCGTGCCGGACCTCCGGGGACGACTCGCTACCCCAGCAGTGAGGGCAGCAGTGAGTCGAGGCCGCTCGGCAGCTCGCTGGGCAGCTCCGAGGGCCATTGCGAAGGGAGTGCGCTCGGCAGGCCCGACGGCAGGCTGCTGGGCAGCTCGGTCGGGAGGCCGAGCGAAGGGCGGGCCGGGCCGGAGGGGCTCGGGCTACTCGCGCCGGGTTTCCGGTCGGTCGAGCCGTCGCCGCCGGACACCATCAGGACGACGGCGGCGACGGCCACCGCGGCCACCAGCAGGGCCAGAACGGCGAGCAACGGGCCCCTGCGCCGGCGGGGCGGCTCCGGTGGGCGTGGTGGCGTCCACCCGACGGCGGTGGGCGGCTCCTGGTCGCCGGGCGGGGCGCCGAAGCCGCTGTGCGGGGGCGGCGCGGAGCCTTCGTACGGAGGCGGGCCGTAACGTCCGTGCGGAGGCGGGTCGTAGCCTCCGCCGGGCGGCGGAGTGCCGGGTGGCGGGCCGGGCGGTCGTGGCGGTACGGGCGGCGTGGCCATACCGCCCAGAGTCACCGCGTTCCGGTCATCGCGCGAGCCCGGCGCGGGAGTTGGCACGGACTCATGCCGTGGACCGCACGATTCCGGAGCATTTCCGGTACGAACCGGCCGTGCGGGCGCGGAATCCGGGCACAGAGGACGACACGCGCGCGTGAGGGCGTCGCTGCGAAAGCGGCCTTCACGCGCGCGTGCGTGATCAGCCCCGCGCGCCCAGCAGGTGGTCCATCGCCAGCTGGTCGAGCTGCTCGAAGGCCATTCCGCGTGCGGCGGTCGCGTCCGCGTCGAACTCCTCGAAGGCCGTGCGGTCGGCGAGGAGGGCTTGGAGGCCGTCCGCAGCGGTCGGCTGGGCCAGCTGGTCCAGACGGGAGGCGCGCAGGGCCTCCTGGACCTCCGGGTCCGCGCGGAAGGCGGCGGCGCGCTCCTTGAGGATCAGGTAGTTGCGCATGCAGCCGGCGGCCGACGCCCACACGCCGTCGAGGTCCTCGGTCCGCGGCGGCTTGAAGTCGAAGTGCTTCGGGCCCGCGTAGCCGGCGCTCTCCAGGAGGTCGACCAGCCAGAAGGCGGCGCGCAGGTCACCGGCGCCGAAGCGCAGGTCCTGGTCGTACTTGATGCCGGACTGGCCGTTGAGGTCGATGTGGAAGAGCTTGCCCGCCCACAGGGCCTGTGCGATGCCGTGCGGGAAGTTCAGGCCGGCCATCTGCTCGTGGCCGACCTCGGGGTTCACGCCGTACAGCTCGGGGCGCTCCAGGCGCTCGATGAAGGCGAGGGCATGGCCGACGGTGGGGAGCAGGATGTCGCCGCGCGGCTCGTTCGGCTTGGGCTCGATGGCGAAGCGCAGGTCGTAGCCCTGGGAGGTGACGTACTCGCCGAGGAGGTCGAAGGCCTCCTTCATGCGGTCGAGGGCGACCCGGACGTCCTTGGCGGCGCCGGATTCGGCGCCCTCCCGGCCGCCCCAGGCGACGTACGTCTCGGCGCCCAGCTCGACGGCCAGGTCGATGTTGCGGATGGTCTTGCGCAGCGCGTAGCGACGCACGTCACGGTCGTTCGCGGTGAACGCGCCGTCCTTGAAGACCGGGTGGGTGAAGAGGTTGGTGGTGGCCATCGGCACCTTCATGCCGGTGGCGTCGAGGGCCTGCCGGAAGCGCTTGATGTGCGACTCGCGCTCGGTGTCCGAGGACCCGAAGGGGATCAGGTCGTCGTCGTGGAACGTCACACCGTGGGCGCCCAGTTCGGACAGGCGCTGGACCGTCTCGACGGGGTCGAGGGCGCGGCGGGTGGCGTCGCCGAACGGGTCCCTTCCCTGCCAGCCGACGGTCCACAGGCCGAAGGTGAACCTGTCCTCGGGGGTGGGCTGGAAGCTCATGCCGCGGCTCCTTGCTCGGGGGCTGTGCTCGATGACTGCGGTGGATGACTGATGGATGACTGTCGTGCCGACTATTTCGTCATCGCGGTTTACAAATTAGTATGCCGACGCGTCCCTGGGAAGGGTCACCCTGTCCCCGAAGGACGAAAAACCGGGTCGCGACACCCCGACGAACCGGGAAAACTGCAGGTCAGATAAACCGCGAGCCGCGGAAAAAGGGAGAGCCCGATGTCAGCAGCCGAGGGTCCGCTCGTCGTCGGCGTGGACACGTCCACCCAGTCCACCAAGGCGCTGGTCGTCGACGCGTCCACCGGCGAGGTCGTGGCGAGCGGCCAGGCACCGCACACCGTGACCACCGGCGCGGGCCGGGAGAGTGATCCGCGCCAGTGGTGGGACGCGCTGTGCGAGGCGCTGCGCCAGTGCGGGGACGCCGCGCACGAGGCGGCGGCCGTGTCGATCGGCGGGCAGCAGCACGGTCTGGTCACACTGGACGAGCACGGCGAGCCGGTGCGGCCCGCACTGCTCTGGAACGACGTCCGTTCGGCGCCGCAGGCCCAGCGGCTGATCGAGGAGCTGGGCGGCCCGAAGGCCTGGGCGGAGCGCACCGGGAGCGTGCCGGGCGCGTCGTTCACGGTCACCAAGTGGGCCTGGCTCGCGGAGCACGAACCGGAGGCGGTGCGCGCGACCAGGGCCGTACGGCTCCCCCACGACTACCTCACGGAGCGGCTGACCGGGCAGGGCACGACCGACCGCGGCGACGCCTCCGGCACCGGCTGGTGGGCGTCGGCGACCGAGGCGTACGACGAGGAGACCCTGGCCCACGTGGGCCTGGACCCGGCGTTCCTCCCCCGGGTGGTCCGTCCCGGCGAGGTCGCCGGCACCGTGCGCGACAGTCACGACCTGCCGTTCTCCAAGGGCACCCTGGTGGCGCCCGGCACCGGTGACAACGCGGCGGCCGCGCTGGGGCTCGGGCTGCGCCCGGGCACGCCCGTGCTCAGCCTCGGCACGTCGGGGACGGTGTACGCGGTCTCGAAGCACCGTCCCGCCGACCCGACCGGTACGGTCGCGGGCTTCGCCGACGCGCATGGCGACTGGCTGCCGCTCGCCTGCACGCTGAACTGCACCCTCGCGGTCGACCGGGTCGCGGCGCT
The DNA here is from genome assembly GCF_042899865.1 of Streptomyces sp. NPDC013157. Classification (NCBI taxonomy): domain Bacteria; kingdom Bacillati; phylum Actinomycetota; class Actinomycetes; order Kitasatosporales; family Streptomycetaceae; genus Streptomyces; species Streptomyces sp. NPDC013157. The sequence goes on along the minus strand of NZ_JBIBAK010000024.1, from coordinate 16,334 downwards.
CCTCGGCCTGGACCGCGAGGCCGTCGAGCCCGGCACCTCGGTGACCCTGCTGCCGTACCTGGACGGCGAGCGCACCCCGAACCTGCCGAACGCCTCCGGGCTGCTGCACGGTCTGCGCCACGACACCACCGCCGGCCAGCTCCTCCAGGCCGCCTATGACGGCGCCGTGCACGCGCTGCTCGGCGCCCTGGACCTGGTGCTCGACGAGGACGCCGACCGGACCAGCCCGTTGCTGCTGATCGGCGGCGGCGCCCGGGGCCGGGCCTGGCAGGAGACGGTACGGCGGCTGTCGGGACGGCCGGTGCAGGTGCCCGAGGCGAAGGAGCTGGTCGCCCTCGGCGCCGCCGCGCAGGCGGCCGGGCTGCTCACCGGTGAGGACCCGGCGGCGGTGGCGCGGCGCTGGAACACGGCCGCGGGGCCCGTGCTGGACGCGGTGGAGCGGGACTCCGCGACGCTGTCCAGGATCTCCGGGGTACTCTCCGACGCGGCCCCGCTGCTGGAGCGGGCGCCGGAGAACCACTGATCGGCAGAGGACTGTCGAGAGGGTTCCAGAAGGTCCCAGAGGATTGATGGAGGCATGACCGCACCGCTGCACGAGGCCCGTCCGACGGCGACCGGCCGTGCCCTGCCGGACACCCAGCAGGGCATGCGCCGGCGCAACCTCGCGCGCGTGATGCACGCGGTCAGTGCGGAGGGCTCCCTGTCGCGGGCCGCGGTCGCCTCACGCATCGGCCTCACCAGAGCGGCCGTGTCGACCCTCGTCGACGAGCTGATCCGCTGGGGGCTGCTGGAGGAGCTGGGTCCCGAGCGGCCCAGCCGGGTCGGACGGCCGGGCTCGGCGCTCGCGGTGAGCGGGCACGGACCGGCCGGTCTCGGGGCGGAGGTCGGGGTCGACCATCTCGCCGTGTGCGCGGTGGACCTGCGCGGCGAGGTACGCGCGCGTGCCGTGCGGCACGGTGCGAACCGGGGCCGGGATCCACGCCCGGTGCTGGCGGAGCTGACCGGGCTGGTCCGGCGGGTCGCGGCGGACGCGGAACGGGACGGTCTGTGGCCGGCCGGTCTCGCGGTCGCCGTCCCCGGTCTCGTGGCCCGCGACGGACACACGGTCGTCCACGCCCCGAACCTGGACTGGCACGACACGGACCTGGCCGCGCTGCTGCCCGCCGACCTCCCGCCGACGGTGGACAACGAGGCCAACTTCGGCGCCCTCGCCGAGCTGTGGCTCGGGGACGCGACACCCAGCGACTTCCTGCACGTGTCGGCGGAGATCGGTATCGGCGCGGCCGTCGTGGTGGACGGACAACTGCTACGCGGGAAGCGCGGTTTCGCGGGCGAGCTCGGCCATGTGCCGGTCCACCCCGACGGGCCGCGCTGCGCCTGCGGCGGGCGCGGGTGCCTGGAGCAGTACGCCGGCGAGGAGGCGGTGCTGCGCGCGGCCGGCCTCGAATCCCGCGAGGACGCGGTAGGGCTGCTCGCGCAGCGGGCGGGCGCGGACCACGAGGGCGTACGACGCGCCCTGCGGGACGCCGGTACGGCCCTGGGCATCGCCCTGACCGGTGCCGTCAACCTCCTCGACCCCGAGTCCGTGGTCCTGGGCGGCGCCCTGGCGGGCCTCGCCCCCTGGCTCCTGCCGTCCCTGGAAGCGGAACTGGCCGACCGCACAACGGGCCCGGCCTGCCCGGTCTCCGTCTCCCGCCTGGGCTCCGAGGGCCCTCTCCTCGGCGCGGCCCACTCGGTGATCCGTGCCGTCCTGGACGATCCGGCGACCGTGGCTGAGCGGATCTGACCGAGTCGCGGCCGGAAGTCTCCGCCTTCGCGCGCGGTGGTTCGGGTCGGCCACGCCGTGGGGAGTCACCCTGAAGTTCCGTCGGACTTCGGGAGGTTGGCGTGGCCGAGTGGGTTCCCCGCGAGGAGTGGATCAGGACCCAGCCCCAGGCTCTCATCGCCTCATGCGTGTTCATACGGGACGAACGTGATCGGGTCCTGCTGTTGCGCTACGGCCCCGGCCAGCCGGTGGCGGGCGAGTGGTGGCTGCCGGGCGGGATGCTCGACCACGGCGAGGATCCCCTGACCGCGGCCCGGCGGGAGACCCTGGAGGAGACCGGCATCGTTCTCGGTCCGACGCTCAGGCTGCTCGGTATCGACCATCGGGCCGATGTGCACGGCACCGGCCCCGTCCTGGACTGCTTCTTCGACGGCGGGATCCTCCCCGAGGAGACGGCGGTACGGCTCAGCGACGAGCACGACCGGTATGCGCTGTTCTCCCTGCGGGAGTTGGCGTCGACGCCGCTCGTCGCGCCGCTCTCGGCCCTCGTCGCGCTCCATTCGGCGGCGAGTTCGGGTTCCTGCGTCTGTCTGCGGGAGGGCGAGCCCGTGTGAGGCTCGCCCTCCCCATCACCCGTCCGAGTGGCGCGGTTGTCCACAGTCGCCGCTCCGTCCACGGATCCCCCAGGCACTCTTCTGCCCAACCCACAAGCGCCGTACCGTGATTCACGCGAGGCATCCGCCGGAACGAGGGGAACACGCACGTCAGGGGGACGTATGTCGGGAGAGGCGGCCGCGGGACTGCGGCGGGACGCGGTGGGCTTGCGGGAGGTGCTGTTCCAGAGCATCACGGCGATGGCGCCCGCCGCCGCCGTCGCCGCGTCCATTCCGGCGGGGGCGGCATTCGCCGGAGGCAGCCTGCCGCTGGCGGTGTTGATCGCTCTGGTGGCCTGCCTGTTCACCGCGTCGTGCGTGGCCGAGCTGGCGCGCGAGTTGCCGGCGGCCGGCTCGGTGGCCACGTACGCGGCGCAGGGGCTGCATCCGGCCGTGGGCTTCCTGGTCGGCTGGGGCTACGTGTTCGTGGAGGCGCTGGTTCCGCCGTTGCTGCTGCTCCAGCTCGGGTTCACCGCGGCGGGGACCCTGCATGACGAGTGGGCCTCCTGTCCGGCCGACCTGTGGTGGCCGTGGGCGCTGGCCGGCGCCGCCGTCATCGCCGTCGCCGGGTATCTGGGGGTGCGGGCCTCGGCGCGCTTCGGGACCGTCCTCGGGGTCTTCGAGATCGCGGTGTTCCTCGTCTTCTCAGGATGGCTGATCATCCGGGCCGGCGGCCACAACACCCTCTCCGTGTTCGGTACGTCGCACACCGCGGACGGCTACGGAGGGGTCAGCGGGGTCTTCGCCGGTTCCGTCTACACCGTGCTGGCGTTCGCCGGCTTCGAGGCGGCCGCGCCGCTCGCCGAGGAGACCCGCGACCCGCGCCGCACGATGCACCGCGCGGTGCTCGGCGCCGCCGTGGGGATCGGCCTGTTCTACGTGGTGACGACCTATGCGATGAGCGTGTATTTCGGCCCCGGCAGGTTCGCCTCCTTCGGGGCGGCGGGCGAGGCGTCCTGGGAGGGAGTCGCCCGGGCCTCCTTCGGGCTCTTCTGGGTGCTCGTGTTCCTGGCGGTCGTGAACTCCACGATCGCCAACGCCAACGCCTGTGCCAACGTCTCCACGCGAACGGCCTTCGCGCTGGCCCGCATCCGGGTCCTCCCGCGCGTCCTCGGCACGCTCCACCCCCGGTACCGCTCCCCCGTCGCCGGCATCGCGGTCCAGACGGTCGTGGCGGTCGGCGCGGTGCTGGGGCTGGGCTTCGGCTACGACCCGGTGACCGCGTTCCTGCTGCTGGCCACGGTGATCGTCACGGTCGTCATCGGCGTCTACATCGTCGTGAACCTGGCCTGCGCGGGCTACTTCCTGCGTCGCGGTCGCCCGTCCCTCAAGCCCGTACGGCACCTGCTCCTCCCGGTGCTGGGCATCGTGGCGTTCGTCCCCGCCCTGCTCACCGCGGCCGGTCTGCCCGTCTTCGACTTCGTGACGGAGCTGACCGCCCCGGTGTCGTACGCCGGTCCGGTGGTCGGGGTGTGGATGGCGCTCGGAGTGGTCGTCCTGCTGGTGCTGATCCGGCGTCACCCCGAGCGCATAGCCGAGACCGCACGGGTCCACCTCGAAGAGGACACCCCTGGCACCGTCGCCGCACAGAACGGAGCACCACCGCGATGAGCGACCCCCGTATCCTCACCGTCCGTCCCGGACCGGACGACTACGCCTGGACGTTCGGCGGGGTGCCGCCGGTGGCGCGGATCGCGCCCGGCACGGTCCTCGACCTGTACACGGAGGACTGCTTCGCCGGCCGGGTGCGGTCGGAGAAGGACCTGGTTTCCGAGGTGTGCGAGTTCCCGTTCCTGAACCCGCAGACCGGCCCCTTCCACATCGAGGGCGCGGAGCCGGGCGACACCGTCGCCGTGCACTTCGTGTCGATCGAACCGGCCCGGGACTGGGCGGCGTCGACGACGGTACCCCTGTTCGGCGCGCTCACCTCCACGCACACCACTGCCACCCTTCAGCCGCCGCTGCCGGAGACGGTCTGGATCTGGCAGCTGGACCGGGCCCGGCGCACGGCCCTGTTCCGGGCGCACGAGGGCGGCATCGAGCTGGAGCTGCCGATGGACCCGATGCACGGCACGGTCGGGGTGGCCCCCGCGAACCTGGAGGTCCGCTCGGCCCTGGTGCCGGACGCGCACGGCGGAAACATGGACACGCCCGAGATGCGGGCGGGCGTCACCTGCTATCTCGGGGTCAACGTCGAGGGAGCGCTGCTCAGCCTCGGCGACGGGCACGCCCGGCAGGGCGAGGGCGAGACCTGCGGGGTGGCGGTGGAGTGCGCGATGAACACCGTGGTGATCGTCGAACTGCTGAAGGGGATCGCGACGCCGTGGCCCCGGCTGGAGTCGGACACGCACATCGTCTCGACGGGGTCGGCGCGTCCGCTGGAGGACGCCTTCCGGATATCGCAGCTCGACCTGGTGCAGTGGCTGGTGCGCGACTACGGGTTCGGCGAACTCGACGCGTACCAGTACGCGACCCAGACGGTGGAAGCGCCGTTGGCCAACGTGTGCGACACCAACTACACGTGTGTGGCCAAGCTCCGCAAGGAGTGGCTGCCCGCGCGCGAGACTTACCGCGGACTGCATGCGCGACTGCGCGAGACGGCGGCGGCCCTGGGCCGCTGACCGCCCCTCGGCTCCCCGTGCTTCGAGCACGCTTCCGAAAGGCACCCCATCCATGGACCGGGTACGACCGCTCCCCAGCAGACGACGGCTCCTGAAGGGCGCGGCCCTCGCCGCCGTCCCGTACACGCTGCTGCCCGCGGGCCGGGCGGGCGCGCAGACCGGAGTCGTCGACTATCCGTCGGCCGAGTGGCAGGCGGCGAGCAGCGAGAACCGGACCCCGGCCCAGCGTCCCGACGAGTACGCGATCGACCGGGTGATCATCCATGTGACGCAGCAGGCGTACGCCGGCACGCTCTCCATCTTCCAGAACCCGAAGAAGCGGGTGTCCGCGCACTACCTGGTGCGCTCGGCCGACGGGCACGTCGCGCAGTGCGTGCGGGAGACCGACGTGGCCTGGCACGCGGGGAACTGGGAGTACAACACGCGGAGCATCGGCATCGAGCACGAGGGCTGGGTGGACAGGCCGGAGTACTTCACCGACGCCCTGTACAAGGAGTCGGCGCGGCTGACGGCGTCGATCTGCGAGAGATACGGCATCCCGAAGGACCGGGAGCACGTCATCGGGCATGTCGAGGTGCCGGGGACCGACCACACCGATCCGGGCAGGCACTGGGACTGGGTCCGCTACATGAGGCTGGTGGGGCAGTCGGAGTGAGGCTGGTGGACCGGTCCTCGGAGGGAGGGTGGTCGAAACGGTTGTCGGCGCGAACACCCCGCATGACGATGTCCCCAGCCGCATCGCCGTCGGGAGGCCGAGTTGACCGATCCGTGGGTGGCCCTGGAGCCGGGGACCGACCCTGCCGAGCGCGTCCGGGTGCTGCGCCGGGCGCACGAGACGTTCACCACGGCAGGCACCGTGCCGCGCCCGGTGCGGTCCGTGGTGGCCGAGTCGTGGCGGCGTTCCGCCCGGGCCGGGGTGGGGCCGGACGGCGCGGCGCGCGTGGAACTGACAGACGGTGACCTCGGGGCGTATCGGGCGGAGCATCCGCTGGCCCGGGTGATGCCGCTGTTCCGGGAGCTGATGGGGACGTTCGCGGCGGACGGTGAGCACCTGCTGGCGGTGTGCGACGCGAACGGCAGGCTGCTGTGGGTCGAGGGGCATCCGGCGACCCGGCGCCGGGCGGACCGGATGAACTTCGTGCCGGGCGCCCGCTGGTCGGAGAGTGCGGTCGGGACCAACGCGCCGGGGACGGCCGTGGCCGTGGACCGGCCGGTGCAGGTGTTCGCGGCGGAGCACTTCATCCGCCGGGTGCAGCCGTGGACGTGCGCGGCGGCGCCGGTGCACGATCCGCGCACCGGGCGGGTGCTGGGTGCCGTCGACATCACCGGCGGCGACCGGCTGGCGCACCCGCACAGCCTGGGTTTCGTCCAGGCGGTGGCGCGGGCCGCCGAGTCTCAGCTGGCGCTGCTCGATCCGCCGATGCCCACCGACGAGACGCCCGCGTTGACGGCGCTCGGCCGGGACGAGGCCGAGCTCCGGCTGGACGGCCGCCGGATCCGGCTCGGCCGCCGGCACAGCGAGTTGCTGGTGCTGCTGTCCCGCCACCCGGAGGGGCTGACCGGTGACGAGCTGCTGTACGCGCTGTACGAGGACGAGAAGGTGACGCCGGTGACGCTGCGGGCGGAACTGGTCCGGCTGCGCCGGCTGCTGGGCCCGGGGCTGCTCGCCTCCCGGCCGTACCGGCTGGCCGCGCCGGTCGAGTCGGACGTGACCGTGGTGGAGCGGCGGCTGGAGGCGGGCGCGGTGACGGCTGCCGTAGGGGCGTACGCCGGCCCGTTGCTGCCCGGCTCGCAGGCACCCGCGGTCGTACGGCTCAGGCAGCGGCTGGCGGACGGGCTGCGGGCCGGGCTGATCGGGTGTCAGGACCCGGATCTGCTCGCGGAGTGGGCGCACGCGCCGTGGGGCGAGGACGACGTCGAGGTGTGGCGGGCGCTGGCGGCGGTGCGGCCGACGGCGGTCGTACGGTCCCGGCTGGCGGCCCTGGAGGCGGAGCTCGCGGCGCCGGCCGGCTGACCTGCCGCGCAACGTGTTCGCAACGTCCGCTGCCCTAGCCTCCGCGCCGGGAGCTGCCCGACGGAGGGCAGCGCATCTGCAAGGAGGCAGGCCACCATGACCCGTTTCGCGGCGCCCGGCACCGAGGGCGCGATCGTCTCCTACCAGGCGCGCTACGACCACTTCATCGGCGGCGGGTACGTGCCGCCCGCCCGCGGGCAGTACTTCGAGAACCCGTCGCCGGTGAACGGGCAGCCGTTCACCGAGGTGGCGCGTGGCACCGCCGAGGACGTGGAGCGGGCGCTGGACGCGGCGCACGCGGCCGCGCCGGGCTGGGGCCGTACGTCGGTGACGGAGCGTTCCGACATCCTCCTGAAGATCGCCGACCGGATGGAGGCCCACCTCGAACCGCTCGCGGTCGCCGAGAGCTGGGAGAACGGCAAGCCGGTGCGCGAGACGCTGGCCGCCGACATCCCCCTGGCCATCGACCACTTCCGGTACTTCGCGGGGGCGATCCGCGCGCAGGAGGGTTCGCTGGGCGAGGTCGACGACGACACGGTGGCGTACCACTTCCACGAGCCGCTCGGGGTCGTCGCACAGATCATCCCCTGGAACTTCCCCATCCTGATGGCCACCTGGAAGCTCGCACCGGCCCTCGCCGCCGGCAACGCGGTCGTCATCAAGCCGGCCGAGCAGACCCCGGCCTCCATCCACTACTGGATGAGCCTGATCGCGGACCTGCTGCCGCCGGGTGTGGTGAACATCGTCAACGGGTTCGGCGTGGAGGCGGGCAAGCCGCTCGCGTCCAGCCCTCGGGTGGCGAAGGTCGCCTTCACCGGCGAGACCACCACGGGGCGGCTGATCATGCAGTACGCCTCGGAGAACATCAAACCGGTCACGCTCGAACTCGGCGGCAAGTCCCCGAACATCTTCTTCGACGACGTCTGGGCGCACGACGACGACTTCCGTGACAAGGCCCTCGAAGGCTTCACGATGTTCGCGCTCAACCAGGGCGAGGTCTGCACCTGCCCGTCCCGGGCCCTCGTCCAGCGCGGCCACTACGCCGAGTTCATGGAGGCGGCGGTCGCCCGCACCCGCCAGATCAAGCCGGGGCACCCGCTCGACACCGACACGATGATCGGCGCCCAGGCGTCCAACGACCAGCTGGAGAAGATCCTCTCCTACCTCGACATCGGCCGGCAGGAGGGTGCGAAGATCCTCACCGGCGGCGAACGCATCGACCACGACGGAGAGTTGAAGGGCGGCTACTACGTCCAGCCGACCATCTTCGAGGGCGACAACCGGATGCGGATCTTCCAGGAGGAGATCTTCGGGCCGGTCGTCTCGGTGACGTCCTTCGACGACTTCGACGACGCGATCAAGATCGCCAACGACACCCTGTACGGGCTCGGCGCGGGCGTCTGGACCCGCGACATAAACACCGCGTACCGCGCGGGCCGTTCGATCCAGGCCGGCCGGGTGTGGACCAACTGCTACCACGCGTACCCGGCGCACGCGGCGTTCGGCGGCTACAAGCAGTCGGGAATCGGCCGCGAGACGCACAAGATGATGTTGGAGCACTACCAGCAGACGAAGAATCTCCTGGTCTCGTACTCGCCACGCAAGCTGGGCTTCTTCTAGACGCAGAAAAAGGGCGCCTGACCAGGGCAGATGCCCGGCAGGCGCCCTTCTCAGCGCACATCTAAGCAGCGAGTCGAAACACGCCCTTACTCCCGATATCTCCCACCCGTATCCCAGATCTGACCAGCAGTTCCGGGGCATTTCCGGGCCAAGGTCCCGCTAAGGCGCTCTCCGCATCGTCATCGTCCGTCGCCTCCTCCCATCGCCGCATGTAGTCTTCGATCAGGATGTTGGCGTGGTTCCGCGCATCAGCCAGGAACTTGGCGCAGTAGCGGAAGAGGACCTGGATGCTGTGTCCAGCCCGGCGCGCACACTCTGCGGAGTCGACGCCGGAGGCCAACCAGAACGAGATGCCGGCGTGGCGCAGGTCGTAGGGACACTTCGCCAGGTCAAGGGTGTGCTCGTCAAGCGCAAGAACAGCCTCACGCGCTCGCCCCCAGGTGATGCCGTACGCCGAGGCGTCGATGTAGTTCCCCTCTGCGTTGTCGAACAGGCGTCCGTCGGGTGCAACACCGAAGCTTCCTATGTGTTGGCACAACATGCGGACGAGCACTGGAGGAATCGGCACCGGGCGTGTCGAGTGACCGACGCCGGGACGATGGGTCCCACGCAAGGCACCGATCAATGCCGCGCCCAGGCTCTCGCCTATCGCGGGACCGGTGCTCGGAGCGGGTTCACCGACGGCATCGACCGAGGCACTGCCACTTCCCTGGGCGACCCACCGGCCTACCGGATGCTCGTCGGCGTCGGTACCGTCGTACCGCACTTGCAGCCCGGAGCCGTCGCGGATCGCCCCTGGGCACGTCTCGCTGGAGGACGAACCCTTGGTACTTACTGACCTTGGCGTTATAGCGTCTGGGGCGTCGTCGGAACTGGTGACAGGGTCCCTCTTGACTGGTAGCTCGGAAGTATGCGGTATCCGGACGGGGGCGGGCTGACCGCCGAGCAGCGCAAGCGTCGCGAAGAGGTACGCATGCGGGCCGCTGGCCTCTTCGAGGAGGACGTAAGAGTCCCTTGAGTCGCCCGGGAGTTACGGGTGAGTGAGAAGTCGGTCTACCAGTGGCGCCGTGCCTGGGAGTCGGGCGGGCGGGAAGCGCTGCGGTCCCAGGGACCCCCGGGCTACGACTGCCGACTCCGTCCCGGCCTGCAGGCCAAGCTCGCCGCCTGGCTGGAAGAAGGGCCGGCCGCGCACGGCTGGTCGGACGACCAGGTGGGGACCGCCGCACGGGTGCGCACGCTGATCGGGCGGAAGTTTCACCTCTCCTACAGCGTCTCCGGAGTCACCCGGCTGTTGCACCGGATGGGCTTCAGCGTGCAGATGCCCGCCCGGCCCGCCGCCGAACGTGACGAGGACGCGATCACCACATGGCGGGAGGCGACCTGGCAGGAGGTAAACCCTCCGGGCGGCGACCGGCGCGTTCGTCTGCTTCGAGGACGAAGCGGGCGTGACCGGCCGTCCGCCCAAGGGCCGCACCTGGGGCCGACGCGGCATCACCCCGAGAGTCAAGGTATCCGGCCGCAGCCGGGGACGGCTCTCGGCGGCCGGGCTGCTGTGCTACCGGCCTCCCCGCCCGCCTGTGCTACCGGCTGCGCTGGCATACCGGCCGCAGGGGCGAGCGCCGCTCGCTCGGCGAAAGCGACTACATCCACCTGTTCGACGGTGCCCACCAACTGCTCAAGGCCCCGCTGATTGCGGTGTGGGACCGGCTGAGCACCCACATCTCCAAGACGATGAAGGCACTCGTGGCCGAGCGGGAATGGCTGACCGTCATCCTGCTGCCCGGGTATGCGCCCGAGCTCAACCCGGTCGAAGGCCTGTGGGCGCATATCAAGCGCAGCCTGGCCAACCTCGCCGCCCGCACCCTCAGCGAGCTGGAGACCCTCGTCCGCAGGAGTCTCAAGGCGGTGCAGTACCGGCACACCATCCTCGGCGGGTTCCTCGCCGGGACGGGCCTCGCCCTCGGCAGACCGAACTGACCCCAAAACGCCAAGGTCAGTGAGTTCAGCCAGAGCAGGCCGGGCAAGAGGACACCTCATACATGCACTTCCGAGTGCATCAGAATCCGAGACGTCTACTGCAGAGCGGCACCGGACCGTCGAGCGAAGAAGTCTGCGCTGTCTCCGCGGGCCAAGCACAAGGAGCCTGCCTACAGGCGCTCTGGGACGTAGACGCCCTTGGTCGCTTCGCAGATCCGGCCGGAGTTGGCGACGGCGGACTGGAACAGCGGCTCTGCGACAGCATCGATGTCGACGTCGTCCAGGACGATCGCCGCGTCGTTGCCGCCGAGTTCGAGCGTGACGCGCTGGAGGTCGTGGGCGGCGGCCCAGGGGACACGACAGATCGCATCGTGAACGATGTTGCAGATAAGGACTCGGCGGCGTCTTTGACGGCCTTGACTGCGTGCCGGGCCAGGTCTTCATGCCGACAGGTTCGGCGTGTAATGACACGGATGTCCCAATGACGGCATTGCGCTGACCATCACGAAGCATAGAATCGAACCATCATGCGGTCAGGCGATCCATCATGCAGACCGAAGAGCCTCAGCTCCGATCAGGAGCACTTGCCAGGGCGCCCTCACTACGATGATGGGGACCACCAGCGAAGGAGAAAGCGTGAGCGAGTCGTCGGACACGCGGCAGGGAATGCAGTCGGTGCTGCGATCCCTTGATGTCCTCGAAGCTGTGGCCCAGTCACAGCCCGTCGGCATCAGCGCCCTCGCGAGGTCGCTGGGAATCCCGAAGGCGACGGTCCACAGGATCTTGCGCACCCTCGGCGAGGCCGGCTGGCTGGCCCCGCAGGGAGCACCGGGAGAACAGCGCTGGGTCCTGACCGCCCGGGCACTCGCAGTCGGAGCAAGGGTCATGACTCAGGACGACCTGCGGGAACGAGCCCGCCCCGTCCTCGAAGAACTCGGCCGACGAACCGACGAAAACATCCACCTGTCCGCCCCGGACAGCGAGTCGCTGGTCCTGATCGACAAGATGCCGTCCTCACGACCCGTTCAAACGGTCGCACAGGTCGGCGAACGGGTTCCCATGATCCTCACGGCGTCGGGCTGGGCCTTTCTCTCCCGCCTCCCGGCTGCGGAACTGGTCACCCGGATCCCGTCCGTCGTCGAACTGGCCAACGGCACGCGCCTGACCCGTAAGGAACTTCTGGCCGAGATCGAAGCCGTCGCGAGACGAGGTGTTGCTGTCAACCCCGGGCGGTGGCGACCGGACGTCTCCGCGATCGGTTCGGCGATCAACGATCGACAGGGGCAACCAGTGGCGGCCTTGTCGATCTCACTGCCCAGCTACCGACTCACCGACGAACTCCACGAGCCCTACGGTCAGTTGGTAAGAGAGGCGACCGAGCGGATCTCGGCGGAACTCGCACGCCGTTGACGAACGCCCGACGTCCGCCAGGTGCGTACCGAACGTCCGTGGACATCGGCGGAAGTCCGGGACATGGCTCATGAGTCACGACAAGTGTCGAAGGAATACGGGTCAGTCGGTCAGCAGCGCCGGCATGATGACCAGGTCTATGTAACGTGTTGCGTAGTCCATGTCGAGGAAGGCGGCCTCGGTCAGCGGCCGGGCCATCAGCGCGACGAACATCAGTTGCGGCAGGAATTCGACGGCGGCAGGCCGGGCGGTCAGTTCGCCGCGTCGGACGGCCCGGTCCACGAACTGGCCCATCGCGGCGGACTCGGGCTCGACGAGTGACGTGCGCATGGCCGCAGCGAGATCCGGGTCGATGAGCACGGCATGGGCGAGCGCCGCCAACAACTCGGTGTCCCGCTGCACACCTACCACCAGTTGGCCGTACAGGGCCAGCAGGTCACCGCGCAACGTACCGGTATCGATGGCGCTTATGTCCACCGGCCGCGCGGCGTACAGGGCCTCCACGATCATCTGCGGCTTGCCCCGCCATATGCGGTACAGCGTGGCCTTGCTGCAGCGGGCCCGAACCGCCACCGCCTCCATGGTCAAGGCCTCGTAGCCGACCTCGCGCATCACGTCGAGAGCGGTGGTGAGCAGTTCGACCCACCTCTCGTCCGTCATTCGTCTGCGGCTGATCGGCTGGTCCGGCATACGAGGGCCTCCGAATGGAACGAGATGGATGCGTACAGAACAAACCAGCCGGGCGCTGAGAAAGGGCAGGTGAGATCCAACGCGCCGTCTCACAGCGATTCAGGCAGCTTGTCGGCCCACACCCGGGTTCGGCACGCGTGGCCGGGCCCAGTTGGGCCGTACCCTCGCGGACGACGTCCTCTTTGCGGGGGTGGGCCGTCGTGACGGCAGACATGGCGATCGCCATGGGGGATGCTCATCAGCGCTTCCCGTCGATGCGGTGGTTGCGGCGGCCGGGGACAGTTGGGACATGAGGTCATCGACGAGCGCGGGCGCCTGTACCGCTCCGGATGCGCCCGCGAAGACGTCGATACCGGGACGCACGAGGAGTGTGGTGGCGTCGCGGTGGTCGACGAAAGGTGCGTCTCGCCGAGTCGGCGAAGGTCCGCCGCGTCCTGCGTGAGCCACGCGATCTCGCTGTCCGGCGCGCTCACCCGGGCGGCCCCTGAGAGCGCACCGCGGTGACCGGACTGACCCAGTGGGGCGCGAACGCCTCCCCGGCCCCAACCCGACGATCGCGGGGTCAGCATTCACAGGCATCTGCGCTCCTGAACCCTCGCGAGACAGCCGGCGGGTGCGTGGCCGTCGGCCGCCCCTGAGAAGCCTCTCGGCAATGTCCGAACGCTCGGAGGCGTTCAAGAACCTACCGCCAAGATGCTTCGGACCGCCAGTAGATCCACCGATCCAACATGCGGTCCACTTCCGGACGCGTTGCTCTTGGACGCGCCCCTGAGGTGACCTCATCAGCCACCGGATCTGCCCGGTGGTGCGAGCTCACCGTGTCGTAGCGCCCAGCCCACGGGCCCCGGGAGCATCTCCCCCACCCGCTTGACGCTCCTGGAATTACGGGCCTAAGTTTACCGAAGGTCCTTATTGCGGTCCACTGGTCCACATTACGGACCGAGGTGAAGTGAAGGGCGCCATGACAGCGACAACGGAGTTCGCCGGGCCCGGCCCGGCCTTCCTTCGAGGCGTACGCGTCCTCGACGTGACCGGGGCCCTGGCCGGCCCCTACTGCACGACCATCCTGTCCGACCTCGGCGCGGACGTTCTGAAGATCGAACCGGTCAGGGGTGACGGCATGCGCGCCCGGCGGATGGGCCCGGAGCGCAGGTCGATCCCCTTCGACCTGACCCACCGCGACAAGCAGAGCCTCGCGGTCGACATGAAGTCCCCCGCCGGCGCCGACATCGTGCGCTCCCTGGCACGACGCAGCGACGTCCTGGTGGAGAACTTCCGGGTGGGCGCCATGGCGCGGCTCGGCCTCGGCTACGAGGACCTGCGGCCACAGTGCCCCGACCTCGTCTACTGCTCCATCTCCGGTTTCGGGCAGTTCGGCCCGATGCGCGACGCGAAGGGCATCGACCTGATCGCGCAGGCCTACAGCGGACTGATGTCCGTGACCGGGTCGGTCGAGGGGCAACTGGCCAAGGCGGGGTTCCCCGTGTCCGATGTGGGGACCGGCATGTGGGGAGCGATCGGCGTCCTGGCCGCCCTGCTGCGCGCACGCGCCGGTGGCGGCGGCGCGTACATCGACGTCGCGCTCGCGGACTCGGTGGCCGCCTGGTCGCTGTGGGAGGTCGCCGACTACGTGGCGACGGGGGTGGAACCGGCCCCGCTGGGCACCGCTCACCGACTGGCCGCCCCCTACGAGGCGTTCACCTGCCAGGACGGCGTCACTCTCGTGCTCGGTGCGGTCGACCGGGCGTGGGAGGCGCTCTGCACGGTGCTCGAGCTCGATCTGAGCGACGATTCACGCTTCGCCACGGAGTACGAACGCTTCCTGCACCGGGCATCCCTTTCGGAGATCATCCAGGCACGCTTCGCTACGGCCCCGCGGGATCGCTGGATGGACGCGCTGCGCGCGGCAGGGGTCCCGTGCGGTCCGGTCAACGGCATCGGCGACATCCTCACCGACGAACAGTTCGCCGTGCGCGGCCTGTTCGTGCACGACGAGGAGCGCTTCGCGGAGCCGACGATCGTGAACACTCCCATCGTCGCCGACGGCGCACCGCGCGCCCGGGGCCGCGCACCCGAGCTGGGCGCGAACACGGTCGCGGTCCTCACCGGACTGGGATACGACGACGATCGGATCGCCGCACTGGTCACGGACGGTGTCGTCGGCGTGCACGCCGCCGGGGACGCCGCTACCGGCGCCGATCACGCGAAGACGAAGGCGGCCACCCGGGCCGTCCTCGGCGCCGAGGCGCGGAAATGAACCAGGAGGGCACTTTCATGATGACTGCGGCACACACGTCACCGGTGGACTGGACGGACGGTCTCGGCCTAGCGCGGGTCCTGCACGGCGGCGGCCCCGTGGTCGCGCTGCGTCGGGACGGGGCGACCAAGGCACGCCTGGCCCTGGTGGACAAAGACGTCTTCGACGACCTGCCCGCGCTGCTCGAAGCGGCCGGCGGCGACCTGGCCGCCATCGAGGCCGGCGCTGTGATCGACGCGCCGGACCATCGGCTGCTGAGCCCGGTCGGACGCCCTGGCAAGGTCATCTGCATCGGCCAGAACTACCTCGCGCACGTGCACGAGGGCGGCCGCGACACGGGACCGGCTCACCCCGATCTCTTCCCGAAATGGCACACCTCACTGGCAGCGCCCTTCGCCGAAGTGGCCCTGCCACCGGAGTCGGACCAGATCGACTACGAGAGCGAGCTCGCCGTGGTCATCGGTGCCCGGGCGCGTCGGATCGCGGCCGAGGACGCGGAGAGCATCATCTTCGGGTACACCGCGGCCAACGACGTCTCCGTGCGTGACTTCCAGTTCCACACCACGCAGCGGGTCGCCGGCAAGGCCTGGGACGGTCTCACCCCCGTCGGGCCGGTCGTCGTGCCCGCCACGCGACTCGGCGGCGCACGGCCCGACCTCGCCATCAAGGGCACGCTCGACGGTGAGGTTCTCCAGGACGACCGCACCTCCTCACTTCTGTTCGGTGTACCGGAGTTGCTGGCCTACATCACCACCGTGATGACCCTGGAGCCGGGTGACCTGATCCTCACCGGCACCCCCTCCGGGGTGGGCTTCGTTCGCGAGCCGAAGGTCCTGCTGCGCGACGGCTCGGAGTTCGAAGTGCGCATCGAGGGGATCGGCGCGCTGCGCAACCGCTTCGTGGCGGAGAAGGCCGAATGACCGGCGCGACCACCGCACCACGCATTCGCACCGAGGTCCGGAACGCCGTCGGCACTGTCGAGATCAGCAACCCGTCCCGGCGCAACGCGTTGTCCGTGGCGATGATGACCGAACTCGCCACCGCGCTACGGAAGATGGACGAGGACCAGCAGGTGCGCGTGGTCGTCCTCCGCGGCGCCGGCGAACAGGCCTTCGTATCCGGCGCGGACATCAGCGAATTCCCCGGCCGGCAGGACGATGTAGCGCGACAGGCGGCGGACGACGCGGCCACGACCCTGTTCACGCAGCTGTCGGCGCTCTCGGTGCCCGTCGTCGCCCGTATCCACGGCTACTGCCTGGGCGCGGGCATGGCCCTCGCCCTGGGCGCGGACCTGCGCTACGCGGACACCCGCAGTGTCCTGGCCATC